>NZ_LUTP01000001.1 GCF_002111585.1 Lonsdalea iberica
GGGGCAGGTGCAATACTATGCCGACGGCACCCCGGCGCGGGAAGTGCAGTGGGTGTATGAGCCTGGCAGCTTCCGACCGCTGGCGCAGGTCGAACGCAAGGGAGAAGAGACCCGACTGCACTACGTGGTGACAGATTTAGCGGGCACGGCGCGGGAGCTGTGCAGCGAAACGGGAGAAGTTCACTGGCGGGGTGAGCAGGGGCTGTGGAACGGACACCGTGAAGACCGGTTGCCGGTGGGTCGGAAGCGTTATCTGGGCGACGCGGCGAACGAAGAAGTGTACTGCGAGCTGCGTTACCAGGGCCAAATCTACGACGCGGAAACGGGGCTTTACTACAACCGGCATCGTTACTATGATGCGGACAGCGGGCAGTATATCTCGCCGGACCCGATAGGATTGGCGGGTGGGCTGAGGCCGCAGGGTTATGTGCATAATCCGCTGGAGTGGGTGGATCCGCTGGGACTTACGCCAAAGGAAGGTCAGAGCAACATAGTATATCGTGCTTTGACAGAGCAAGACGCTGCAAGATTAGCTAATGGGGAATCTATACAAGGAAAAGCATTGGATGGTAACTGGAGCGCTGCTGAACATGTTGCAAACCAGCCTTTATCCGCGGCTTCTAATGCCGCTGGAGGGCCAGCCAAAAATAGTCCTTGGATATCGACAACTAAGGATTTAGATATAGCTAGATCCTATGATAGTGGACATGGAATAATAGAAATAGATCTTAATAAAGTCAGTTCGCCAAATGCCGAAGTATGGAAGACAGCTCCTAGGGTTAATGGAACAGGAGGGTTACCTTACCATAGGTCTATATGGGCGCAAGAAGTTACAGTATATAAAGAAATACCTAATTCTGCCATAAAAGGTCTTATGAAATGAATGTGGAAAAATCTAACGCATTAGAATTGCTTAAAGAAAGTGGTAGTGAGTTTATTTATCCATTGAAAATGGGAGGTAAAATAAATGAAGAGGCATTTAATAATCTTTTATTGGTTGCTGAAGAGATAACAAGAGTGTTTAAAAATGATGAATTTGTTCCTAAAAGATTATTATCTGAGATTTATTTGTTATCTGTAGGGATTGATTGTGAAAACTACCACCATAAAAGTGATTTATTAGATGATATGTCAAGGAAAATAATGCAATGCTTTAATTTAATTATTGCTGGGGAATCGGTAGATGATATTAAACCCAAAGGTCCAAGGATTATATAAGTGAGTGATCCTATTTTCTTCTACAGAGTTAATGAACCCTTTGGAATATTCTCTAATTTTTTCAAATGTAATTTTATCATTGACTCTATAACTTGGCCTACAGTTGAACATTATTTTCAATCTCAAAAATTTCAAGACGAAGTATCAAAGGAAAAGATACGTAATCTTCTTTCTCCAATGGATGCTGCAAAGTTAGGTCGAGATAGATCTCTTCCTTTAAGAAAGGATTGGGATGATGTAAAGAATAATATTATGCGCTTTGCGGTATTGGAAAAATTCAAACAAAATGATGAGGCTAGAGGAATATTATTATCGACTGGAGATGCTTTGCTAGTGGAACATACTCATAATGATAATTATTGGGCTGATGGAGGTGATGGGTCCGGTCAAAATATGCTTGGTCTAATATTAATGGAAACAAGAGATATATTGAAGTGAAATAATATCCGGAAGCGATCCCAATGACTCTTCCGGATTATTTATTTTTAGCGGTTGGTATTATTACGCTGGCCTATTCACCTGTTCTGCCCGAATAGTTGTTTTACCGGGTATTAACGCAATACTTAATGGCTGGACGAGTAACCCGTTCTGAGTCTGCCAGTACCTGAAATGCCAAAAGCAGAAAATATATAAATAAAAGCACACAAAACTAAACATGAAATAGAAAAATGCTGATTGAAATAAGGAGTTGGATTTTATCTCATAGTACCCATCAAGTTGAAATCGTAGTAACACACTGTTTCCAATCTCTTCTCTTTTAGTCGCGGGTACAACGCTCATCAGCAATATTGTAATTGGGTGGTGCGGGCCTATAACCAGTCCAGTCATCTCTGATCGGATGAGCATGAAATACGCAGCGACGAAGATGCGTTAGCGCTTATAGAAAGAGACACCCAGTCACATTACGTGGTAACGGACTTGGTGCCCCCCCTATTTAACGATGTCGGTAATTAGATGTGAATAATAATTTTAAAACAAGGAGTTAATCATGAATAAATTCATCAAGTATGTGGCTATTTCCTTGGCGGTGAGTCTGCCACTCACAGCAGCAGGAGAAGCGCCGCAATGGCTTGAAGGTATATTTGTTAATCAAGATAAAAACACATTGGTTAAAAGCCAGAGGTTTTGTCCTGCTGGTCAAGCGCTATATGATTTTATGCGAGCGGCGTATGTTATCGAGCGGGCGAGATGACGGGTGAGTCATTACGCTTTACTCCAACGGTGCTTTCCGAATCAAAGTCTCTGACAGTGGTATTGAACTCTTCCCGGGTGACGATTTTACCAAAAATGGCTAACAACAACAGGTTGAAGCGTGAGCCAAGCCAGTATCATGAGTGCAAACCTCGTATCTGAAGCCTTCCCAAAAAAGAGATGGTTGCTATTAACTCTTCGATGAAAGTCTGGATAACCATCCAATATTTATTAATCAACAAAATCATACTATTAATCGTGGGATCCATATTCTCGGTTAGATTTTAAAATTTATTTGACGAGGCATAGATTATCATGGAGCTGAATTGTGGGTCTGTAAAAAAGGTAATTGTACGTGATTGATAATTTTGTATAATTAAGTCATCGGTCATGATTAAAGAATGAAATTGGTTTCAGGGGTTATTCATCTCTTGAAAAATTAACTGCACGACAAATAAAAAGGAAGATAAGTTGAATTTACGTTCTTGTATGAGAAAGGCATCTGCGGTATTTGTTGTTTTCTTCGCTACTCAGCAGTGTATGGCAATGGAAAAAGATAATGTAAAATATCCTTATAAATTGATAGGGGATAAAATTGTCTTTCAACCAGCCGCGAATATTGCACCAGAAGTATTACCTGATATAAACCCTGAGAGCTTTAAAGTTATTTACCGCAATCACGGAGGAATTAACATCGCCTCTTCTGGTGAAAATTATTATTGTAATGCATCAAAATTACCTAATGATTTTAATCCTGATGCGGCAAGGGTTTTTGATGGCGAATTTTTATTCGCCAATAATAAAGCTTATGCAGAATGTAATCTTTTAGATTTTAACGTGGATGTTGAGCATTTCAAAGACCTTGATTTCCCATTTTTTACCGATAAAAAAGTCGTTTTAACTATTACTGGTGAAAAAATAGAAGGCGTAGATGCTGGATCATTTGTGACGTTATCTACTCATCAAGCTAAGGATAAAAACAACTATTATTTTGTTGCTGGGAAGACGGTGGTTTTACCTTACAAACGTAACGCAAGCGCTTATCCCCCATGTTATGGGTGGGCGAATATTGACGGAGCGCTTTACTATGAAGGCTCAAAGCATCCCGATGCTGATGTGTCCACATTCAAATGTTTCTCTTTTACTATGTCCGCTGATAAGCATGGGTTTTATGTTTATGACAAAAGACAGCCTGTTATCCCTGCCGATACCGCTGTAAAAAATATAAACCCGGTCAGTGAACATGTGTTTAGTGATGGAAAATATGTCTGGTTCGTCGCTGTTGATGCCGAACTGATCAAAGATGTTAATCCTAAAAAAATGCACATAGAGCAGGATAGTGGGGAAGTAAGAATCTCCGATGGTGTCAATCAATGGGCGTGTATCTTAATGAAAGATAAATATGACTCGTCATGTCATAAAATATGATGAAGTCATTTTAGTCACATACAGTTATGCGGCCCAATGTGGCCGTATAATATCTATGAGCTATTCTTTTGGTGTTTAAGATTACAGAGGTAATATGATAAACAGGTTAGAACGTAAAGTATGTTTAAACTGACTATCTGCCTTTTATGTTTTTTCCTTCCATTGTATGCGTGTGCCGACATTAGTATTTATAAAGATGAGTTTACATTGATAGGGCTCGAAAAAACCTCGAGAGGGAATGTTAGATTAACTTCAACTTTATATGGAGGAAGTTCTGACTTGGGGGCGAGCTCTCCAGCTGACTGTGTAATTAAAATCGGGATCACTAAAAACAAAAATGAATATTCAGCAACATTGCTGCCATTTCGTTCTGGACTAATGAGTTATTCGTCTACTCAAAAAAATATTGCTTATTTTGAGTTGTTGGAAAATAAGATAAATATTTTCTTCGAAGGGACTGTGGATGTTTGTCCTTTAGGAACTGAATTTTCGGGTGAGTTTGCTGTTGTCAATAACCACAGTAAAGAGTTCGATGCGTTGTTTGATAAACTTTTGGAAGAAAACTATGTTAATGCTGTTGCGTTGTTTCGCTCAGGTAAAATTGAACAGGCAATAAACTCTCTCGAGCCCTATTTAACTATGTCTGGTGGTGAGAGGTTTTATAATGAACGAATTTATAATGACTATGGTTATTTCCTACAGCAGAATAAGGATTATGACGAATCCATCAAATACTTTGAAGTTGTAAAAAGAAAAAATCCTAATCGGATGGCTGTATATTTAAATCTGGCTGATTCTTTCTGGGAGATGAAAAGCACAGTAAAATCCATGTCTAACTATAGACAGTATGTCAAATTAATGAAGATGGCGGATCATAATAAACAAATACCTTCCAGAGTGCTGGAGAGAATTAACTAACTATTATTTTAATTAGGATGAGACTCGAATCGTGTTAAAAACATTAACAGTTTTAATGATGGTTTTTGCATTTAAATGTTATGCAGGCACTGAATCAAATTTCGTGCAAGGGCCTTTTGAAATATCTCAGGATAGTCGTGTATTTATAAAAAAAGAAAACGATGTTAACCAGCCTCTTGGCCTTTACTTCGAAAATAAAGATCGTGCCATTAAAATAGACGGTTATGATGTCAATGGTGGTTTGCCAAATATCGAAACGGTATTTTTTATTACGTTGAATGGGGTAAAAAATGTCGTTGTCTTGGTTTCATGGCATGTTATACATCGGCCAGAAAGAATTTCTGGAACGTCATATCAAATTTATGGGTATTCTATCCACAATGATGGAATGGTGAACAATGAAAAAATCTCAAGGGATCCTATATCATATGGTGAAGAAGGGGAGTTTAACGGTGAACCCCATTATTTCAAATATAAAAATGCTGCATCAATAAAAAGGTATTTGCTAAACAAGTATCGGTGAGTCACACACAAAATGACGTCGTGTATTTGATTGTTTTCTTTCCGTGGTCAGATAAGAATACCCTGCATCGTTCTTCAAACGGCAACTATTTTTACTGGCCTCGTAATTTTCCTCCTGCTCTTATCTTGCTACACCGTATGTTCCCTTTCAGTTAGTCCGCGTCATCTCATTCAAACTATCTATTTTTCCTGTCAGCACTCCCACCTTTTCTCCTTATCCTTTTATCGACGCTTTTCGTAGCACGCCTCCCTTCTGCGAATACCGCATGTGCTTAGCGATGAAGCGAAACCGTCTTATCCCGAAGGCGCTATCTGCTCAATCCCTGTGCTGATTAGCTCCTGACTGCCGGTATATTGTACAATTTGGCTGGTCTGTCCTGCTATTTCTTCAACCTGGACTATGTTTGTCGCGAGAAAGGAAGAAAACCGCGGCGTAGATGAAGAGAGATCCACGGTGGATGAACCAAGGCGGCAAGCGCGTTGCCGACAGGCGCGCAGTGCTGAGTTTTTTGTTTGCTTATCAATACAGGAAAGATGGACGCGGTGAAGTGTTAGCGATGATATTGGATGAAATCGCTAAAGGAGCATGTCGGCGTACAGAGTTTTCATTGATCTCAAGCTTTTTTTCTATGGAAAGGCACTAGTCTAAAAGGAGTTAACCTTGTTTCTGCGACAACTTCATTATCTGGTGGCATTGGCTGAACATCGGCACTTTGCACAGGCCGCGGAGAGCTGCTGGGTCTCGCAACCCTCTCTGTCCGTTGCCCTTCAGCAAATGGAACGCGAGTTGGGCATTACCATTATTCGGCGCGAACGGCGTTTTCAGGGTTTTACGCCGGAAGGGGAGCGCGTGCTGGACTGGGCGAGGAAAACGCTGTCCTCCCTGGACGGTTTGAAGCAGGAGGCCGCTCTGGCGCAAGCCGTGGCCGGGGGGAATTTGGTCATCGGCGCCGTACCCTCCGCGATGAGAGCGGTTTCTACGCTGATTAAGGAGTATCGCCGCGTCATTCCCCGGCTGAATTTGAAAGTCTTTTCCCTGAGTACGCGCGATATTCTGAATCGGTTGAAAAATCAGGATCTGCATTTGGGTATCGCGTATTCCGATGTCAGCGCCGGAGAGATTTACGAGTCTTTGTCTCTTTACGCCGAGCGGTTTTTTCTACTGTCCAACAACGAAGTCGTTCCACCGGCTGGAGAGGCTTTCAGTTGGCGCCATGTGGGTGAGTTGCCGCTATGTTTGTTTAATCACGAGATGCAAAACCGGCGGGTCATCGAAGAGGCTTTTCGCGAGGCAGGGGTGACGCCTCAAGTGATTATCGAAACCAACGCGCTGAGCGTGTTATATGAAATGGTGAGTAGTGGACAAGCCTGCAGCATTGCTCCCATCAGCGCGATCCCTGAATATCTGATCGCCAACGGTATTGTCGCCCATCCCATTGAGTCCCCGGTGTTGCCTGAAATGAGTCTGCTGCGGCTACGCAAGGATAATCAGCCTGCACTGTTAGACGCGGTGTGGGGAATGACGACGCAGTTCGATCTCCAAGGAAAAATCGAGCAACCTATCTACCGAGCAGGTCGATAGGTGAGAGCTATTTATAGATATCTTCAAACAATTGGACGCGTGATTCTTAAGCGCACAGACTGGACCTCGTCACAAAAATTATAGCTTGAAGATCAAGGCTATATAATTAACTTGCTTAGGTTTAAGGAGATAACTATGTCCAAGATTTTGTGCGTATTGTATCCCGATCCTGTAACCGGTTTTCCCCCTGTCTATGCCCGCGACGATATCCCAGAAATTTTGACCTATCCTAATGGCCAGACGGCGCCCACGCCATCGGGTGAGCTAGGCTTCACTCCCGGCGAACTGGTCGGCAGCGTTTCCGGAGAGCTGGGGCTTCGTCGATATCTGGAAAGTCAGGGGCATGAGCTGATTGTGACCAGCGATAAGGAAGGCGCTGACTCCGTTTTCGATCGTCATTTGCCGGATGCTGACGTTGTCATTTCCCAGCCGTTCTGGCCCGCTTACCTGACGGCTGAACGTATTGCCAAAGCGAAGAAGCTTAAGCTGGCGTTGACGGCGGGCATCGGTTCCGACCATGTCGATCTGAAAGCCGCCGCCGAACGCGGTATTACCGTCGCCGAGGTGACTTTCTCGAACTCCATCAGTGTGGCGGAGCATGTGGTGATGACCGTTCTGGCCCTGGTCCGAAACTATCTGCCATCGCACCAAATCGCCAACAACGGCGGTTGGAATATCGCGGACTGCGTATCGCGCAGTTACGACGTCGAGGGGATGCACTTCGGGACGTTAGGCGCAGGGCGTATTGGTCTGGCGGCGTTGCGACGTCTGAAACCGTTTGATATGCAGTTGCACTACTATGACCCTCACCGTCTGTCGAGCGAAGTCGAGCAGGAGCTGGGCTTGACCTACCACGAAACTCCGGAATCGCTGGTCAAGGTCTGTGATGTGGTAAACCTGCAAACCCCGCTGTATCCCTCGACGGAGGGATTCGTCAACGAAGCTTTCCTGTCTCTGTTCAAACGCGGCGCCTATCTGATCAACACGGCTCGTGGCGCGCTTTGCGACCGCGATGCGATTGCGCGCGCGTTGGAGTCTGGCCAGCTGGCAGGCTATGGCGGCGACGTCTGGTATCCGCAACCGGCGCCGGTCGACCATCCGTGGCGACGTATGCCACATCAAGGGATGACGCCGCATATCTCAGGTACCTCATTGTCTGCGCAGGCGCGTTATGCGGCAGGGACGCTGGAAATTTTGCAAAACTTCCTTGAAGGGAAACCGATCCGTCAGGAGTATCTGATTGTCGACGGCGGCAACCTGGCCGGCACTGGCGCCAACTCGTATAAGTTAGCCTGACGCACAGGGCGATGGCTGCGGCGGTCTATGGCCGTCGCAGGTTAAGGTCGAGTCCAGTGTTTTCTGTGCCTATTCGTTTGCCGGGCACCGCAAGCGCTGATGCGTAGAGCAGTGACGATGTCGTATGTTCGTATCCACCGACCCCGTGCGCCGGTTTGGAGAAGACGATAACGATAGCCTGATGTGCCCTGAGATTTCCGTAGGAAAGAGGCCGCCTGATGCGGCCTTTTTTGTCAGCATCGTTATCGGTTAACGATTTTGGCGGGTAGGGCAACCACCAGTAAAGAGCTTGCCAGCAGGCAAGCGGCGAAAAACCACAGCGCGCCCGCGCTGCTTCCGGTGAGATCCAGCGCAAATCCCATCAGTGAGTTACTTACCAAACCGGCAATGTTGGCCAGCGAACAGGCGAGGGCAAAACCCGTTGCGGCGGCGGTGCCTGTAAGAAAGGTGGCAGGCAGGCTGAAAAAGACCGGCACCGCGCCGATGATGGTGGCCTGAGCGATGGCAAAGAGCAGCACCGTGGCGACGACGCTGTCGGTGAAGAATGTACTGCCCGCCATGGCGGCGGCGCCGATGAGAAAAGGGATGATGATATGCCAGCGGCGTTCACGGCGGCGATCCGAACTGGCGCCGATCGCGAGCATCCCCAACAGGGCCGCCAGGCTGGGAAGCGCGGTCAACAGTCCGATATGGAAAGGATCGGCCACCCCGGCTTGTCGGATGAGCGTCGGCATCCAGAATCCCAGCGCGTAGGCGCTTAGCAAAATGGAAAAATCGATACCGCCCAGCATCCACACTTTCAGATTGAAAAAGCCTTCCCGGAAGCGGCGAGGGGAGTGGCGGCTCTCTGCCTCATCCTGTTTTAACGCCAGGGCGACCTGCGCCTTCTCCTGCTGATTGAGCCAGTTGGCCTGTCGAAAGTTGTTAGGTAAGACCCATAGCGTCAGAACACCCAGCAACACACTGGGCAGGCCTTCCAGCAAAAATAGCCATTGCCAGCCACGCAGACCATGGAGCTGATCGAAATGAATCATGATCCAACCGGAGAGCGGTCCGCCGACAATGCTCGACAGAGGTAGCCCGATCATAAACAGAGCGATGACGCGCCCACGCCGGTGGGAGGGAAACCATTGGGTGAGATAATAAAGAACGCCCGGCAGAAAGCCGGCTTCGGCGGCCCCGAGCAGAAAACGCAGCAGGTAAAACTGCGCTGGCGTCGTCACCAGCAGTGTGCAGGTCGACAATACCCCCCATGAGATCATGATGCGGGCAATCCAAACTTTCGCGCCGATCTTTTCCAGCATCAGGTTGCTGGGAACTTCAAACAGGATGTAACCGACAAAAAACAGTCCGGCGCCCAGTCCGAAAGCGGTTTCGCTAAAGTGTAAATCCTGCACCATCTGCAGCTTGGCGAATCCAATGTTGATTCGGTCCAGATAGGCGGCCAGATAGCAGAAACAAAGAAAGGGGATAAGCTTCCAGACAATTTTTCGATATAGCGTATGTTCATCTTCTTTTACCGGCGTGGTTCCGGCGGCAGATACGTTCGTCATGTCAGAGATTCCTCATCGATCCAATAATGGCTGCGGCTATAGGCTTTGTTCCGCAGTGCGTCGCTTTTGCGGGAAGGAAAGCGATGGCCGGAAGCGTACTCGGCGCCCAAGCGTGATGCACCACGGTCGCTGGATGTTTATTCGCGCTGTGCGAAAGTCAGTCTACTGAGAGGCAAAAAGCCTGACTAGCGTCATTTGAGGCTAAATGTTGCGATTGGGTTGCAAGCAACCGATTCTCTTCGTCTATTTCCTAGATCTTTGAATTCTGTATGAGTCAGGCTGTGCCGCGATCCGCTGAGTGAGCGCTTGGGCGTCAAAGGGAAGGAACGAGATAATAGGATGCGGCCTCGATATGCCCTCATACAGTCTGGATGCACTGCCGCTTAGCCGCCTGGAATGACGGCGAAAAGGCGCTATTTGATGCTCTAATGAGCAGATAAACCGTTTCCTGTCCGTTCTGCTAAAAAAGGGCTTGCCATCATCCGCAAAGAGCGACATAATGCGCCCACTTCTTCGGAAGACATAGATAAAACGCTGATTAATCAACAGATTGAGAGTTTTATTTATCGAGCGACTTCACAGTTTATCGCCAGTGAAAGTCGGTCGTGACGCGGGAATAGCTCAGTTGGTAGAGCACGACCTTGCCAAGGTCGGGGTCGCGAGTTCGAGTCTCGTTTCCCGCTCCAAATTTTGTGTTGCAGAGCGCGTCAGCCTCTGTGACGCAGTGAAAGAAAGGACCTTCGGGTCCTTTTTTCGTTTCTGGCGCTTGTTGCCGATGGTCCCGCCTGTTTCCGCTCGGATGTCGGCGCAGCCTCGTCTTGCCTCGGTTCTAAACGGAAATCGACGGTGTGCATGATTATCTCCGTGCTCGTTGCCGCGGCCATTAGCCTTTCGATGTTGCCCCTCATCTGCGGATGCAATTAAATACGCCTCATTACTGGGAATGATCGTCGATGTTTTCTCATTTGCGACGTATAGAAATAGATTCTATTTACTATGGATTACGTTCATATTAATGAATCCTTCATTAACGCCAGAGTTTTTTCGTCGTTATTATATTGATATAATAACGAGAGGGAAATAATCTCCACTTCAAATATAGGAAATGAATAATATTTCTAGTTTTATAAGATTTTATTATTCAAAAATTGTTTTTAAATAATTCTTGAAGGTTATTTTGGCTTGCTGTACCGTGAATTAGGATGTTTTTCAGGCATCCTAATAAATGATTATTAACTTGGTAATTTAAAAGGAGATTATGTTATGAAATTCAACCCCCAAGTTTCTGTTGTCAGTAAAAGTACATTAAATAGCTCTTGCTCTCTGCGAGTCGCTTCTTGTTCTTTACGTCAGAAATAATCAGTATTAGCACAAGGGCATGGAAGCGCATTTTATTGGTTTTCTGCCCTTTATTTTATTATCTTAGCAAGATGATAATGTGGTGAATTGATAATATGCCAAGAGGGATCTTAGATGTTAGCCTGCTATCCATATATCAATAATAAAATAATACTCAAAGCCAATGAAGAGGGGGATTACAGACTGGTTTCATCCATTGAATATGATATTGATGGTGATGTGATCATTAACGAGTCTACGCGCTACTTATTGTCATTATTCGATGGGCGAAAGAGAACGTCAGATATTATTAATGAGGTGGAGAGAGCTTTTTTAGGCAGTGACCGTTCGGAAATTGAACGCGCCGTTATCGAGACGTTCTCTAATTTAAGTCACATCGGGATAGTAAAAGCGTGCCCGCTTCCTATTCCCTCCGAAGAGATAATCATCAAAAAAACGAACTCATTGGATACTGTATATATTGAATTGACTAATTCATGTAACTTGACATGTATTCATTGCTACAACGAATCGGGTTATGCCAGAAGCAATGAATTATCAACGGAGAATATGCTCTCCTTGATTAATGAAATTAGCAAATCTGGCGCGACCGATGTTATTTTGACGGGGGGAGAACCCTTCAAAAGAAATGATATTTTTATTCTTATCGATGAAATTGTGAAAAATGACCTCAGATTTTCCATATTTAGCAACGGACTTTTGATTACGCCAGAAATGGCAGAGCGATTGAAAAAATATAATGTGGAATTTATGGCCATCAGTCTTGACGGTGCGAATGCGGCCTCCCACGAGAGTATTCGCGGGAAAAATACTTTTAAACGGACTATAGAAAAGATTAGATTATTAAAGGAATATGGAATCAATGTAAGGGTTAACCACACTTTAACGACGAAAACCATCACTGAATTAGAAGAGTTTATGGCGTTGATGAAAGAGCTGCAGGTGGAAAACGTCTACTTTGACCGGTTCGATTATTTTGGCCGCGGGAAGAAAAACAAGGAGTTGGTCATTTCCATCGATGATGGATTTAAGGTGAGAAAATTGATTGAAAAATATTGCGACGATCAATGTTTGGCCACTCATGAAGCCTCATTGGGTCAAATGAGGGAGATCTCTTCGGCCAAGAATCTTTGCGGTGTCGGTTTTAATCAATGTTATATAAAATCGAATGGTGACCTGAGTTTTTGTCCTGTTATGTCAGACGATAAATTTATTATTGGCAATATACTCAATCAGGAATTGGACTCACTATGGCAAGATCCCAAGTGGGATGTCATTAGGCACGCTACCGTTGATGTTATCGCTGGTTGCGTCGAGTGTGACAGTCAAAGCCAATGCCTGGGCGGCTGTAAAGCGAAAGCTTATAATCACTATGGTCAGTTTACCTCGCCGGATCCTTGGGCTTGTTCGCAATTCAAAAGCAATGCTATTTTCAGTACAAAATTATTATCCTGACTAATAGTAAGCTAAAAATTAACGGGATCGTATCGACGCCGTGAGGTCGATTATTTTGCTATTCAGGCTGTCGTTTAATAGCAGCTTTGATGACGTATTGAAGCTTGAAGCATGGGTAAAAATGATTCCGTTTAGACTCTATGTGGAATGAGGATTCCGCGATCGGCGCGAGAAGCGATATAACGGATGGAAGCAGGGCGAAGCGTTGCTCATTTTCATTCTTCGTATTATTCTGCAGTAATTTTCATTTAGTGCGAGTGTCGTGATTTTGTGTCAACTTGATGAAAGTGAAAACGACTTAGATGCCAGCCAGCGCTCTAGCATAAAATTTAGAGATATCGAATATGGAAATTTACAACTACATTGCTTTCTTCATTTTTTCTTTCGTCGCCAGTATTACTCCAGGACCGGCTAATATCGCGATATTCAGCCAGTCATCAAAAAGCAATTGGAAGAAAACGATTCCTTTTTCCCTCGGTATTACGATGGGTTTTGGTGTGGTTCTTTACGCAAGTGCATATATTTATTTGTCGGGAGCCAAGGCAGATGAAAGAATTATGTATCTTCTGAAAATATTAGGCTCGATTTATTTGTTGTGGATAAGCTATCAGATTATTCGATCCAGTGCTGACTTGCCCTCAGAAGCAAATAAACCGACGCTCTCTTTCTCCAGTGGATTACTTATTCATCCATTGAGCTATAAGGCTTGGTTGTTCGCTATTCTTTCCTATAGTTCTTTTGTCACAAGCGCAAACCGACAACACATCGTCGTTTATGCTGTGCTTTTTTTCATCTCTTCCATCATCTCATTGATACCCTGGATGGCGCTGGGGCATATCGCAGGGCACTATTTAAGTTCTAGAAAAATAGGGTTGATCAATAAGATATCGGGTTGGACGTTAATCATTCTGGTGATCTATGTATGGGTCATCTAGCTGATCCAAAGTGTGTTGGTTTGCGTATTTCAGGGCAATGCTGGCTATCATGGCATCATCGGGAGGAGCACTATCTGTCCGGTCAGAGGCCCCAAACTATGACCCGCTGCCGTTATTCGTGATGCTGTGTTGAACCGCACGAGTGAAGCAGAGGTCGATTTTTAGCGAATATTTCGCAAAGGACCTCCATATCGTGCCAGAGTTCATCTACCGCTTCCAAGCCGATACTGATACGCAGATAGACTGCATTGGCTGGTACGGATATCAGTGAGCGTTCGTCGCCCAGTTCCGCTGGCACGATCAGGCTGTGAGTTCCTCCCCATGAAAAACCGATCTTAAAGGTCGTCAGGCTGTTGAGGGCGCTATCCACGATGGCGTTAGACATCTCGTCCAATCGCAGGGTGAACACGCCTGCACTTCCGGCGAAATCGCGTTGCCAAAATACATGCCCAGGGCTGTCGGTCAGAGCGGGGTGCAACACGGCCGAAACCACGGGGTTGTTGCACAACCGCTGGGCAAACTCAAGCGCGACCCCCCCTGCGTGGCGTAGCCGAAGCGCCATCGTTTCAAGCCCTCGAAGCGCCAGCGAGCACTCATCGGGAGACACCCCCATCCCCAGCATGCCAACCTGGTGTTTCACGCGCTCATATAAAGCACCATCCTGGAAACTGAGAGAGCCCAGCAGAATATCCGAATGGCCGCCGACATATTTCGTCAAGGCTTCAGCCACCAAATCTGCGCCGAGTTGGAGAGGTTTACACAAGAGTGCTGTAGCCCAAGTATTGTCGCATCCGACGAGTGAGCCTGCGGCGTGTGCTAGTCGGGCAATGGTCGGCAAATCACTGACTTCCAGTGAGGTCGACCCCGGGGATTCAACCCAGACCAGTTTGGTGACTCCAGGGCGCAGACGCTTATTCATGTCAGTGAGGTCCATAGGATCATAAACTTCGCAAATAACGCCGAATTGAGACAGTACGGTTTGAGCGAATTCTTTGACCGGCGGGTAGACGTTGTCTGGAATGAGCAGATGGTCGTTTTGCCGGAGTAGCGCTAGCATGACCGCGCCTATGGCCGCCTGTCCTGAAGGTACGACAAGCGTGCCCTCTGCTTTTTGCAGCTGAGAAAGCTGTCTCTCCAGACAGCGGCTGGTCGGCGTGCCGAAAAGACCGTAAGTATAGCCCTCGGGTCCCCGCTTTCTACGGTTGCGGAAAGCCTCTGCGTCGGGGTAGACGATGGTCGATGCGCGATAAACCGGGACGGAAAAACCGGCGAAACCATCCATAATGGTATCGGGATGAGAGACGCATCGCGTTGCATCTGAAGGGATGGTGTTCGACATTCTTTCCTCTCCGGACTGTAAAAACATTGTACGAAATGACGTCTTAATGGGACGACTCACGTTGACGAACTATTCGAACTAATAAATATCGACCTAACCGAATCATAACGATGTTATTCGGCGTGTGCACATGTGTTATGACGCTCTATTTATATAAAGCTATTCAACGTTATTGAAAATCCCAAGCATTAATTATTGCGTGATTAATATTTTGGTAAGTAATTTTTTGGGGGTGAATTAAATTTCTCGCGATTTCAATTTTTTATATTAACAATGAAAATGATTTTTAAGTTGTCTAATAATATATTAAATATGACACGTATCTGTTTTCCTATCGCAACGCTGTTGTAAGTCTTGTTTTTGCTTGTGAAGCCGCTCACATAATAAAATATTATCGGTCGTGAGCGTTGCCGGAAGCTGCCATCTTTTAATCAGCGACATTTCTTATACATTCAAAAACGATCATTGATAGGGAAGGGAACGATGGCGAATTTACCTATGTGTATGCTGGCCGCAGCGATGTCATCCGTGGTGCTGCCTCAGACCGCAGATGCTGTTGAAGAAAAGAAAAATCGTGAATGGTGGAAAGAGGTTGTCGTTTACCAAATATATCCTCGTTCATTCAACGATAGTGATGGAGACGGCATTGGTGACCTCAATGGTATTACTGAGAAACTGGATTACCTGAAAAAACTCGGCGTTGACGTGATTTGGCTCAGTCCGCATTTTGACTCCCCGAATGCGGACAATGGTTATGACATTCGTGATTACAAGAAGGTCATGAAAGAGTTCGGCACGATGAATGATTTCGACCACATGCTTAGCGAAATAAAACGCCGTGATATGCGTTTGATTATTGATTTAGTGGTTAACCACACCAGTGATGAGCATCAGTGGTTTAAAGAAAGCAGAAAGTCCAAGGATAATCCGTACCGCGATTACTATATCTGGCGAGATGGGCGCAATGGCGAGGTGCCGAATAATTATCCCGCTTTCTTCGGTGGCCCTGCCTGGAAAAAAGACGATCAGACCGGACAATATTATCTGCACTATTTCGCGGAGAAGCAGCCTGACCTGAATTGGGAAAATAAAAAGGTTCATCAGGAGGTCTATGACATTATGCGCTTCTGGCTGGATAAGGGCGTCTCCGGTTTTCGCATGGACGTGATCCCTTTTATTTCCAAGCAGCCCGGTCTGCCTGATTTAAGCCCGCAGCAGCTGGCCCAGCCGCAAAATGTTTTCGCCACCGGACCGCGTATCCATGAATATCTACATGAGATGAATCGAGAAGTTCTGGCGCCTTATAACGCCATGAGCGTGGGCGAGGCCTATGGGGTCACGTTTGAGGACACGCCCAAGTTCGTCGACACGGATCGCCAGGAATTAAATATGCTGTTCCATTTTGACGTCGTACGCCTTGACCGAGACGGCTGGCGCAAGACGGAGTGGACCTTGCCGCAACTCAAAACCGCCTTCGCGAAAATTGACCGTTCAGGTGCGGCGGGTTGGAACACCAGTTTCCTGAGCAACCATGACCTTCCGCGCGCGGTGTCGCATTTCGGCGATGACAGCGAGGCGTGGCGGGAGCTGTCCGCCAAAGCGTTGGCCACGCTCATGATGACCCAGCGGGCGACGCCCTTCGTGTATCAGGGGGAAGAGCTGGGCATGACCAATTATCCTTTCACCAGCGAGAAGGATTTCGAGGACGTTGAAATCCGCGGATTATGGAAGGCGTTGGTGGAAGGGGGAAAAGTCTCGTCCAAAGAGTTTCTGGATAATGTGCGCCAAACCTCCCGCGATAATGGCAGAACGCCGATGCAGTGGAGTACCGCGGCGCAGGGGGGATTTACCACTGGCACGCCGTGGCTGGCGGTGAACCCCAACTATACGAAAATCAATGCGGCCGCTCAGGTCGACGATGACCATTCGGTCTACGGTTATCATCGTCAGCTGATTGCGCTGCGGCGTCAGGCTCCGGCGCTGATCCACGGGGAGTATCGCGATTTGGCGCCGGAACATCCTAAGCTTTTCGTTTATACCCGCACGTTAAAAGATCAGCAGTATCTGGTCGGCATTAACTTCTCGCGCGAGACGCAGAACTGGTCGTTGCCGGCAGATAAGAAGATTGTTCAATCCGTCATCAGCAACCGGCCGGAAAACGCCGCCTCGCCTGGCGCCGATCGTCTAACTTTACAGGCCTGGCAGGCCGTTATTTTCAAACTGTAATCTGCACACCTAACCGTCACCCCCTAAGCCTTACGGCGTGACGGTTCCCATCGTGTTTCTCCTTTCGTCCATTAGCACCCTGGTTGCTAATGATGACGCTCTTCCCGATCTTCCGTCGTTTTCACCACGTTGAACACACACGATGAGCTTATTCAACGTGAGAAGGACAGGCTGGTTTCCTTGGCCTGTATGACATAAGGGGTGAAGGTTTTTTAGCCGCAAACGTGAGTGTGTTATCGATGTCGGCACTCGTCGTGGCGTCATTTAATGATGGCGAAGGTGGGATACAAGAAGCGGAAATGGAGCGTGTTCGGCTGTTGGAAGCGCGTTTGCGACAGGCGATGTTGGTCTCGGACGTCACCGCGTTAGAAACGCTGTTGGACCGGGAGCTGTTATCCCTCAGCCATCTGGGACAGACGCTGGGTCGAAGTGACGATCTCGACGCGCATCGTTCGGGGCTTATCAAGAACCATGATTTGCAGACAGCGGATGAGCAAATACTGCTTAAAGACAACGTCGCTATTGTTGTCGTCAAAACACAAACTTTTGGCAGTTTTGGTGGGCAACCTGCTGATAGTGTCTTCCTCTTCACGCGGACATGGTTACGCTCACCGGACTCGACGAATGGGCGTGTCATTGCAGCCACCGCCGTGCGTTTGATACGAGAGGACTCAGCGCGTCAATGTAACGCTCGGCCTGGTTCAGCAACGAAAGTCATGCAGACAACGGTTGTTGCACGGTTCCTGTCAGCGCTGGGTCACGATACGTGAGCAAGCGTATACCGCGCCGCGCGTGAGAGGCATACCCGATACCGTTCATCTTTCCTAAAGTGTTGATTAATCCGTCATCGCGGTTTACCCACACAATAATCATACTTAAAATATTTTTGACTATCTCACGACGTAAACCTCGGAGAAACAATGAGGTTACGTAAGTGTTCATAGGTATAACTGGCCGTTAACACGTCGAATATTCAGTTGTTTGATGTAAACATCGTTGGGTTGATTTCGGAGGTATAACGGCCAGTACACATTGATATAAAGTAAGGATGCCTAAACTATGCAACCTAAAATGTGGGCAACTGCGCTGATGTGCGGCGCGCTTTTGGCGGGTTTCAGCACAGGCGCAAAAGCCAATTGTATTACCGACCACACCACGGAAAGTGACTCAACGTTCCCCTCCACGCTGAAAGGTAAACTTGCCTATCACACTTACGGCAGCTACGGAGATGGCACCAGCCAGATCTTTATTTATGACTTCGCGGCTAAAAAAGTGACGCAGGTGTCTTCATCATCGTGGGGGATTCAGGACCCGATGAACGCGGTATTCAGTCCCGACGGTCAATGGCTGGCCTTTATGGGTATCAAGGACGATGCCTGGAATATCTTTATGTGGCGGGTCGACTCGGCCGACCTGCCGGTCAACCTGACCCAAAGTACGGGAGATACCCGCAACGAGGATCCCAAGTTTAGCGCCGATGGCAGCGCGCTGTTTTTCAAGCAGGACGGCGATGTGATGAAAGCGACGTTAAGTTTTGAAAACGGGGCGCCAGGGTTCAGCTCGCAGACCAATCTGACCAACGCCTCTTCAACGATAGAAAGTTCGATGCCGTATCCGTCCGCGGATGGCAAGCTGGTGTACTACGCGGCAGGGAAAGAGTCGGGCGTCACGGGCGTATACCGCCTGACGCTTGCTACCGGTAAAAAGGTGGTCTTCGACAAGCCGAATGGTCTGGAAGCTTACTATCCGACGGTTCGTCAGGATGGACGGGTCTTTTACTCGCGCTGGAAGGATTCGAGCGGAACCGATCAGCTGTATACCAAGGTGAACCCAAGCGACCAGGCTGAACAACTGTCGATTAACGATTGCGATAGTAATAACTCCGACGCCTTCCCTGTGAATGGCACAGATTATGTCTTCTTTTCATCTACCTCTGAAGGCAAATACCAACTGTATCTTGGCGAAGTCAGCACGGGTAAACGCTGGAGCCTTTCCTCTTTCCACGTGAATGACGACACAGATAAAGAGACGTTGGGGGCTAACTACTTCGGCGGCTAACCAAACGAGTGCAATGACGACGGACGCCGTGACGGCGTCCGTTCTGGACGGGAGGGAAGAAGGCGTATTTTGCCTGTTTTGCTCATCTAGACTTTGTGGCAAGTGAGCGCTTGCTAACATCGAGAGCTACACCACGACAAGCGTGATAGCTTTGACATCGACATGGGTTCTCCCCCCCCGGATTTCACCCGCACCTAGCGCCGTCCTTCCATCACCATGCTTACCGCCAGCCCGGCCAAAACAGTGCCCATCAGCCAGCGCTGGATCACGCTCCATAAGGGGAGCCCCGTCAGGAACACCGCTATAGAACCGGCCATGATGGCAATCAGCGCGTTAATACTGATGCTAACGGCGATTTGCACCGAGCCGAGTACCAGAGATTGCGTCATTACATTGCCATATTCCGGGGTGATGAATTGGGGTAGCAGCGCGAGGTACATCACCGCGATTTTGGGGTTAAGCAAGTTGGTGACGAAGCCCATCAGGAACAGTCTGGACGGCGTATCAGGGCGAAGATCTCTCACTTAAAACGGAGAACGCCCACCGGGTCTGACCGCCTGCCAGGCCAGATACAGCAGATAAAGCGCCCCACAGAAACGCAAGGCGTCGTAGGCGTAGGGGATCGCCATGATCAGAGCGGTAATTCCCGCCGCCGCGCACATCATGTAAAACACAAATCCGACTGCAACGCCGCCCAGTGAAATCAATCCCGCCTCGGGTCCCTGACACAGCGAGCGGGAAATGAGATAAATCATGTTTGAGCCGGGCGTGAGCACTAACCCCAGCGAGATCAGCGCAAAAGTCATTAGGTTCGAGAATTCAGGCATGTATCCCTCTATGACGGCGATGCCACGACAAAGCGCGGGAGCGAACTGCGGCGGGCTGGCTGCTTTTGGATATCCCATTTTGCCCGTCAAACTCAAAAAATTTTCCATCTTTTTTATTTATTGTCTGATTATTGAACTAACCTAACTGAGTCGTTTCTAATGGGCATGGCTAAGCCGCCTGCCGACAAGGAGCTGCGGTAGACGAAAATATCGCAGTCATATGCGCGTCGTGGAGTAGAGACTCAAAACGCTTGCCAATTCGGATTCACTGAGCCATAATGCCGTCCCCTAAACATACTGTATTTTAAAAACCTTAAAAATCAGTGTGTTATAAAATTCAGGGCGTAAATTGATTCCCCAGTGCTGGCAGCGCTATCGGTTTTATCCTCCCAAAGCACTTCTGTTTTCCGCAAAAGTAAATCTCATAAGTTTTTAAACAGACTTATCCACAGATTTCTTGACGCCGGTGTTTGATGACACACCGAAGGCCCAAGGATCGCTGTTTTTTATCCATATGAATTTAAAAGATAAATTTTAGATAAAAAACACCATCCTGATCACTTGTACTTTTTTTTACGCTTGATTGCCAAAGAGTTTTTAAATTTATCCACAGGCCGGACAGGCGAAAAATTGACGCATTTTTGTTCAGGTCGTCATCCGCGCCTGACTGACCCTTCAACGCGCATTTCCCTCGCTAATCTGACCCCGTCATTCGCCAACCACGTGTAGCGGAGTAAACTGATAGCTGTTTCCGCTGCCTTTTCGGAAAAATGAGGCATTTTCGGTCAGCTCGGGCGACTCCGGGGTGAAAACGGATTGCCAAGAGGCCGCGTTATCGCGTCCACGCCCGATGTCGGCAGCGCATCTGCAGAAATGAGAGGGAGCACGCCATGATTGATTGCAGCATCAATTCTGTGTCCGGAGCATTACCTAATAGGGTCTTTCGAGCCGACTGGCTACGGCGAGAGGAGGCAGGGGCGGCACAATCGGCAGGCGTGTCGCTCTACGAGCTGATGCAAAGAGCGGGCTCTGCCGCATTTGGACTGGCGCGTTTGCACTATCCTTCAGCCCGACACTGGCTGGTTCTGGCCGGACACGGCAATAACGGTGGTGATGGTTATGTGGTGGCAACGCTGGCGAAAGCCGCGGGCCTGCACGTTTCAGTGATGGTCTGCCCCGGGGAGCGTCCGTTGCCGACCGAAGCTGAACAGGCCAGGGCGCAATGGCTCGCTGATGGCGGTACTGAACTGACGCCGGAGGCTTCCTGGCCTGATGATATCGATTTGATTATCGACGGTCTGCTAGGCACGGGTCTTGCCGCCGCGCCCAGGGCTCCCTACGACCAACTGATTGAGGCAGCCAATGCGTTTCCGGCACCTACGGTGGCGCTGGATATCCCCTCTGGATTGAATGCCGAAACGGGTCATGTGGCTGGCGCTGTGATCGACGCCGCACAGACGATCACGTTTATCACCTTGAAGCCTGGGCTGCTGACCGGTCAGGCCCGTGACTATGTCGGGCAGCTGCATATCGACGATCTGGCGCTGTCGTCGTGGGTAGCGCGTCAGGATGCGCCGATCCAGCGCCTCACGCCGCGACATCTTTCTCAGTGGTTGAAGCCTCGGCGACCTGGCGCGCACAAGGGAGATAATGGCCGTTTGCTGATTGTCGGCGGCGACGCGGGGACCGGCGGTGCGATTTTCATGGCGGGTGAATCCGCCCTGCGTACAGGTGCAGGACTTGTGCGAGTACTTACTCACCGAGAATACCTTGCCGCGCTGCTGGTTTCTCGTCCCGAACTGATGGTTCAGGAGCTGAATACAGCGACGTTGCGGCAAGGGCTGGAGTGGGCTGATGTGGTCGTGATCGGTCCCGGTCTGGGGCAAGGTGAATGGGGCAGAAATGCCCTCCGGATCGCAGAAAATTGTAACAAATCCATGTTATGGGATGCGGATGCGCTCAACCTGCTGGCAATCAGCCCGCATAAACGTCAGAATCGCATCCTGACGCCCCATCCCGGCGAGGCGGCACGGCTACTGAACTGTCGCGTTGCCGACATAGAGAGTGACCGCTTACTTGCAGCGGGAAAGCTGGTGAAACGCTACGGCGGCGTCGTGGTACTCAAAGGTGCGGGAACGGTGATCGCCAATGAACAAGGCGCGCTGGCCATCGCCGACGTCGGCAACCCTGGTATGGCCACGGGTGGGATGGGCGATGTGCTTTCCGGCATCATCGGTGCGCTGGCGGCGCAGAAACTTTCGTTGTATGACGCGGCCAGAGCCGGATGTGTGGTTCATGGCGCCGCGGCCGACTGGCTGGCGAAACAGCGCGGCCCCCGCGGCATGCTGGCGACGGACTTGATGCCTGTACTGGCGCAGTATGTAAATCCTGAGTGGATATCCTTAGAAAAGACAGAATGAAGACATTTTATCTACCTCTGCCTGACGAAACGGCAACGATTGCACTCGGTGCGACTCTGGCGAAGGCCTGCGACCGCGCCGTAATTATCTATCTTTATGGTGATCTGGGCGCGGGCAAGACCACGCTGAGCCGGGGCTTCTTGCAGGCGCTCGGCCATACCGGCAACGTCAAAAGTCCCACTTATACGCTGGTGGAGCCTTACATGCTGTCGCCGCGTCCTGTTTACCATTTTGATTTGTACCGCTTGGCGGATCCCGAAGAGCTGGAGTTCATGGGCATTCGCGACTATTTGACCGAGGAGGCCATCTGCCTGATCGAATGGCCTCAGCAGGGCGCGGGGATACTGCCTTCTGCCGATCTGGAGCTGCACCTGAGCTATCAGGATGCGGGGCGTCAGGCGGAGATTTGGGTGTTGTCGGACACAGGCGAACATATTGCGGCGCGTTGTATAGGTCAGTCGGAGTAGACGTGATGATCGTGCGGTTGATGAAGGCTTTATTGAGTGTTGTCCTCTTCCTGTCCTGGCCGCTTTGGGCGGCGAATCTCTCAGATATTCAGGTTGATAACGCTTCGGGGCTGGCAAAGGTCACCCTGAGTTTCAGCGGTCAACCGATCTACGCATTTTTCCCGCTCAGCAATCCCGATCGGGTTGTGATCGACGTCCGGGAGACCGGGGTGATCAAAGGGCTCCCGCTTGCGTTTAACGGTAGCAATCTGATTGACCGCATTCGGACCAGCGAAGCGAAAGACGCGCAAAGCCTGCGGCTGGTATTTGAACTGACGAAGCCAGCCAAAACGCGCGCGACGACGACAAAGCGCGGCGACAACTATACGGTGGTTTTCACGGTGAGCGCCGAACAGCCACAGCGCGCAGCCAGCCGGGCATCGTCGGCGGAAGCCCGTGCGACCGCGAAACCGGTTAAGCCAGCCGAGCCGCCGCAAAGTCCGTTCAACAATAAGCCGACGGTGGTGACCAGCACCGCCTCGACGACGCCTTCGCGCGCGTCCGCTCGCCGTCCAACCTCGACCGGCGATGAGATCGTGGTGGCAATTGACGCCGGGCACGGCGGCCAGGATCCTGGCGCTATCGGCCCCGGCGGATTGCAGGAAAAGAATGTGACCATCGGCATCGCGCGTAAGCTGCGCGATCTGCTGAACAAGGACCCGGTATTCAAACCAGTCCTGACGCGTGACGGCGACTACTTCATTTCCGTGATGGGACGTTCCGACGTGGCGCGTAAGCAGGGGGCTAATCTGCTGGTTTCACTCCATGCGGACGCGGCGCCTAACCGCGGCGCAACGGGCGCGTCGGTGTGGGTTCTGTCTAACCGCCGGGCCAACAGTGAAATGGCGAACTGGCTTGAGCAGCACGAGAAGCAGTCTGAGCTGCTGGGAGGCGCGGGCGACCTGCTGGCGAACAATAACGCCGATCCTTACCTGAGTCAGGCGGTGCTGGACCTACAGTTCGGGCACTCGCAGCGCGTCGGCTATGACGTGGCGGTCAAGGTGCTGCGAGAATTGCAGCGCGTCGGCAGCCTGCACAAAGTCCGCCCCGAGCATGCCAGCCTCGGCGTGCTGCGCTCGCCGGATATTCCGTCGCTACTGGTTGAAACCGGGTTTATCTCCAATCCTGGTGAAGAGCGTCTTTTGGGTAGCAGCGACTATCAGGAGCGTGTCGCAAAAGCGCTTTATCTGGGTCTGCGCGGCTATTTCGAGACGCATCCTTTGCAGAATGCGCCTAAACATGACAAACGGCCTGCCATTTTGCCGGCCTCCAAACCGGTGGTTTCAAACAGCGCGGCGCCTGCCGGTGCTGCTTCGCGGCACACCGTGGGAAAAGGCGAAACGCTGTCGGGGATTGCGTCGCGTTTCGGCGTGAGCATGTCGGCGATTCGCGATGCGAATAACCTGAAAAAAGACGTTGTATGGGTTGGGCAGAGACTGAGAATTCCGGGCGGCGCAGCCTCGCAGGTCGCACAGATACGATCCACCCCGGTAACCCAGAGAGCCACCACGGCGAAGAAGGTGACGCATAAGGTGGTGCGCGGTGATAGTCTGAGTTCGATTGCGGACCATTACGATGTCAGTATGAAAGCGCTCCAGCAGGCAAATAAGCTGGCATCGCAGACGGTACAGTTAGGACAGACGCTGGTTATCCCTGCCACCTGAGGCCGACATTGCAGTAAACCAAGGAGATAAGATGCCGATTCTGGTTCTACCCCCCCAACTGGCTAACCAAATCGCCGCTGGCGAGGTAGTGGAACGGCCTGCGTCCGTGGTCAAGGAGCTGGTGGAAAACAGTCTCGATGCCGGAGCGACGCGCATTGATATCGACATCGAACGCGGCGGCAGCCGGCTCATTCGTATTCGCGATAACGGCAGCGGGATTGGCAAAACGGATCTGACGTTGGCATTGGCGCGCCACGCCACCAGTAAAATCGCGACGCTTGACGATCTGGAGGCCATCATGAGTCTCGGCTTCCGCGGCGAAGCGCTGGCAAGTATCAGCTCCGTCTCGCGCCTAACGCTGACGTCCCGCACCAGCGACCAAAACGAAGCCTGGCAGGCGTACGCCGAAGGACGGGACATGGCGGTCACGGTAAAACCGGCGGCGCATCCGGTCGGCACGACGCTGGAAGTTTTGGATTTGTTCTACAACACGCCTGCGCGCCGCAAATTCCTGCGTACTGAAAAAACCGAATTTATGCACATCGACGAGGTTGTTCGCCGTATTGCGTTGGCTCGCTTTGATGTAGCGTTCAATCTTCACCATAACGGCAAGCTGGTGCGGCAATACCGGGCGGTGACCGATCCCTCGCAGCATGAGCGGCGTCTGGGCAGCGTCTGCGGCACGGCGTTTATTCAGCATGCCTTGGCCGTCTCTTGGGAACATGACGATTTGAAGATCCGCGGCTGGGTGGCCGATCCGACGGGGTCTCAGCAGTTGCCGGAGCTGCAGTATTGCTACGTGAATCAGCGGATGATGCGGGACAGGCTGATTAACCACGCCATCCGTCAGGCTTATCAGGATCAGCTGCGCAGCGATCAACAGCCCGCGTACGTCCTCTATTTGGACGTTGATCCGCACCATGTGGATGTTAACGTACATCCCGCCAAGCACGAGGTCAGATTCCATCAGGCCCGGCTGGTGCATGACTTTATCTATCAGGCGGTGATGACCGTACTCCAGCAGGCAGCTGCCCCCGCGCTGGCCGTGACCCCGCCGGGTGAGACGCCGGCGCCGGTCTGGCAGCAGGAAAACCGCACCGCGGCCGGCGAGAACCACTTTGCTCGGCCTGCGCAAACCGAGCCTCCGCCACGGATGCCGATTTCCGGCGGTAAAGCGCAGGAGCGCCCGCCTGCCTCGTATCCTCATGGCGCGGGGTATCAGCGCAAACAGGGCGAGCTGTATCAAAAACTGCTACAGCCTGCCTCCGGGCGGTCAATACCTTCAGGCGATGAGTCGCCGGACCTCGCTGCGTCTTCCCGTGCCAACATCGCGCGGACCGCAGAAGGCGAAGTCCCATTGGCCAGTCGGTCAGAGGGATTAGGCCGTGTGCTGACCATCTATCCGCCCTGCTATGCGCTGGTGGAATATCAGCAGGGATTGGCCCTACTGTCTCTGCCGGTTGCCGAGCGCTATGTCCGTCAGGCGCAGATGACGCCCGGCGAGGAAGGATTACGGCCACAGCCGTTGCTGATCCCCCAGCGTCTAACGCTGGGGAGTAAAGAGCGCGCGGCGGTGACGGAGAGTCAAAAACGGCTCGCCCATTTTGGTATTGATATCGTGGTTGAGCAGCAGCGCGCCACGCTGCGCGCGGTACCTTTACCATTAAGACAACAAAATTTACAAAACTTGATCTCTGACCTGTTAGGCTATCTCGCTGATTGCCCTCAGTCAGATTCTGATGAGGTAGCGGCGTGGATAGCGCGGCGGTTGTACAGCGAGCATGAGAGCTGGACTCAGGCTCAAGCGGTACAACTGTTAGCGGATATTGAACGTCTCTGTCCTGAGCGGGTCAAAGTTCCGCCATCAGAGTTTCTTTATGTGATGGATATTGAGTCCGCCATCAAGGCTTTAAAGCATGACTGAACGTGAAACAACGCAGTACCCGCCGGCCATTTTCATTATGGGACCGACGGCTTCCGGAAAGACGGCGTTAGCCATGGCGCTGCGGCAATCCCTCCCGGTTGAGCTGATCAGCGTGGATTCCGCGTTGATCTACCGGGGCATGGATGTCGGCACCGCCAAGCCTACCGCCGAAGAGTTGTCGCAAGCGCCGCACAGACTGATCGATATTATCGATCCCGCTGACGCCTATTCGGCTGCCGATTTTCGCCGAGATGCGCTCAAGGAGATGGCGGAGATCACCGCCGCCGGTCGGATCCCCTTGCTGGTGGGGGGAACGATGTTGTATTTCAAGGCGCTGCTCGAAGGACTTTCGCCCTTGCCGCCAGCAGATCCGGAAGTGCGACGGGAAATAGAGGCGCGGGCGCAGCGAGAAGGCTGGGAAGCGTTGCATCATGAGCTGCGAGAGATAGATCCCATTGCTGCCTCTCGGATTCATCCAAATGATCCGCAGAGACTGTCGCGGGCACTGGAAGTTTTTTCCGTTTCAGGTAACACTTTAACCGAACTGACAAAAACATCGGGTGAAGCGCTGCCTTACCGGGTGCATCAGTTCGCCATCGCTCCCGCGTCGCGCGAATTGTTGCATGAGCGTATTGCACTACGGTTTCAACAGATGTTGCAGGCAGGTTTTGAGTCGGAAGCACGCGCGCTGTTCGCTCGTGCCGATCTGCATCCGGGTTTGCCTTCCATCCGCTGCGTCGGTTACCGCCAAATGTGGTCCTACTTGTCCGGTGAAATAGATTACGACGAGATGATTTATCGTGGGATCTGCGCTACCCGACAGTTAGCCAAACGGCAAATAACCTGGTTACGCGGGTGGGACAATGTGTGCTGGCTTGATAGCGATGAGCCGCAGGATGCGTTGGGTAAGGTCATGCAGGTTGTTAGTGCATAGGTTGGTCGATTGTGTACAATTGGCTGATTCTCGGCACAAATTTTTATACCGCTATTTTAGAGCCACAGGGTTCTTTGTTACAAACAACAAGCAAATAAGGAAAATATAGAATGGCTAAGGGGCAATCTTTGCAAGATCCGTTCTTGAATGCTTTGCGTCGTGAACGTGTTCCAGTTTCTATTTATCTGGTAAATGGCATCAAGTTGCAGGGCCAGATTGAGTCTTTTGATCAGTTTGTGATTTTGCTGAAAAACACGGTTAGCCAGATGGTGTACAAGCACGCGATCTCCACGGTGGTTCCGTCTCGTCCGGTGTCTCATCACAGCAATAATCCTGGCGCGAATAACTATCATGGTAATAACACGACTAGTCAGCAGTCGCAGCCTCAGGAAAGCGATGACGCTGAATAAAGGCTATTACCGATTTACCTCAGCGGGGGAAGGGCATCACGTCATTTCCCCGTTTGTGGCTGCATTTGTTTGTTTGAGAGGTTGTTCGGTTGTTTGACCGTTATGAAGCCGGTGAACGGGCCATACTAGTTCATATTCACTTTTCCCAAGAGAAAGATACTGAAGATCTGCTGGAGTTCGAATCTCTAGTGTCTTCTGCCGGAATCGAATCGCTACAGGTGATCACCGGTAGTCGCAAAGCGCCTCATCCCAAGTATTTTGTCGGCGAGGGTAAAGCAGAAGAGATCGCCAAGGCGGTTAAAGAAACCGACGCTTTCGTCGTGCTGTTCAATCACGCTTTATCACCCGCACAGGAGCGAAATCTCGAGCGTCTGTGCGAATGCCGGGTCATTGACCGGACCGGATTGATTCTTGATATTTTCGCCCAGCGCGCCCGCACCCATGAAGGGAAACTGCAGGTCGAGCTGGCGCAATTGCGCCATCTGGCTACGCGTCTGGTGCGTGGCTGGACTCACCTGGAACGCCAAAAGGGCGGGATAGGGCTGCGAGGCCCCGGTGAAACACAGCTTGAAACCGACCGTCGTCTGCTGCGCAACCGCATTAGTCTGATTTTGTCGCGCCTTGTCCGCGTGGAAAAACAGCGAGAGCAGGGAAGACGTGCCCGTACGCGTGCGGATGTGCCTACGGTATCGCTGGTGGGGTATACCAACGCCGGTAAATCCACGTTGTTTAATCAAATGACAGCCGCGGATGTGTATGCTGCCGATCAGCTATTCGCCACGCTGGATCCCACGCTCCGTCGGATCGATGTGGCTGACGTGGGCGATACTGTCCTGGCGGACACCGTCGGGTTTATTCGCGAACTGCCTCACGATCTGGTCGCGGCATTTAAAGCTACGCTGCAGGAAACCCGTCAGGCGTCGTTGTTGCTTCACATCGTTGATGCGGCCGATCCCCGCATGGACGAAAATATTGACGCGGTTAACGAGGTGCTGACGGAAATCGAAGCCGATGAAATTCCGACGCTGCTCGTCATGAATAAAATCGATGCGCTGGACAATTTCGCTCCGCGTATCGATCGCAATGCAGAGCATCAACCGGTTAGAGTCTGGCTGTCGGCGCAAACCGGCGAAGGAATACCTCTGCTGTTTCAGGCATTGACCGAACGGTTGTCTGGGGAGATCGCACAGTACTCCTTGCAATTGCCTCCGCAGGAGGGGCGTCTGCGCAGCCGCTTTTATCAGCTTCAGGCAATAGAAAAAGAATGGATAGAAGAAGACGGCAGCGTGGGTCTGGTAATCAGAATGCCTATCGTCGACTGGCGTCGTCTCTGTAAGCAGGAGCAGCAATTAGAAGATTATATCGTCGAAGTATAGTCTGATGAACTCTGGGACATTTGACCCCGAAGAACACCTATCATAATGAATGGAGCTAAAACATGGCGTGGAATCAGCCCGGTAATAACGGACAGGACCGCGACCCGTGGGGGAGCAGCAATAAAAATAGCGGCAACTCTGGCGGAAATAACAAAGGTGGCCGAGATCAGGGACCACCGGATCTTGACGACATCTTCCGCAAACTGAGCAAAAAGCTCGGTGAGCTGGGCGGTGGAAAAAAATCAGGTTCCGGCGGCGGGAGTTTCGGCTCTGGCGGACGTATCTTGGGTGTCGTGGTGGTCGTCGCCGCCGTGATCTGGGCGGCGAGCGGTTTTTATACCATTAAAGAAGCCGAGCGCGGCGTTGTGACTCGTTTCGGTAAATTCAGCCATCTGGTCAGCCCTGGCCTGAACTGGAAACCCACGTTTATTGATGACGTACGAGCGGTCAACGTCGAATCTGTGCGCGAACTGGCGACGTCCGGCGTGATGCTGACGTCGGATGAGAACGTAATCCGCGTTGAAATGAACGTACAGTACCGCGTCACACAGCCGGAGCAGTATCTGTTCAGCGTGACCAACGCGGACGATAGTCTGCGTCAGGCGACCGACAGCGCGCTGCGCGGCGTCATCGGCAAATACACGATGGACAAGATTCTGACCGAAGGCCGTACCATCGTGCGTACCGATACCCAACGTGTTCTGGAAGAAACCGTTCGTCCTTACAACATGGGTATCACGCTACTCGACGTCAACTTCCAGGCCGCTCGTCCGCCGGAAGAAGTGAAAGCCGCGTTCGACGATGCCATCGCCGCGCGTGAGAACGAACAGCAGTACATCCGTGAAGCGGAAGCCTATGCCAATGAAGTTCAGCCGCGTGCGAACGGTCAGGCTCAGCGTATTCTGGAAGAGGCTCGCGCCTACAAGACACGTACCGTTCTGGAAGCGCAAGGTGAAGTGGCTCGTTTTGCTCGCGTGTTGCCGGAATACAAGGCCGCGCCGGAGATCACTCGTGAACGTCTCTACATCGAAACCATGGAACGTGTGTTGAGCAGCACCCGCAAAGTGCTGGTGAACGACAAAGGCGGCAACCTGATGGTGCTGCCGTTGGAACAGATGCTGCGTGGTCAGAACATCACGGGCGGCAACGCGACCAACACGGTTGCACCGCTGCGTAATTCCTCGTCTAACAACGGTTCGAGCAGCAGCTACAATTCTTCGCGCAGCAGCATTAACGGCAACATCATGGATCAGCGCCGGGCCAACGCCCAGCGGGATGAGATCACACGAGTAGGGAGAGAATAATCAATGCGTAAGTCAGTACTATTTATTCTGATCCTGGTACTTATGGTGATCTACGCTTCACTGTTTGTCGTACAGGAAGGGCAGCGCGGGATCGTCATGCGCTTCGGCAAAGTCCTGCGTGACGATGAGAACAAGCCGCTCATTTATGAGCCGGGTCTGCACGTCAAGATCCCGGTCCTTGAATCTGTGAAGACCTTGGATGCCCGTATTCAGACCATGGAAAACCAGGCCGATCGCTTTATCACCAAAGAGCAGAAAGACCTGATTGTCGACTCTTACATCAAATGGCGTATCAGCGATTTCAGCCGTTACTACCTGGCGACCGGCGGTGGCGATATCTCCCAGGCCGAGGTGCTGCTGAAACGTAAATTTAACGACCGTCTGCGTTCCGAAATCGGACGTCAGGATGTGAAAGGCATCGTGACGGACTCTCGTGGTCAATTGATGATGGACGTACGTGACGCGTTGAACACCGGCACGGGTGAGACCACAGAAGCCGATAACGCCATCGCCTCTGCCGCCGCGCGTGTAGAGCAGGAAACCAGCGGCGAGTTGCCGCATGTGAATCCGAACAGCATGGCTGCGTTGGGGATCCAGGTGATCGACGTGCGTATCAAACAGATCAACCTGCCGACGGAAGTATCGGATGCGATCTTCCAACGTATGCGCGCCGAACGTGAAGCCGTTGCTCGTCGTCATCGTTCACAGGGTCAGGAACAGGCTGAGAAGCTGAAAGCCACTGCGGATTATGAAGTGACGCGTACACTGGCGGAAGCTGAGCGTGAAGGCCGTATGACGCGCGGTGAAGGCGATGCCGAGTCTGCGAAACTGTTCGCCAACGCATTCAGTCAGGATCCGGATTTCTATGCCTTTATCCGTAGCCTGCGCGCGTATGAAAACAGCTTTAGCAGCGGTAATCAGGACGTTCTGGTGTTAAGCCCGGACAGCGACTTCTTCCGTTACATGAAGTCACCTGAGAAGACCGTGCCGGCACGCTAATTTTCGTTCCGCTGGTTAGCTAATACGCGGCCCGCGTTGTGTGTTGTCTGTGGCAGGTTTCCTGCCGCACAGTCAGCGCCCGACGCGGGCTTTTTTTATGTCTGGAGTTCTCTATGAGTGTATCTGTCTGGCTGGCCTTGGGGTTGGTGTTGATTTTTGAAGGGCTGGGGCCGCTACTGTTTCCCCGTATTTGGCGACGAATGATACTCGGTATCGCGCAATTGCCGGATGCGGTTTTGCGCCGTTTTGGGGGCGGAATAGTGGTCGCCGGTCTTGTGATCTACTACATGTTGCGTAGCCGCATGGACGGCTAAAATTGGCGACAGATTTCTGCGCAAACGTGTGCTAAAAAGTACTGAAAGCATACAAATGAGATGTTAGAATCTTTTTTTAAGCAACACTGGTGATTGTGAGATGGGTAAGAACGTTGTCGTACTGGGCACCCAATGGGGTGACGAAGGTAAAGGCAAGGTCGTCGACCTGCTGACTGAACGCGCTAAATATGTGGTGCGCTATCAAGGTGGTCACAATGCTGGCCATACTCTGGTTATTAACGGTGAAAAAACCGTCCTCCATTTGATTCCTTCAGGCATTCTCCGCGAAAACGTAGTTAGCATCATCGGTAACGGTGTGGTGCTGGCGCCTGATGCATTCATGAAAGAAATGACGGAACTTGAAGCGCGCGGCGTGCCAGTACGTGAGCGTTTGCTGCTGTCCGAAGCCTGCCCGTTGATTCTGCCGTATCACGTTGCTCTGGATAACGCTCGCGAAAAAGCGCGCGGTGCCAAAGCCATCGGTACGACGGGTCGCGGCATCGGTCCTGCCTACGAAGATAAAGTGGCCCGTCGCGGCCTGCGCGTAGGCGACTTGTTTGATAAAGAAAGCTTCGCCGTCAAACTGAAAGAAATCATCGACTATCACAACTTCCAGCTGGTGCATTATTACAAAGTCGAACCTGTCGATTATCAGAAGACATTGGACGATGTGCTGGCGATGGCCGATATCCTGACCTCCCTGGTTGTGGACGTTTCCGATCTGCTAGACAAAGCCCGCCGACGTGGCGATTTGGTGATGTTCGAAGGGGCGCAGGGGACTCTGCTGGATATTGACCACGGCACCTACCCGTATGTTACCTCTTCCAATACCACCGCAGGAGGCGTGGCGACTGGCTCAGGCCTGGGTCCGCGCTACGTTGACTACGTCCTCGGCATCGTCAAGGCATACTCCACCCGTGTAGGCGCCGGTCCGTTCCCGACCGAGCTGTTTGACGACGTGGGTGACTTCTTGTGTGAGAAAGGCAACGAGTTCGGTGCGACCACCGGTCGCCGCCGTCGCACAGGCTGGCTGGATGCGGTTGCCGTGCGTCGCGCGGTACAGATCAACTCCCTCTCCGGTTTCTGCATGACCAAGCTGGACGTGCTGGATGGTCTGAAAGAGGTGAAGATCTGCGTAGGCTACCGTCTGCCGGATGGTCGTGAAGTTGACGTCACGCCGCTGGCGGCCGAGGATTGGGATGGCATCGAGCCGATTTACGAATCGCTGCCGGGCTGGTCCGAGTCTACCTTCGGCGTGAAAGATCGCGCGGGCCTGCCTAAGGCGGCGCTGGACTATATCAAACGTGTAGAAGAAGTGACCGGCGTGCCGGTGGACATCATCTCCACGGGGCCGGATCGCGAAGAGACCATCGTTTTACGCGACCCGTTTGACGCCTGATGTAACCGGGTGCTTAGAACGACGAAAGGACGGGATATTCCCGTCCTTTTTCTTTTGTTCCGACCGAGAGACAATTCGCTGTAAGAGTAAGGGGGAGTATCCCCTTGCTCAGGCCATCAGCTCTTTGTCTGCACCTGTTTTTGGAACGTTTCCAGCAGCTTTTCATGAATATTGCCGAACCCGCCGTTGCTCATGACTAATACATGATCACCGGGCTGTGCGGTTTTGGCGACCATATCCACTAGCGTGTCAATATCCGCACTCCAATGCGTCGGCTGCACGCAAGATTCTGCTACTTCTGCGACCTGCCAGGAGATATGCTGTGGCTGGAACAGGAAGACTTCATCCGCGCGTCCCAGCGAGGGAGCTAACTCGGTTTTGCAGTGCCCCAGTTTCATGGTGTTGGAGCGAGGTTCCAGTACGGCCAAGATTCTCGCCGTGCCGCCGACTTTGCTGCGAAGGGCAGCCAGTGTGGCCAGTATAGCTGTCGGGTGATGCGCGAAATCATCATAAACGGTAATGCCGTTCGCGGTGCCGCGCTGTTCCAGGCGGCGGCGCGCATTGATGAAGTGACCCAGCGCGCGGCAGGCTTCCGCCGGCGGAACGCCGACATGGCGGGCGGCGGCGATCGCCATCAGGCCATTATGCATGTTGTGTTCGCCAACCAGGCTCCACTCGACTTCACCGACCAATTCTTCGTTCAGATAAACCTGAAAAATGCTGGAGTCCGGCACGCTCTTCTTCGCCTTCCAGATACCATCGTCACCGACCAGCTCCTGTTCGCTCCAGCATCCCATCGCCATGACTTGTTTCAGCGGTTGATCGTTGCAGGGAACAAGGATTCGGCCTGTTCCCGGCACCAACCGCACGAGATGGTGGAACTGTTTCTGAATCGCCTTCAGATCGTCGAAGATATCGGCATGATCGAATTCGAGGTTATTCAGAATCAGCGTTCGTGGACAGTAATGAACGAACTTGGAGCGTTTGTCGAAGAAGGCGCAATCATATTCGTCAGCTTCCACGACGAAGAACGGGCTATCGCCCAACCGCGCAGAAACGTCGAAGTTGCCGGGTACGCCGCCAATGACGAAGCCGGGATTGTAGCCGCAGGCTTCCAATATCCAGGTCACCATCCCGGCGGTCGTGGTTTTGCCGTGGGTTCCCGCGACGGCAATCACCCAGCGCTCACGCAACACGTAGTCGTGGAGCCATTGCGGCCCGGAGACATAAGGCATGTTCCGTTCAAGCACGGCTTCGACGCAGGGATTACCACGGGACATAGCGTTACCGATGATAACGAGGTCTGGTTGAGGCTCCAGCTGCGAAGGATCGTATCCCTCAATCAGGGTGATCCCCTGTTCTTCGAGTAGTGTACTCATGGGGGGATAGACGTTGGCATCTGAGCCAGTCACCTGATGTCCCAGCGAGCGGGCCAGCAGCGCGAGCCCTCCCATGAAGGTGCCGCAGATACCTAATATATGAATGCGCATACGTTTCCCAACTGTCTACAAAAGTCCGACTTATTCTAACGCTACGGATAGTTCTCAAGAAATGGATTTGACTATGTGCTCGCTTTCTCTTTGGGCTACACTGCAAACGCAAACGTTGGCGGTACATAATTAGACCGCTTTTCATCTGCTGACTATGGAATAGTGTTATGAAAACGTTAGGCGAATTCATCGTCGAAAAACAGCACGATTTCTCACATGCCACGGGTGAACTCACCGCGTTGCTGTCTGCAATCAAGCTGGGCGCGAAAATCATTCACCGCGACATTAACAAAGCGGGTCTGGTGGATATTTTAGGCACCAGTGGTGTTTCCAATGTGCAGGGCGAAGTACAGATGAAATTAGATCTGTACGCTAATGAAAAGTTGAAGGCGGCGCTCAAGGCGCGTGGTGAAGTCGCCGGTATCGCTTCCGAAGAAGAGGACGAAATCGTCATCTTCGAAGGTGAGCGTTCCGAAAATGCAAAGTATGTTGTGTTGATGGACCCGCTGGACGGCTCCTCCAACATCGATGTAAACGTTTCAGTCGGCACCATTTTTTCAATCTACCGACGTATTACTCCGCTGGGCTCTCCGGTGACCGAGGCCGATTTTCTGCAGCCCGGCAGCAAGCAGGTCGCCGCTGGCTATATCGTTTACGGCTCCTCGACCATGCTGGTCTACTCCACCGGTCACGGGGTTCATGCCTTTACCTACGATCCCTCACTGGGTGTTTTTTGCCTGTCACATGAACGAGTTCGCTTCCCTGAAACGGGAAACACTTACTCCATCAACGAAGGCAACTACATCAAATTCCCGCAGGGCGTGAAAAAGTACATCAAGTATTGCCAGGAGCAGGATGAGGCCACGATGCGGCCTTATACATCCCGTTATATCGGATCGCTGGTGGCGGATTTCCACCGTAACCTGCTGAAAGGCGGGATTTATCTCTACCCGAGTACGGCCAGTTATCCGCAGGGCAAGCTGCGTCTGCTGTACGAATGCAACCCGATGGCGCTGCTGGCGGAGCAGGCGGGCGGTAAAGCCAGCGACGGACATCGCCGTATTCTGGATATCCAGCCGCAGAAACTGCATGAACGCGCGCCGTTCTTTGTGGGGACTGAGTCGATGGTGAACGACGTCGAGCGCTTCCTGCGCGAATATCCCGACGATTAACGGGAGACATCTCCAGACAAATAAAAAGGTGGCGCGTTCTTTCGACCGCGCCACCTTTCTTTTGTGCGATATATCCCGACTTGGCGTTGACTCGTCGCTAGCTCCGAGTTAACGCTAGTGCTGCTCGAACCAGCTTTCAAGAATGACGACCGCCGAGGCGGAGTCGACGCTGCCTTTATCCAAAGCCCGAAAGCCGCCCTGAGCGAACAGTCCGGAGCGGGCTTCCACCGTGCTTAAACGCTCATCATGCAGTTCCACCGCAACGCCGAAGCGGCCGTGAAGGCGCTGAGCGAATTTTCTCGCACGGGCCGTCAGCGGCTGTTCCGTGCCATCCATATTGAGCGGCAGGCCGACTATCACCAGCTCAGGCTGCCATTCCCGTATTAGCTTCTCGACCTTCTGCCAGTCCGGCGTGCCGTCCTGAGCTTTGAAGGCTTGCAGCGGGCGGGCGGTGCGCGTTAGATCCTGACCGATGGCGACGCCGATGCTGCGGGTACCGAAGTCGAACGCCATGATGGTGCGGTGACTCATCAGGCGTGTCCCGCATCACTGGCGATCATATGGATATCCACGCCGAGCTTCTTCGCGGCGACGCGCCAACGGTCCGCTATTGGAGTGTGGAACAGGATGTCCTGATCGGCTGTGACGGTCAGCCAGGCATTGTCCAGCAGTTCGCTCTCAAGCTGTCCGCCTTCCCAGGCCGTATAACCCAGGGCGACCAGCGTATTATTGGGCTGGTCGACGGTACCCATCGTCTCCAGTACATCTTTGGACGTGGTGATCATCGTATCGGGCGACACGGAGATGCTGGAGGCGAAGCCCGCCTGCGGGGTGTGCAGAATGAAGCCGCGGTCATCCGCCAGCGGACCGCCGGAAAAAACCGGTTTGTCCAGCCGAATATCGGATTTTGACTCCGGCGGAGTGATTTTCAGTTTTTTCAAAATATCGTCGACGGTGAACTGTTCCATCGGTTTATTGATGATCAGCCCCATCGCACCGTCTTCACCGTGTTCGCAGACGTATACCACGGACCGTTTGAATACCGGATCCTGCATGGCAGGCATCGCGATAAGAAAGTGATGCTGTAAATTCATGGTCTGTTCTTATCGTTTTCTGTCGTTGTTTCGGTTCGCCGCCAGCCGACGAACCCGGCAGATGTGCATGGTCGACCGGGGATCGCTTCCAGGCCGTCGAAGAGTGCTCAGCGTGCGGACAGCCGCCGTTCAATGGCGTCCATCAGCATGCCGGTAATGGAGATGTCCGGGAACGCCGCTTCAATCTCACGTACGCAGGTCGGGCTGGTGACGTTGATCTCGGTCAGACGGTCGCCAATGATATCCAGGCCGACGAAAATCAGTCCTTTCTGTTTCAAGGTCGGGGCGACGGTACGGGCGATCCGCCAGTCGCTTTCGCTCAGCGGACGCGCTTCTCCCCGGCCGCCGGCGGCCAGATTACCGCGCGTTTCTCCCCCTTGCGGGATACGGGCCAGGCAGTAAGGAACCGGTTCTCCGTCCACGACCAGTACGCGCTTATCGCCGTCTTTGATGGCGGGCAGATAGTTCTGCGCCATGCAGTAGCGGCTGCCGTGTTCGGTCAGCGTTTCGATGATGACCGACACGTTGGCGTCATCCTGTTTCAGGCGGAAGATCGAGGCGCCCCCCATGCCGTCCAGCGGCTTGAGGATGACGTCTTTATGCTGCTGGTGGAACTCGCGAAGTTTGTCGGCGCGGCGGGTGACCAGCGTCGCGGGCGTCAGGTCGGCGAACCAGGCGGTAAATAGCTTTTCGTTGCAGTCGCGCAGACTTTGCGGTTTGTTAACGATCAGCGTGCCTTTTTCTTCAGCGCGTTCAAGAAGATAAGTGGCGTAGATGAACTCGGTATCGAACGGCGGATCTTTACGCATCAGCACCACGTCCAGATCATGCAGGGCGATATCATGCGTGTCGCCGAACTGATACCAGCCGTCGTAATTGTGCTCGACGCTTAGGCTGCGCGTGGTGGCGCGAGCTTCGCCCGCGTTCAGATAGAGATCGTCCATCTCCATATAATGCAGCTCCCAGCCTCTGCGCTGCGCTTCCAACAGCATGGCGAAGCTGGTGTCTTTTTTTATGTTGATGGCTGCAATCGGGTCCATCACGATGCCGAGTTTGATCATTCTCTTTCTCCTTTACCCCAGATCGCCGAATCGAACCTGCAATGCGGTGATTGCGGTAAGCGCTGTGGTTTCTGTACGCAGAACGCGAGGCCCCAACAGAATATCGGTAAAACCGTGTTCTGCCGTCATCGCAATTTCATCGGACGAAAGGCCGCCTTCCGGGCCAATCAGTAGCCGGACTCGCTGCACCGGCGTGGGCAGCGTATTGATGCTGTGTGTCGCCCGCGGATGCAGGTTCAGTTTTAACCCATTGTCCGGTTCCGCGCACCAGCTTTCCAGCGACAGGGGGGGACGGATGAGCGGAATACGGTTTCTACCGCACTGTTCGCAGGCGCCGATGGCGATTTTTTGCCATTGAGACAGCTTCTTCTCCAGACGTTCTCCGTCCAGCTTGACGCCGCAACGCTCTGAAAACAATGGGGTAATTTCATTCACGCCCAGCTCGATGGATTTCTGGATGGTGAATTCCATTTTCTCACCGCGTGAAATCACCTGCCCGAGATGCAGATGCAGCGGAGACTCCCGGTCTTCCTGCTGCGCGGCGTTGTAGCATACCTGTACCCGTTTTTTGTCGGCCAGCAGAATTTCCGCATCGAAAATGCAGTTGCTGCCGTCAAATAACTGTAGCGCCTGACCGCGGTTCATGCGCAGGACGCGGCCGATATGATTGGCGGCGTCCGCGCTGAGGTCGGTTTCGCCGCCGTGGGGCGATAGCGTTTCGGGATGAAAAATGCGCGGTATTCGCATTGATGTTCTGGCCTTTACGTCATGTCTGTCGGAATGGGCGGATCGCCCAGATGGAGCCCACCACCGTCCTCGGAGGGTGGCGTTTAGGACCTAAGCTATAGTAGGTAGCCGGATCACAGCTGGCAAGCTTGTTGCACGTAGGGGTTGTGATTGCCTTGAACCTGGGCGATGCGATTGTCGCGAGTGCATTCCCACTGCGTCACGGGATACAGCCGGTTCCAGGCTTCAAATAGCTGGGTCTGCTGGCGGGAAAGCGTCAGATGATAGCGGTCGCGCATATAAAAATAGGTACGGGCAATCGGGCCGCGAGCGCGTGCGGGCGGTTCAGCCATCTTGTTTTTAAAGTCGATTTTCATCTCGCACTGACCGTACTGCCTCTCATCGCCGTTCCACTGGTTATACATCAGATTGCCGCGGTCGCCGTTGACTTCGCCGATGGCCGGCTCCAGGTTATGCAGGTCGGTTTCCATTTCGCGGTAGACCTCATCCTGCTCGCAGTTCTTGCGCCCGCCGTTCTGCCAGCATTGGCGCTGATGGCCGAATTGCCAGGCCGGGACGACGTGTTCCCATTCGATGCGGCTGGCGCGATTGGCGTTCTTGCGAACTTCATAACCGCAGGATTGCAGGTCGGGGATTCCTTTTTTACCCTGCCAGATGATGCGGCAACCGCAATAGAAGCTGCCTGGCGCGTCTTGGTTGATTTTCACCGCAGCGGCTTTGGCCTGAGTGAAACTATGGATTTCCTGGCTGAGCGCAGGAAAAGTAATCAGGCTGTAGCCTACGGTAGCGATAACAAGAGTTTTGCGAAGCATGTTCCAAAGCGCCTTGGGCAGAAAAGCGTGCAGAGTACCGGAAGCCCTCCGGTGAGGCAACGCTGCGCCTGGTCGGAATAAACTGGAATATTGGGTTAATGCGCCCCTTTTTCGTTGCGCTTGAGAGGGGTGCCGCAGCGGCGGCAGCGGTACTCGGTTTCGCCGCGGAGAATGCGATTATGACGCCTTACCGTTAGTTCGTGTTGCTGACAGGCGCACTGATAGAGAAAGGTTTTCCCACGCACGGACGTCACGGCGAATGTGTGCGTACGGCGAGCTGGCACCGCCAGAACATGCTCCATCATCCATCGCCAGGCTTTACCGTGTGGGGGCGCTTTGCCGAAGCGCGCGTAGACCAGCAGGTGCGCCAGCTCATGGGGTATGACTTCATCGATGAATGCCTGCTGATTTTCTTGCAACAGCACGGGGTTAATCCGAATTTCCCAGTCTTGCAGCCAGGCGCTGCCGGCGGTGGCGCCGCGCTGATTATAGGTGACGACGGGTTCGGGGTAGTCGCTGTCGAGAGCGGTATTGGCCAGCGCCATTTTTTGTCGCAGGCAGCGCATCACCGCCTGATGGAGTGCGATAGGAACGCGTTCAGTCTTCATAGCGTCAAGCATACGGTGACCGGGGCACGGTTGTAAACGTGCCCCGGTGGGGGAGGGTTATTCGCCGATATTACGCAGACGCTTGCCGGACATCAGGTTATGTTCGATGTGTTCCAGCGAGACGTTTTTGGTCTCCGGGATCAGCAGTAGCGTCAGTACGATGAACAGGACGTTAAGGCCGCCGTAGACCCAGAAGGTGTTGGCGTTGCCCAAGGTGTTTAGCAAAGTCAGGAAGGTCGCTCCGACGATCATGTTAGCGATCCAGTTCGTGGTCGTTGAGACGGTGATGCCGAAATCACGGCCGCGCAGCGGCTGGATCTCGGAGCACAGCACCCAAATCAGCGGACCGGCGCTCATGGCGAATCCGACAATAAACATTAGTAGCATGATGATGGCGGCATATTGCATGGCGCTGGAGGTGATGCCGATGTGCAGCATCGTTCCCAGCACGCCCATGCCGAAGGCCATGACCACGAAGCCCAGAATCAGCGTCGGCTTGCGTCCCCAGCGGTCAACCAGACCGATGGCGATGAAGGTGGCCAGTACGTTGACGGCCCCGACGATCACGGTTCCCCACATTTGCTGTCCGGTGCTGGTGAAACCGGCGACATCGAAGATCTTCGGCGCGTAGTACATGATGACATTCATGCCGGTGAACTGCTGCATTACCTGCAGCAGAATGCCGAGATAGACCGCGCGGCGGAAGTTAGCATTATGGGTAAACAGCGCCCAGCCGCTCTGCTTGATTTGCAGGCTTTCCCGAATTTCATCCAGCTCCTTTTTCGCCTGCTCGGTGGAGTCCCGCAGTCTGTCCAGCACGCGTCTGGCTTCGTTAAAGCGTCCCTTGGCCGCTAGCCAACGCGGGCTGCCGGGCAGGAAGAAGACACCGATAAACAGCAGCACGGCCGGTAGCGTAATCACCCCCAGCATCCAGCGCCAGGAGCCGGTGTAGCTGAACGCCGTGTCGGACAGATAAGCCCCGAGAATGCCTATAGTGATCATCAGCTGGTACATGGATATCATGCTGCCGCGAATTTTCTCGGGCGCGATCTCGGACAGGTACAGCGGCGCTGTATAAGATGCCACGCCGACGGCGAGACCGAGGATCACGCGGGAGATAATCAATACCTCTACGTTCGGTGCTAACGCCGAGCTTAGCGAGCCGACGACGAACAGTACGGAGGCTATCATCAGACTGGTTTTTCTGCCCAGATGAGACGATAGCCAGCCGCTGCCGATAGCGCCGATAGCCGCGCCGAACATCATCGAACTAACGACCCACTCCTGCTGATGACTCGTCATTTGAAACGTTTGCGTGATAAACGGCAGCGCGCCGGCAATCACCCCAATATCCAAACCGAATAGCAGCCCTGCCAGCGCGGCAAGGAAGCAGACCAAAAACGTCATGGTTTTATTGGATGCTCTGTTGTTATTTTTAGCCCCAACCATAGAACCTCACTTGTTAATTCTGACCCTGGTACGCCGTAGCATAGGCTGCCACGGCATCGTGTTGTGTGATCCGTTCCCGATAGGTGTAATCGGTTACAATTTTGTTGCCAACGGTCGATATTGGCTGGCTATCTATATATGACAAAACGGTATTCAGGCAATCCGAAAAGCGAGAGGTGATGGTCTGTAATCGATTACAAAAAATACGATGATGAACGCAGGGGACGCTTCGGTGAGAATTATCAAAGTGTTACATAAAGGTCAATGTAGTCAGAAGTGGGTGAGAGGTCACTGTGGAAGTGTCTGAAAAACGCGGAGTGTAAAAAACACCAAAGCCAGACACGCTGGCTTTGGTGGAAACGCGGAGATTACAGGCCAGCCGCATCGCGCAGTTTAGGCGCAACGTCGGTTTTTTCCCACGGGAAATGCTCACGACCAAAGTGGCCGTACGCAGCGGTTTCCTGATAGATCGGGTGCAGCAGATCCAGCATCTGGATCAGGCCGTGCGGACGGAGATCGAAGTATTCGCGCACCAGCTCAGCCAGTCGATCAGAGGAGATCTTCTCGGTGCCGAAGGTTTCAACGGCGATAGACGTCGGCTCAGCCACGCCGATAGCGTAGGAAACCTGAATCTCGCAACGATCGGCCAAGCCAGCGGCTACGATGTTCTTCGCCACGTAACGCGCCGCATAGGCTGCGGAACGGTCAACTTTAGACGGATCCTTACCGGAAAACGCGCCGCCGCCGTGACGAGCCGCGCCGCCGTAGGTGTCGACGATGATCTTACGACCGGTCAGACCGCAGTCGCCCATCGGGCCGCCGATAACGAAACGACCGGTCGGGTTGATGAAGTATTTGGTGCTGGCGGTCAGCCATTCGGCAGGCAGCACGGGCTTGATGATCTCTTCCATCACCGCTTCCTGAAGATCTTTCAGTTTGATGTCTTCAGCATGCTGAGTGGACAGGACCACGGCGTCGATACCGGCGATTTTGCCGTTATCGTAAGCGAAGGTGACCTGGCTTTTCGCATCCGGACGCAGCCACGGCAGCGCGCCGTTTTTACGCACTTCGGACTGACGCTGTACCAGACGGTGAGCGTAGGTGATTGGTGCTGGCATCAGTACGTCGGTTTCGTTGGTCGCATAACCGAACATCAGGCCCTGGTCGCCCGCGCCTTGCTCCAGCGGATCGGTGCGGTCAACGCCTTGATTGATATCCGGAGACTGTTTGCCGATGGCGCTCAGCACCGCGCAAGAGTTGGCGTCGAATCCCATATCGGAATGCACGTAGCCAATGTCGCGAACCGTGCGACGTGTAATATCTTCAATATCTACCCAGGCGCTGGTCGTAATTTCACCACCGACTAACACCATTCCGGTTTTAACGTAAGTTTCGCAAGCGACGCGTGCTTTGGGATCCTGTTCCAGAATCGCATCCAGAACCGCGTCAGAGATCTGGTCGGCGATTTTGTCAGGATGTCCTTCGGAAACAGACTCGGATGTAAATAGGTGTCTAGCCATGAGTTTCTTTACCTTGTAAGAGCAAAGCCGTTAAGCAGTGTATCGGTTAATCGGTATAGACGGATTAACATCTGGATGGCTATTTTAGGTCGGTTTTTAGTCCCATTGCCAGTAGTTTTTGCCCGTCGATCCGGATCCCGTTTGATGGTCTCTATCGCCGTTTGACGCAACTCCGCGGATTGTTACGAATTTCATTTTGATTTTCCAGGGTGGGATCGGTATAACCGGCGCTCAGTTTCAATACCCGTGTTATGCTTAGTTTTTGCCGTTTCCATTTAATGGCCAGACCGCACAGCCTGCGGCCTGCTGGGAGGTGATAGGATTAATGACCCGTTGTTCGTTCCGTGAGTCGCGCTCTCCGCGACGCGCCGTCGCCGCTATGGCGCCTTCGTATCCTCTCTTTTCGCTTTCAGCCCAGCATTGTCTTTCCCGCAGTGCGACGCAGGATTCCCGCGCCGGCTGACCCTCTTTCATTCCTTTGCAGATGGACGCCGCGCGTTCTTCTGATGATGGTTTCCCTGGATTTTACCGAAACATATCTCGGAGCCTGACATCGTGCTTTACACTGAAAAGAGTCACAAATCGACGGCATACTACTCTCTGCCGGGCCCTGCATTATTAGTGGTGCAGACTGAACGCATGTTTCAGGTTGTCTACGCTGGAGCATCCATGATTGCCGATATTGCTACAACAGAAGGGGACTGCCATGTCTGACGACATGATCCATTCGCACTCGTCAGCGGCGGGTAAGCACGACAATGTACGCTCCATGCAGGAGGTGGCCATGAATGATCGCGATGCCAGCGAAATGCTGCGCACCTACAACATTGCCTGGTGGGGCAATAACTATTATGACGTCAACGAGCTGGGGCATATCACCGTCTGTCCCGATCCGGACGTGCCTGAAGCACGTGTCGATTTGGCGCATTTGGTGAAAGAGCGTCAGGGTAAAGCCGATCGTCGTTTGCCCGCGCTGTTCTGCTTCCCGCAAATTCTGAAGCACCGCCTGCGCTCCATCAACGGGGCGTTCCAGCGTGCGCGCGAATCCTTCGGCTACGAAGGCCGCTACTTTTTGGTCTACCCGATTAAGGTGAACCAGCATCGCAGGGTGATTGAAACGCTGGTGAACTCCGGCGAGCCGCTGGGACTCGAAGCCGGTTCCAAGGCGGAACTGATGGCCGTGCTCGGTCATGCCGGCATGACCCGCACCGTCATCGTCTGCAACGGTTACAAAGACCGCGAATACATTCGTCTGGCGCTAATCGGGGAAAAGCTGGGGCATAAAGTGTACCTGGTGATTGAGAAAATGTCGGAAATCCGGCTGGTGCTGGAAGAAGCGGAGCGTCTGAACGTGGTGCCGCGTCTGGGCGTGCGCGCTCGACTGGCTTCTCAAGGCTCGGGCAAGTGGGAGTCCAGCGGCGGCGAAAAATCCAAATTCGGACTGGCGGCGGCACAGGTACTGCAACTGGTCGAAATGCTGCGCGAGGCCGGCCGCCTGGAAAGCCTGCAATTGCTGCATTTCCATCTCGGCTCTCAGCTGGCGAATATCCGGGATATCGCGACCGGCGTGCGCGAATCGGCTCGATTCTATGTCGAACTGCACAAGCTCGGCGTGAATATTCAGTGCTTTGACGTGGGTGGCGGTTTGGGCGTGGACTATGAAGGGACGCGCTCGCAGTCGGACTGCTCCGTGAACTACGGACTGAACGAATACGCTAACAACGTTATCTGGGGTATCGGGGAAGCGTGTAACGAACATGGGCTGCCGCACCCAATGGTGATCACCGAGTCCGGCCGCGCCCTGACGGCGCACCATACCGTGCTGGTGTCCAACATCATCGGCGTGGAACGCAACGAGTTCAGCGAGCCGGAATCGCCGGGGGAAGAGGCTCCGCGCGCGCTGGAAAGCATGTGGTCGACCTGGAATGAGATTACGCAAACAGGCAATCGCCGCTCCTTGCGCGAATGGCTGCATGACAGCCAGATGGACCTGTACGATGTCCACACGCAATATGCGCACGGCATGCTGGATCTGACGCAGCGGGCAAAGGCGGAACAGCTTTATCTGAGCATCTGCCAGCGTATCCAACAGCAGCTCGATCCCAGCAATCGCGCGCACCGACCCATCATCGACGAACTGCAAGAGAGAATGGCGGACAAGCTGTACGTCAACTTCTCGCTGTTCCAGTCCATGCCGGATGCGTGGGGGATCGACCAACTGTTCCCGGTGCTGCCGTTGGAAGGACTGGATAAACTGCCGGAACGTCGCGCGGTCTTGCTGGATATCACCTGCGATTCCGATGGTGCTATCGACCATTATATTGATGGCGACGGTATTGCCACGACCATGCCGATGCCGCCGTACAATCCGGAAGATCCGCCGCTGCTGGGCTTCTTTATGGTGGGTGCCTATCAGGAGATTCTGGGCAACATGCATAACCTGTTCGGCGACACCGCCACCGTGGACGTTTTCGTCGGCGAAGACGGCAAGGTCGATATTGTGGAGTCGGACGAAGGCGATACGGTCGCGGATATGCTGGAGTACGTGCAGTTGAATCCGGATGTCCTGATGTCTCGCTTCCGTGATCAGGTGAAGGCGGCTCAGCTACAGCCGGAGCTGCGGGCGCAGTTCCTGCATGAGTTCGAGACGGGGCTGTACGGCTACACCTACCTCGAAGACGAATAACGCGTCCTGAGGCGTCACAATACGAGAAGGCTGAGTGTGAACTCAGCCTTTGTTATTTCTGCCGACGTCATGCCGAAAGTTTATGTCGGAAACGTAGTCGTTTGTCGCAGGGCGCCAGCGGGCAACCCACCGGCTGTCAGACTTTCTAGCGGCAAGAAAGGGCGGCAACGTGATGAGGTAGGGGCGGGTGATATGGGCGGCGGAGAGAAATGAAAAGGGCGCCGAGGCGCCCTTTGTCGTTATCTGAAAGCGTCAGCGATTATTTGTTTTCGGTGATACGCTTGCGGATATGTTCAGCACGTTCTTTCGACGCCGGGTGGGAGTCAAACATGCTGCTGTCGCGGCCAGCATCCATCTTCGCCAGTTTCTCGAAGCTGGTCGCCAGACCTTCGCGGTTGACGCCACGTTTTTTCAGCAGATCGAAAGAGTAGTCATCAGCCTGAGATTCCTGCGCCTGAGAGAACTGCGCGTTAACCAGCGCTTCGCCCAGATCGGCCAACTGAGACTTAGACAGCGTAGCGGCAACGCCGCCCGCAGACGCGGCAGCGGAGCGTGCAGCTTCTGCCGCGTAAGCGACCTGCATGGCTTTACGGGTATGGCCCAACGCGACGTGGCCCATTTCGTGGCCCAATACGCCTTCCACTTCGTTATCGTTCATCATGTCCATCAGGCCGCTGTATACGCGGATGCAGCCGTTAGCCATCGCCCAGGCGTTGACGTCTTTCGTCAGGTAAACTTTGTAATTAGCCGGGGTGCCGTTGATGTCGTGACCGAGTGAGTTGGCGATTTTATTCAGGCGCTTGGTGTATTTGCTGTTGGCGGGTGCGATGCTCGCCTCTTTATCCATTTCCTCACAAGACTGCGTGCTCAGCGTTTTAACGTCTGAATCACTCAAAGAGGCGGCTTTGAAAGCCTGGGTGCCGGACTGCAGCATTTGTGCTGCGTCCATGCTCTTACAGCCACTCAATGACGTTGCCATGACGATCGCTAATAGTGAAGCTCGTAATTTCATCCCTTTTCTCCCTAGGATTGTAAGTAAAAACAACGCGTCTTTGACTAAAGACGTAACAAAAGAAGGGATAATGTAAGGGAATGTACATGGTATTAATAGGAATAAATGCAGAACTTTCTATTCGTCGGGAAATAGTACGCTGCATCCCTGAATGGATGGGCAATGGCGAAGTTTGCTTGGACGATGATGGTGTGAATCCTGCGTCCTAAGGGCGCTCGGCGCGTACGGTTCCCAGTGCATTCAGACGGGATTTCATGTACATTTAAAACTATCTCTTCTTGGTCTTTTCGGGCTAACGTTCTGGTTTATATATCGTGTGTTCGGCAAGACACTTGTTCAATCCGATCTGGAGTAAAGCATGTCCTCTCGTAAAGAACTTGCCAATGCTATCCGTGCGTTGAGCATGGATGGTGTGCAGAAGGCCAAATCTGGCCATCCGGGCGCACCGATGGGTATGGCCGATATCGCCGAAGTCCTGTGGCGTGACTACCTCAATCATAATCCTGTTAACCCGCATTGGGCCAACCGCGACCGTTTCGTGCTGTCTAACGGTCACGCCTCCATGCTGATCTACAGCCTGCTGCACCTGACCGGCTACGACCTGCCGTTGGAAGAACTGAAGAACTTCCGTCAGCTGCACTCCAAAACGCCGGGTCACCCGGAAGTCGGCTATACGCCGGGCGTGGAAACGACGACGGGCCCGCTGGGGCAGGGGATCGCCAACGCGGTCGGTATGGCTATCGCCGAGCGCACGCTGGCGTCGCAGTTCAACCGCCCTGGGCATAACATCGTCGACCACCACACCTACACCTTCCTGGGCGATGGTTGCATGATGGAAGGGATCTCGCACGAGGTCTGTTCACTAGCAGGTACGCTGAAGCTTGGCAAACTGACCGCGTTCTACGATGACAACGGTATTTCCATCGACGGTCACATCACCGGTTGGTTCACGGACGATACGGCCGCTCGCTTTGAAGCCTACGGCTGGCATGTTATTCGCGGTATCGACGGTCACGATGCGGATGCCATTAAACGCGCCATCGCCGAAGCCCAGTTGGTAACCGACAAACCGTCTCTGCTGATGTGCAAAACGGTCATCGGCTTCGGTTCGCCGAACAAGCAGGGTACGCATGAAGTTCATGGTGCTGCGCTGGGCGATGCCGAAGTGGCCGCGACCCGTAAAAACATCGGCTGGAACTACGGCCCGTTCGAGATCCCGGCCGACATCTACGCCGAGTGGGACGCCCGCGACGCGGGGCAGCGCAAAGAAGCTGACTGGAATAAGGCGTTCGACGCTTACGCCAGCGCTTATCCGGATCTGGCCGCTGAATTCCGTCGTCGTGTCGACGGCGAACTGCCGGCAAACTGGCAGGCGGAATCCGCCAAATATATCGAAGAGCTGCAGGCTAACCCGGCTAGCATCGCCAGCCGCAAGGCGTCTCAGAATGCGCTGGAGAATTACGGCAAGCTGTTGCCTGAATTCCTGGGCGGATCGGCAGATTTGGCGCCAAGCAACCTGACCATGTGGTCCGGCTCCAAGCCGCTGAACGAAGATCCGGCGGGCAACTACATCCACTACGGCGTACGCGAGTTCGGGATGACCGCTATCGCCAACGGGATTGGCCTGCACAGCGGTTTCATTCCTTACACCGCGACCTTCCTGATGTTTGTGGAGTATGCGCGTAATGCGGTACGTATGGCGGCGCTGATGAAACTGCGCAGCATCTACGTTTATACCCATGATTCAATCGGTCTGGGTGAAGATGGCCCGACTCACCAGCCGGTTGAACAGCTGGCGAGTCTGCGTGTTACGCCGAACCTCAGCACCTGGCGTCCGGCTGATCAGGTCGAAACCGCCGTGGCATGGAAATATGCGATTGAACGTCAGGATGGTCCTTCCGCGCTGATCCTGTCACGTCAGAATCTGGCGCAGCAGGAACGTACCGTAGAGCAGTTGGCGAATATTGCCAAAGGCGCTTACGTACTGAAAGACAGCGACGGTCAGCCTGACCTGATCCTGATCGCTACCGGTTCTGAAGTGGAACTGGCCGTGGCGGCCTGGCAGCAGCTGACGAACGACGGCGTGAAGGCGCGCGTGGTTTCCATGCCTTCTACCGATGCGTTCGACAAGCAGGATGCTGCATACCGTGAATCTGTACTGCCTGCCGCCGTCAGCGCGCGCGTGGCGGTGGAAGCCGGTATCGCCGACTATTGGTACAAATATGTCGGTCTGAACGGGGCGATTGTCGGCATGACCACCTTTGGTGAGTCTGCACCGGCCGAGCTGTTGTTCAACGAGTTTGGTTTCACAACCGAAAATGTGGTCGCAAAAGCAAAAGCTTTGCTGAAATAAGTACTGCGTTTGACGAATAAAGGCCGGGGAATTCCCCCGGCCTTTTTTTATCTTCGATCCCTACTTTTTCAATGCGACAAGAAGTTGTATTCATTTTTTTGACGTACGTCACTCTTCTGGCACATGCCCGTGGGGACGATTCCTTTTGACAATGAATTCGTTTATGCTAGCTGAAGCGTTTCAGTCATCGGAGCAGTCACCCATTTTCCGCTCAATCAGCCGGGTTTCACGGGCCGATGACGAAGAGAACGCAAGGTATAACCAACGGTTTATTCCTGACGATGTACTGATTATTCTATAGGACCAGCGGTTTTATCATTGCACAGGGAATTTCATGACGATCCGTATTGCGATAAACGGTTTTGGTCGGATAGGACGCAGTGTATTGCGGGCTCTCTATGAGTCCGGACGGCGCGCGAGATCTCCGTCGTCGCGATCAATGAACTGGCGAATGCCGAAGGGATCGCCCACCTACTCAAATACGACAGTAGCCATGGCCGTTTTTCGTGGGATGTCGCTCAGGAATGCGATCAGCTGTACGTAGGGGATGACATCATCCGCCTGCTGCACGAGCCGCAGCCGCAACACCTGCCCTGGAAAGAACTGGGTGTGGACATCGTGCTGGACTGTAGCGGCGTCTACGGCAGCCGGGCCGATGGCGAGGCGCATCTGGCCGCCGGCGCTCGCAAAGTGCTGTTTTCGCATCCCGGCACGCCGGATCTGGACGCCACTGTGGTGTACGGCGTCAACCAGGATGATCTAAGGTCCGATCACCGTCTGGTGTCGAATGCATCCTGCACCACCAACTGTATTATTCCCGTGATAAAACTGCTCGATGACGCGTTTGGCATTGAAAGCGGTACGGTCACCACTATTCATGCCTCCATGAACGATCAACCGGTGATTGACGCCTATCACCATGATTTGCGCCGCACGCGTGCGGCCAGCCAGTCAATCATTCCGGTGGATACCAAACTGGCGGCGGGAATTACGCGGTTTTTTCCGAAATTCCTGGATCGTTTTGAAGCGATATCCGTGCGGGTTCCCACCACGAACGTCACGGCGATCGATTTAAGCGTTAGCGTGAGAAGTAAAGTAAACGTCTGCGAAATCAATAGCCTGCTGCAAAGCTCAGCGCGAGGGGCATTTCGTGGTATAGTTGACTACACAGAATTACCGTTAGTTTCGGCCGATTTTAATCACGATCCGCACAGCGCGATCGTGGACGGAACTCAAACCCGGGTCAGTGGGCATTATCTGATAAAAACACTGGTCTGGTGCGATAATGAATGGGGCTTCGCCAACCGCATGTTGGATACAACTCGGGCAATGGCGGCCTGCGGATTCTAGTACGCGGCGGCGGTTCTGCCGACGCCTCGCTCAAGCAACTTTAAGAGAATCAACCAAGAGGATTCACCATGGCTGTAATTAAGATGACCGATCTGGATCTGGCTGGCAAACGTGTGCTGATCCGTGCGGATCTGAATGTACCGGTTAAAGCTGGCAAAGTGACGTCCGATGCGCGTATCCGCGCATCTCTGCCGACAATCGAAAAAGCGCTGAAGCAGGGTGCCCGCGTGATGGTGACTTCCCACCTGGGTCGTCCTACCGAAGGCGAATATAACGAAGAATTTTCCCTGCTGCCGGTTGTTAACTACCTGAAAGACAAATTGTCTTCACCAGTACGTCTGGCGAAAGATTACCTGGAAGGCGTTGATGTCGCGGAAGGCGAACTGGTTGTTTTGGAAAACGTCCGCTTCAACAAAGGCGAGAAGAAAGACGACGAAGTGCTGGCGAAAAAATATGCCGCTCTGTGCGACGTGTTCGTCATGGACGCCTTTGGTACGGCTCACCGCGCTCAGGCTTCGACTCACGGCGTAGGTAAATTCGCCCCGATCGCCTGTGCCGGTCCGCTGCTGTCTGCTGAACTGGAAGCGCTGGGCAAAGCCCTGGGCAAACCGGCTCGCCCGATGGTCGCAATTGTCGGCGGTTCTAAAGTTTCCACCAAACTGACGGTTCTGGACTCCCTGTCTAAAATCGCTGACCAGCTGATCGTCGGTGGCGGCATCGCCAACACCTTCATCGCGGCTCAGGGCCACAACGTGGGTAAATCCCTGTACGAAGCGGACCTGATTCCAGAAGCGAAAAAACTGCTGGAAACCTGCGATATCCCGGTACCCAGCGATGTACGCGTGGCGACAGAGTTCTCCGAAACTGCAAGCTGCACAATGAAATCCGTCTCTGAAATCAAAGACGACGAACAGGTTCTGGATCTGGGCGACGTTTCTGCAGAACGCCTGGCTGAAATCCTGAAAAATGCCAAGACTATCCTGTGGAACGGTCCAGTAGGTGTGTTCGAATTCCCGAACTTCCGTAAAGGCACCGAAGTGATCGCGCAGGCGATTGCCGACAGCGACGCTTTCTCCATCGCGGGCGGCGGCGATACTCTGGCTGCTATCGACCTGTTCGGTATTGAAGATAAAATCTCTTACATCTCTACTGGCGGCGGCGCCTTCCTTGAGTTCGTTGAAGGTAAAAAACTGCCGGCCGTAGTGATGCTGGAAGAACGCGCTAAACAGTAATGATGAACGACGGGAGAGGTATCTCCCGTTTGCGGTTGCCTCTATGCTGAGGTGGAGGCAACTGCTGCTATCTCTAACCCCCCCACGGCCAACGAAACAGGACACGTAACATGTCTAAAATCTTCGATTTCGTAAAACCTGGTGTCATCACTGGTGATGACGTACAGAAAGTTTTTGCAGTCGCAAAAGAAAACAAATTTGCCCTGCCCGCCGTTAACTGTGTCGGTACCGACTCAATTAACGCCGTGCTGGAAACCGCTGCGAAAGTGCGCGCACCTGTCATTGTGCAGTTCTCCAACGGCGGCGCTGGCTTCATCGCAGGTAAAGGCCTGAAATCCGATGTTCCGCAGCAGGCGGCTATCCAGGGTGCTATCTCTGGCGCGCATCATGTTCATCAGATGGCTGAATACTACGGTGTTCCGGTTATCCTGCACACCGACCACTGCGCTAAGAAACTGCTGCCGTGGCTGGACGGACTGCTGGACGCTGGCGAAAAATTCTTCGCGGCCAACGGCAAACCGCTGTTCTCTTCTCACATGATCGACCTGTCTGAAGAGTCTCTGGAAGAAAACATCGAAATCTGCAGCAAATACCTGACTCGCATGGCTAAACTGGGTATGACGCTGGAAATCGAACTGGGTTGCACCGGCGGTGAAGAAGATGGCGTAGATAACAGCCATCTGGACAACTCCGCGCTGTACACTCAGCCGGAAGACGTGGCTTACGCGTACGAAAAACTGAACGCTATCAGCCCGCGTTTCACCATCGCTGCTTCCTTCGGTAACGTACACGGCGTTTACAAGCCGGGTAACGTACAGCTGACTCCGAAAATCCTGCGTAACTCTCAGGACTTCGTTTCTGAGAAATACAACCTGCCGCACAACAGCCTGAACTTCGTGTTCCACGGCGGTTCTGGTTCTACTGCTGCAGAAATCGAAGAAGCGGTTGGTTACGGTGTTATCAAAATGAACATCGATACCGATACCCAGTGGGCTACCTGGGAAGGTATTCTGCAGTACTACAAGAAAAACGAAGGCTACCTGCAGGCACAGCTGGGTAACCCGGAAGGCGCTGACAAGCCGAACAAGAAATACTACGACCCGCGTGCATGGCTGCGTGCTGCGCAGAGCACCATGATCGCTCGTCTGGAACAAGCCTTCAAAGAACTGAACGCGACCGACGTTCTGTAATAAATACAAGTTAAACGGCTTCAATAAGGCTCCTTCGGGAGCCTTATTTTTACTTCCGTTTCATACAAATGGCGGTAGATTTAGGTGTGGGTAAGTAAGTTTAGCGAGTCTCAAACAGGAGTAAGTCAATGGAAGATTTGGATGTAACAGAAAGCGTAAGTCGCGCGCAGACCTGGTTGACCAACAACCAGCACGTGCTGTTGGAGTATGCCGTTAATATTGTTTCCTCTCTGGTCATTTTGATCGCGGGATTGATTGTCGCGCGGATCGTCTCCAGCACGCTGAACCGTCTGATGCGGGCGCGGAGTATTGATGCCACGGTTGCGGATTTCCTTTCCGCCATTGCGCGTTACGGCGTAATTGCCTTTACATTGATTGCCGCGTTAAGCCGCATCGGCGTCCAGACGGCGTCGATTATCGCCGTGTTGGGTGCCGCCGGTTTGGCCGTAGGTCTGGCGCTGCAAGGCTCGCTGTCCAACTTTGCTGCTGGCGTGCTGATTGTGATGTTCCGTCCTTTCCGCACCGGCGAAAGCGTCGATCTGGGCGGCGTGAGCGGTACGGTCACTCAGGTGCAGATTTTCTCTAGTACGCTGCTGACGACGGATGGCCGCATCATCGTTGTCCCGAACGGCAAAATCATCTCCGGCAATATCATCAATAGCTCCCGCGAGCCGGATCGCCGTACCGAGATCATCGTGGGCGTTGCTTACGATGCGGATATCGATGTGGTGAAGAAAGTGCTGGGCGATATCATCAATGCGGATGACCGTATACAGAAAGATAAAGATATCGTGATCCGTCTGAACGAAATGGCGGCCTCTTCACTGAATTTTGTTGTGCGCGTATGGACGAGCAATGCGGACTCCACCGTGGTGTACTGGGACTTGCTGGAAAACTTCAAGCGCGCGCTTGATGAACACCAGATCGGCATCCCTTACCCGCAGATGGATGTGCACCTGCACCAGACCGCGACGGCGGAATCCGCCGACAAGGCTTAAGCCAGACCTTTCTCTTATGCGCTGCCCGGCCCGGTTTTACGGGCAGCGCAATACCACACTTTATTTTCCTTTCGTTTAGCCAACCTCTGCCAATCTTTAGAAACTCTCCTATATTGTGGGGGAGCCACCTCACGTATGGTGTGCACTGCCGTCATCATTTCAAAGGAGAGCGTGTGAAACTCAAGACACTGACATTGGCTGCGATTATCGGTATGGGGGCGCTATCCGCCGCGGCTACGGCCAATGAGCTGCCCAATGGCCCGCATATCGTCACCTCAGGCTCGGCCAGCGTAGACGCCACGCCGGATATCGCCCGTCTGGCTATTGAAGTTAGCGTGTCCTCCAAGGATGCCGCTGACGCTAAAAAACAAGCAGACGCTCGCGTTGCGCAATATTTCGATTTCCTCGCTAAACAGGGGATCGACAAAAAGGATATCAATGCGGCGAATATCCGCACCCAGCCTGAATATGACTACCTGAAAACCGGGGGTAGCGTGTTGAAAGGCTACAGTGCCGTTCGACAGGTGGAAGTGACCGTACGCCAGTTGGACAAGCTGAATGAGCTACTGGATGGCGCGCTGAAGTCAGGCCTGAATGAAATTCGCACGGTCGATCTAAGCGTTTCTAATCCGGACACCTATCGTGACCAGGCGCGCCAAAAGGCGATTGAACAGGCAAGCAGCCAGGCTCAGGCGCTGGCCAGTGGTTTCAAAACGACGCTGGGGCCTGTTTACAGCATTCGCTATCACGTCGCCAATTACCAGCCGGTGCCGGTGGCACGCATGCTGAAAGCGTCGGATGCCGCCGTACAGACGATGGCGTCGCAGACCTACGAACAACAAACCATTCATTTCGACGATCAGGTCGACGTTGTGTTTGAGTTGCAACGTCAGCCCTGATGCCTTCATCTCGCGGGCGCGGGGCATGCAGCGATCAAGGCTGACGAAGCACCCGACGCCCGTGCTCCAACAACGCATCCGTCACTTTACGCATCATCCGGCTTTCCGGCGCGAAGCGATGCCAATACAGCATCCGACGTTGCAGCAGGCCGGGTGTGAGATCGATTAGCTCGCCGTTAGCCAATTCGCGTTCGATCTGCAGGTGGGGGATCATGCAGCAAGTCGTACCTTGACGCGCCAATTGCACAAAAGCTTCCGACGAGTTCACGATATGGCAGGGGACGCTGCCAGGTGACAGGTCGAAATTTTGCTGTAAGAACGCCTGATGCATGTCATCCAAATGGTCGAAAGCCACCGCCGGCGCGCGCAGCAGGGCGGAGCGCGTGACGCCGTTTGGAAAATAGCGCGAGGCGAATTCCGGCGAGGCGACGAATAGGTAGTCCAACGCGCCTAGCGCGTCGACCAGACAGCTGGGCAGGGGTTGCGGTTGAATACTGACGGCGCCGACTACCTCGCCGCGTCGCAAGCGTTCCTGCGTGCGAGTTTCGTCCTCAACCTGCAGATTCAGACGTATCGGCGAGTCTGCCAGTACCGACTGCAATGCCGGCAGCAGCCAGGTCGCCAGACTATCGGCGTTGACCGCCAGCGATAGCAGGAGAGGGGCCTCGATGCTATTTTCATCGCCGAGCCACTCTTCTTCCAGCAGTTCAACCTGATGCAGCAACGCCAATAGCTTTTGGCCCTGTTCGGTCGGACGGGGAGGGATCGTTCTGACCAACAACGGCTGGCCAAAGAGATTCTCGAGCTGCTTGATGCGCTGCGATACGGCGGATTGAGTAATGCAAAGTTTCTGTGCTGCGCGTTCAAAGCCCCGCTCGCGGATTACGGCGTCCAGGGCCTGAAGAGTGCGATAGTCCGGGCGTTTCATGAAGGGGGAAAGTTCCTGTGAATAATATTACTCTTTTCACTATGCCATAATTTTTGGCGTCACCTCTCTAATAAATGACGCGTTTATCTGCCAACTCCTCAAATTTGCGTCTACGCAAACGCTAAATCACGCCTTTTAGGCAACGTCTGCCTTATAATACGCACACTTTACAAAGCAACAGGCAATCAGACCATGACTCAGGATGAACTCAAAAAAGCCGTCGGCTGGGCCGCGCTGGATTACGTGCGCCCCGGTACTATCGTCGGCGTTGGCACAGGCTCGACGGCGGCGCATTTTATCGATGCGCTGGGCACCATGAAAGATCAGATCGAAGGCGCGGTGTCCAGCTCGGATGCCTCTACAGCCAAACTGAAAAGCCTGGGTATTCCGGTGTTTGATTGTAATGAAGTTGATGTGCTGGACGTTTACGTGGACGGCGCGGACGAAATCAACGGTCATATGCAGATGATCAAGGGCGGGGGCGCGGCGCTAACGCGTGAAAAAATTGTCGCCGCCATTGCCCGGCAGTTTGTCTGTATCGTCGATGCCACCAAACAGGTAGATATTCTGGGGCGTTTCCCGTTGCCGGTTGAGGTGATCCCCATGGCGCGGTCTTACGTCGCGCGGGAGCTGGTCAAATTGGGCGGTCAGCCGGAATATCGTCAGGGGGTTGTGACCGACAACGGTAACGTCATTCTGGATGTGCATAACCTGGATATCTCTGACGCGATGGCGATGGAGAACCGAATTAACAGCATCGCCGGTGTGGTGACGGTTGGTCTGTTTGCCAACCGTGGCGCGGATGTCGCGCTGGTGGGAACGCCGGATGGCGTGAAAACGGTTAAACGCAGCTAGTCAGGGATAGTCTCGCGCAGTTTCTTTCCGGCCTGTTTGGGCAGGCCGGATTAGTGGAAATCGGAGGCATTTTTTTTACCCGGCATTTTTGGTGCTTAATATCACTTTTCCTTATTTGGCACGGCCACAATATGGTCGGCTTCTTATTTAGCAGCATTTTTGGCCACAAATGTCGCTTTAGCGTGCCGCTTCGGCGCGCCGAGAAGCAATCGTTTGTATTGCCGCCCGCGTAATTTTTGTTATGTTTGCAGGCAATGGTTTTGCAAACCGTCACATCTAAAGTCTGAAAAATAAGGTCGGGAAATGGCAAAGGTATCACTCGAAAAAGATAAGATTAAATTTCTGTTATTAGAAGGCGTACACCAGAATGCGGTCGATAACCTGCGTTCCGCCGGATACACCAACATCGAATACCATAAAGGCGCGCTGGACCCGGAAACGCTGAAAGAGTCAATTCGCGATGCGCATTTCGTCGGCATTCGTTCGCGCACGCACCTGACCGAAGAAATCTTCGCTGCGGCGGAGAAACTGGTTGCCGTCGGGTGCTTCTGCATCGGCACCAATCAGGTTGAATTGCTGTCCGCCACCAAACGCGGTATCCCGGTCTTTAACGCGCCATTCTCCAACACTCGCTCCGTCGCTGAACTCGTCATCGGCGAACTGCTGCTGATGCTGCGTGGCGTTCCTGGGGCCAATGCCAAGGCACACCGCGGCGAATGGCACAAACAGGCTATCGGCAGCTACGAAGCCCGCGGAAAAAATCTCGGGATTATCGGCTACGGTCATATCGGTACTCAGCTGGGAATTCTGGCGGAAAGCCTGGGCATGCATGTTTATTACTATGACATCGAAAGCAAACTGTCTCTGGGCAATGCGCAGCAGGTTAATCAGCTGTCCGACCTGTTGAAAATGAGCGATATTGTCAGTCTGCACGTGCCGGAAACCGATAGTACACAAAACATGATCGCGGCCAACGAACTAGCTCAGATGAAGCCGGGTGCCATGCTGATTAACGCCTCACGCGGTACCGTGGTGGATATTCCCGCGCTGTGTGAGGCCCTGAGCAGCAAGCATCTGTCTGGGGCGGCGATTGACGTCTTCCCGCAAGAGCCTGCCTCTAACAAAGAACCGTTCCTGTCGCCGCTGTGCGAATTTGATAATGTGCTGCTGACGCCGCACATTGGGGGATCTACTCAGGAAGCGCAGGAAAACATCGGTGGGGAAGTGGCTAGCAAGCTGGTGAAATATTCCGACAACGGCTCTACGTTGTCTGCGGTGAACTTCCCTGAGGTGTCTCTGCCGACGCACAGCGCACGCGCTAGCCGTCTGCTGCATATTCATGAAAACCGTCCGGGTATCATGACCCAGCTGAACACTATTTTTGCCAACGAAGGCATCAACATTGCCGCGCAGTATCTGCAGACCAGCGCCGATATTGGCTATGTCGTAATTGACGTGGTCACCGACAGCGCTGACACCGCGTTGCAGTTAATGAAATCCATTCCGGGCACCATTCGCGCCCGCTTGCTGTACTGATAATCGTCTTCATTTTTATCAGAAAACCGGCCCGGTGAGGGCCGGTTTTGTTTTACTGGCAGTCGATGACGATCTTGCCTTGAGTATGCCCTTCTAAAACAGTTTTATGCGCGGCGGCGAGCGTTTCCGTCGTTAATCCGTTCAGCACCTGGCTGGCGGTTCCTTTCAGTTTGCCTGCGTCGACGTCACGAGCGACCTGCTGCAAAATTTCTCCCTGACGGCCGATATCTGGCGTGGTGTACATGCTGCGGGTGAACATGAATTCCCATTGCAGGGCGGCGCTTTTGAGTTTGAGCTGGGTTTGGTCCAGCGGATGCGCATTTTCTACGATCGTGCAGATTTGGCCCATAGGCGCAATTAACTGTCCGATGGCGTCCCAGTGACCGTCGGTATCGTTGAGGCAGAAGATGTAATCCACCTGCTCGAATCCTTGCTGTTTGACCGCGTCCACCAGATTGCGGTAGTTCACTACGTGGTGCGCGCCACGCTGCTTGCACCATTCGACGGAGTCCGGACGGGAGGCCGTGGTGATAATGTTCACCTTGCTGTGCAATGCGGCCAGAGAGATGGCCATGGATCCTACGCCGCCCGCGCCGCCGATAATCAGCAGCGTCTTGCCGGCTTCCGCGTCCTGAATTTTCAGGTGTTCGAACAGCCCTTCCCAGGCGGTCAGCGAGGTCAGAGGCAGCGCCGCCGCCGCCGCCCAGTCCAGCGATTTAGGTTTGTGCGCCACAATGCGCGAGTCGACTAATTGATGAGTGCTGTTGCTGCCGGGGCGGGTGATATCGCCGGCATACCAGACCTCATCCCCCTCCTGAAAACCCGCTACTGCAGAGCCGACCTTCAGCACGACGCCGCTGGCGTCCCATCCCAGGATACGCGGCGTTTTCAAGCCGTCGGCGCGTAGCATCGCATGCACTTTGGTATCTACCGGGTTGATGGAAACCGCTTTGACGGCAACCAAGAGATCGTGGTCGCCGGGAGACGGTATGTCCTGAGTGATTTCAATAAAGTTTTCCGGTTGTTTAGGATCAACCGCGATCGCTGTTGCTGTCATAGTGAACTCTCCCATTCTGCAAAGTGTTGGCATCGATGTAGCCGTACATCACAGTGTAGAACGGCAGAAGGAGGCTGATAAGATGTACAATGAATAACGCAGTGTTCGAAAAAGAAGAACAATCATGTTTAATCAACTAAAGGATATGGCGCTGTTCGCATTAGTTGCTGAGTGCGGCAGCTTCACACAGGCCGCGCAGCGGGCGGGCATGGCGAAGTCTAGTTTGAGTCAGCGCGTCAGCCTATTAGAGCAGCGGCTAGGGCTGCGGTTGATGAACCGCACGACGCGTAAAATCAACCTTACGTTCGCGGGTGAGCGCTATCTGATTCATTGTCAGGAGATGCTGCAGGCGCAGGAGCGCGCGGATTTGACGATCCAGCATCTGCGGGATAATCCCAGTGGTCGGTTACGCATTACCAGCCCTGCGGGCGTGGGAGCCACTCTGCTGGCGAAATTGACGGCTGAGTTTCAACAGCGCTTTCCTGCCGTCATGCTTGAGGTATCGGTGTCGGATACTGTGATCGATCTGGTGGCCGATGGGTTTGACATTGGCTTGCGCACCGGTAAACCACAGGATTCGTCTCTGATAGGGCGAGCTCTGGGATTAACGCCGCGATATCTGGTGGCATCCAGCGGCTATCTGGATCGCGCAGCGCCGCTGATGCACCCGAGGCAGCTACAGGAGCACAGTTGCATTGCGCATCGTGCCTGGACCGAGTGGGTGCTGCATCGGGAAAAAGAGTACTACCACTGTCTGCTGCCGCGTTCTCACGTCACGGATAACTTGCTCTACGCTCGCGCATGTGCGATTGCCGATGGCGGCATTACGCTTCTCCCCGAGTTCTTGAGTCGGGAAGCTATCGCCGCTGGAACGTTGCTAAGGGTGTTACCGCAATGGCAGGCGGAGCCAAACGATCTGTATCTTGTCTATCCCAGTCGCAAATTGAACTCGCCCGCGCTGGCTTGTTTCATTGATTTTGTGTTGCAGCATGAGGCTTTCTTTCCGCAAACGTCAGAGAAGCAACGCAGTGGATAGCGTCCGGTATCTGGCTATTGGCAGAGCAGATTTCGTCTGATGCTTTTGCTAAGCGAAGGGGCGGCGCTGTACGACCGCTATTGAGGCCCATCGACAGGGACGATAGCCTTGCAGACCAGACCAGACCAGACCAGACCAGACCAGACCAGACCAGACCAGACCAGACCAGACCAGACCAGATGTCGTACCATCCATAGGATAGAAGAGGCGAGTCGGGCTTAGGGGGGGCGGTGCCGTTAGGCACAGAGTTCGGTTCGCTGAACGGCGTAAGTCAATTTAGCCGATAATGCGTGAAAAACTCTTTTAAAAACCAACGATGCAGATAAAAGAGGCCCGCACCGGGGCGAGCCTCATGATTGCGTGTCGTTAAAAACGTTACGCCATTTTCTTGTATTTAATGCGGTGAGGCTCCAGAGCCTCCGCACCCAACGTACGCTTCTTGTACTCTTCGTATTCGGTGAAGTTACCTTCGAAGAACTCGACTTTGCCCTCATCCTGATAATCAATGATGTGGGTCGCGATACGGTCCAGGAACCAGCGGTCATGGGAGATAACCATGGCACACCCCGGGAATTCCAGCAGGGCGTTTTCTAACGCTCGCAGGGTTTCAATATCCAGGTCGTTGGTCGGTTCATCAAGCAGCAGCATGTTGCCGCCAACCTGAAGCAGCTTCGCCAGATGTAGACGTCCGCGCTCGCCACCCGACAGATCGCCGATGCGTTTGCCCTGATCCACGCCTTTGAAGTTGAAACGTCCGACATAGGCGCGGCTGGGCAGCTCGAAGTTGCCGATGCGCATAATGTCCTGACCGCCGGAAACTTCTTCCCAGACAGTTTTGCTGTTGTCCATGTTGTCACGGAACTGGTCGACGGAGGCTAGCTGAACGGTTTCTCCCAGACTTATCTCGCCGCTATCCGGCTGTTCCTGACTGGATAACATACGGAACAGCGTGGATTTACCTGCGCCGTTCGGGCCGATAATCCCCACAATCGCACCTTTTGGCAGAGTGAAAGAGAGATTGTCGATCAGGACGCGATCGCCGTAAGACTTGTGTAAGTTAGTCACTTCCAGGACTTTGTCGCCGAGGCGCTGACCGGCCGGGATAAAGAGTTCGCTGGTTTCATTACGTTTCTGGTACTCAACGTTGTTGAGTTCTTCAAAGCGAGCCAGACGAGCCTTGCCTTTTGACTGACGGCCTTTGGCGCCCTGTCGAACCCACTCCAGCTCTTTCTCGATAGACTTGCGACGAGCCGCTTCAGCAGACGCTTCCTGCGCCAGACGCTGATCTTTCTGCTCCAGCCAGGAAGAGTAGTTGCCTTCCCACGGAATCCCTTCGCCACGGTCGAGTTCCAGAATCCATCCCGCCACGTTGTCGAGGAAGTAGCGGTCATGGGTGATCGCCACTACCGTACCCTCATAATCGTGGAGGAAGCGCTCCAGCCACGCGACGGATTCGGCATCCAAGTGGTTGGTCGGTTCATCCAGCAGCAGCATATCCGGTTTTTCCAGCAGCAGCCGACAAATGGCGACGCGGCGACGTTCCCCACCCGAGAGATTGCCGATTTTTGCATCCCACGGCGGCAGACGCAGCGCATCTGCCGCGCGTTCTAACTGATTGTCGAGGTTGTGGCCGTCATGCGCCTGGATGATCGCCTCAAGCTCGCCCTGTTCTTTGGCGAGTTTATCGAAGTCCGCATCAGGCTCGGCATAGGCCGCGTAGACTTCATCCAGACGAGTCAGCGCCTGCTTGACTTCATTGACCGCTTCTTCAATAGCTTCGCGTACAGTCTGCTCCAGATTTAACTGGGGTTCCTGTGGCAGATAGCCGATCTTGATGCCGGGCTGCGGGCGAGCCTCGCCTTCAATGTCTTTATCAATTCCGGCCATGATGCGCAGCAGCGTTGATTTACCGGCTCCGTTCAGACCAAGTACGCCGATCTTGGCGCCCGGAAAAAAGCTGAGGGAGATATCTTTCAGAATATGGCGTTTCGGCGGAACAATTTTGCCGACGCGGTGCATGGTATAAACGTATTGAGCCACGTTGCTCTGAGCCTCTCTCTATCAATGTTGGTGCGGCGGCAAACAGTTTCGCCGCACCGTAGGGGAATCGGTCGGATGCGGGCGTAGTACGCTAATCCGGCCAATGAGTTCACTGTGACGAAGTTTAGCTGTTTTCAGCCGGCGATCCCAGCCGTCGGGCTTATTGGTCGTTTGCTTTGCATAACGGATTCCAATGAGATGCAACGCCAGAGTAAAGTTTCATTGATAACTGGGAACCTGCTCGGAAATGGCATAAATACCGTTAATTTTCCGAGTGATGAATATTCCATGCTGGCGTATCGTTGTCTCACTGGATGTGCCACACTTAACGGGTATGGCAAGCATGACGGCGGTTTGGCAGGCTCATCGGTGCCGGGAAAATGGGCGCCCGTGGGCGGATAAACGATAACGAATGAGGTCAGCGTAGTATGTTCAAAGCGGTCTATTGGCGCTATGCCCTGGTGGCAGTCTCTCTGGCTGGAGTTTCGATTGCCTCACAGGCTGATTCTCTTACCAGTCAACGTGAACGCTATCAGCAGGTGAAAGACGCCTGGGATGCGAACCATATGGATACCGTGGCGCAGTTAATGCCTACTCTGCGGGATTATCCTCTCTACCCTTATCTGGAATATCGTTCTCTGACGCAGGATTTGACGCAACTGACGAGCATTCAGGCGAAACAGTTTATTGCGTCGCATCCCACCCTTCCCCTCACTCATAATTTAGAGACCAGCTTCATTAACGAGTTGGCGAGGCGTGAGGACTGGCGGGGACTGCTGGCATTCAGTCCGTCAATGCCCAAGCCGATGGCCGCCCGCTGCAACTATCTCTATGCCAAGTGGGTCACAGGGCAGCGTCAGGGCTTATGGGAGCAGAACCGAGATATCTGGTTGAATGGTCGCTCGCTGCCTGCGAGCTGCGACAATTTGCTGACTTCCTGGCAGCAGTCGGGAATTTTGACGCCCTCGGTGGTTCTTGAGCGTATTCTCCTGGCGATGGATGCGGGTAGCAGTAATTTGGTGGCGCATCTGGTGCGGCAGTTGCCGCCGGACTATCAAACCATCGCCGATGCGTTAAGCGCGCTGCAGCGTGACCCGATGACGCTAGAACACTTCGCCCGTACCGTCGGGCCGACGGATTTCAGCCGTAAAGTCACGCTGACGGCGTTTACACGCGTTGCCCGTCAGGACCCTGATGAGGCGCGCTCCATGTTGCCCATTATCGTGCGTTTACAGGGAATGAGTAGCAGCGAGCGCAGCAAGATGGAAGAGGACGTGGTATGGCGTCTGATGGGGAAAGAGATCTCTGGCGAGCAGGCGGAATGGCGTGATGCGGTGATTCAACGCAGTCAGTCAACCGCCTTGCTGGAACGTCGCGTGCGAATGGCGTTGGGAGAAGGCGACCAACGTGGGCTGGCAGTGTGGTTGGCACGCCTGCCTGCCGAGACATTGAAAAAGGACGAGTGGCGATACTGGCGAGCTCGGCTGGCGATCGAAAATGGGCAACGTGCAGAAGGCGAAGCTCAGCTGCGTGAGCTAATGAAAGCCCGCGGTTTTTATCCCATGATCGCAGCGCAGCAGTTGAAAACCCAATATCCGCTGACGATCAAGGTGGCGGCCAAACCCGATCGCGCGGTGGAGCAACTTGCTGAAGTCGCGCGTATTCGTGAGCTGATGTACTGGCATATGGATAATCTGGCGCGCTCCGAGTGGTCGGGACTGGTGGCGAGTCGTGAGCGGTTACAGCAGCAGGCGCTGGCTCGTTTTTCCTTCGAGCAAGGCTGGTACGATCTTAGCGTTCAGGCCACGATTATCGCCAAAATGTGGGACAACCTGGAAGAGCGTTTCCCGCTCGCCTGGAATGATGAATTCCGTCGTGCGACGCAGGGCAAAGACATCTCTCAAAGCTATGCGATGGCGATAGCGCGACAGGAAAGTGCGTGGAATTCTCAGGCGAAATCCGCTGTGGGTGCGTCGGGTTTGATGCAGTTGATGCCTGCGACGGCGCTGCATACCGCCAAAAAATTCGATGTCGCGAGTTATTCCAACAGTACTCAGCTCATGGATCCTCAGACCAACATCGACCTGGGCACACTCTATTTAGAGTATGTTTACCAGTCGTTTGGTCAAAACCGCATTCTGGCGTCTGCCGCGTATAATGCTGGGCCGTCTAGGGTCAATGCCTGGCTGAGAAACAGCAATGGGCGTATCGATGCTGTTGCATTTGTGGAAAGTATCCCGTTTTCGGAAACGCGGAATTACGTCAAAAATGTGCTGGCTTATGACGCGTACTATCGCTATTTCTTAAAACACAACTCGCCCGTGTTAATGGACAGCGAGATGCAGCGTCGCTATTAGGCCGGCTATGGGCCAGGTCGTCGAAAGGGGCGGCTTTGGCCTGATAACGCATGCAAAGGAGCTTTTCGAAGTAAATTCGTTTCTTAAAACATGCTATGCTTGCGTACTAGTTTATTGGTATGGCGAAAGGCTATGACGACACCATCTCCTCACGATCCCGCACTGTCGGAAGAAGACAATGAAAACTGGTCTTATTTCTTGGATCTCTTACAGCAGTCGGTGAAGAACGATCTGGCGTTACCGCTGCTGCAGCTGCTGTTGACGGCGGATGAACGTACAGCGCTCGGAACACGGGTGCGTATTATTCAGGAATTGATGCGCGGTGACCTAAGTCAACGAGAGCTGAAAAACGAACTAGGGGCTGGAATTGCGACCATCACGCGCGGGTCGAACAGTTTGAAAGCTGCGCCGCCCGATTTGAAGAATTGGCTTGAGACGCAGCTTCTGGGAATAAAGTAGGAACGTTCGACGAGATACGGTTTACGCCTTGGAAACCGTCTGTTGAAACAGCGTATTTTGAAACGGCACCAAGGCCAGTAATAAGGCCTGATGATAAACGCTGGCCCGGGTCAGTTTACCGTTGGTGAACACGCCAATCGCGCCGCCTTTTTGTTTCACATTTTCAATACCGCTCAGGCGTGCCATTTCATCGCCCAGCTCTCGACCTTCACGAATTCCCTGCAGGACCGCTTCAGGGAGCATTAGACTGGCAGAACGGGACTCTCCCCGAATCGTCGCGTTTTCGACAACCATCCAGGCGAAGGTCATGTTGTCTTCGATGCCTGCCTCAACCCCGACCCAAAAATCGGCCTCGGGACGAACCTGACGGGCCGTCATGACGCGGTTTCTAGCCCCCGTACGTGTTTCCTGGGAGCCTAGGGGCTGATTTGGCACGCCGCTGTCTACGTCGACTCCCTCGATGCGGCAATTTTCCGCACCAAAAACATCGGCAAATGCTAAAGTTACGGCGTTGATTTTTGCCGGGTTAGTCGTAGACGCTACAACGTAATACATAATGTTCTCTACTCTAGTCGTTAATTTGACGCAGTATAACGGAAAACAATCATGTTACAGGTATATCTTGTTCGCCACGGAGAAACCGAATGGAACGTGGCGCGGCGCATCCAGGGTCAATCAGATAGCAAGCTGACGTCGGCGGGGGAGCAGCAGGCTCGTCGCGTGGCGGAACGGGTGAAACATCTGGGAATTACCCACATCATTGCCAGTGATCTGGGCCGAACGCGCCAGACGGCCGAAATTATTTCAGAGGGCTGCGGCGGTTGCCCCATTCTGCTCGAACCCAACCTGCGTGAGCTGAACATGGGGGTTCTGGAAGAGCGTTTGATCGACTCGCTGAATAGCGAGGAAGAAGGATGGCGCAAGCAGATTGTGGATGGCACACGGGATGGTCGTATTCCTGAAGGGGAGTCGCTCTCCGAATTGGCCGAGCGGACGCACAAGGTGCTTGAGTTTTGCCTGACTCTGCCCCCCGGTAGTCGTCCTCTGTTGGTGAGCCACGGTATTGCATTGGGCTGTTTGCTCGGGACGCTACTGGGTTTACCTGCGTGGGCAGAGCGCCGACTTCGTTTGCGCAATTGTTCGCTGTCCCGTATTGACCACCAACAGAGCCCTTGGCTGGCTTCTGGTTGGGTTGTTGAGACGGCCGGCGACGTATCCCATCTGGATGCCCCGGCACTGGACGAACTGCAGCGCTAGCGCTGCACCGGGATGAAGTATTCGCAGCAAATTACCGCAGGTGCTTCATCCGGTCTCACTCCGCCGGACAGCTTGAAACGCTCGATGTCGCATCCTTTGCGCCGGGTCAGCTTAAAGGTTGGCAGGCAGGTGTCATACAGGCTGACAATAAAGTTCTGAAGATCATCTTTCGGGCCTTCATAGTCGAACTTCACATACTCGCCGCCCGGCAGGGTGATGGATTCTCCTGGGGCTGTGCCTTCCGGCACGTTATCGGGCTCCATCGCAGTGGTATAGAGCACTTCATGCTCGTCATCTTTTTCTTTGCTCGGCCGAGAGTGCGCCAACCCATATAACCGGTCTGGAATTTGTTTGGCATCGCCGAGATATTGGCGCCAATAGTCTACTCTAAGCTCCATTCGGAAATGGCACAGCTGTTCCAACGTACCGCTGTAAATTTGCGTCAGGCCTACCAGTTTTAGTTCTGGCAGTGTGATGAACTCAGGCTGGGGCATAGTAAACGCGCCCAGTCGGATTGGGGGCTGAATGCCATGAGTATTCCAGTCATCTGAGCGACGGTATGACGCCGGCGTTTGGGAAAATTGTTTCTTAAACGCGCGAGTGAAGGTTTGCTGAGAATCAAAGCGATATTGTAAAGCAATATCCAGAATGGGCCGGCTTGTCAGGCATAGCGCCACGGCGGCTTTGGTCAGGCGTCGGGCGCGGATATAGGAGCCGATGGCATGGCCCGTAACGTCCTTGAACATTCTCTGCAGATGCCATTTCGAATAACCCGCTTTTGCCGCGACTTTATCCAGCGACAAAGGCTGATCCAGGTGACCTTCCAGCCAGTTAAGCAGGTCATGTATGATACTGGCTTGATCCATAGCTCGTCCTCATAGAACACTCAGAGCGATAAAGGTTATAAGACGTTGCATGATAGCAACTTTTTTCATCTACGACTGCCTGGAATTTCAGGTTAAGAATGAAGGGTGCTCGTCGGCAAAGTGACTATTCACAACAGGTGAAGAAAAATAAGTTTTCTTCAGGTCCCTCTACACGCCATGAGTGATGGCCACATATCAGGAAAATTGCAGAATGTTTAAAAAGTCATTGTTGAGTCTCGGACTCTTTCTAAGCGTTGCGGTTTCAGCGAGTGCTGAAGAGGTGGGTTCCGTAGATACGGTATTCAAGCTGTTTGGTCCCGACCATAAAATTGTGGTGGAGGCTTTTGACGACCCGGATGTGACTAACGTCACCTGCTATCTGAGCCGGGCGAAAACGGGGGGTATCAAGGGCGGACTGGGACTGGCTGAAGACACGGCTGACGCGGCAATTTCGTGTCAACAGGTGGGACCCATCACGTTAAGTGAGAAAATCACGAAGAGCAAAGGGAAGGGCAACGTTGTTTTTCAACAGCGCACGTCGTTGATTTTCAAAAAATTACAGGTAGTGAGATTTTATGATGAGAAACGCAATGCGTTGATCTATCTGACTTATTCTGACCGCGTTATCGACGGTTCACCCAAAAATGCGCTCAGCGCGGTGCCAATCATGGCGTGGGGAAAAACGCAATAATGCCGTGGAGAGGGGCAGACCGGGGTTTCGTTCCGGTCTGCTCATCTCATTACTCTTCCAGATCGCCACAGAAACGGTAACCTTCGCCATGGATGGTGGCGATGATTTCCGGCGTATCGGCGGTGGATTCAAAGTGCTTACGGATGCGGCGGATAGTGACGTCGACCGTACGGTCGTGGGGCTTCAGCTCGCGGCCGGTCATTTTCTTCAACAGTTCCGCTCGGGACTGGATTTTCCCCGGGTTTTCGCAGAAGTGCAGCATGGCGCGGAATTCGCTGCGCGGCAGCTTGTATTGCTCACCGTTAGGGCTGATCAGCGAGCGGCTGTTGATGTCCAGCTCCCAGCCGTTGAAGCGATAGCTTTCTACCAGACGGCGTTCTTCCGTGCCGCCGCCCAGATTCATGGTGCGAGAAAGCAGGTTGCGTGCCCGGATGGTCAGTTCACGCGGGTTAAACGGTTTGGTGATGTAGTCGTCAGCGCCAATTTCCAGGCCCAGAATCTTGTCGACTTCGTTGTCACGGCCTGTGAGGAACATTAGCGCCACACTGGCTTGCTCACGGAGTTCGCGCGCCAGCAGCAGGCCGTTTTTACCGGGCAGGTTGATATCCATAATGACGAGGTTGATATCGTTCTCAGACAGGATCTGATGCATTTCAGCACCATCGGTGGCTTCGTGAACGATGTATCCCTCGGCCTCGAAAATGCTTTTGAGGGTATTGCGAGTGACTAACTCGTCTTCGACGATGAGAATGTGGGGGGTCTGCATGTTTGCTACCTAAAATTGCCAACTGATAATTTGAGAAGTACAAAAGTCTGGATTCTTCAGGCGCTCTAGAAATAATGTTCACCGTCTCACGCGCCAACTGACTCAAGTACGTAAATGCGTTTCGATGCACTTTTACTCACCCGCAAAGTGTTTTGATGGCTGGTGAGTGGAGGCGCTAAACCCGGCCTCAAGTTTTTAAAAGTGGCGCACAGTTTAACCTTATTAACAGCAACATAACAGTAAGCACTGATTTCGCCAGCCAGCAAATTTACGGTTCTGTTGACATACATCAAATTTGATTGTAGCACGTTAAAAATTTTGTGAAAAACGGATATGAAAATGTCAATTGAAGTCACATTTTGGCGGTATATTGAATCGTTTTGGCTCAAAAATTGTGTGGTTTTTCGGGTGACTGAAGATAGAGAAAGTTCGTAATAGGGTGATACCAATGGTTTTTTATTTCCGATGCTTTATCTCGGGCAATTCGCGGCGTCATCTTTACGGCGGAAATTAACAGGCAAACAGCTGTTGCCGCTGTGTTGCAATAATGTTTAATTCCTAATTTTTCCCTCTCTATTCCCTCGCATCTGACGGCTTTTTCGCTGAAAGCACAATTTTCCCTACTTTTTATCACGTTTGGCTGACGCCTTTCAGCGGACCGCGAGCCATGCCTTTGTCATTGCCATTCGGCTATCCGTGATAAATTGTCTCTTACCCTCGCGTTGCTCGCTTTAGCGCGGAAGGGAAAAGCGTTTTGTTTTGGCGATGCAGGATCTCAAGAGGCAGTCATGCAGTTTTATATTATTTTAGTGGCTCCGGCGCGGGCTGAGAACGTGGGCGCAGCGGCAAGGGCAATGAAGACTATGGGCTTTACCCGGCTGCGTGTTGTTGATAGCCGTGCGCATCTGGAGCCCGCCGCCCGTTGGGTCGCTCATGGCTCAGGAGACATTCTGGATGGCGTCGAGACTTTCCCCTCGCTTTCGGCGGCGTTAGCTGACGTCGATTTTACCGTCGCCACTACGGCGCGCAGCCGTGCGCGTTTTCACTATTACTGCACGCCAGCCGAGTTGCAGGGTGTGATGGAAGAGAAGCGAAGCTGGGTTTCTTCTGCTGCGCTGGTGTTTGGTCGTGAAGACTCCGGGCTGACCAACGAGGAGCTGGCGCTGGCGGATGTCCTGACTGGCGTGCCGATGCAGGCGGACTATCCTTCATTAAACCTAGGGCAGGCGGTCATGGTGTATTGCCACCAGCTATCGTCGCTGATGAATGTGCAATCGGAGAACGCGCCGATAGCGCAAGCGGGGCAGTTGAACGCGCTGCGTCAGCGTATGGATCGCTTGCTGGTGGATATCGGGGCGGAACGGGATGCCAAACTCAAGGATTGGCTGCACCAGCGTTTAGGCATGCTCGAACAGCGGGATACCGCGATGCTGCATATGCTGCTTCACGACATCGAAAAAGCGCTCCCGAAAGAAAATCAGGGGAAATGAGTTTTTTGAAGTCAAATATAAGACTGGGTTATTTTTTATAATTCAATCTGTGGTCGTTGGATATTTTAGTGGTTTATCCGTCTGTCCGGTTGTGTGCGTAGCATGGGCGAAAAATCAGAAATCCATTGACTTAGCGGTGTGATTGCCCTAACTAATAGGGCCAGATAAAGTTGATTACGAACGAGATACGACTATTCCATGCGTCCATTTAGCCTGATCACCACGATTATTATTACCATCACCGATACGATGTATTGCGGTGCGGGCTGACGCGTAAAGAAGAATCCAAAAAGGCCCGCACTTCACAGTGCGGGTTTTTTTTTATGGCAGGCGAAATCCTGCCTGCCACAAGCGGCAATCAAGAATGCAGTGAGCGTTTTTGTTGACGGAAATTCAGGAGAACAGATAAAAATGCGAGTGTTGAAATTTGGCGGGACTTCGGTGGCAAATGCGGAACGGTTTGTTCGCGTTGCCGACATTATTGAAAGTAATGCACGGCAGGGACAGGTTGCCACCGTCTTGTCCGCCCCGGCAAAAGTTACCAACCATCTGGTTGCGATGATCGAAAAAACCGTTGCCGGACACGACACTGAGACGCATTTTAACGAAGCACAGACAATTTTCTCTTCGCTGTTGTCCGGCTTGGAAAAAGCGCAGCCGGGGTTTCCTTATGCACGTCTGAACACGCTGCTCGATCAGGAGTTCGCGCTGATCAAACAGGTACTCCACGGCGTTTCTTTGCTGGGCCAGTGCCCGGACAGCGTCAACGCCGCCATGATTTGTCGCGGCGAAAAATTGTCCATCGCTATCATGGAAGGCCTGTTCCAGGCGCGTGGCTATCAGGTCTCGATCATTAATCCGATCGAGAAGCTGCTGGCGCAGGGGAATTATCTGGAGTCCACCGTCGATATCGCCGAGTCGACCCGTCGCATCAACGAGCAGGCGATCCCCAAAGACAATGTGATCCTGATGGCAGGCTTTACCGCCGGTAACGAGAAGGGTGAATTGGTGGTGCTGGGTCGCAACGGCTCTGATTACTCCGCCGCGGTCTTGGCCGCCTGTCTGCGCGCAGAGTGTTGCGAAATCTGGACCGATGTCGACGGCGTTTATACCTGTGACCCGCGCCAGGTACCGGACGCGAGGTTACTGAAGTCGATGTCGTATCAGGAAGCCATGGAGCTCTCCTACTTCGGCGCCAAAGTTCTCCACCCTCGCACCATCGCCCCCATCGCTCAGTTCCAGATCCCCTGCCTCATCAAAAACACGGAAAACCCCAAAGCGCCCGGCACGTTGATTGGACTCGACAGTTCCGACAAACAGTACCCGGTGAAGGGCATCACCAATCTCAGCGATATGGCGATGATCAACGTCTCTGGCCCAGGGATGAAAGGCATGATCGGCATGGCGGCCCGCGTATTCGCCGCCATGTCCCGTTCGGGTATTTCCGTCGTGCTGATTACGCAATCCTCTTCTGAGTACAGCATTAGCTTCTGCGTTTCTCAGAATGAACTGCGCCACGCGTGCAAAACGCTGGAAAGTGAGTTCTATCTGGAGTTAAAAGAGGGTGTGCTCGACCCGCTGGATGTGATCCAGCGTTTGGCGATAATCTCTGTCGTTGGCGACGGCATGCGCACGCTGCGCGGCCTGTCGGCGCGTCTGTTCACCGCGCTGGCCAGCGCGAACATCAACATTGTCGCGATTGCGCAGGGATCTTCCGAGCGCTCCATCTCCGTTGTGGTCAACAACGACGTCGCCACCACCGGCGTGCGCGTCGCCCATCAGATGTTGTTCAACACCGAGCAGATGATTGATGTCTTCGTGATTGGCGTCGGCGGCGTCGGCGGGGCTCTGCTGGAGCAGATTCATCGCCAGCAGCCTTGGCTCAAGCAAAAGCACATCGACCTGCGCGTGTGCGGTATCGCCAACTCGAAAGCGCTGTTGACGAATATCAACGGCATCTCGATGGACCATTGGCGCGACGATCTGGCGAAAGCCCGCGAGCCGTTCAATCTGGAAACGCTGAGCCGCTTGGTGAAAGAGTATCACCTGCTGAATCCTGTCATTGTGGACTGCACCTCCAATCAGGCCGTGGCCGATCAGTATGTGGATTTCCTGAAAGACGGTTTCCACGTCGTCACGCCTAACAAGAAAGCCAATACCGGCAGCCTGAACTATTACCACCAGCTGCGCGATGCGGCGGCCGCTTCTCGCCGTAAGTTCCTGTACGACACTAACGTGGGCGCTGGTCTGCCTGTCATTGAAAACATGCAAAATCTGCTCAACGCGGGTGACGAACTGGTTCAATTCAACGGGATTCTGTCGGGTTCGCTATCCTTTATCTTCGGCAAGTTGGATGAAGGCATGACGTTGTCGCAGGCCACCGTGTTGGCGAAAGAAAAAGGGTATACCGAGCCGGATCCGCGCGACGACCTGTCCGGTATGGACGTCGCGCGTAAGTTGCTGATTTTGGCGCGCGAAGCGGGGTACGAGCTGGAGCTGGACGATATTCGGGTCGAATCCGTCTTGCCGGATAGTTTCGATGCGTCTGGCGATGTAACGACCTTTATGGCTCGTTTGCCGGAGTTGGACGGCGAGTTCGAACGCCGGGTGGAAAAGGCGCGCGACGAAGGGAAAGTGCTGCGTTATATCGGTATGATTGAAGATGGGCAATGTAAAGTCGCCATTAGCGCGGTGGGTGGCAATGACCCACTGTACAAAGTGAAAGACGGTGAAAACGCGCTGGCTTTCTACAGCCGCTACTACCAACCCCTGCCGCTGGTGCTGCGCGGTTACGGAGCAGGAAATGACGTGACGGCGGCGGGCGTATTCGCCGACCTGTTACGTACCTTGTCGTGGAAGGTGGGAGTGTAATCATGGTCAAAATTTATGCACCCGCCTCCATCGGGAATGTGAGCGTTGGGTTTGATGTGTTAGGCGCCGCTGTTTCGCCGGTAGACGGCTCTTTGCTGGGAGACTGTGTCTCCGTCAGCGCGGCTGACGAGTTCAGCCTGAAGAATGAAGGGCGCTTCGTCAGCAAACTGCCGACAGAGGCCCGCGACAACATCGTTTATCAATGCTGGGAGCGTTTTTGTCAGGAAATTGGCGAAACCGTGCCGGTCGCGATGACGCTGGAAAAAAATATGCCTATCGGCTCCGGTCTCGGGTCCAGCGCCTGTTCCGTGGTCGCCGGGCTGATGGCGATGAATGAGTTTTGCGGTAAACCGCTTGATGACAACCGCCTGCTGACGCTGATGGGCGAGCTGGAAGGCCGTATTTCGGGCAGCGTCCATTACGACAACGTCGCGCCGTGTTTCCTGGGCGGGATTCAGCTGATGGTGGAAGAGTGCGGGATCGTTAGTCAACCCGTACCGGGATTCGACGACTGGTTGTGGGTGATGGCTTATCCCGGCATCAAAGTATCGACCGCAGAAGCGCGAGCGATTTTGCCGGATAGCTACAGCCGTCAGGACTGTATCCGACACGGTCGTTATTTGGCGGGCTTTATTCACGCGTGTCATACCGGTCAGGCTGAACTGGCGGCGACGCTGATACACGATGTGATTGCGGAACCTTACCGCACCCAGCTGCTGCCCGGTTTCGCCGAAGCACGGCAGGCTGCGCAGGAAATCGGCGCGCTTGCGACCGGGATTTCCGGCTCCGGTCCAACACTCTTTTCCATCTGCAACGACATGGCGGTAGCGCAGCGTCTCGCGGACTGGCTGCGGGTAAACTATCTGCAAAATGACGAAGGTTTTGTTCATATTTGCCGTCTGGATACGTCCGGCGCGCGACAATTGGGATAACGCATGAAACTGTACAATCTGAAAGATCATAACGAACAGGTCGATTTTGCTCAGGCGATACGACAAGGATTGGGAAGCCAGCAAGGTCTATTTTTCCCGCTGGATCTGCCGGAGTTTGATCTGACGGCGGTCGATGAGCTGCTGGAGCAGGACTTCGTGACCCGCAGCAGCCGTATTCTGTCGGCTTTCATCGGCGACGAGCTGCCGCCTGAAACGGTTTACCAGCGGGTCAAGGCGGCGTTCGCTTTCCCAGCCCCGGTCGTGCCAGTCAGCGAAGATATCGCAGCGCTGGAATTGTTCCACGGTCCGACGCTGGCCTTTAAGGACTTCGGCGGCCGCTTCATGGCCCAGATGCTGGCGGAAGTCGCCGGCGATCAGCAGATCACCATTCTGACCGCGACTTCCGGGGATACCGGCGCCGCGGTGGCGCATGCCTTCTACGGTCTGGAAAACGTGCGCGTCGTTATCCTGTACCCGCGCGGTAAAATTAGCCCGCTGCAGGAAAAACTGTTCTGTACGCTGGGGGGCAACATCCATACCGTTGCCGTCGACAGTGACTTCGACGCCTGTCAGGCATTGGTGAAACAGGCATTTGACGATCAGGAACTGAAAGACACGATCGGTCTGAACTCGGCCAACTCCATCAACATCAGCCGCCTGCTGGCGCAGATTTGCTACTACTTTGAAGCCGTCGCGCAGCTGCCTCAGGAAGCGCGTAATCAGCTGGTGGTGTCTGTCCCGAGCGGAAATTTCGGCGATCTGACCGCCGGCCTGCTCGCCAAATCGCTGGGCCTGCCGGTAAAACGTTTTATCGCCGCGACCAATGCGAATGATACCGTGCCGCGCTTCTTGCAAAACGGCGCGTGGCAGCCAAAACAGACCATCGCCACCTTGTCGAACGCGATGGACGTCAGCCAACCGAACAACTGGCCGCGCGTGGAAGAGCTCTATCGCCGTAAAAACTGGCAGCTGAATACGCTGGGCTTCGGCGCGGTCAGTGACGAGACAACCAAGGAGACGATGCACGAGCTGGAAGCGCTGGGCTACACCTCTGAGCCTCACGCGGCCATCGCCTATCGTCTACTGCGCGATCAGCTACAGCCGGGAGAGTTCGGCCTGTTCCTGGGAACGGCGCACCCGGCGAAGTTCAAAGAGAGCGTGGAAGAGATTCTGGGTAAAACTCTGGAACTGCCCGCGGCGCTGGCGGAGCGCGCCGATCTGGAACTGTTGTCCCACCATTTCGGTCCCGACTTCGCCCAGCTGCGCAAGTTTTTGATGGAACTGCCGCGGTAAACCCCACCGCCACCCGTAAGGAGATCCTCCTCCTTACGGTGGTTGCGAAAGTCCGGCGGCGTTGCAGGCGTCAGGCCAGCAGGCCCGCGCCGTCGGATGGCTGACTGATGTACAGCGTGGGTTGCAGGCCGGTCAGGCGCGGGTATTCCCGCTGAATCACTGAGCTGATATCGCGCGTCATTTCTGAAGGCACCAGCGCGACGACACACCCTCCGAAACCTCCTCCCGTCATTCTCGCGCCGCCTTGATCGCCGACTTCGTCCTGAATTAGTTTCGCCAATGTATCGACGGGCGGGACCGTGATGTCGAAATCATCCCGCATGGAATGATGCGACTGCATCATCAGCAAGGACAGACTCGCCATATCGCCTGCGGTCAGCGCTGTGGCGGCGGACAGCGTACGGGCGTTTTCCGTGATGACGTGGCGAGCGCGGCGCGCGGCGAGATCGTCCAGCCCCGTTTTTTCCTGCAAGAACCGATCGAGAGAAACATCCCGCAGCGCTGCGACGCCGAAGTGGCGCGCGGCCATTTCGCACTGCTGCCTGCGCAGGTTGTACTCGCTGTCCACCAAACCACGATGGACGTTGGAGTGAACAATCATGACGGCGATCCCGGCGGGCATTTTCACCGGCGAGTGATCCAGCGAACGGCAGTCGATCAGCAGGGCATGACCGATGCGTCCCTGAGCTGAGATGTACTGATCCATAATGCCGCAGCTACAGCCGACGAATGTGTTCTCCGCCTTCTGCCCATTAAGCGCGATCTCTAGCTGGCTGAGCGGCAGCCCATTCAGCGCCTTAAAGGTCTGACCGATGGCGACTTCCAGCGACGCCGAAGAGCTTAATCCTGCGCCTGTGGGCACGTTGCCGACGATTGCCATATCCATCCCTGTCAGGTCGACGCCGCGCATCAACAGACACTTCACCGTACCGCGGACGTAATTAGCCCAACCGAAGGTCGGATGCGGCACGATATCCTGCGTCAGTTCGAACTCATCCTGTTGTTTATCGAAATTGAGGGCGACGACCCGGATGCGGTCATCATGGCGCGGGCGGGCGGCGATCACGGTTTGGTAGTCAATTGCGCAAGGCAGGACAAAGCCCTCGTTATAGTCGGTGTGTTCGCCGATGAGGTTGACGCGGCCCGGCGCCTGGATGAAGGCGGCCGGCGCAAACCCGAAGGTCTGCTGGAAAACCGCGTCTGCGGTCGTTTTCAAGTGGGTGATGCGAGTTGTCATCAGTTGGCCTCAGGCGTGTTCGCGAAAGTGAATGTCGCTGACCGCGCGCAGGCGTTCCGCCGCCTGCTCTGCCGTCAGGTCGCGCTGGGCTTCCGCCAGCATTTCATAGCCCACCATAAATTTTCTGATGCTGGCGGAGCGCAGTAGCGGCGGATAGAAATGCGCATGCAACTGCCAATGGTCGTGGCTTTCCGCAGTGAAGGGCGCGCCGTGCCACCCCATCGAATAAGGGAATGAACACTGGAACAGATTGTCGTAGCGGCTGGTCAGCTTTTTCAGGGCGAGCGCCAGATCGTCGCGCTGTCGCTCGTTCAGCTGTGGCAGTCGACGAACGGCGAACTTCGGCAACAGCAGCGTCTCAAACGGCCACGACGCCCAGTAAGGGACCACCGCCAGCCAGTACTCGGTTTCTACCACCGTGCGTGCGCCCGATTGCTGTTCGCGTTGCATGTAGTCGAGCAACATCGGTGTGCCGTACCGCGTCAGGTAGTCGCGTTGCTGCTGGTCTTCAATCAGCGCCTCGTTGGGCAGAAAGTCATTAGCCCAGACCTGCCCATGCGGATGCGGGTTGGAACAGCCCATCATCGCGCCTTTATTTTCGAACACCTGCACCCACGGATACCGGGCTCCCAGTTCCGCGGTTTGATCGCCCCAGGTATCAATCACGGCCCGCAACGCGGGAAGGGGGAGTAGGGGGAGCGTCTTGCTGTGGTCGGGGGAGAAGCAGATCACGCGACTCAACCCGCGCGCGTCGCTCATCTGAAACAGTGGGTCGTTGCCTGACGGGACATCCGGCGTATCCGGAAGCAGCGCCGAAAAATCGTTGGCGAAGATAAACGTGCCGCTGTAGTTGGGGTTGGTCTCCCCGGATATCCGGGGGTTTCCGGCGCATAAATAGCAGTTCGGATCGTGGGCGGGGGGCGTCGTCAGATCGGGACTATCCTGCTGTCCTTGCCAGGGCCGTTTGGCCCGATGCGGCGAGACCAGCACCCAGTCGCCTTTGAGCGGGTTGAAGCGTCTGTGTGGGTGTTCTGTGGGTTCAAACAACATATGGACGACTCCTGTGTCATCACCGGGACCAACGTGCCTTAGTACAATGTGTGGGTCCGTTTTTGGGCTGGATAAGCCTACGAATTATGTAATCAGTTACACGCCGTGTTAAATAGGAAAAGTCGAGTAGTTGCGGGATTTTTAAGAATGTTTTTGTCGTGATTTTTATGATTTGTGTAACCGCTTACCCTATTAAAGCAGCGGCAGGGCATATTGTGAAGTGCGGTGAGAGAGAAGGACCGTGATGGCGATCGCGTAAACGCAGCGCTGCTGGTTGAGGTTCTGTAGAAGGTCGCAGGCTTAGGGCGAAAGCGGTATATTGAGCGGCATGGCGAGCGCTGTGTGTCGCCCCGTAATAGGCAATGACGTCAATGAGTGTGCCGCAGCACGCCGTTACGTATACAGGAATGTGATATGGCTACCATAAAGGATGTTGCCCGTTTGGCGGGTGTCTCAGTTGCGACAGTTTCCCGTGTGATTAATGACTCTCCCAAGGCCAGCGTGGCGTCGCGTGAGGCTGTGACGGAGGCGATGGTGGCGCTGCGGTATCATCCTAATGCCAATGCTCGCGCGCTGGCGCAGCAGAGCGCCGAGACAATGGGACTGGTGGTGGCGGATGTCTCCGACCCGTTCTTCGGCACCATGGTAAAAGCGGTTGAACAGGTGGCGCAAAGCGCCAAAAAGTTCCTGCTGATCGGCAATGGTTATCACAATGCCGAGCAGGAAAAACAGGCGATCGAACAGCTCATTCGCCATCGCTGCAGCGGTCTGGTGGTTCATGCGAAGATGATCGCTGACGATGAGTTGGCGATATTGATGGACCATATTCCGCATATGGTGCTGATCAATCGGGTGCTAAAAGGTTATGAACATCGTTGCATCGCGTTGGACGATCGCCAGGGCGCCTTTTTATCCACGCAGCATTTGATTCAGTCCGGCCATCGTCGCATCGGTTTTCTGTGCTCGGATCATGCTATTTCCGATTCCACCGACCGTTTGCAAGGGTATAAAGAGGCGTTGGCTAAACATCAAATTACCTACGATGAACGGCTGGTGGCGCGTTCCACGCCGGACGAGGCGGGCGGTGAGATGGCGATGACGATCCTGCTAAGCCGCGGCGGAGATATGACAGCGGTGGCGTGTTACAACGATTCGATGGCGGCTGGGGCGCTTTCGGTGCTGGACGATAACGGCATCGCGGTGCCGCAGGCGATGTCGCTGGTGGGATTCGACGACGTACTGATTGCCCGTTATTTGCGTCCGCGTCTGACGACCATCCACTACCCAGTGTCGGCGATGGCGGTGCAGGCCGCGGAGCTGGCGCTAGCGCTGTTTGAGGGCAGCCAACCCACGGAGTCGACGCATCTGTTTCACCCAACGCTGGTGAGGCGTCAGTCGGTCACGGGGCCGTCCGACCCCCGCTGATGCCGGGGAGGCAAACGCGCAGCAACGGGGATAGTGCGCTATCTCCCCGCTTCTGGAATATCGCAGCAATGCGTCTTCGTCTCACACGAGTCTTAATGCGCGATATTTCTTATTGCATGTTTTGTTCCAGAAAACCCCGGATGACGGGAATGATCTCTTGCCCGTGCGTTTCTAGCGCGAAATGGCCGGTATCGTAAAAACGGATATCGGCGTCCGGAATATCGCGCTTCCAGGCCTCCGCGCCCACAGGCAGAAAATAGGGATCATGTTTACCCCACACGGCCAGCAGCGGCGGCTGCTTCTCACGGAAATACGCCTGAAAACGTGGGTAGTTTCGTACGTTGGAGGCATAATTCAGCACCAGATCGAGCTGAATCTCGGCATTGCCCGGCCGTGATACGTGCAACCCTTCAAGCGTATATCCATCGGGCGATACGCGCTGGGTATCCGGTACGCCTTCCAGATACTGCCATTTGACGGAGGCGGGTGTTGGAAAATCGCTCAGCGCCGCGCGATTTTCTGGCGTCGGCGACGCCCAATACCTTTTGATGGCGTCCCAGCCCTGGGCTAGGCCTTCTTCGGTTGAAGTATGTCCGGCAGTGCGAGGCTCATGACTGTACGCTGCTGTTTTTGGATACCACCAAGTCGCACCGACGGCGCTGGTGCAGCATGGCGCTCTGTGGCAATAGAATGAAAGTCGCGGCGTTCCGTTCACGCAAGCAGGACGCAGGATAAGCCGCTTCAGAGGCGTCGGCCGGCATCTCTGCTGAAATGCCGTTAGGCGACGGCATCAAAGGCGTTTCGTGTAGAAGGGGCTGAGTGAATCGAGAGCGAGTGCAAGACTGACATCCCAATGTCTTCACTCGCGGCTAGGGGACGGTGAACCTGGAACCGCCGCCGTCCTCCTTGCCTATGCGCGCTCTGCGCGTTTAAAGACCAGCTCGTCCGCTGACGATTCCTCGGCGGAAAAGCCGTATCCCTCAAGATCGAATCCTTTCAGTTGTTCCGGTGTCGTGAGCTGATTCTGGATGATGAAGCGGCTCATCAACCCGCGGGCTTTTTTGGCATAGAAACTGATCACTTTATACTTGCCGTTTTTCTCATCCAGAAAGACCGGTTTGATGATGCGCGCGTTCAGCGTCTTAGGCTTAACCGACTTGAAGTATTCGTCGGAGGCAAGGTTGACCAGAATGTCGTCGCCTTGCGCTTCCAGCGCCTGATTCAGCGTATCGGTAATGGTATCGCCCCAGAACTGATACAGATTATCGCCCGCCTGAGTCTTGAGTCTGATACCCATTTCCAGCCGGTAAGGCTGCATTAGATCCAGCGGCCGTAATACGCCGTACAGTCCTGAAAGAATACGCATGTGCTTTTGGGCGAATGAAAAATCACGATCGCTGAAGTCTTCAGCCGCCAGGCCGGTATAAACGTCGCCTTTGAACGCGAGCAGCGCCTGGCGTGCGTTATCTGGCGTGAACTGGGGGTGCCAGTCGTTGAAGCGCGCCGCGTTCAGTCCGGCAAGTTTGTCGCTGATGCCCATCAGCGAGGATATCTCCGCGGGAGTCAACGTCTTGCAGCGTTCGATGAGCTGAGACGAGCGCGCCAGCAGTGCTGGCTGAGAATGTCGCTTCGTCGGGAGCGGGCTGGTGTAGTCGAGCGTTTTAGCCGGAGAGATCGTGATAAGCATGAGCAGGTTCCCTGTGATTTCGATGCGCAATTTTACTGGCACTAATGTAGCAAAAAACGGGCTGACATCGGGGAAGGAAAGGGCGATGGTTGCGACAGGGGAGGGTAATCGACGCGTCTCTCTGGAGACTTTTTTTCGCTTTTATATCCACATCAACAAAAATGGTATTCACGATCATTTTCATTTTTCTTGTTGATTTAAATAGTGAAAATAATAAAAAAACCTAGAGGTAAGTCAATTGTCGGGCCGTATTGCGTGGGGTTTTGCGCATGCTATTATCAATTTCTGGCGACGGCACCCTGCCACCAGTTCATGTACTAACAATGAGAAAGGCCAACATGACGGATAAACTGACTTCCCTACGCCAATACACTACGGTGGTGGCTGATACCGGTGATATCGCGGCAATGAAACTGTACAAGCCGCAGGATGCCACCACGAACCCTTCTTTGATTCTGAATGCGGCCCAGATCCCGGAATATCGAAAACTGATTGATGACGCCGTGAACTGGGCGCGTCAGCAGAGCAACGACCCCGCTCAGCAGGTGACCGACGCCTCCGACAAACTGGCTGTAAACATCGGGCTGGAAATATTGAAGCTGGTTCCCGGCCGTGTTTCCACTGAAGTGGACGCTCGCCTGTCCTATGACACCGAAGCCAGCGTGGCGAAAGCGAAACGTCTGATCAAACTCTACAACGATGCCGGGATCGACAATGAACGTATCCTGATCAAACTGGCCTCCACCTGGCAGGGTATCCGAGCGGCGGCGCAGCTGGAAAAGGAAGGCATCAACTGTAACCTGACGCTGCTGTTCTCCTTCGCTCAGGCCCGTGCCTGTGCGGAAGCGGGCGTGTTCCTGATCTCACCGTTCGTGGGCCGTATTCTTGACTGGCACAAAGCCAACGGCGAGCAGCAGACGTTTGCACCGCAGGAAGATCCGGGCGTTATCTCCGTGAGCGAAATTTATGATTACTACAAGTCTCATGGCTACGAGACGGTGGTCATGGGCGCAAGCTTCCGTAACAGCGGTGAAATTCTGGCGCTGGCGGGCTGCGATCGCCTGACTATCGCGCCTGCACTGCTGAAAGAGCTGGCGGAAGCGGAAGGTAGCGTTGAACGTAAACTGTCTTATAGCGGCGAAATTCAGGCGCGCCCGGCTCCGCTAACGGAATCCGAATTCTATTGGGAACATAACCAGGATCCAATGGCCGTGGATAAATTGGCGGAGGGGATCCGCAAGTTTGCCGTCGACCAGGGCAAACTGGAAAAAATGATTGCCGATCTGCTGTAAGGGCGGCAAAGACAGAAAGCATCCCCCACGGCCAGCCATCGCTGGCCGTTTATTTTTCAACGCAGTTACGGTTGATTTTGGCGGCGTAGAGTTTGATGTCCGCCCGGTTGATCACTTGTTCCAGCGTCTCTTCGCCCGCGTAGTACTCCACCAGACCGATGCTGATGGTCAGCTTACGTTTAGGATATCTATCGCTTTGCATTTCGGCGACCGCCTCGCGGATCCTCTCCGAGACCCTGTAGGCATTGTCCAAATCGGTATTCGGTAGAACAACCGCGAATTCATCGCCGCCCAAACGCCCCAGAATGTCGCCTTTACGGAAATAGTGGCGGGTCAGATCGGCCACTTCTCTCAGCGTTTCATCACCCGCCGCATGGCCCAGCGTATCGTTTACTTTCTTGAAGTGGTCGAGGTCGATCAACAGGACGCACAGCGGCTGCCGTTGCTGAGTAGTGCTGCGCATCACCTTCTTTGCAGCCTGAAAAAAAGCGTCTCTGCGCAGGCAGCCGGTCAGGTCGTCATAACGCGCAATTGCAGGCAGTTCGATAAGGTATTTCTTGATTAGCAGCGCCAACAGTGTTCCTAAAAACGCGCTCAGTAAACTGATGCTGAGTAGGGTCATCAGCGCGCTGAGCGAGGAAAAGACGTCGTCGAAGATGGGCGGTCCACTGAGCGTGGCGAAGCGGATGCGAATACCAATCAGGTCGTCCGTCGACGAAAGAAGGGGAAGAACGGACGTTAACTGGTCTTTTCTATGCAGTTCACCAACGGCGGGCAGTTTATTTTGGCAGACTCGCACGATGGATTTCTCGCTCATACTGACTTCAAAAGACGACAAGCGCTGAATGCACTCCTCGACCACGTCATCGCTCTGGAAAGAGAGAATAACGACGCGTGAAAATAGTGCGTCCCCTATTTTATAATCGTGGTCGCTTTCTATGAGGCCATTTCCATTATTGAATGATTCATAAATCTGAATAATATTATCGAAATAACGCTTCTCTTCCTGCCAGTTTTTTTGCTGTGTATTCATGAGAATACAGGCAGTAATGACGAATGAGACTATACCAAACAGGACGAACGCGACCGGGGTATGGGATAGAGTTTTTAATACTTTGCGTTGGATTTTATTCATTCAGACATCTTATTCGAATTAAATCATTCACCTAGAATATTATGCGGGACAATCATAAGTAATATTGAAGCAAACAGTGTTTGCTATGCCACTCGCCCGCGCAGTATCGCGAGACCGCTATTTTGGCGATTTTATTCTCAAGTGTCAGCAGCTGGCGATAATATATTATCGAATTCTTGAATTCACTTTTTGTCCCAAGGAGTTAACCCAAACGCGCGCTCATTCATCAACATTAAAATGAAAAAGCAATGCAGTCGTGGCGGGTATTTTCCTGATAGGCCGCCAGGGCTATTTCCGAGGGTGCTATTTACGCCGGCCTGATAAAATGGGTCTTTCCGAGACAATAAAGGTAGGCACGAGGTCATTATGAACAGTCTGCGCATTGGGTTAGTGTCGATTTCCGACAGGGCGTCCAGCGGCGTTTATCAGGATAAAGGGATCCCGGCGTTGGAAACGTGGCTTTCAAAAGCGCTGACGACGCCGTTTGAAATACAGTCGCGGCTGGTGCCGGATGAACAAGCCCTGATAGAACAGACGCTATGTGAACTGGTGGATGAATCCGGCTGTCATCTGGTGCTGACCACCGGCGGGACAGGCCCTGCACGGCGAGATGTGACACCCGATGCCACGCTGGCGGTCGCTGACCGTGAGATGCCGGGATTCGGCGAACAAATGCGGCAGATCAGCCTGAAATTCGTGCCGACGGCGATACTGTCCCGTCAGGTGGGGGTCATTCGCAAACAGGCGTTGATTCTGAACCTGCCGGGCCAGCCCAAGTCGATTCAAGAGACGCTCTCAGGCCTGAAGGATAATACCGGTCATGTCATCGTTCCGGGGATTTTCGCCAGCGTTCCCTACTGTATTCAGCTGTTGGAAGGCCCCTACGTTGAAACCGATCCTCAGATCGTCGTCGCTTTCCGTCCTAAAAGCGCGCTTCGCGAGTGACCGCACTGAAGTTGGCGCTCATGCGCCATAAGATTTATATGGGCTGGCAGGCGAGAATTTGCCGGTATAGTCATGTTTCAGCAAGGAAACGACAGCGCCATTGACTCAATGGCGCATAGCGCGGTCATTATGGAAAATGCATCTCATCAGCAGTTGAATCGACAAGACTACAAAACCCTTTCTCTGGCGGCGCTGGGTGGCGCGCTGGAGTTCTACGATTTCATCGTGTTCGTCTTCTTCGCGCCGGTGATCAGCCAGCTTTTTTTCCCAACCGATATCCCAGAGTGGCTGCGTCTGCTGCAAACGTTCGGCATTTTCGCCGCAGGCTATCTGGCCCGGCCGCTGGGCGGCATCGTGATGGCTCACTTCGGCGATCTATTGGGGCGTAAAAAGATGTTCAGCCTGAGCATCCTGCTGATGGCATTGCCGACGCTCGGTATGGGCCTGCTGCCGACCTACGCGACGATAGGCATTGCCGCCCCGGTGTTGTTGTTGTTGCTGCGTTTGTTGCAGGGGGCGGCCATCGGCGGCGAGGTGCCCGGCGCTTGGGTCTTTGTTGCCGAGCATGTGCCGGCCAAACGCCTCGGGATCGCCTGCGGTATTCTGACGTCGGGTCTTACGCTAGGTATTTTGGTGGGGTCGCTGCTGGCGTCAGTGCTGAATACGTGGATGTCTCAAGAGCAAATTCTGTCCGGCGGTTGGCGCATTCCGTTCTTCATCGGCGGCCTTTTCGGTTTTATTGCGATGTATCTGCGACGTTGGCTCAAAGAAACGCCTGTGTTTGTCGAAATGCAGGCGCGCAAACAGCTGGCGAAAGCGCTGCCGCTCAAATCGATCATGCAGGCGCACAAAAAATCGGTCGTGTTGTCGATGATGCTGACCTGGCTGTTATCGGCGGGCGTGGTGGTTGTGGTGCTGATGTCGCCCACCTATTTGCAACAGGTTTACGGCATTGCCCCCGCGCTGACCTTGCAGGCAAACAGTCTTGCGACCGTGATGCTGATGTTAGGCTGCATTGTCGCGGGCGGTATTGCAGACCGGATGGGGATCGGCAAAACGTTCATCGGCGGCAGTCTACTGCTGGCCGCCTGTAGCGGGTTCTTTTATACCCATGCGGCGGATAGCACCGTCGTTCTGTTCGCCAGCTACGCGCTGGCCGGATTCAGCGTCGGTGTGACGGGAGTGGTGCCGTGCGTGATGGTACGCGCTTTCCCCCCTGCCGTGCGATTTTCCGGCATTTCATTGTCCTACAATGTCGCCTACGCGATTTTTGGCGGACTGACGCCGATTTTGGTGACGTCCTTGATGAAATTGACGCCGCTGGCGCCCGCGCTGTACGTCCTGTTCCTGTCAATGGGCGGGGTGCTGATGGGCGGTTATCTCCTGCGTTATTTACGCGGGAAAGAACAGAGCGAAGATCTCTCTGCAAGCGAAACGCCTTCTTCTTTCTCCAAGCGCGGGTAAATTGTCTTGCACGTCGTCACTTAACGTATCGGCGCTCACTGGTCCTATCTCTGACGAAGAAATTATTCCCCGACGGTGGCAAAACCGCGGGAGAAGCGTGCTTAAGCATGGTGCCAGAGGGCGGACTAGCGCCTTTCTTCTGTACACAGAAAAAGCAAAATAGCAAAAGAATGGTTTTTTTTACCAACTAGCCCTTGATGCTGGCATTGTCGTCCCCATCTATGAGTCATCGAGAACAGTTTGACCGAATACGGCATGGTATGCGGGGGAGTTGAAAACTCATCCGCGGCCCACATAGTAGGTTGAACTACCACAACCGAATATGACTTTTAGTGGAGATGTTTAGATGGGTAAGATCATTGGTATCGACTTGGGAACAACCAACTCTTGTGTTGCGATTATGGATGGTACGAAGGTTAAGGTACTGGAAAACAGCGAGGGCGATCGCACCACGCCTTCCATCATTGCTTATACGCAAGACGGTGAAACTCTGGTTGGCCAACCGGCTAAACGTCAGGCGGTGACCAACCCTAAAAACACGCTGTTTGCTATCAAGCGTCTGATTGGTCGTCGTTTCCAGGACGAAGAAGTGCAGCGTGACACCAACATCATGCCGTACAAAATCATCGGCGCCGACAACGGTGACGCTTGGCTGGAAGTGAAAGACCAGAAACTGGCTCCGCCGCAGATTTCCGCCGAAGTTCTGAAGAAAATGAAGAAAACGGCAGAAGATTACCTGGGCGAAGCCGTCACTGAAGCGGTTATCACCGTACCGGCTTACTTCAACGATGCTCAGCGTCAGGCGACCAAAGACGCCGGCCGTATCGCCGGCCTGGAAGTAAAACGTATCATCAACGAACCGACCGCCGCCGCTCTGGCCTACGGTCTGGACAAAGAAGTCGGCAACCGTACTATCGCGGTTTACGACCTGGGTGGTGGTACGTTTGATATCTCCATCATCGAAATCGATGAAGTCGAAGGCGAAAAAACCTTCGAAGTACTGGCGACCAATGGTGACACCCATCTGGGTGGTGAAGACTTCGACAGCCGTCTGATCAACTACCTGGTTGACGAGTTCAAGAAAGAGCAGGACTTCGACCTGCGTAATGACCCGCTGGCCATGCAGCGTCTGAAGGAAGCGGCGGAAAAAGCGAAAATCGAACTGTCTTCCGCACAGCAGACCGACGTTAACCTGCCGTACATCACGGCTGATGCTTCCGGCCCGAAACACCTGAACATTAAAGTCACTCGCGCCAAACTGGAATCTCTGGTAGAAGAGCTGGTCACCCGTTCTCTGGAGCCGCTGAAAGTGGCGCTGCAGGATGCCAAATTGTCCGTATCCGACATCAACGATGTCATCCTGGTCGGCGGTCAGACTCGTATGCCGATGGTTCAGAAGAAAGTCGCTGACTTCTTCGGCAAAGAGCCGCGTAAAGACGTTAACCCGGACGAAGCCGTGGCTATCGGTGCTGCCGTACAGGGCGGCGTACTGTCTGGCGATGTCAAAGACGTACTGCTGCTGGACGTTACCCCGCTGTCTCTGGGTATCGAAACCATGGGCGGCGTGATGACGGCGCTGATTGCCAAGAACACCACGATCCCGACCAAACACAGCCAGGTATTCTCCACCGCGGAAGACAATCAGTCCGCAGTGACGATCCACGTGCTGCAGGGCGAGCGTAAACGCGCTCAGGACAACAAATCTTTGGGGCAGTTTAACCTGGACGGCATTCAGCCGGCTCAGCGTGGCATGCCGCAGATCGAAGTCACCTTCGACATTGATGCCGACGGTATCCTGCACGTGTCTGCGAAAGATAAGAACAGCGGTCGCGAACAGAACATCACCATCAAGGCGTCTTCCGGTCTGAACGAAGACGAAATCCAGAAGATGGTGCGTGAAGCCGAAGCGAATGCCGAATCTGACCGTAAGTTCGAAGAGCTGGTTCAGACTCGTAACCAGGGCGACCACCTGCTGCACAGCACGCGTAAGCAGCTGGAAGAACTGGGCGACAAACTGGCCGCTGACGACAAAACGGCGATCGAAGATGCGCTGAAAGCGCTGGAAGCCTCTCTGAAGTCTGAAGATAAAGCGGACATCGAAGCGAAAATCCAGGCGCTGGCTGAAGCATCGACCAAACTGTTGGAAGTTTCTCAGCAGCAGCAGGCTCAGCCGGAAGCGGGCGCCGCTGGCGGTGAAAGCGCTGACCGTAAAGACGACGATGTCGTTGATGCGGAATTCGAAGAAGTCAAAGACAAAAAATAATCGCCCTTGAGCGGGCGCGGCAGCGGTAAGTGTTTGTTACCGTTGCCGGCAAGGCAACCAGCACGGGCGTCGGGGAAACTCTGCGCCCGTGCACGCATGTTGAGGGCAGATAACAAACATGGCTAAGCAAGACTACTACGAAACGTTAGGCGTTGCGAAAAGCGCGGATGAACGTGAAATCAAGAAGGCGTACAAGCGCCTGGCGATGAAGTTTCACCCGGACCGTAACCCCGGTGACAGCAGTGCTGAAGCCACATTTAAAGAAGTCAAAGAAGCCTACGAAGTGCTGAGCGATTCGCAGAAACGTGCTGCATACGACCAGTACGGTCATGCTGCGTTTGAACAAGGCGGCATGGGCGGCGGTGGCGGCGGCGGTTTTGGCGGCGGCGCAGACTTCAGCGATATCTTCGGCGACGTTTTCGGCGACATTTTTGGGGGTGGACGCCGCCAACGTGCGAGCCGCGGTTCAGACCTGCGTTACAACATGGATCTGACTTTGGAAGAGGCCGTGCGTGGCGTCACCAAAGAGATTCGTATTCCGACGCTGGAAGAGTGTGATGTTTGTCATGGCAACGGTTCTCGTCCAGGCAGCTCGCCGGCAACCTGTCCAACCTGCCATGGTAACGGTCAGGTGCAGATGCGCCAGGGCTTCTTCACCGTGCAGCAGGCGTGTCCGCACTGTCATGGTCGCGGCAAGATCATCAAAGATCCGTGTGCAAAATGTCACGGCCACGGTCGTATGGAAAAAAGCAAAACGCTGTCGGTTAAAATTCCGGCAGGCGTGGATACGGGTGACCGCATTCGTCTTTCCGGCGAAGGCGAAGCCGGAGAGATGGGCGCGCCAGCGGGCGATCTCTATGTCCAGGTCCAGGTGAAACAGCATCCGATTTTCCAGCGCGAAGAGAACAACCTGTACTGCGAAGTGCCAATCAACTTTGCCATGGCGGCGTTGGGCGGCGAAATCGAAGTCCCGACGCTGGATGGCCGCGTGAAGCTGAAAGTCCCCGCTGAAACGCAGACCGGCAAGCTGTTCAGAATGCGCGGCAGGGGCGTGAAATCCGTCCGCGGCGGCCCTCAGGGCGACCTGCTGTGTCGCGTCGTGGTGGAAACCCCGGTCAGCCTGAACGAGCGTCAAAGAGAGCTGTTGCAGGAGCTGGAGCAGAGCTTCGGCGGACCTTCCGGCGAGCGCAACAGTCCGCGTTCAAAAAGCTTCTTTGACGGTGTGAAGAAGTTTTTTGACGACTTGACCCGTTAAGTCCGTTCTCGCGTCGATTCAATCAACGGCCCGCAAAGCGGGCCGTTTTTTATGGCGCGAAGAGACCTCACATTTCACGGGACTGCGGACAATCCTGCATAAGTCGGTTTTACTGGCCAATGCGGCGTGCAGTTACAAAAACGTCATATCGTGAAGCTATGCTTAGGCCCCTTATCGATGGCTCGAAGAGGTGCTTATCATGCAACGGTTTCTTCACATTATCTGTACGTTTTTGTGTTGGGCGGCGGCCCCTGGCATGGCGTATTCCGCGATAGGGCCTCAGGTGATTGCACATCGTGGTGGAACCGTCGACGCGCCGGAAAATACGATGGTAGCCATTGAAACCGCGCTCAATAATGGCGCGGATGCGGTTTGGGTCACGCTGCAAGAGGCGAAAGATGGCGTGCTTGTGCTGTATCGTCCGACAGACCTCAAGGCGTTGACCGACAAACAAGGGCCGATTTCTGCTTATACCAGTGCTGAATTGGCGAACGTAGATGCGGGATGGGCTTTCGGCGATACGCTGCATCACCCCTTCCGTGGCAAAGGCATCGGTATTCCCCGACTGGACGCGGTTTTGCGGGCTTTTCCTCAGGTGCCGTTCTATCTGGATATCAAATCGCCCGACGCCGATCCGGCGCGTTTCGGTCAGGCTCTGCTGAAAACGCTGCGGGAAACCGGAAGCCTGGCGCGCACGCGCATTTACTCAACGGATGCTCGCTATCTCGACGCGTTGCCGCCGCAGATTTCTCGCTTTGAAACCCGTGACCGAACCAGAACTTTGCTGGCGAATGTCTCCATGGCGCATCGATGTGACCCGCTTCCGGCCTCGCAGACGATGCATTGGTATGGATTGGAGTTACGTCGCGAGGTTGAGGTCGTTGAGCGCTTCACATTGGGGGAAGGGCGTTCCAAATCCTTACTGACCTGGGATAAAGAAGCGATGGACTGCTTTCGGTCTGCCGGAACGGCGCAGGTTATTCTGTTTGGCGTTAATACGCCAGCCGATTACGCGCGTGCGCGGGAGTTGGGGGCGGATGGCGTGCTGGTGGATTCTCCGCGCGACGCGCGGGCTTTTCGTCAGGGTAACGCGAAATAGCGTTGTCGAACGTCATGAGGCGCCGTGGTTGGTGCGTAGGTGACACGCGTTTGCCGTCCCTATAACGCTCATCATTTTGCTGTGATTCGTTTTTACCGAAGGTTATCTGGTTTTTGTTGAATGCTGCGGCATTTTCAACGAGAGTGATGGCTTCTGATCCCGCCTTCCTGACTACACAAGAAGGCGGTGTGCTGATGCCGTTTTGAGAGAGAGTCCTGATGATAAGGCTATTGCGCCGGTTTGCCCGGCTGGATGCAGCGGCGGGAATAACGCTGATTGTTGCTACGCTGCTGGCGTTGCTGATGGCGAATATTCCGCTGACGGCGATGGGATATGACAAGGTGCTGACTACGCCGCTCGTCGTCACGGTAGGAGGGATGAACATTCATGCCTCGCTGCTGCACGCGATTAATGATGGCTTGATGACGCTGTTTTTTCTGATGGTGGGGCTTGAGGTCAAACGCGAGCTGATGGTTGGTGCATTGGCCAGTCGTCGTCAGGCGCTGTTACCCGTAGCTGCCGCTCTGGGAGGCATGGTGGCCCCCGCGCTGATCTATCTGGCGATCAATGCCGCAGATGCGCATACCCGGGTGGGGTGGGCCATTCCGACGGCGACGGACATCGCCTTCGCCGTCGGGATTCTGGTATTGCTGGGCAAACGGGTGCCGCTGGGGCTGAAAGTGTTCCTGCTGGCGCTGGCGATCATTGACGATCTGGGGGCGATTCTGGTGATTGCGCTGTTCTACACTCAGCAACTGCATGGGATGGCGTTGCTGGGGGCGGCGTTATCGGCAATGATTTTGGCGTATATGAACTGGCGGCAGGTGACGAATACGCCCGCTTATCTTTTGGTGGGCGCTGTTGTGTGGTTCTGCGTTCTGCTGTCGGGCGTGCATGCCACGCTGGCGGGTGTGGTGGTTGGCTTCCTCATTCCACTGCGTGCGCCAACTGGACAACCATCGCCCGCGAAAGCGCTGGAACATCGGCTGAGCGGTTGGGTCGCTTTTCTGATTATCCCGCTATTCGCATTCGCCAACGCGGGCATCGCGCTACAAGGCGTTGATGCCGGACAGATGCTTTCGCCGCTCACGGTGGGGATCGCCGCCGGTCTACTGATAGGAAAACCGCTGGGTATTATGTTGTTTAGCGGAGGGGTCATCGCTTTGCGGCTGGCGACGTTACCGGCGGGCGTAAACTTTCGTCAGCTTAGCGCGGTATCGGTGCTGTGCGGCATCGGTTTCACGATGTCCATTTTCATTACGCTGCTCTCTTTCGGCAGTGACGCGGATGCGGCGACGGTACTGTATGCCAAGCTCGCGATCCTGCTGAGTTCATTGGCGGCCGGCGTGTTTGGTTTTATCGCCTTGCGTATCGCGCTACCTGCCGTGCCGGCTTATACGCCGGTGCCGAGAGAAGAGTGATGTGTCGCCAGGCGCTGTAGGCATCGGATGGGGGAAGACGTTCGTCGTAATCACTGGCGCGGGCGATCCCTCATCGGGTCATGGTAACCGTATGTAAAATAAGACAAACGGGTGTTTTTTTTAGGATTTCAAGACATAAAAAAACCGGCCTAGGCCGGTTTTTTCTAGCAATGTTCGCGAGAACGCGATTATTGCAAAGCGTTGATCTGTGCGATCAGGTTTGACTTATGACGTGCAGCCTTGTTCTTGTGAATCAGGCCTTTGCTAGCCTGACGATCCACGATCGGTTGCATTTCATTAAACGCTTTCAGTGCTGCTTCTTTATCGCCAGTGGCGATCGCCGCGTATACTTTCTTGATGAAAGTGCGCATCATGGAGCGACGGCTTGCGTTATGCTTGCGACGCTTTTCAGACTGTACGGCGCGTTTCTTAGCTGATTTGATATTAGCCAAGGTCCAACTCCCAAATATATTCTATCGAGGACAATTCAAAGGCCGAGGAATATGCCCGGTTAGCCTTCTTTTGTCAATGGATTTGTGCAAATAAGCGCCGTTTGTACGTCAGCGCTTGTTACGTTGTGATGGCGCAGGATTTTAACAGCTTCACGTCGGGGAATACAGCCTTTCGCGCCATAAATCGGTATTAAAACGCGCAACGCGTGTTAACCGACTGATCTTGGCAACCACATGCCTTATCGGCCGTGAGATGCCGTCATCCCAGGCGGCATTTTTGCGCTTTTTCGACTCTCCGCCAGCGCTGAAATCAGCAGGGCTGGCGATAAAAGGCACGCATCTCGGGTTAACCTTACTCGTTGTACAAGGTATAATCCGCCGATTTCCACTGTTTTGAGCCAGTTATGCAGCTAATACGCGGTATACACAATCTTCAGGCACACCATCATGGTTGTGTGCTTACTATTGGTAACTTTGACGGTGTCCACCGCGGGCATCATGTGCTGCTCGAACGCCTGAAACAGGAAGGGCAGAAGCGCGGACTGCCTGTGATGGTCATGATTTTTGAACCCCAGCCGCAGGAACTGTTCGGCGGCGAAAACGCGCCCGCCCGACTGACCCGGTTGCGCGATAAGGTGAAGTATTTGTCGCAGGCCGGCGTCGATTACCTGCTGTGCGTGAAGTTCGACGCGGCTTTCGCCGCCCACGATGCCCATGCCTTTATTTCCGATCTGCTGGTGAACAAGCTGGGCGTGAAATTCCTGGTGGTGGGTGATGACTTCCGCTTTGGCGCTGGTCGCAAAGGGGATTTCCTGTTATTACAGAAAGCGGGCGTCGAGCTGGACTTTGAGGTCATCAGCACGGACTCGTTCTGCAACGGTGGAAAGCGAGTGAGCAGCACTGCGGTGCGTGAAGCGCTCAGCCAGGACGATTTGGCGCAGGCCGAAGCGCTATTAGGGCATCCGTTCAGTATCTCTGGGCGCGTGGTGCACGGCAATGCGCTCGGTCGCACGATAGGTTTCCCGACGGCGAACGTGCCGTTGAAACGTAAGGTGTCGCCGGTCAACGGCGTGTACGCCGTAAGCGTCTATGGGCTGGGCGATGAGCCTATCCCCGGCGTGGCCAACATTGGAACGCGCCCGACAATCACTGGCGACAAACGTCAGCAGTTGGAAGTGCATTTGTTTGACGTCACGCTGGATTTGTATGGCCGCCATATAGAAGTGGTCATGCGCAAAAAACTACGTAATGAACAGCGGTTTGCTTCGCTTGATGCGCTGAAGCAGCAGATCGCTAATGATGAGGTGGCGGCCCGTGAATTCTTTGGGCTAAAGGCACCGGTTTAATTTTTCTAGCCGAAAACGAAATCGAGAATCTAATGAGTGACTATAAAACTACCCTGAATTTGCCGGAAACAGGGTTCCCGATGCGTGGCGATCTCGCCAAGCGCGAACCTGATATGCTGAAACGTTGGTACGATCAGGATCTGTACGGGATTATTCGTAGCGCCAAGCAAGGTAAGAAAACCTTCATCCTGCACGATGGCCCCCCGTACGCCAACGGCAACATTCACATTGGTCACTCGGTTAACAAGATTCTCAAAGACATTATTATCAAGTCCAAAGGGCTTTCCGGCTACGACTCGCCCTATATTCCGGGGTGGGACTGTCATGGTTTGCCTATCGAGCTGAAAGTTGAGCAACTGGTTGGTAAGCCGGGCGAAAAAGTCAGCGCGGCAGAGTTCCGTCAGGCGTGCCGTAAGTACGCGGCAGAGCAGGTCGCCGGCCAGAAAAAAGACTTCATTCGACTGGGCGTGCTGGGCGAGTGGGATCATCCCTATCTGACGATGGACTTCGACACTGAAGCCAACATTATCCGCGCGCTGGGCAAGATCATCGCCAACGGCCACCTGCACAAAGGCGCCAAGCCGGTTCACTGGTGCGCCGACTGCGGTTCCGCACTGGCGGAAGCGGAAGTCGAATACTACGACAAAACCTCTCCTTCTATTGATGTCGCTTTCAGCGCGGTCGACCGTTCCGCCGTGGCGGCGAAGTTCGGCGTGTCCGCCGATGCGGTAGAGGGCGCAATCTCTCTGGTGATTTGGACCACGACCCCGTGGACCCTGCCGGCTAACCGCGCTATCTCGCTGAATGCGGAATTTATTTACCAACTGGTGCAGGTGGACGGTCAGGCGCTGATTCTGGCGGCGGATTTGGTCGAAAGCGTCATGCAGCGTCTGGGCGTTGCCGAATGGAAAGTGCTGGGCGAATGCCAAGGTAACGCGCTGGAGCTGCTGCGCTTTAATCACCCGTTCATGGGCTTCGATGTCCCGGCGATTCTGGGCGAACACGTCACGCTGGATGCCGGTACGGGCGCTGTCCATACCGCGGGCGGACACGGTCCAGATGACTATGTCATCAGTCAGAAATATCAGTTGGAAATCGCCAACCCCGTGGGGCCGAACGGCTGCTATCTGCCGGGCACATTCCCAGGGTTGGACGGCCAGTTCGTCTTCAAAGCCAACGACACGGTCGTTGAAATGCTGCGCGAGCGCGGCGTGCTGCTGCACGTTGAAAAACTGCTGCACAGCTATCCTTGCTGCTGGCGTCACAAAACGCCGATAATCTTCCGCGCCACCCCGCAGTGGTTTATCAGCATGGATCAGAAAGGGCTGCGTCAGCAGTCGCTGTCAGAAATCAAAGGCGTGCAGTGGATCCCAGACTGGGGACAAGCGCGTATCGAAACCATGGTCGCGAATCGCCCGGATTGGTGTATTTCCCGTCAGCGCACATGGGGTGTGCCGATGTCGCTGTTCGTGCATAAAGAGACCGAAGCGTTGCACCCGCGTACCGTGGAACTGATGGAAGCCGTCGCTAAACGCGTTGAGCAGGATGGCATTCAGGCATGGTGGGATCTGGACCCGGCGGAGCTGCTGGGCGAAGACGCCGCCAACTACGTCAAAGTGCCTGATACGCTGGATGTTTGGTTTGACTCCGGTTCTACCCATGCCTCTGTCGTCGACGTGCGTCCGGAGTTCGGCGGCCACGCAGCAGACATGTATCTGGAGGGCTCCGACCAGCATCGCGGGTGGTTCATGTCTTCTCTGATGATCTCTACCGCCATCAAAGGTAAAGCGCCATACCGTCAGGTACTGACTCACGGTTTCACCGTTGACGGACAAGGCCGCAAAATGTCCAAGTCTATCGGCAACACGGTCAGCCCGCAGGACGTGATGGACAAACTGGGCGCCGACATTCTGCGCCTGTGGATCGGCTCCACCGACTACTCCGGTGAGATCGCCGTGTCCGATGAAATCCTGAAACGCTCCGCCGACGCCTACCGCCGTATTCGCAACACCGCGCGCTTCCTGCTGGCCAACCTGAACGGTTTCGACCCGGCGCAGCACAGCGTGGCGCCTCAGGATATGGTCGTGCTCGATCGCTGGGCGGTCGGTTGCGCGAAAGCCGCGCAGGAAGAGATTCTGGATGCGTACGAAAACTACGATTTCCACCGTGTCGTCCAGCGTCTGATGCAGTTCTGTTCGATCGAAATGGGATCGTTCTATCTCGATATCATCAAAGATCGTCAGTACACCGCGAAGAGCGACAGCGTCGCGCGTCGCAGCTGTCAGACGGCCCTGTTCCACATCGCCGAAGCGCTGGTGCGCTGGATGGCGCCGATCCTCTCCTTTACTGCGGACGAGATCTGGGCTTACCTGCCGGGCGAACGCGCGCAGTACGTCTTCACTGAAGAGTGGTATGACGGCTTGTTCGGGCTTGACGGTGAAGAAAGCATGAACGAGGCTTTCTGGGCCGACATGCTGCAAATCCGCAGCGAAGTGAACAAGGTGATCGAACAGGCGCGTAACGACAAACACATCCGTGGATCTCTGGAAGCTTCCGTCACGCTGTATGCGGATAGCGCACTGACTGAGAAGCTGAATCGGCTGCAGCCGGAGCTGCATTTCGCGCTGCTGACCTCTAAAGCGACCATCGCGTCTTACGACGATGCGCCTGCGGATGCGCAGCAGACGGAATTATCAGGGCTGAAAATTGTCCTTGGTAAGGCTGACGGCGAGAAATGCCCGCGCTGCTGGCATTTTGAAACGGATATCGGCACGGACTCCGAGCATCCTGAAGTGTGCGGTCGCTGTGCTACCAACGTCGGTGGTGCGGGCGAAGTGCGTAAATTCGTCTAATGAGACACTCTATGAAATCAACGGGACTGCGCTGGCTTTGGCTGGCGCTGGTAGTGCTGGTAGTGGATTTGGGCAGTAAGCAGTGGGTCATGACCCACTTTCAGTTGGGGGAATCGCTGCCGCTGATCCCATTCTTTAATCTGACCTATGCTCATAATCCGGGCGCGGCGTTCAGCTTCCTGGCCGATAAAGATGGCTGGCAACGTTGGTTCTTTGCGGTGATCGCGCTGGCGATTACGGCGGCTTTGCTGGTTATGATGTACCGCTCCAGCGCCAGCCAGAAACTGAACAACATTGCTTACGCCATGATTATCGGCGGCGCGGTGGGTAACCTGACCGATCGCCTGGTTCATGGTTATGTTATTGATTTTGTTGATTTCTACATCAATGACTGGCATTACCCCATCTTCAATATCGCCGATGCGGGCATCTGTATCGGAGCATTGCTGATTGTGCTCGAAGGCTTTTTCGTGTCCTCTGAGAAGAAAAAAGCCGAAGGAAAATAGCGCATGTCTGACCGTGTTCAGAACCATAGCGCCGTGCTGGTGCATTTCACGTTGACGCTGGAAGACGGCTCTGTCGCGGAAAGTACCCAGCGTAGCGGAAAACCGGCGCTGTTCCGTCTGGGGGACGGCAGTTTGTCCCCCGATCTGGAGCAGCAACTGCTAGGGCTACAGGCGGGCGATAAACGTCGCTTCAGCCTGCCGCCCGAGTCTGCTTTCGGCGACGCCAATCCCGATTTGATTCAGTTCTTCCTGCGACGCGACTTCGCCGAAACCGGCGTGCCCGACGTGGGAACGATCATGTTGTTCAGCGGCATTGGCGGTCGGGATATGCCGGGCATTATTCAGGCAGTGGCGGAGGAGTCCGTCACCGTCGATTTCAACCATCCTTTGGCTGGACATACCATCACGTTCGACATCGACGTGCAGGCTATCGAACCCCCGTTACAGGAGGAGAAGCATGAAAATCTTGCTGGCTAACCCCCGCGGGTTCTGCGCAGGCGTCGACCGCGCGATCAGCATCGTGGAACGCGCGCTGGAGATCTACGGCGCGCCGATTTACGTGCGTCATGAGGTGGTGCATAACCGCTTTGTCGTTAACGGCCTGCGGGAACGCGGCGCTATTTTTATCGAGCAAATTGATGAAGTGCCGGACGGCGCAATCCTGATTTTCTCAGCCCACGGCGTTTCTCAGGCGGTGCGCGCAGAGGCTAAAAGCCGCGATTTGAGCGTGTTCGACGCCACCTGTCCGCTGGTCACCAAGGTGCATATGGAAGTGGCGCGCGCCAGTCGGAAGGGGATGGAGGCGATTCTGATCGGCCACGCGGGGCATCCCGAAGTGGAAGGCACCATGGGGCAGTACAACAACCCCGAGGGTGGGATGTATCTGGTCGAGAGTCCTGAAGACGTGTTCGCGCTGCAGGTTAAGCATGAAGACAAGCTGTGCTTTATGACGCAAACCACCTTGTCCGTGGACGACACCTATGCGGTGATTGATGCCCTGAGGGAGCGTTTTCCGAAGATCATCGGGCCGCGTAAGGACGATATCTGCTATGCGACAACCAACCGGCAGGAAGCCGTGCGACATTTGTCTGGCGAAGCGGACGTCGTGCTGGTGGTCGGTTCGAAAAACTCCTCCAACTCAAACCGTTTGGCAGAGCTGGCTCAGCGTGTGGGCAAACGCGCTTATCTTATTGACTCGGCTGACGATATTCAGGAAGCTTGGCTCAACAATGCGACCTGTGTCGGCGTCACGGCCGGTGCGTCCGCGCCTGACGTGCTGGTGCAGGAGGTCGTACAGCGTCTGCGGTCGCTGGGCGGCGAAGTGGCGCATGAGATGGTCGGACGCGAGGAAAACATCGTGTTCGAAGTGCCGAAAGAGCTGCGCGTTGAAATCAAACAGGTCGACTAACGATCTGACAGAACGACAGCCCGTTCGGCGCTGTCGTTTCCTCCTTCCCGAAATATTTCCCTGCGTTGAAACTGCATGTTTATGCGTTATAGTGATGAACCTGCATGACACCTTTATCACCGCGAAAATGGCGTCTTCGTCCCCTCAGCGAGCGGTGGCGCGGGTTTCAGAGACGGGAAACGAGCTCATTTTCACCGGTCGGCAAATTGCTTCACTTTCTGCCGCCCGGTTTGGTTACCCTGAATGCATTTTTTATGCATGACATGAATAAGAGAGAGAAGACATGAAGGATTCATCCATCCGTATTGCGATTGCCGGTGCTGGCGGACGCATGGGGCGTCAGCTCATACAGGCCGTTGATCATATTGATGGCGCCGTACTGGGCGCGGCCTTGGAGCGAGCGGGCTCCACACTGCTCGGCAGTGATGCCGGCGAACTGGCCGGGCTGGGAAAACGGAATGTGGTCGTTTCTGACTCCCTCGATGCCGTGAAGGACGACTTCGATGTTTTGATCGATTTCACGCGTCCTGAAGGCACATTGGCGCATTTGGCATTTTGTCGCCAGCACGCTAAAGGCATGATTATTGGCACGACGGGCTTCGATGATGCGGGCAAAGCCGCGATTTCTCAGGCATCGGATGACATCGGCATCGTGTTCGCTGCCAACTTCAGCGTGGGCGTGAACGTGATGCTGAAGCTGCTGGAGAAAGCGGCAAAGGTCATGGGCGACTATACCGACATTGAAATCATCGAAGCGCATCACCGCCACAAAGTCGATGCCCCTTCTGGGACGGCGCTGGCGATGGGCGAATCCATCGCCGGAGCGCTGGGGCGCGATCTCAAAAGCTGTGCGGTCTATGCGCGTGAAGGCTATACCGGCGAGCGTGACCCTAAAAGCATTGGTTTTGCGACCGTTCGAGCGGGCGACATCGTCGGTGAGCACACGGCCTTGTTTGCTGATGTCGGCGAGCGTATAGAGATAACGCACAAAGCTTCAAGTCGGATGACATTTGCAAATGGCGCTGTGAGGGCGTCAATATGGTTAAGTGCTCATAAATCGGGTCTTTATGATATGAAAGATGTCTTGGAACTTGATGATTTGTAATTTGTAAAATTACGGCGTCTTGATAAATAATTGATTTAAATGACACCTTTTGGTGTCATTTTTGTTTATATAGAAAAATATCGGTCATTGCCTTATTTCTATTTTAGATTGTTGTAATCTCACTTATTCTTCCCCGTAAAGGCCGTTTTTTGACATCGTGTTATCCTGTTATACGCAATTAATGCCGTCACAATCACTTTTTGGGTCATCTCGGTTAGCAACCGTTTTCTTGTGCCATTTTATGTGTGTTTTTATGGCTGTCGACTGAGATTATTGACTGAATGCGTATAAACATAAGAAAAAATCCTCTTTTGGATGGACAATTTATCGGGCCGTCATTAAAATGCGCCCAATTTGCCGAAAATTTACCTTACAGGTGGTTTTTGCATTGATTTAGATCGGTTAATCTGAATTAATATGCAAATAACGTGATTGTTTATTCCTTGGAGGGTGTTTTGATTAAGTCAGCGCTATTGGTTCTGGAAGACGGAACCCAATTCCACGGTCGGGCCATTGGGGCAGAGGGATCGGCTGTGGGGGAAGTGGTCTTCAATACGTCGATGACCGGTTATCAAGAAATCCTCACTGATCCTTCCTACTCCCGCCAGATTGTTACTCTTACGTATCCCCACATTGGTAATGTCGGCGTCAACGCCAGCGACGAAGAATCCTCATCCATTCAGGCACAAGGCCTGATTATTCGCGACCTCCCCCTCATTGCCAGCAATTACCGCAGCCAGGAAACGCTCTCAAACTACCTCCAGCGCAACAATATTGTGGCGATTGCGGATATCGATACCCGCAAGTTGACGCGTTTGCTGAGGGAGAAAGGCGCGCAAAACGGCTGCATTATCGTGGGCGACGCGCCGGATGCCGCGCTAGCGCTGGAAAAAGCGCGGTCATTCCCTGGCTTGAAGGGCATGGATCTGGCGAAAGAGGTGACGACCACCGCCAGTTACGAATGGCGTCAGGGGAGCTGGACGCTATTGGGCGATCTGCCGACGGCGAAAGACGAAAGCGAGCTGCCTTACCACGTGGTGGCCTACGATTACGGTGCCAAGCGCAATATCCTGCGCATGCTGGTCGACCGCGGCTGCCGTCTGACGGTTGTTCCGGCCCAGACGTCGGCCGAAGATGTCTTGAAACTTAATCCGGACGGCGTGTTTCTGTCCAACGGTCCCGGCGACCCGGCACCTTGCGACTACGCCATTGACGCCATCAAAACCCTGCTGGATCGCGATATCCCGATCTTCGGCATTTGCTTAGGCCACCAGCTACTGGCCCTGGCCAGCGGCGCCGACACCATCAAAATGAAATTCGGCCACCACGGCGGCAACCACCCGGTGAAAGATCTGGATGCGGACCGCGTGATGATTACCGCTCAGAACCACGGCTTTGCGGTAGACGAAGCCACGTTGCCGGCGAATTTGCGCGTCACGCACAAATCGCTGTTCGACGGTTCCCTGCAAGGCATTCACCGCACCGATAAACCGGCTTTCAGCTTCCAGGGACACCCTGAAGCCAGTCCGGGGCCGCATGATGCCGCGCCGCTGTTTGACCACTTTATCGAGCTGATTGAGTCTTACCGTAACACCCAATAATCAGAAGACGCTGACTCGTCGCCGCGCAGGGGAATCCCCCTTGGACGGCGGCGGGTCAGCGGGTTCTCAGGAGCGAGAAATGCCAAAACGTACCGACATAAAAAGTATCCTCATTTTGGGCGCCGGCCCGATCGTCATCGGTCAGGCGTGCGAATTCGACTACTCTGGGGCGCAGGCATGCAAGGCGCTGCGCGAAGAGGGCTACCGCGTCATTCTGGTGAACTCCAACCCGGCGACGATCATGACCGACCCGGAGATGGCGGACGCCACCTATATCGAGCCGATTCACTGGGAAGTCGTACGTAAGATCATCGATAAAGAGCGGCCGGATGCGGTGCTGCCGACCATGGGCGGTCAGACGGCGCTGAACTGCGCGCTGGAGCTGGAGCGCCGTGGCGTGCTGGAAGAGTTCGGGGTCACGATGATCGGCGCGACCGCCGATGCTATCGACAAAGCGGAAGACCGCCGTCGCTTCGATATCGCCATGAAAAAAATCGGGCTGGATACCGCCCGCTCCGGCATTGCGCACTCGATGGAAGAAGCGCTGGCCGTCGCCGCCGACGTCGGCTTCCCCTGCATTATCCGCCCTTCCTTTACGATGGGCGGCACCGGCGGCGGCATCGCCTATAACCGCGAAGAGTTCGAAGAGATCTGTACCCGCGGTCTGGACCTATCTCCGACCAACGAGCTGCTAATCGATGAGTCGCTGATTGGTTGGAAAGAGTATGAAATGGAAGTGGTGCGGGACAAAAACGATAACTGCATCATCGTCTGCTCTATCGAGAACCTCGATGCAATGGGGATCCACACCGGCGACTCCATCACCGTCGCCCCGGCGCAGACGCTGACGGACAAGGAATATCAGATCATGCGTAACGCCTCGATGGCGGTACTGCGTGAAATCGGCGTTGAAACTGGCGGTTCCAACGTCCAGTTCTCGGTCAACCCGAAAAACGGCCGTCTCATCGTCATCGAGATGAACCCGCGCGTCTCGCGTTCCTCGGCGCTGGCCTCCAAGGCAACCGGCTTCCCGATTGCGAAGATCGCCGCCAAGCTGGCGGTGGGCTACACGCTGGACGAACTGATGAACGATATCACCGGCGGCCGCACGCCCGCGTCCTTCGAGCCGTCTATCGACTACGTCGTCACCAAGATCCCGCGCTTCAACTTTGAAAAATTCGCGGGCTCGAACGACCGCCTGACGACGCAGATGAAATCGGTAGGCGAAGTGATGGCCATCGGCCGCACACAGCAAGAGTCATTGCAGAAAGCGTTGCGCGGACTGGAAGTGGGCGCGACCGGGTTTGATCCGAAAGTAGATTTGGAAGATCCGGAGGCGTTAACCACGATTCGCCGTGAGCTGAAAGACGCGGGTGGCGACCGCATCTGGTATCTGGCCGATGCGTTCCGCGCCGGCATGTCGGTAGACGGCGTTTTCAATCTGACCAATATCGACCGCTGGTTCCTGGTGCAGATTGAAGAGTTGGTGCGTTTGGAAGAGCAGGTGGCGGAAGCGGGCGCAAATAGCCTGACGCCGGACTTCTTACGCATGCTGAAGCGCAAAGGGTTTGCCGATGCGCGTCTGGCGACGTTGGCGGGTGTTTCCGAAGGGGAAATCCGCAAGCTGCGCGACAAGTACAACCTGCACCCGGTCTACAAACGCGTGGATACCTGCGCCGCCGAATTCTCGACCGATACCGCCTACCTCTACTCCACGTATGAAGACGAGTGCGAGGCCAACCCGAATGCAGACCGCGATAAGATCATGGTGCTGGGCGGCGGGCCGAACCGTATCGGTCAGGGTATCGAGTTCGATTACTGCTGCGTACATGCCTCGCTGGCGCTGCGGGAAGACGGCTATGAAACCATTATGGTCAACTGCAACCCGGAAACCGTCTCCACGGACTATGACACGTCCGACCGCCTCTATTTCGAGCCGGTGACGCTGGAAGACGTGCTGGAAATCGTCCGCATCGAAAAACCGAAAGGCGTGATCGTCCAGTACGGCGGTCAGACGCCGCTGAAACTGGCGCGTGAACTGGAAGCGGCCGGCGTGCCGGTGATTGGCACCAGCCGGATGCCATTGACCGTGCGGAAGACCGCGAACGCTTCCAGCAGGCAGTAGAACGTCTGGGCCTGAAACAGCCGGCGAACGCTACGGTCGTCGCCATCGAACAGGCGGTGGAAAAAGCCGCGGGCCTCGGCTATCCGCTGGTCGTGCGTCCTTCTTATGTTCTGGGCGGCCGTGCGATGGAAATCGTCTACGACGAAACGGACCTGCGCCGTTACTTTCAGACGGCGGTTAGCGTCTCCAACGACGCGCCGGTCCTGCTGGACCGCTTCCTGGATGACGCGGTGGAAGTGGACGTGGACGCCATCTGCGACGGTGAGCAGGTGCTGATCGGCGGCATTATGGAACATATCGAACAGGCTGGCGTGCACTCCGGTGACTCCGCGTGTTCGCTGCCGGCTTACACCCTGAGCCAAGACATTCAGAATGTGATGCGTCAGCAGGTGGAAAAACTGGCGTTCGAACTGGCGGTACGCGGACTGATGAATGTGCAGTTCGCGGTGAAGAACAACGAAGTGTATCTGATTGAGGTCAACCCGCGTGCGGCGCGTACCGTGCCGTTCGTCTCCAAGGCCACCGGTGTGCCGCTGGCGAAAGTGGCGGCGCGCGTGATGGCCGGCAAATCGCTGGCCGAGCAGGGCGTGACCAAAGAAGTGATCCCGCCTTACTACTCAGTGAAAGAAGTGGTGCTGCCCTTCAATAAATTCCCGGGCGTCGACCCTATTCTGGGGCCGGAAATGCGTTCGACCGGCGAAGTCATGGGCGTGGGGCGCACATTTGCGGAGGCGTTCGCCAAAGCCATGCTGGGCAGCAGTTCCGCGATGAAGAGAAACGGCCGCGCGCTGCTGTCGGTCCGTGAGGGCGACAAAGGCCGCGTCGTGGACCTGGCGGCCAAGCTGCTGAAGCACGGGTTCGAGCTGGATGCCACTCACGGCACCGCAGTGGTGCTGGGCGAGGCGGGCATCAATCCGCGTCTGGTTAACAAGGTGCACGAAGGGCGTCCGCACATTCAGGATCGCATCAAGAACGGCGAGTACGCCTATATCGTGAATACCACGGCCGGTCGTCAGGCGATTGAGGACTCCAAGCTGATCCGTCGCAGCGCGCTGCAATACAAAGTGCACTACGACACCACCATGAACGGTGGCTTCGCCACGGCGATGTCGCTGAATGCCGACCCGACTGAGCAGGTGACTTCGGTGCAGGAAATGCACGCTAAAATCAGTCGATAACTCCCTTTCATCTAGGAAGTCGAAAAACGGGCCGATTGGTTATACCGACTGGCCCGTTTTTTTATTGATATTTCATTATGTTGAATCTGTATTCGGTAGCACAAACGACTACCTTTCCTGAAAAAGACGCATTTAGCGTCTACGCTTAAAGGGTGACCCCAACGTGTGCGGGTGAGTGTTTTTTATCCGTCCGAACATCCTTTATCAGGAGATAAGTATGGCTTCGCATGAGAAAGAAGGTCAGTCTTCACATTCTGTTTTAACCGGCAAAAATCCGGTCGATGCCTACCCCAAGCCCCCATTTCCCAGCCAGCCGCAAACCCCGCCGGGGCTAGCGAGCAAAATGCAGCCGCTGCCGGATCACGGTGAGAAAAGTTATCGCGGCTCGGGTCGACTTGAGGGCCGAAAAGCGCTGGTGACTGGCGGAGACTCTGGTATTGGCCGCGCGGTGGCGATCGCCTATGCGCGTGAAGGGGCGGATGTCGCGATCAACTATCTGCCCGAAGAAGAGTCCGATGCTAAAGAGGTTATTGACCTTATTCGCGCCGAAGGCCGTACGGCAGTGGCGATACCGGGCGATATTCGCGACGAAGCGTTCTGCCACAAACTGGTGGACGAGGCGGTGCATAAGCTGGGCGGGCTGGACATTTTGGTTAATAACGCCGGACGCCAGCAGTACGTGGAGTCTATCGCGCAGCTGACGACCGAAGCGTTCGACGCCACGTTCAAAACCAACGTTTACGCGCCATTCTGGATCAGCAAAGCCGCGTTGCAGCATATGAAACCCGGCTCGGCGATTATCAATACGACCTCAGTACAGGCCTTCAACCCCAGCGCGATCCTGTTGGATTATGCGCAGACCAAGGCTTGTAATGTGGCCTTCACCAAGGCGCTGGCGAAACAGATCACCGGCAAAGGGATTCGTGTCAACGCGGTGGCGCCAGGACCCTACTGGACGGCGTTGCAGTCGAGCGGCGGTCAGCCGATGGAGATGGTGCAGCAGTTTGCCGCGAGTTCGCCGATGGGGCGTCCGGGGCAGCCGGTGGAAATTGCGCCGCTGTATGTCACCCTGGCGTCGGCGGAAGCCAGTTACACCTCCGGTCAGGTATGGTGCGCGGACGGCGGCACAGGCACATTGTAGTCTTCGTCCTCTCTCGTGGTGGGGGCGGCGACGGCCGCTCCTCGCCGTTCGACGACCAAGCCGTGCTTATGTTTGTCTCGCGATGTTAAAATCCATCCAGCTGTATTTTCGTTCCGTTTCATCTCCCTGATTAGCTGCCATAATCCCTATCGTCATCAAATTCATTGTGGAAAAATCGTGCATAATATTTGCCTACCACGCTGTGGCTGGCTTTTTCGGGCCATACGCCATGAGCGCCGGCGCGGCGGAGCTGCGACTGTCTGCGTCAGCGTTAATTCTCGGGACTTTTGAGTCGGGGCGGAGCATCAAGATGATCAGTTCAGGTATCGCTCAACGGGATATCACCCGGTTGTGTATTCAATGTGCGCTGATGCTGCTACAGCACGGCGCTGAAAGTACGGTAGTCGAGCAGTTGTCCTCCCGCCTGGGGAAGGCGCTGGGCGCTGACAGCGTGGAGAGTTCGATTTCCGCGAACGCCGTGGTGCTGAGCACGATCGTCAACGGACACTGTCTGACCACCACGCGCAGAAATGAGGACCGCGGCATCAACATGCACGTGGTGACGGAGGTGCAGCATGTCGTGATTTTGGCCGAGCATCGCCTGCTAGGCGTTCAGGAGGTCGCGAAGCGCTTCAACCACATCAAACCACTGCGTTACCCGCGCTGGATTGTCGTGAGCATCGTCGCGCTCTCTTGCGGCTGTTTCAGCCGATTGAACGGCGGCGGCTGGGATGCGTTTCTCATCGCGCTGCTCGCCAGCGGGCTTGCGATGTATGTGCGCCAGCTGCTGACGGTCCGCAGTTTCAATCCGCTGATCAATTTCTGCATTACCGCCTTCGTCGCTACCTCGGCTTCCGGACTGCTGATGCGGGTGCCGGGGCTGGAGAATTCCGCCACGGTGGCGATGGCGGCCAGCGTACTGTTGCTGGTTCCCGGTTTCCCGTTGATTAACGCGGTGGCTGATATGTTCAAAGGGCACGTCAACACCGGGCTGGCGCGCTGGGCGATCGCCAGTCTGTTGACGCTTTCCACCTGTATTGGCGTGGTATCGGCAATGGCGATATGGGGGCTGCGTGGATGGGCCTAGAACTTCTCTGGATGTTATTGCAGGACATGGCGCTGGCCGCGGTGCCGGCGCTCGGTTTCGCGATCGTGTTCAACGTGCCGGTGAGGGCGCTGCACTATTGCGCCGCGCTCGGCGCGCTGGGGCACGGCTCTCGCTTTCTAATGATCCATTTCGGCCTGCACATTGAATGGGCCTCCATGCTGGCCGCCATCCTGATCGGCGCGCTGGGTATTCACTGGTCGCGCTGGCTGCTGGCACACCCCAAGGTGTTCACCGTCGCGGCGGTGATCCCGATGTTCCCTGGAATTTCCGCCTATACCGCGATGATCTCGGTCGTTGAGCTGTCGCACCAGGGGTACAGCGAAGCGTTGATGCAGCAACTGATCACCCAATTTCTCAAGGCCAGCTTCATCGTCGGAGCGCTCTCCATCGGACTGTCGCTGCCCGGATTGTGGCTTTATCACCGGCGTCCGGGAGTGTGACCTATCAGAGGCCTCTGAGAACAAATTTGTATACCGTTCATTTATCGACGCCCGAACCGGCTTTACGTATAGTGGCAACAATTTTTTTGCCTACAGGGTTCTACCATGGTTATTAGTTTGATTGCTGCGATGGCGGTGGATCGGGTTATTGGGATGGAAAATGCCATGCCCTGGCATCTTCCTGCTGACCTGGCGTGGTTCAAGCGTAATACGCTCGATAAGCCCATTGTGATGGGACGTAATACGTTCCGTTCTATCGGTCAGCCGTTGCCGGGACGGCGCAATATCGTGATTAGCAGTCAGCCAGGCGACGATGACCGCGTAATTTGGGTGACTTCACCCGAGGCTGCGCTGGCGGAGGCGGGCGATGTCGAAGAGGTCATGGTCATCGGCGGCGGCAGTATCTACCGGCAGATGTTGCCGCTGGCGCAACGGCTTTACTTGACGCACATTGACGCCGAAGTCGAGGGCGACACCCATTTCCCGGACTATGAGCCGGACGAATGGCGCTCTACGTTCAGCGAGTTTCACGAAGCGGATGAACGCAACTCTCACCACTACTGCTTCGAAATACTGGAACGCCGCTAACCCTCTCATCTCAAACCCGCCTATCGGCGGGTCTTCTTTATCTCGCTCAAATTACGCCTGTTGCGCTGTCGGGTGTCAGATTTCTTACACTCGGATGAATGTAACCTTTAGGTAATATTACCCCCCTATTATTAGCCGCTATCGCGAGTCTGTTTTCATGCCGTACGTTCGCCGTGCGGCTCGCCTATCTGAAATGAGGAAATAGAACGATGACGAGCAATCTGGAGAACGTAAACGCCGAAAATCAGGTCGATGCCAGCCGCCGCCGGCTGGTGTTTGGCAGCGCAGGGGCATTGGGCATGGCCAGTTTTCTGGGCGGAGGCGTGTTGTCGTTCGGCGCCCAAGCGCAGACCGCGACACCGGGCAGTGCATTGCTGGGATTTGAAGGTATAGCGGCTTCCGCCGCGGATGAGGTGATTGTACCGCCGGGGTATCGCGCCGAGGTGCTGATTTCGTGGGGCGACCCGCTGGTGGACGGCGCGGCGCCTTTCGATCCCAATGGGCGTAACAGCGCGGCGGAACAGGCCCTGCAATTTGGAGACAATAACGATGGCATGAGCTTTTTTCCGATAGACGAACGCCACGGCGTCATGGCGATCAATAACGAATACGTCAATGAACCCTACCTGTTTGCCCACGGCGGCAAGAAGGCCGCCAGTCTTGAGGACGTGCGCAAATCTCAGGCCGCGCACGGCGTCTCTATCGTCGCCGTGCAGCGCATCGGCGACTCCGTGAGCTGGCAGGTGATGCGACCGTCGCAATACAACCGCCGGATTACCGCGACCACCCCCATGACGTTCAGCGGCCCGGCCGCGGGGCACGCCTTGCTGCAAACCGCGGCTGACCCGACCGGCAGCCGGGCGTTGGGCACGTTCGGTAACTGCGCCAACGGCAAAACGCCGTGGGGCACCTACCTCACCTGCGAAGAAAACTTTGATACCTACTTCGGCACGCGTGACGCCGGCTACCGCACCACGCCCGAGCAGGCGCGCTATACGCTGGATGTCAAAGAGCCGGAGCGCAACTGGGTCGATTTCGACGAGCGCTTCGATGTGAGCCGTCATCCGAATGAGTTCAACCGTCATGGCTGGATTGTGGAGATAGATCCATTGGATCCGAATTCGACGCCCATCAAGCGTACGGCGCTGGGGCGCTTCAAACACGAAAATGCGGCGGTCACCGTCGCGCAGGATGGGCGTCTGGTGGTCTACATGGGCGACGATGAGCGCGGCGAATTTATCTACAAATATGTTTCCCACGCGATAGTGGATCATGTGCATCCGGCGCAAAACCGCCATTTGCTGGATGAAGGCACGTTGTATGTGGCTCAGTTTGACGGCGATGCGGCGGGGACGCCGCTGAAAGGCAAAGGGCGCTGGATTGCGCTGACGTTCGGAAAAAACGGACTAACGCCGGAGAATGGTTTTCACAGTCAGGCGGAAGTCGTGACCTTCGCCCGCAAGGCGGCGTCGCAGGTGGGCGCAACCCGTATGGATCGCCCCGAGTGGATCGCCGTGAATCCGCATGACGGCCGCGCCTACTGCATGCTGACCAACAACAGTAAGCGCGGTGAGACGGGCATGCCTTTGAACCCCGCCAATCCGCGCCCGAAAAACGTCTACGGCCAGATCATTCGCTGGGACGAGCATGGCGATGCCACCGCTCAAGAGTTCGCATGGGATATGTATGCGCTGTGTGGCAACCCGATTGCGCACCCGGATGGCGTTAACCGCGGTACGCCCAACATCACGGCGGAGAATACCTTTAACAGCCCGGATGGTTTGGGATTCGACCGGGAAGGGCGGCTGTGGATTCTGACGGACGGCAATGACAGCAACACCGGTGACTTCGCCGGGCAGGGCAATAACCAGATGTTGGCAGGCGATCCCGTGAGCGGCGAAATCAAGCGTTTCATGGTCGGCCCGAAGTCCTGCGAATTGACCGGAATCACCTTCACCCAGGACTACCGGACGATGTTCGTCAACGTGCAGCATCCGGGTGAAGAGGGCGATTCGCACTTCCCGCACAACAGCGTGCGCCCTCGATCATCGGTAGTGATGGTGACGCGGCAGGACGGCGGCGTCATCGGTGCATAGGTCAGTTATCCGACTGTCGGCGTCGATGTCATTCCGCCTAGTCACTCGGCGCTTTTTGAGAGACACTCAGGTATGAACAAAAAAGAGATGCCCTTTGGCATCTCTTTTTCTCGTTCATGTCTTCTCGCTTTCTTGCAAACGGGGCGGCGATGCCCTTTCGATTTCGACGCGGTTACCCGGCGTTTTGCGCACCGTCATCCTGCCGGACAAGTTGAGACGGCTGGTGGTAATACCGCTGTGTTTCCCAGTGAAGCAACGTCAGTGATCCTCCCCAGCAGCAGCCGGTATCCAGCGCGAAAATGCCTTCCGGCGTGCCTTTGCCTTCCAACGATGCCCAATGCCCGAAGGCGATGGCGTACTCACTCGGCACCGGTCCGGGTAAATTGAACCAGGGCTTAAGCATGGACGGCGCCTGTGCAGGCGGCGTTTTGCACATCATATCCAGCTGTCCGCCGCTGAAGCAGTAGCGCATGCGGGTGAAGACGTTGGTGCTGAAGCGCAGTCGCGGCAGTCCGCTCAGTTCCGGCAACCAGTTGTTCGGCATGTCGCCATACATCGCATCCAGAAACAACGGATAGCTGTCGCTGCTCAAGATGGATTCGACTTCGCGAGCGCACATCTGCGCGGTGTCCAGATCCCACTGCGGTGTAATCCCCGCATGGGCCATCACCAACTTAAGATCCTCATCGACCTGCAGCACCGGTTGGCGACGCAGCCAGTTGATGAGATCGTCGATGTCCGGCGCGGCGAGCAGCGCGTCCAGCCGGTCTTTGCTTTTCTGACGGCTGATGCCGGCGTAAACCGCCAGCAGATGCAGGTCGTGGTTACCGAGCACCATGCGTACCGACGAGCCCAGCGAGCGCACGAAGCGCAGTACCTGCAATGAATCCGGGCCGCGGGCGACGAGGTCGCCGGTCAGCCATAGCGTATCCCGCGCGGTATCGAAAGAAACTTGCGCCAATAGCGCTTCCAGTTCAACGAAACAGCCGTGAACGTCGCCAACAAGATAGGTAGCCATAAATTAGTGTATCAATGAAGGGATTGCCAGGCGGAATACCGGGATAGATTCCTGGAAGGTCTCACCCTGATGGTCGAGCATCTGGTAATGGCCTTCCATCGTGCCCAGCGGCGTTTCAAGAATGGCGCCGCTGGTGTATTGGAATTCACTGCCGGGATGAATGACGGGCTGAACGCCGATGACGCCTTCGCCCTGAACTTCAGTCTGACGCCCGTTGCTGTTGGTGATGAGCCAGTAACGGCTCATCAGTTTGACGTCGTGGCGTCCCAGATTGCGGATCGTGATGGTGTAAGCAAAGACGTAGCGATCTTCTTCCGGCGCAGACTGTGCTTCTACGTAGAAACTCTGAACCTGTATGCAAACTCGGGGCGCGTTGATCATGACGACAACTCCAGTTTATTCCTGCGCCGTAGGATGATTGCTAAGCCAGTTAGCGAGCTTGCAATACTGCTCTACGGTCACGTTTTCCGCGCGATCGTTGGCATTGATGCCCTGTTCCGCCAACTGCTCTTGCGTGAACAGGTTGCCCAAACTGTTGCGCAGCGTTTTACGGCGCTGATTGAAGGCTTCAGTGGTGATCCTGCTCAGCACGCGGGTGTCGACCTGAGGATAAGGCGACGTCGTGTGAGGCACCAGCCGCACGACCGCCGACTCGACTTTCGGCGCAGGTCTGAACGCGGTGGGAGGAACTTCGAGTACCGGGATAACCTGACAGTAGTATTGCGCCATCACGCTCAAACGGCCATAGGCTTTACTGTTCGGCCCTGCCACCAACCGGTTGACTACCTCTTTCTGCAACATAAAGTGCATGTCGCGAATAGCCTGAGTATAGCTGAACAGATGAAACATCAATGGTGTGGAAATATTATACGGCAGGTTGCCAAAGACCCGCAGAGGCTGGCCGATTTGCTGCGCCAACTCGGCGAAGTCCACTTTCATGGCATCCTGCTGAATGATAGTGAGCTTATCTTTCAACGTGGGGTGGACTTCCAGCCGTGCGGCCAGATCGCGGTCCAGCTCGACGACGGTAAAGTGGTTCAGTCGTTCTCCCACAGGCGCAGTCAGAGCACCCAGGCCAGGGCCGATTTCCACCAGCGCCTGATCCGGCAGCGGGTGAATGGCGGAGACAATGCTGTCGATCACAAAATGATCGTGTAAAAAGTTTTGCCCGAAACGTTTACGGGCGAAGTGGCCTTGGTGTACTCGATTATTCATTACGATTAGCAATCATTTTAATAGCAAGATTTAGGGCGGTGCCGAAGCTGCCGGGATCGGCCTGGCCGGTGGCGGCCAGCTCCAGCGCCGTGCCGTGGTCGACCGAGGTACGGATAAACGGCAGACCCAGCGTGATGTTGACTGCCCGGCCGAAGCCTGATACTTCAGAACCGGCAATCCCTGGTCGTGATACATCGCCAGCACGGCATCCGCCGGCTGCAAATATTTAGGTTGAAACAAGGTGTCTGCCGGCAGCGGGCCGACCAGCTGAATGCCCTTCTCCCGCAGCTCATCGAGCGCCGGAATGATGACGTCCAGCTCTTCCCGACCCATATGACCGCCTTCGCCCGCATGGGGATTCAGGCCGCAAACATAGATCGACGGGTTTGCAATACCGAATTTGGTCCGCAAATCGTGATCGAGAATGGTGACGACTTCGTGCAAACATTGACGGTCGACCGCGTCCGCCACGTCTTTCAGCGGCAGATGCGTCGTCGCCAGCGCGACGCGCAGCTCCTCGGTCGCCAGCATCATGACGACCCGCTCGCAATGGCTGCGTTCGGCAAAGAATTCGGTGTGCCCGGTGAACGGCACGCCAGCCTCGTTGATAATGCCTTTATGCACCGGACCGGTAACCAGGGAGGCAAATTCGCCACGCAGGCAGCCGTCGCAGGCCTGAGCCAGCGTCTCGACGACGCAACGGCTGTTCTCCACGTTTAACTGGCCGGGGACGACGGTCGCCGCCAGTTTGACGGGTAACACGGTCAGCGTTCCGGCCTGCTGAGGTCGCGCGGGTTCGGCAGGAAGATACTCCCGCACAGTTAGCGGGATATTCAGCGTCCGCGCCCGGCTCAACAGCAGTTCGGGATCGGCACAGACCACCAGCTCGACCGGCCAGGCCTGTTGGGCCAGCGAGACGATCAGGTCAGGACCAATCCCGGCGGGGTCGCCGGGGGTGATCACGATGCGTGGCGTGCTGCGTTCAGTCGACATTAGTTGCTTTGTCCATCCAGCACTTTGACGTAGGCGGCCGCGCGTTTTTCCTGCATCCAGGTCTGAGCTTCTTCCGCAAACTTGCGGTTGAACAGCATGCGGTAGGCGCGCTCTTTTTGCGCCGCGTCGGTCTTATCGACCTGACGAGTGTCCATCAGCTGGATCAGATGCCAGCCAAAGGAGGAGTGCACTGGCTGGCTAATTTCGCCTTTGTGTAGTTTCAGCAGCGCGTCGCGGAATACCGGATCGTAAACGTCAGGTGAAGACCAGCCCAGATCGCCGCCCTGATTGGCGGAACCCGGATCCTGCGATAGCTGGCGCGCCTGAGCGGCGAAGGTGGTGCCGCCGCTCTTGATCTGCCGAGCGACTTCCAGCAGTTTGGCGCGGGCCTGGTCGTCGGTCATGACGACAGAAGGTCTGAGCAGAATGTGGCGGGCGTGCATTTCCGTGACGGAGACGGTTTTGTCTTCGCCGCGGATGTCGTTGACGCGCAGAATGTGGAACCCGACGCCGGAACGGATCGGGCCGACTATCTGGCCTTTCTGCGCCTGCACCAGGCTTTCTGCGAACAGCGTCGGCAGCTCCTGCAGTTTACCCCAGCCCATCTGTCCCCCTTTCAGCGCTTGCTGATCGGCGGAGTAGGTGATGGCGAGCTTACCAAAGTCGGCGCCCCCGTTCGCTTCTTTCACCAGACGCTTGGCCAGATCTTCAGCCTGATCGACTTCCTGCTGCGTCGGGTTTTCCGACAACGGCAGCAGGATATGGCTCAGATTGACCTCGGTATCGCCGGTGTTCTGATTGGAGACCTGCTTAGCCAGCGCGTCGACTTCCTGCGGGAGGATGGTGATGCGGCGGCGCACTTCGTTATTGCGCACTTCGGCGATGGTCATGTCTTTGCGGATCTGGCGGCGGTAGGTATCGTAGCTGATGCCTTCCTGCGCCAGGCGGTCGCGCATCTGAGCGACGGTCATGCGGTTCTGAGCCGCGATGCCGCTGATGGCTTGGTCCAACTGCTCGTCGGTGATTTGGACGCCCATCTTCTGGGCCATTTGCAGCACGATGCTGTCGACAATCAGGCGATCGAGGATCTGATGGCGCAGAGTGGCGTCATCGGGCAACTGCTGGCCGGCGCCCTGAGCGTTCAGCTTGACCGACTGCAGTAAGCCATTGACATCACTTTCCAGCACGACGCCGTTATCCACCACCGCGGCAACGCTATCAACGACCTGTGGCGCGGCAAACGCTGTCGAGACGCTCAGCGTCAGTCCCAGAATCAGTGCTTTCCAGTTGTTCATACCTTTCCCATTAAATGTCATCCGCCCGGAGGCGGGTTAAATGTTGAATTGCTACCGGTATTAGACGCTTATAGCGGCCAGAGTTCCCGGCGGTACACCATTAGAAAGAGCGTTGGTACGGCAAAATGCCGTTCGCCAGCATTTTGTCTGTGCCCAAACTGTAGTTGCTGCTCAGACCGCGCAGTTCAAACGACACGCCGACTTTGTTGTCGTAGACGCTGCTGTTGGAGGCGGTGTTCCAGGTGGTGATCTTCCTTTCGTAACCGACATTGACCGCCCAGCAACAGGTGGAATACTGCAGACCAATCAGCTGATCGGCCGGCTGGTTCATCTTGGTGTCGTAGTAATACGCGCCGACGACGGCCCAGCGCTCGGACAGCGGCCAACTGCCGGTCATCCCCACTTGAGAAATGCCCTGCTGATAGGCCGGAAGGTCGTCTTTGCTGTTCAGCATGGATTGAATATATTCCGCGCTGGCGTAGCGGTAGTTCAACTGCAGCATGCGTTCGCCGCCACCGCGGTATTCCACCACGGCGTCGCCGACCGTGAAGTTATCCACGCGGGCGTCGTACTGCGCGCCGCCGCGGATCGCCCAGTTATCGGCGATCTTCCAATAGGTATCACCCGCCCAGGTCAGGCTGCCGTTGTGGTAGTTGTTGTCGAGCGACGAGTTGGTGTTGCCGGTGCGCGGACGCTCAAAGTAGTAAATCTGACCGAGCGAGGCATTGAAACGTTCCACCAGCGCGTCGTCGTACAGACGGGTAGTGACCCCACTTGCGACCTGGTTGGCGGAAGCAATACGGTCCAGGCCGCTGTAGGTGCGGTCGCGGAACAGGCCCGCGTAGTCGCTTTGCAGCAGCGTGGAGTCATAGGTACGAATGTTGGTCTGATCGCGGTACGGCACGTAGAGGTACATCGCGCGCGGTTCCAGCGTCTGGGTGTAGCCTTTCGCCCAGTCCATATCCCGTTCAAAGACCAGCTTGCCGTCGACTTTGTACTGCGGCATCACGCGGTTGACCGACTCATCTAATTGGTTGTTCGGGTTAGCGCTGTTGTAGTAGGACAGATTGCTCTGCTGATAGTGGGTCGCCATCAGCTTGGCTTCAGCATTCAGGCTTGCCCAACCATTGGACAGCGGCAGGTTGAAGGTCGGCTCGGCGTGCAGTCGGGTCGCCGTCGGCATATTCGGGTTAACGTTGGTAAATTTCACCGCCTGCCCGTACAGGTGCATGTCGACAGGACCCAGATCGTTAAGGTAGTAATTCATGTCGAGCTGCGGCTGTGCGCGATAGACATCCGAGGTATTGCTGAATATCTGATAGCTGCGCGTCGACAGCGTCGCATCGAAGTTGCGGTCGGCGTAAGCGGCGCTGAACTTCTGGGTGGCATAGCCGTCGGTGGTGGAGCCGTATTTAGACGACAGATCGGTAAAGTAGTACGGGTCGCTGACTTTGGTATAGTCGACGTTGAAACGCCAGACCTGATTGAGTACGCCGCTGTGTTGCCAGTACGTCAGCCAGCGGGTGGTATTGCTGTCCGCCTCGTAGGTGCCAGCTTTGATCTCTTTGTCGTACTGCTTATCGTTCGGCAGCCAGTCCAGCTCGAACACGCCGGCGCCGGCACGGGTCAGGTAGCGGAATTCGTTCTCCCACTGCAGCCCACGCTTGGTCTGCACGTGCGGCGTGATCGTCGCGTCGAAGTTAGGGGCAATGTTCCAGTAGTACGGCGTCATCAGCTCGAAGCCGTTGTTTTTGCCGTATTTAGCGTTCGGGATCAAGAAACCGGAACGGCGGCGATCGCCTACGGGGAGCTGAAGATAAGGGCTGTAGAAAATAGGAACACCGGCGATGCGGAATCGCGCGTTCCAGATTTCAGCCACTTCTTCTTCCCGGTCGTGGATGACTTCCGAACCCACGACGCTCCAGCTATCGTCACCTGGCAGGCAGGACGTAAAGGTGCCGTTTTCCAGAATGGTGTATCGGTTGTCGTCGCGCAGCTTCATCTTGTTGGCGTCGCCGCGACCCTGACGTCCGACCATCTGGTAGTCGCCTTTGTAGACGTCGGTGTCTTTGGTATTCAGGTTCGACCAGGCTTTCGGCCCTTTCAGGATCACCTGATTGTCATCGTAATGGACGTCGCCGGTGGCGGTGACCGTGCGGGTTGGGTCGGTTTTGCCCGCCTGCTGAATTTGATTCAGCTCGACTTCCTTGGCGGTCATCACCCGGTTGCCTTGCTCAATATTCACATTGCCTGTGAATACGGCATTGTCGGGGTAGTTCGCCTGGGAGTGATCTGCCTGGATGTGAACGGGCAGCTGGCCGGTATCGCCGGTCACCAGCGGACGGTTATACGTCGGTACGCCGAGCATACACTGAGAGGCGAGGTCCGCCATGGCTTGCTGGCTGTAGAGCGCTGACCACACTAACGAGGCCAGCAGAGTTGGGAAACTTTTTTTCATACGCGGTATCAGGTGTTCCGTCATCAGGGGCATCATGCCGGCAAACCGTCAGAGACTATATCACGCGCTGGCGCAGTGCCAGTGCTAAATCCCCGCCGTTTTCTACGCGCTGCCGTTAGGAGCAAAGATAAATGACGGGTATGATAAAGCAATTTTTAGCCGACGGCATGAGGATTTGAGGAGTATATGCGCTATTGGGGAAAGTTGCTGGGGCTAGCGATGGGCGCAGCGTCCAGCGGTGGCGTCAGTGCGGTGATTATCGGGCTGCTGGTGGGTCATTTATTTGACAAAGCCCGCTCGTCGCGTCGGCGTACCGCCTTTTCCGCTCACTCCTCTCGTCAGGCGCTGTTCTACATCACCACGTTCCAGGCGATGGGGCATCTCACCAAGTCGAAAGGGCGGGTGACCGAGGCGGATATTCTCGCCGCGACCCATGTCATGGATCGGCTGGAGCTGCGTGGCGAAGCGCGCGATGCGGCCCAACAGGCGTTTCGTGAAGGCAAGTCTCGTCAGTTCCCGGTGCGCGGCAAGCTGCGTAAACTGCGAGATGTCTGCATCGGTCGTTTCGATATGGTTCGCCTGTTTTTGGAAATTCAACTGCAGGTCGCCTTCATCGACGGCGCGCTGCATCCCAACGAGCGTCGGCTGCTGTATGTTTTCGCCGATGAGCTGGGCGTGACGCGGGCGCAATTCGAGCTTTTCCTGCGCACGATGGAACGCACGACGCAACAATCACATACGCAGTCTCGGCACGGCAAGGGGGGTTGGTCCCAGCAAGGCGGTAATGCGCATCAGCGTCGGGGGCAGTCATACGATGGACGCTCTCAGTATCAGCGGCCGCCGACATATCCGCGTGGGCCGACCGTGGAGAGCGCCTGCCGGACACTGGGGGTACGTTCCCATGATGATGCGGCGACGGTGAAGCGGGCTTATCGCAAGCTGATGAGCGAACATCATCCGGACAAGGTGGTGGGGAAGGGGCTGTCGCCTCGGATGATCGAACTGTCGAAGCGCAAAGCGCAGGACATTCAGGCGGCCTACGAATTCCTCAAGGTTCACAAGTTTACGCGTTAACGTTTCCTCGCCCCTCGTCTTCGTCGACGCCCTCTCTCCTGTTGCTACTCACACTTCGAACACTTCGTCAAAAATCCGGTTCGCAGCGAAAATGCATCGGCTCATGCGATGCCGGATGAGTGATAAACAGCTCCTGCGCGTGCAATTGCAAACGCGACGCCATCGCCCGTGCGGCGGGCGGTGCGTAGAAACCATCCCCCAGAATCGGGTGTTCGATAGCCAGCATGTGCACCCTCAGCTGATGGGATCGTCCGGTGATCGGCATCAGTTTCACTCGGGTTGTTCCGTCATCGTCGCGAGACAGCACTTCCCACACAGTTTGCGCGGACTTGCCCTCGGTGAAACAGACTTTCTGTTTAGGACGGTTGGGCCAGTCGCAAATCAGCGGTAAATCGACGAGCCCTTCGTCCTGCGCCATATGTCCCCAGACTCGGGCGATATAGATCTTTTTCGGTTCGCGTTCGCGGAACTGGCGCTTTAGCTCACGTTCAGCCGCTTTGGTCAACGCGACGGCGATGACGCCGCTGGTCGCCATATCCAAGCGGTGAACGGATTCGGCCGACGGGTGCTCCGCCTGGATTCGACTCATGATGCTATCGCGGTTTTCCGGTGCGCGGCCGGGAACGGACAGCAGGCCGCTGGGTTTGTTGACCACCATGAGATGCTCATCCTGATAGAGCACCTGTAGCCAGGGATCTTGCGGCGGGTTATAGGGTTCCATGACTGGCTCCGAGCGGGCGGCAAGGGGGTTCCCCTGCCGCGTGAGTGATAAGCGCCATCATGTCGCTGTTATTGGTGTGAAACCACGACCAGACGGATGGCATCCAAACGCCAGTTTGCCTGTTCGAGATTCAACAGCACCTGTTCCCGCTGAGTTTCCAGCGCCTGTAGCTCGTCTTCGCGGATGTTGGGGTTGACCGCTTTAAGCGCCGTGAGGCGTTCCAGCTCATGCCGCAGCGCTTTGTCGGCGAACTCGGTGGCCGTGGCAATCACTTTCTGCGCTTGTTCGGCGACCAGCGGCTCCGCTTTTTGCAGCATGTCATGCACATCGGGCTGCACAGCGTTCACCAGTTTGCTGGCGGTATGGCGGTTGACCGCAGCCAGCTGGCGGTTGAAGCTTTCGAACTCCACCTGCGCGGCCAGATCGGTGCCTTTGCGATCCAGTAGGATGCGTACCGGCGTCGGCGGCAGGAAACGGGTGAGCTGCAGTTTTTTCGGCGCCTGCGCCTCTACCACATACACCAGTTCCGCAAGCAGCGTGCCGACCGGCAGCGCTTTGTTTTTCAGCAGCGAGACGGCGCAGCTGCCGGTATCGCCGGACAGGATCAGATCCAATCCGTTGCGGATCAGCGGGTGCTCCCAGCTGATGAACTGCGCATCCTCACGTGACAACGCCTGCTCGCGATCGAAGGTGATCGTGCAGCCGTCCTGGGACAGACCGGGAAAGTCCGGCACCAGCATGTGTTCGGACGGACGCAGCACGATCAGGTTGTCGCTGCGATCTTCCTGATGGATGCCGATGATATCGAACAGGTTAAGCGCAAAGTTGACCAGCGTGACATCGTCGTCCTGCGCGGCGATATCGGCAGACAATTTTTTCGCCTGTTCGCCGCCGTTCGAGTGCATTTCCAGCAGGCGGTCGCGTCCCTGTTCCAGCTGGGCTTTCAGTGCATCGTGCTGTTCGCGGCATTCGCGAATAAACTCGTCGACCCCGTCCTGCTCTTCCGGATGAGCGAGCAGACCGATCAGACGATCGTAATGGCTGTCGTAAATCGAGCGGCCGGTCGGGCAGGTATGTTCGAATGCGTCCAGACCTTCGTGATACCAACGGACCAGCAGCGCCTGCGCAGTACTTTCCAGATAAGGCACCAGAATTTGGATGTCATTCTCTTGGCCGATACGATCCAGACGGCCGATGCGCTGCTCCAGCAGGTCGGGGTTGAACGGCAGATCGAACATCACCAGATGGCTGGCGAACTGGAAGTTGCGTCCTTCGGAGCCGATTTCGGAGCAGATCAGCACCTGAGCGCCTTCCTCTTCCGAGGCAAAATAGGCGGCAGCGCGGTCGCGTTCCAGAATCGACAGTCCTTCGTGAAATACCGCGGCGCGGATGGCTTCACGCGTCCGCAGCGCCTGCTCTAATTGCAGCGCGGAGGCGGCTTTGGCGCAAATCACCAGCACTTTCTCGTCGCGATGGCTGGTCAGGTAGTCGAGCAGCCACTCTACGCGCGGGTCGAAGCTCCACCAGGTGGCGTTTTCATCTTCGAACTGCTGATAAATTTGCTCGGGATACAGCATGTCCTGAGCGCGCTTCTCGGCGTTTTTGGCGCCGGACATGATGCCGGACACCTTGATCGCGGTCTGATACTGAGAAGGCAGCGGCAGCGGGATGGTCTGTAGCTGACGTTCCGGGAAGCCCTGCACGCCCTGACGGGTGTTACGGAACAGCACGCGGCTAGTGCCGTGGCGGTCCATCAGCATGGCGATCAGCGCTTCTCGCGCGGAGCGCGCGCTGTCCTCGTCGTCGGCGTTAATGGCTTGCAGCAGCTCGCTGATGTCCTGTCCGCCCAGCAGCGACGTCAGTGCCTGAAGATCGTCCGGGCTGGCCTCGTCCCCGGTCAGTAACTGCGTCACGGCATCGGCCACCGGCTGATAGCGTTGCTGTTCGGCCACAAATTCGGCGTAGTCGTGGAAGCGGTTCGGATCCAACAGACGCAGGCGGGCGAAGTGACTTTCCTGACCCAGCTGTTCCGGGGTCGCGGTCAACAGCAGCACCGCCGGGGTGACACTCGCCAGTCGCTCGATAGCCTGATACTGCGGGCTGGGCTCGGCTTCGCTCCAGGTCAGGTGATGCGCTTCGTCCACCACCAGCAGATCCCAGTCGGCGTTGACCAACTGTTCAAAACGTTTCGGGTTGCGTTGGACAAAGCTCAGTGAACAGATGATCAGCTGCTCGGTTTCAAACGGGTTGCTGCTATCCAGCAACGCTTCAGCGTAGCGTTCGTCGTCGAACAGCGAGAACAGCAGATTGAGGCGGCGCAGCATTTCCACCAGCCACTGGTGCTGCAGGGTTTCCGGCACGACGATCAACACGCGATCGGCGCGTCCTGACAGCAGTTGTTGATGAATGATCATCCCGGCTTCGATGGTTTTCCCCAGACCGACCTCGTCCGCCAGCAGAACGCGCGGCGCATGGCGCTGGCCGACTTCGTGCGCGACATAGAGCTGGTGAGGGATCAGGCTGGCGCGCATGCCGCGCAGACCGCTCCAAGGCTGCTGGGCCTGAGCGTGCAGGTGCTGGCGGGCGCGATAGCGCAGGGCAAAGCGATCCATCCGGTCAAGCTGGCCGGCGAACAGACGATCCTGCGGCTTGTTGAAGGTCAGCTTGCTGTCGAGGAAGACTTCGCGCAGCAGGGCAGGCGTTTCATCGTCCAGCCGCTGGCCGATATACGTGCGCAGACCGTTTTCGTCGATGACTTCGTCGACCTGCATCTGCCAGCCCTCATGGCTGGTGACGGTATCGCCCGGATTGAACATGACCCGGGTGATGGGGGCATCATTGCGTGAATAAAGGCGATTCTCGCCGCTGGCGGGAAACAGTAGGGTTACCATTCTGGCATCAACCGCCACTACCGTTCCCAATCCTAATTCGCTTTCTGTGTCGCTGATCCAGCGCTGACCAAGTGTAAAAGGCATATGTGCTTAGCTCGATACTCGTCGTTGTCGAAAATTGTCTGAATGACAGTCATTGTCGGCCGCCCCGCCGGGAAAAAGGCGTAAATGCTGCATTGCCCGTCGTGGTATGGCAGGCGCCCGGTCGGCATGACCCGTGTTGTTATGTGTGAGTTAGCGATGTCCTGCCGTCATTTGCGAGCGCGCTGACGGCCTGTCGGCGCGATAGGCGAAAGTCGCCCCGCTACGTGTGCGCCGCTCGCGCATTCGATGACGTTGGCCTAAAAGGCCTGCGCTAGGCGCCGTCCTGCGCGGATACGGCCCGAATCTGAATGCATGGGCTGACGACAGCGCAAGGTCTTATCGAAAATACCGCCGGATTCGGAAAGGGCGTTATGGTACTGGATGGACGCGCGTTCGTCACCTGCCAAACCGCCGTCGGTGCATCAAAACAGCCCCATTTGCCCGGTGACCAGCATCGTAAAATCATCGTGCAGGAAGGGCAGAATCCCATCCGCCACCGGCTGCAGCTGTTTCTCGACGTAGTGTTGGTAATCCAGCGGCGAATGGCGGGTTTCCAGCGGCTCTGGCCCGTTGACGGTCATGACGTAGCTGATCCAGCCGCCGTTTTGATATTGGAGCGGGCGCCCATGCTCACGGTTGTACTCGTCGGCCATTCGGGCGGCGCGCACTTGCGGCGGGACATTGCGCTGATATTCGCTGAGTTTGTGGCGCAGCCGTTTGCGGTAGACCAATTGGTCGTCCCACTCGCCGTTCTGCGTTTTGCGCACATACTCCCGCACCCACTCCTGATAGTCCTCGCGACGGAAAATTCGCGCGTAGAGCTGCTGCTGGAACTGTTGCGCGAGAGGCGTCCAGTCGCTGCGCACGGTCTCCAGCCCTTTGAACACCATTTGCGGCTCGCCGCCGGCGTCCAACGTCAGCCCGGCGTAGCGCTTTTTACTGCCCTGTTCCGCACCGCGGATTGTGGGCATCAGGAAACGCTGATAATGGGTTTCGTACTCCAGTTCCAGGGCGCACTCCAGCCCCTGGGTCTGCGCCAAATGCTCGCGCCACCACGCGTTCACGTACTGCACCAGTTCCCGGCCGATGGCGTCGGCTTCCTGATCGTTGTGAGCGTGATTGAGCCAGACAAACGTGGAATCAGTATCGCCGTAAATCACCTGATAGCCGCGCGCTTCGATCAGCGCCTGCGTTTGCTGCATGATGTCATGCCCGCGCAGAGTGATGGAGGAGGCCAGTCGGGGATCGAAGAAGCGGCATCCGCTCGATCCCAGTACGCCGTAGAAGGCGTTCATGATGATTTTCAGCGCCTGCGACAACGGCTTGTTGCCGCTCCTTTTCGCCGCCTCGCGCTCCTGCCAGATACTGTCGACAATCGCGGGCAGGCAGTGTTGCTCGCGGGAAAACCATGCGCCGCGGTAGCCTTCAACCGCATGCCGTACGTCCGGGTGCCGCATGCCGACGGTGAGTCCGACGGGGTCGATCAGAAAGGTGCGAATGATGGAGGGGTAGAGGCTTTTATAATCCAACACCAACACGGAGTCATATAAACCCGGACGAGAGTTCATGACGAAGCCGCCGGGGCTGGCTTCCGGCGGGATGTCGCCCAGGTTGGGGGCGACGAAACCCGCTCGGTGCATCCGGGGCAAATAAAGATGGGTAAAGGCCGCCACGGAGCCGCCGCTGCGGTCTGCCGCGAGCCCGGTGAGGCTGGCGCGTTCCAGCAAAAACGGCAGCAGCTCGGTCTTGTCGAAGATGCGCGTCACCAGCTCGCAGTCTTTCAGGTTGTAGTGGGCGAGGGCCGGCTTGTCTTCGGCGAAGCGGCGGTCGATCTCGTCCATCCGCTGGTAAGGGTTATCCATCGCTTTCCCTTCCCCCAACAGCGTCTGCGAGACGAACTCCAGGCTGAAGGAGGCGAAGTTCCAGGTGGCGGACTTGAGCGCTTCAATGCCGTCGACAATCAGTCGGCCGGGGGCGCTGGCGAAAAAGTGCCCCTGCTTGTAGCCGTGTTCCCGCCACTCCAGCTCCGCCTGCTGACGCCCAAGACGCAGCGGGATGCCGTAACGTTCGGCGTGTTTTTGCAGCACCCGCAGGTCGAACTGAACCAGATTCCAGCCGACAATCAGGTCGGGGTCGTACTGCTGGATCCAGTGATTAAGCTGTTCCAGCAGCTGTGGCCGGCTGGAGACATACTCCAGCGTGAGGTCGCCCGCGTCAGCCGGGTCGCCGTTGGGCGGACCCAGCATAAACACCTGCCGCTGGCCGCAGCCTTCCAGGCCGATGCAGTACAGCTCGCCGTGGCGATTGGTTTCGATATCCAGCGACACCATGCGGAGCGGCGGGCGATAGTGCGGTTCAGGTTTCATTCTGGCGTTGAGGATACGCGCTTCCGGTCCGGCATCGCCGTCGAACCAGACCGGGGCAGTAATGAAACGCTCCATCAGAAAACGTTCAGGCGGGCGAATATCGGCTTCATAAATGGGGACGCCAGCTTCCTGCAGCCGTTTTTCGATACGCTGCAACTGGCGATATTGCGGGCAGTAGAGGCCTAGCAGATCTTCGTGGTGAAAGCTTTTCATCCTCAGCGGGCGCAGTTCGGCTTTTTTCTCGCCGTTCAGCGCGGCGCGGACTTCCGCTTCATGGCGAGCGGGGACAAAAGCTACCGCCTGTTGCAGAGGAAGACGCACCCGTTGCGGGCCGTTGTCGGTGGCGAGCCAGAATTCGACCTGTATGCCGGTCGGTGTATCTTGCCAATGGCGGGTGAGCACAAAGCCCTGACGCGGGGAGGAAGCAGTCATAACCTCAGGCCGTATGAAGAAGAAAGACGTTATTAAGTGTGGTTATCTATACAGTGGTTGTCCAGCCTTTTTCGACTGCCACCTGGTGAGGCAGCGCTTTCAATCGCGGTGCGTCCGAAGTCCGAATGATTGATTTGTCTTATGAAAGCCGCGGAAAAATCCGCACCATGCGAACGCAACGTGGGGGGTTATGGTGCAACAGACGCCCATCGCGAGCATTTGAGGCAATCACTTCCTGTTATGTCTGATTTATTGATTGATTAATAACGCGTTTATCCGCCCTGGCTAATTGGCATGGTAATTGCTGATTTTTCCCTTGTGGTGCGGGGTGTTCCCGTGCGCATTTTTGCTGGCAATAGCCCTATACACAGCTTCATTTCACGACAGGAACGTAATCCACTATTCATTGACGAGGCGGAACATGAAGAGAAGAGTTTTCAACACAACGATAGCCGCGGTCTGTGTGTCCTCAGCGCTGGCGGCCGCAAATGTCATGGCGGACGAAGTGAAAATCGGTGTTGTACTGCCCTTGAGCGGCGCGTTGAGCGGTTATGGCCAGCCCTCACAGAAAGGGGTGACGCTGATTAACGGCATGGAGCCTAAATTAGCCAATGGCGATACCGTCAAGCTGATCGTCATCGACGACAAGAGCGACAAGGTTGAAGCTGCCAATGCCATGCAGCGTCTGGTTTCCAGCGACAAGGTGGATGCGGTGATTGGCGAGGTGACCTCGACTAATACGCTGGCGATGACCAAGATGGCGGAAGACACTAAAACGCCGCTGATTTCCCCCACGGCCACCAATGACCGCGTCACCCGCAACCGCGAGTATGTCAGCCGGGTATGCTTCTCCGACAGCTTCCAGGGCGTGGTAGGCGCCAACTTGGCCAGCCGCGATTTGAAAGCCAAGAAAGCGGCCATCATGTTCGACAGCAGTAACGACTACTCCGTCGGTCTGGCGCGCGCCTTCCGCAATCAATTTGTAAAAAACGGCGGCACGATCGCGGTAGAAGTGCAGGCCCCCGGCGGCAGCAAGGATTTCAAAGCGCAGCTCTCCACCGTGAAATCTCACAACGTCGATATGATCTACATGCCGATTTACTACACCGAAGGCGCGCTGATTGCAGTACAGGCCAAGCAACTGGGGCTGAAAGTGCCGGTTGTGGGCGGCGACGGTCTGGCGGCCGATCCAATCTTCTTCAAACTCGGTCAGGACGCGGTGGAAGGCTACATGACCACCGACTACTACTCGCCGAACGCAAAAGAGCAGACGCCGGACGGCGAGAAATTCATTCAGGCCTGGACCGCCAAATATAACGAGCCGACTCATACCTGGGGCGCGATGACGGCGGATGCGTACAAAATGATCGTCGCCGCCATGAATAAGTGCAGCGATCCGCACGATCGCGTTTGCGTGAACAAGAACCTGCGCGCAACCACCAACTTCACCGGTATTACGGGGACGTTGACCCTGAAAGGCGGCGACGCCATTCGTCCTGCGGTCATCAACGAAGTCAAAAACGGACAGCTGGCGTTTAAAACGGTGGTCAATCCTTAATCGGCGGGAAGTAGTAAGGAGCGCACAATGGATTTTGCCGTTTTTTTACAGCAGGTGGTCAATGGCATGAGCTTGGCAGTATGTATGCGCTGATCGCGATTGGTTACACCATGGTGTATGGCGTACTACGGCTGATCAACTTCGCCCATGCGGATATCATGATGGTCGGTGCCTTTGTGGCGCTGATCAGCTTCACCTCCTTCGGGCTGCCTTTCGGGGCAGCTATTTTGTTTTCGGTACTGGTCTCGGCTTTGCTTGGGGTTGCTATCGATCGCATCGCCTATCGCCCACTGCGGCAGGCGTCCAAAATCTCCATGCTGATCACCGCCATCGGCGTCAGCTTCTTTCTGGAGAACCTTTTTAACGTCGTGTTCGGCGGCAGCCCGCGCTTTTTCGAATCGCCGCCGTTTTTCAATCAGACGATGACGCTCGGTCAAATCGTGATTACCCAGGTGGCGTGGATGGTGCCGCTGATCACGCTAGTGCTGCTGGCGATCATTCTGTTCATCCTGTACCGCACCCGACAGGGGATGGCGATCCGGGCGGTGGCGTTCGACGTCAATACCGTTCGACTGATGGGTATTGACGCTAACCACATCATTTCGCTGGTGTTTGCGCTGGGGAGCGCGCTGGCGTCGCTGGGCGGCGTGTTCTATGCCATCAGTTACCCAACTATCGATCCTCTGATGGGGGTATTGATCGGCCTAAAAGCCTTCGCCGCAGCGGTACTGGGCGGGATTGGCAGCGTGACCGGGGCGGTCATCGGCGGCTTTATTCTGGGCTTTACCGAAGTGGTGGCGGTCGCCGTTTTCCCAGAGCTGGGCGGGTACAAAGATGCCTTCGCCTTCCTGTTTTTAATTTTGGTGCTGCTGTTCAGACCGGTGGGCATCATGGGTGATGAACGACTGGAAAGGAGCCGCTTCTGATGAGAATACCGCAGACCTCCTCTTCGCTGCTGTTGTGCTATATCGTTTTGTTTACACTGGCTTTTTTAGGGCTATTCACCCTGCAGCACGCGTTCGATGATTATGTACTTCGAATTATCTGCAACATTTTTATCTTTATGATCCTGGCGGTCAGCTACAACCTGATTAACGGAATCACCGGCCAGCTGTCGTTGGAGCCGAATGGCTTTGTTGCCATCGGCGCTTACGTCACGGCGCTATTGTTGCTGACTGCAGACAACAAAACCGACATGTTCGAAATGGCGTCGCCCAGTCCGTTCATTTTGGTTTTGCACACCACGTTCCTGCCCGCGTTGATCATCAGTGGAATCTGCGCCGCGGTAGTCGCCGTCTGTCTGTCGTTTCCGGTTTTTCGCGTACGCGGCGACTATCTGGCGATTGTCACTCTGGGATTCGGCTTCATTATCAAGATTCTGGCGATCAACAACCCGCAGATTACCAACGGCGCTATCGGACTGAATGAGATCCCGCAGGCGGAACACATTTTGTACTGGTGCGGGTTCATCGCGTTGATCGCGGTACTGTTCGTCCTGCAACTGGTGTATTCCAAATACGGACGGGCGATGAAGGCGGTGCGCGATGATGAGGACGCCGCAATCGCGATGGGGATCAACACCTTCCGCATCAAAACCTGCGCGTTCGCGACCAGCGCCTTTTTCGAAGGTATCGGCGGCGGCCTATTGGCTTCCCTGCTGACCATCATCTCTCCGGATTTGTTCGACTTTATGCTGACGTTCCAGCTGCTGATCATCATCGTGCTGGGCGGGTTGGGCAGCACCACCGGCGCGATCCTGGGGACGATCCTCGTTGTGGGCAGCGGCGAGTGGCTGCGTTTCCTCGACCAGCCATTGACGCTATTCGGCCAGGATCTGGGCGCGCACCCAGGACTGCGGATGGTGGTGTTTTCGCTGGTGCTGTTGATCATCATGCTGTTCGCGCGCGAAGGGCTGCTGGGCAAACAGGAAATCTGGGAAATACGCAGGGGGCGTCAGAATGGCAAATGAGACATTACTTCGCGTCGCGGACGTTACCATGCAGTTTGGCGGGCTGCGCGCCATCGACGGCGTCAGTTTTCAGATAGCGCCCGCGGAGATCTTCGGTTTGATCGGGCCGAACGGCGCAGGAAAAACCACGCTGTTCAACGTGATTACGGCTAACTACAAGCCAACCGGCGGTACGGTGGAGCTGGAGTCTCAGGCGTTGACCGGGCTGAAACCGAATCAGGTGGTGAACCGGGGGATCGCCAGAACGTTCCAGAATATCCGGCTGTTTCCATCCATGACGGTGCTCGACAACGTCTTGATCGGACTCGATCGTTTTATTCATTACTCCTTCCTCGAAGCCGCTTTGCGTTGCGGGCGCTTCTTCATGGCGGAAAAGCGCGCGCAGGAAAAAGCGATGCAACTGCTGGAATATATCGGCATCGCTGAACATGCCCATTCGCTGGCGACCAATCTGAGTTACGGCAATCAGCGTAAGGTGGAGATTGCGCGAGCGCTGGCGACAACGCCCAAATTGCTGTTGCTGGACGAGCCCGCAGCAGGGATGAACCCACGCGAGACGGCCGAACTGGCGCAGCTCATTTTTAAAATGCGGAAGGACTTCGGACTGACGGTGCTGTTGATCGAACATGATATGTCGTTTGTGAACTCCCTGTGCGAGCGGGTGATGGTGCTGGATTACGGCAAGGCACTGTTTAGCGGCACGCCGAATGAGGCCATCAATCATCCTGACGTCATCGCCGCATATTTGGGGGACATCGATTATGCTTAAAGCGACCGACCTACGGGTTTTTTACGGCCTGATTCAGGGGCTGAAGGGGATCGACATTGAGGTCAACAACAGCGAGATCGTGACGTTAATCGGCAGTAACGGCGCCGGGAAAACATCAACGCTGAACGGCATCATCAATCTGGTGAAGTCGACGGGCAGGGTCAATTTTCTCAACGAGGATATCTCCCATCGACAGACGCACCAGATCGTTCGTCATGGGCTGGCGCTGGTGCCGGAAGGGCGCAAGGTGTTCACCAACCTGACCATCGAAGAAAACTTACGGATGGGGGCGTACCACAACCCGGTCAGATTCAGCTATCTGCGCGACAAGATGTATGCCATGTTCCCCCGCTTGAAAGAGCGGCGCAGGCAGTTGGCGGGCACCATGAGCGGCGGTGAGCAGCAGATGCTGGCGATCGCCCGCGCGCTGATGAGCGAACCGGCGTTGTTGATGCTGGACGAGCCGAGTTTGGGCCTTGCGCCGAAGGTGGTGGGCGAGCTGTTCAACATCATCCGCCAGCTGCGTGAGGAGAAGATCACGATCCTCCTGGTCGAGCAGAATGCGACGGCGGCGTTGAAAATCGCCGATCGGGCCTACGTGCTGGAGAACGGCAAAATAGTATTGCAAGGACCCGCGCAGGCGATTCTGGCCAATCCGGAGGTGAAGGCAATGTATCTCGGCGGTTGAGGCTTGCGGGGGAGTTGCCATCCCCGTAATCCTCTGTCGCGAGGGGGCTTCCCGCCTCAGGGGCTGCGCGATGCGTTTATCCAGCAAGCCGCCAGCTGGCGGCTGCGAGGGGCTGCCGTCCGGCGGTTTTCTGCTATTATCCCGAAGTCCTGATTTTTAGCGCAGATAAGTAGGGATTTATGCAAGCCTGGCTTGAGCACCTGGTTACTCAATCGTTGGCCTATTCACTGCTGGCCGTTTTGCTGGTGGCTTTTCTTGAGTCGCTGGCGTTGGTGGGGCTGCTGCTACCGGGCACCTTGATGATGGCGTCGCTGGGCACGTTGATCGGCAGCGGACACGTGGGACTATATCCTGCCTGGGGCGTCGGCATTATCGGCTGCCTGCTGGGGGATTGGATTTCCTATTACATTGGCTGGCGCTTCAAGGACCGGCTGCACGGCTGGTCGTTTGTACAGAAGCACAGCGCCTATCTCTACCGTATCGAAAAAATGCTGCATCAGCATCATATCGCGACCATTCTGGTCGGGCGCTTCATCGGCCCGACCCGGCCACTGATCCCGATGGTCGCCGGGATGCTGGAACTGCCGCCGAAACGATTTTTGGTGCCGAACATCATCGGCTGCCTGACCTGGCCGCCGGTGTATCTGATGCCGGGCATACTGGCGGGGGTGGCGATCGATATTCCCCACGCGGCGGACAGCGGCAGCTTCCGCTGGCTGCTGCTGATTGCCGCGGTGCTGAGCTGGTCCGCCGGATGGTTGCTGTGGCGCGCGTGGCGAGCTCGTCGAGCGCCGTCGGAGGGGGGGTTGACGCCAGCGCGATTACGCTGGCTGGCGCCGATGGTGATGATTGCCGCGGTGATCAGTCTGGTGCTGTTGTGGCAGCACCCGCTGATGTCGGTCTACCTGCACCTGTTGTTGCAAATCTTTCGCGGCTGATTAGCGATAAAATTCCGCTACCTGCTCGAAAATGCGGGTGTCGTCGCCGTGGCGACGCACCTCCAGCACATCTTCCAGTTTTTCCACCTGACTGATCATCTGCGCCAGACGGTCGTCGTCGTTCACCAGCAGCCAAATGCGGCTCTGTTCACCGCCCGGCAGCGGCATACACATGATGCCTTCCACGTTAAATGCCCGGCGGGCGAACAGCCCGCAGACATGAGACATGACGCCGGGATGGTTGCGTACGGACAGCTCGAGCGTGACCTGGGTTGAAGAGGATGCGGTCTGCATAGGGTTAATCTCCAATCATCTCAATGTTGGCGGCGCCCGGCGGCACCATCGGATAAACTTTTTCGTTCACGTCGATCAGCGCATGAATCAGCGCCGGTCCCGGCTGGTTCAGAATGTCGCGCAGGGCGGCCTGCGGATCTTCCTCCGCATTTAAGTCGCAGGTCGCCAGTCCGAATCCGGCGGCAATCGCCAGGAAATTGGCCTGATAGCTGTAGTCGGACGCCACGTAACGCTGCTGGTAGAACAGCTCCTGCTGCTGGTGGACCATCCCCAGCGCCTGATTGTTCATCAGCACGATTTTGACGTTAAGTCGCTGTTCAGCTAGCGTCGCCAGTTCTTGAATATTCATCATCAGGCTGCCGTCGCCGGAGAAGCACACCACCGTGCGATCCGGTTCCGCCAGCGCGGCGCCGATGGCAGCCGGCACGCCAAACCCCATCGTCCCTAAACCGCCAGACGTCAGCCATTGACGCGTGCGGCGCAGCGGGTATGACTGGGCCACCCACATCTGATGCTGACCGACATCGGTTGAGATAATGGCGCTGTCGTCCAGCGATTCGGCCACGGCATGGATCAGGCCGTAGTGGCTCAGCGGATCGTCCTGTTGCAGATTGGCAGGGTATGCCCGCTGCATCTCACCCACCTGCCGGCGCCATTCGTCGCGCTTCTGCGGCTCGATCAGCGGCAGTAACTGCGTCAGTCCCTTAGCGACATCAGCATGCAACGCCACGTGGGGCTGGCGGATTTTGCCCAGCTCGGCGGCGTCGATATCCATGTGGATAATGCTGGCGTTCGGGCAGAACTGCTCGGCTTTGCCGATAGCGCGATCGTCGAAACGCGCGCCCAGCACGATCAACAGATCGGATTGTTGCAGGATCATGTTGGTGGATCGCGCGCCATGCATTCCCAACATGCCCAGCGACAGTGGATGATCGGCAGGCATGGCGCCGAGCGCCATCAGTGTCATGGTGGCGGGGATCCCTGCGGACTCCGCCAGCTGAATTGCCTGCTGATGCGCGCCGGCGCTGACGATCCCGCCGCCGAGATACAGCACGGGACGGCTGGCGGCGTTAATCATCGCGGCCGCTTTCTCAAGGGCCTGCGGTTCGGCAGCCACGGGGGCGTCGTTCGGCGTAGGTGCCGGAAGGGCGTCCAGCTCGATGGTGGCGGTTTGTACGTCTTTCGGCACGTCGATCCACACCGGGCCGGGGCGGCCGGATTGCGCGATGCGGAACGCCTCGTTCATCACATGGGCCAGCTCATTAATGTCGCGTACCAGATAGTTGTGTTTGGTGACCGGAATGGAGATGCCGTAGGTGTCCACTTCCTGAAAGGCGTCGCTGCCGATCATGTTGGAGGAGACCTGAGCGGTGATGCAGACCAACGGGATGGAGTCGAGTTTTGCGTCCGCAATTGCGGTCAGCAGGTTGGTCGCGCCGGGGCCGCTGGAGGCCATGCAGACCGCCGCTTTGCCGCTGGCGCGCGCCATGCCCTGCGCGATGAAACCTGCGCCCTGTTCGTGCCGCGCCAGTACGTGGCGGATGGTTCGGCTTTGTCCCAACGCATCGTACAACGGCAGGGCGGCCCCGCCGGGAATGCCTGTGACGGTCGTGATGCCTTGCTGCTCCAGCATGTGGACGATCAGCTCAGCTCCGGTATAACGCATAGTCATATCCTTTATCAGAGCCGGTGCAGTTTGGGAGCGGGGGGCAGAAAGAACAAACCCCGCTCGGCTGGCGCCGGCGGGGTTTGAGAATCTCTTGTGGATTCGGACCCGTTACGGCGCGTTGCCGACCACGACGACGACCACTAGGCGCACGACGACGACCGCATCGACAAGCGCGGTGTTGGAGAGTGCTAGTGTGGAGGACGTGTGTTTCACGGAGAATCCTGTCATTGGTTTTTTAAACCATGTGTATGGACAAGCCAGGTTCACATGGGCTGTGGCAGACAATAACCCACAACTGTGCAAAGGTCAAAACCTGTTCGCTATCAGTTTTTATTCTGCCCAGCGGGGGCGATCCCGAGAATACCCGCGGCGGCGACGCGACCCTGTTGCAGGTCATCGGTTGAGCCGTCATAAGCCACGCGGCCGTCGACGACCAGCGCCGTGCGACCGGCGATACGGGCGGCATCGTCGAGATGGTGCGACACCATTAGCAGCGTCAGTTGGCGGTCGCGGCACACGCTGTCGACCAGCGTCAGCATTTCCGCGCGCAAGGCCGGGTCGAGCGCGGAAAACGGTTCATCCAGCAGCAAAATCGGCTGCTGACGCAACAGGCAACGCGCCAGTGCCGCCCGCTGCCGCTGGCCGCCGGACACTTGCGACGGCAGCCGATCCAGCAGCGCGGCCAACCCAACGCGTTCGGCGATGCGGGCTAACTCCTCGCGTTGCGGCGGCGTCAGCTTGAGTCCGGGATGCAGTCCCAGCGCGATATTCTGTGACAGCGTCAGGTGGGGAAAGAGATTATTTTCCTGAAACAGGATCGACACCGGTCTTTTAGCCGGCGGCGTCTGGCGGTGGTCGACGCCGTTCAGCGTAAGTTGACCGCTCGCCGCCGGGAGAAAACCGGCGATCAGGCTGAGCAGCGAACTTTTACCCGCGCCGCTGGGGCCGAGCACGGCAACGCGTTCACCGGCTTCCACATGCAAATCGAACTGCATCGGCTGGTGCTGGTAGAGGTAGGTCAGTTTATCGAGAACGATCATAAGCGTCCGCCCGTTTTTCAATCAGAGTAAACAGAACAAAACACAGCAGCAGCAAAAGTAGCGCAGTCACAGCGCCATCGGCGCTGCGGTAAGACCCGATTTGCTGGTACAGATAAAACGGCAGCGTCCGGAACTGCTCGTTGCCGAACAGCGCGATGATGCCGAAATCGCCCAGCGAGAGAATCGAGGCGAACGCCAGCGCCTGCGCGATCGGCGCCCGCAGCGCCCGCAGTTCGATGGTTTGCAGTCGCCGCCAGCCGCGGATATCCAGCGACTGACACAGCAGGTTGTAGCGCTCGGCGATGTCATACATGGGATTCTCCAGCACTTTCAGTGCATAGGGGATCGCCATCAGCGCATTCGTCGTCGCCACCAGCCACAGGGGCGATGTCGGCAGTCCGACGGTGCTGTTGAGCAGCAGGAAAAATCCGCTCGCCAGCACGATGCCGGGCATCGCCAGAATCAGCATGCCGCTGAGATCCAGCAGTTGGCCGGAAAGATTGCGGCGGCGCAGCTTCAGTTCCCGGCTGCTCCACAACAGCATGAGCGTGATTAGTACGCACAACAGGCCGGAGATGATCGCGACCTTCAGTGAAGTCCACAGCGCATCCCACAGCGCAGGCTGACTCAATACGACGGGCAGGGAGGCGTTCACTCCGTCCATCACTACGGCCAGCAGCGGCGGCAGCAGCAGTATTAACGCGGCCACGATCGCCATCGCGTCCGTGATGCGGTTGAACAGCGTGTCCTGAGGGTTACGCCAGCGCGCTTGTTGGCTGTAGCCGACCGGCAGCAGCTTGGCCAGCCGCTGGCTGAGCAGAACCAGACCGAGGCAGCATCCCATCTGGATCAGCGCCAACAGCGAGGCGCGCGCCGGATCGTAGTCGAAGCTTAGCGCCTGATAGATCGCCAGCTCGATGGTGGTGGCTTTGGGTCCGCCGCCCAGCGAAAGCACAACGGCGAAGCTGGCGAAACAGAGCATGAAGATCAGCGCGGCCGCAGGCAGTAGCTGTCGGCGCAGCCACGGCCACTCCACGATGCGAAAGTGCTGCCACTCCCCCATCCCAAGCTGGGCGGCCATCTGCCGCTGTTCGGTGGCGATACCTTCCAGCGCCTGCAGCATTAGGCGCGTGGCCAGCGGCAGGTTAAAGAAAGCGTGTGCCAGCAGTATCCCTCCGAGCCCGTAGGGAGAAAATGCGTAAGGTAGGCCGAACGCCGCCGCTAACTGCGAGAGCCAGCCTTGTCGCCCGTACACGCTCAACAGACCGAACACGGTCACCAACACCGGCAGCACCAGCGTCATGGCGTACAGCCTTAACAGCCAGCGATGCCCCGGAAAACGGCGGCGATAGAGCGCGCGCGCCAGAAAAATCGCCGGAATGGTCGACAGCAGCGTCGAGAGCGACGCCTGCCAAAACGTAAAGCGGATGACGTGCCACAGATAGTCGTCCTGCCACAGCGCGCGCCACGGATTCTGAGGCGCCTGAAGCCACAGCGCGCCGAAGGCCAGCGCGGCGACCACGACCAGCAGCAGCGCGGCGACGGCGCCGGGCCAGAGCCAGCCGGGGATCAGCGGCTGACGGCGCGTTGCCATGCCTGAATCCAGTCGTTGCGCTGCGCGGCGACTTGCTGCGGCGTATACGACAGCGTCGTCGCCGGTTTCTCCAGACGCTGGAAGCCCGCGGGCAGCGGCGTGTCGATGACCGGGTACATCCAGTTCGTGGTTGGAATAAGCTGCTGGAAGGCCGGGCTGACCATGAACTCCAGGAAGCGCTCGGCCAGCTGCGGCTGTTGGCTGCTTGCCAGACGACCGGCGACCTCCACCTGGAGATAGTGTCCCTCGCTGAAGGACGCCGCGACGTAGTTCTCTTTCTTCTCTTCGATGATGTGATAGGCGGGCGAGGTGGTGTAGCTCAGCACCAGATCGGCTTCGCCCTTCAGGAACAGCCCATAGGCTTCGCTCCAGCCTTTGGTGACGGTGACCGTCTTGGCGGCCAGCTTTTGCCAGGCTTGCGGGGCGTCATCGCCATAGACCTTCTGCATCCAGAGCAGCAGGCCGAGGCCCGGCGTGCTGGTACGCGGATCCTGATAAATGACTTTCCACGGTTCTGGGCTGTCGACGAGTTCATGCAGGCTACGCGGTGGGTTTTTCAGTTTGTCGCGGTTATAGATAAAGGCGAAGTAGCCGTAGTCGTAGGGCACGAAGGTGTCATTATGCCAGCCGCCCGGCAGCGAGAGCGCGTCGGTATCGACCGTCCGCTTGCTGAACAGGCCGGTGTGTTCCGCCGCTTGAAGCAGGTTGTTGTCCAGCCCCAGCACGATATCGGCCTGCGTGCGTTTTCCTTCCATTCGCAGACGGTTAAGCAGCGCCACGCCGTCGGCCAGCGCCACGAATTTCAGCTCGCAGCCGCACTCTTTTTCGAACGCGGTTTTCACGCCGGGACCAGGCCCCCATTCGGAGGTGAAGGAGTCGTAGGTGTATACGGTCAGCGTAGGCTTCGCCAACACCGGGGCAGAAAGCATCAACAGGCAGGACAGTAATTTTTTTAACACTTTGCACTCCTGAGAAAAGGGTGGCAAAGGTCTTTGAGCAAGCGGCAAAGCACTCCCAAATCCCTTCGCCGGTATTAACCGGATCAGGTTCGACGGGTATTTTCTCAGCGTAAAGCGGACGGTATGACAGCGCCGGACTTTATCGCACCCCGTTGAGAACTCACGCATTGTAGAGACTTCATGCCTGGAGTCAAAGCGCGCGTCAGTTTTCCGGCGGCGCGAACCAGGCGGACTTGAAATCGAACCATCCCAGCGTATTCATCCGAATGCCGCGCATGCTGCGCTGGCCTTGCAGTTGCAGCCAGTGGTGGAACAGCGGGTGGATCTGTTGCTGAGTCACGAGCGATTGGCTCCAATCCGCCAGCGACCAACTGCCTTGACGCCACTGGCTGGCGTCTTCGGCCAGATCCCGATCCAGGCAGTGCTGCATCAGCGGCAGTTCGTAGAGCAGGGCGAACAGAGAGAACTCCAGCGGCAGATAGAAGTTGGCGCTGCCGAGCCAGATGTCGCTCGGCTCGTCGCCCTGATACCACTCAGCATAGTCGATGCGGCGAACCGACAGCGTAACGCCGTGGGCCGACAGCAGCCGACGGATGATGTCGCCGATGTCCTGATACTCGGCATGCTCATGATAAAAGGTGAGCGTCAGATGCGTGAGATCGGTGGGTTTGTCCTGCGTCAGTCGTGGCTGGGCGTGGTGCCAGCGCGGCAGCAGGCCGTAGGCCGGGGACCAGTTGCACTGGTAAGTTTCGTCAGCGAGTCCGAGCAGGGAGACTGGACTGAGTACCTGACAGAGCCAGTCTCTGATGTCCGGGCGTGAGGTCAGCGGCGAGCGGCGGTCGAATAACAAAAAATAACAGCCTTCCTCCAGCCGATTCTCCAGTTCATTGTTCGGCGAGTTGTCATTTTGTAGTTGGAGCGAGCAGGAGGGCGAGTCCGGCGCGTCCGGCAATACCCAGACGCTGACTTCGTCGATGAGCGCGCGATACCCGAAGTAGTCGTCGAATGCGTTGATTTTCAACTGCGTGTTGCTATTACGCAGTACGGCATAAGGGCCGGTGCCCACCGGGTGGCGGCTGAAGTCGGGGAGCGTTTTCCACTCCTGCGGTAGAATCATCGCGGACACGCTGCCGAGCAGCCAGGGAAACCAGACATCCGGCGTCGTCAGGCGCACGTCCAGCACGGAAGGAATAGGCGACTCAATGGCGAAAATATGTGAAAACAGCGGCATGGCGGTGATGCGTTGCAGAGTAGCGATCACATCTTCCATCGTCAGTTCCCGACCGTGATGGAAACGAACGGCGGGGCGCAGGTAAAAACGCCAGTGCTGGGGCGTGACCTGCTGCCAGTGGTGGGCTAAATCCGGCAGAAGTTCCCCATTTTCCTCATTTATGGTGGTTAACCCGCTAAAGATTTGGCGCGCCAGATGCGTCTCCGAACGTCGTAGCGCCGAGCCGGGCAGCAGATTGCGCATTGGCCGGTAGTAGGCAATGCGCAGCAGATGCTTACCTTGCCGGAAGCTGCGCCCGATGTGGGATAGCAGCATCTGCCGTACTTGCGATTTGTCCCCCACCAACTGCACCAGTTGGTCGATTCGATCCTGCTCCAGCAGGCCTTCCGCCCGTTGTTGCTGGAGGGTCAGGCCGGTATAGAGGAAGCTGAGCCGCGATCGTTTTCCTCGTCCCGCTTCGGCTTCCCACGTCAACCACCCCTCTTCCTGCATAGCTCGCAGCAGCGATCGAATATGCCGTCGCGAGCAGTTGAGGACGCCGGTCAGCTCTTGCAACGTGGTGTCAGTGGGCTGTCCTTGCAGGTGTTGCCACAGCCGGATGAACTGTTGTTGCAATCGAGATGAGGACATAAAGGGGAACTCCTCAGCCTAAAGTCATCAATATATTTTCCCCTATCTTACGTTGATACTTTGTCATAACGAAAGCGCAAATAATGAACGGTCGGAGGGTATGACGATGGCACTATCACGATTATATCGGAGTTATCGCAACATCCTGTCCCTGGGACACTCGGCGTGGGGGCGCTGGTTGTCGGCGTCTCAGCGTCTGGCGCTGCTAATGCAGGTGACGCAGTGGCAGACGGAAGATATGTCTGACGAGGAATACCGTCACTGGATTTGACGGTGACGAGGTTTCTGTTTTCTGAGTGATGGTGAAGCTTTCACCGGCCGGTGGTTATTCCGCCGGCTTTTTTTTGTCCGAAATATGCGACCGCATCTTATGCTAATATGGACTATGGAAGTGAGTAAAGGAACGTCTAAGTCGATATAAACATTCAACCTATGGTAACATGCTAGTAAATGAAACTGGGTTAATCGGTTATAGCGAAATAAAAAACTATCTTGATGTGACCATCCTTCAGTGAGACGTTTCAATTCAGTCTATTACATTAAAACAGGTAAAATAATTCACTATGAAGTTACGCAGAAGAAAGGCACGGCCCATCGTTTTGGGCGATGTCACGATTATTGACGACACGCGTTTACGTAAAGCCATTACCGCAGCTGCGCTCGGCAATGCCATGGAATGGTTCGATTTCGGTGTGTATGGCTTTGTTGCCTACGCTCTGGGTCAGGTCTTTTTCCCCGGCGCTAACCCCAGCGTCCAGATGATCGCCGCGCTGGCGACATTCTCCGTTCCCTTCCTGATTCGTCCGTTGGGCGGGCTGTTCTTCGGCTCGTTGGGCGACAAATACGGCCGTCAGAAAATATTGGCCATCACCATTATCATCATGTCGGTCAGTACCTTCTGTATCGGCTTGATACCGTCCTATAACTCCATTGGGATTTGGGCGCCGATACTGCTGCTGCTGGCCAAAATGGCCCAGGGCTTTTCTGTGGGCGGCGAATATACCGGCGCGTCGATCTTCGTCGCTGAATACTCTCCGGACCGGAAACGCGGCTTCATGGGAAGCTGGCTGGACTTCGGCTCCATCGCCGGGTTTGTGCTGGGCGCGGGCGTCGTAGTGCTGATCTCCGCCATCATCGGCGAAGCAGAGTTCCTGGAATGGGGCTGGCGTATTCCGTTCTTCCTGGCGTTGCCGCTCGGTCTCATCGGTCTCTACCTGCGCCATGCGCTGGAAGAAACGCCGGCGTTCCAGCAGCATGTTGAGAAGATGGAAAAAGACGATCGCGACGGCTTGAGCAGCGGACCGAGAGTCTCGTTCAAAGAGATCGCCACTAAGCACTGGAAAAGCTTGCTGTCCTGTACGGGGCTGGTCATTGCAACCAACGTCACCTATTACATGCTGTTGACGTACATGCCGAGCTACCTGTCGCATAACCTGCACTACTCCGAGAACCACGGTGTGCTGATCATCATCGCTATTATGATCGGGATGCTGTTCGTCCAGCCTGTGATGGGGCTGTTGAGCGACCGCTTTGGACGTAAACCGTTTGTCGTGATCGGCAGCGTGGCGATGTTCCTGCTGGCGATCCCTTGCTTCATGATGATTAACAGCGGCGCCATTGGCCTGATTTTCCTAGGATTGCTGATACTGGCCGTCATTCTGAACGCCTTTACCGGTGTGATGGCCTCTTCGCTGCCGGCGATGTTTCCGACGCACATCCGTTACAGTGCGCTGGCCAGCGCCTTTAACATCTCTATCCTGATTGCAGGTCTGACGCCGACGGCGACCGCGTGGCTGGTTGAGGCCAGCAACAACCTGTTTATGCCTGCCTACTACCTGATGGTGATTGCCGTTATCGGTCTGGTGACGGGTATCTTCATGAAGGAAACGGCTAACAAGCCGCTGAAAGGCGCTACGCCGGCCGCTTCCGACCTGAGTGAGGCCAAAGAGCTGCTGCGAGAGCATCACGATAATATCGAGCACAAAATCGAAGATATTAACGATCAAATCACCCAGTTGGAGAAGAAGCGCCAGTCGCTGATCGACCAGCATCCTCGCATCAACGAATAATCGTTTGCTGCTTCCAGGGAGGCTCTCTGCCTTCCTGACGCTAAAACAGGCAGAAGCCCGCGGGGCCTCTGCCTGTTTTTTTTGCGCCGTTTTCCATAGATTTCCCTGCCGCATCGCGAAGGTTAATTAAGTTAAATAATAGGGTGATCATAGTGTCGAAACAAAATAGTTGAAGCGTGAACGTAACTCGTTGTACTGTCCGGCGCGTAATATTTTGTCCAACTTTGAAAGGAAAGCTCTGACATGGCCGAATATGGAAAAGCAGTACCAAAAGAAGTAAAGGGATGGAACTGGGGCGCATTTATGTTCAACATCGTTTGGGGCGTGGGCAACAAAACCTACCTGCCGCTACTGTGTTTTGTTCCAGTGTTGAACATAGTCTGGATGTTTGTGTGCGGCTTCAAAGGCAACGAATGGGCTTGGCAAAACGCCGACTATAATGATGTCGAAACGTTCAAACGCGTACAGAATAGCTGGAATAGGGCCGGTCTGTTCGCCTTCGTTCTGGCGCTGGTATCAGTGTTTTTCTCCATTTTTGTTCTGTCCACTATGATGGCGTCACTCGCGGGCGCACTAATGCATTAATCCGTTCAAAAACAATGGCATTTGTTGCTGGATAGCGAATGCCATTCCTTCGGTTATTTACCCCGTTCTGCTCCCCCTCTCTAGCCTGAATGTTCATTCTTCGTCTCACTTTGCGAGGCGGCTTACAGACTCTGTAAATGCTTGTATCAATAATTGTTCTCATTATCAGTTGAATGCTAACATTCCTCGCTCGAACACGGTGGAAACCCAGAGGAATGAGCATGGCGGGAGCGAAGGAGTACAAGATTTTCGAGGTCACACTGGCGCGTAAACAGATGCTAAGCCCGTCAATGATGCGCTGTGTTTTCAGCGGTGAGTCGGTACGCGAGATGACCACCGGCGCGCCCGATCAGCGCATCAAACTCCTGTTTCCTGCCGTCGATGGCACGCCGTCTCAATTGCCGGATGTCGCTAACTGGTATGCGGAGCTGCTGGCGCTGCCGAAACGCCAGCGTCCGATTGCGCGGACCTATACCCTTCGTCGCCTGAATGCGGCAGCGGGGGAGGTGGAAGTGGAGTTTGTCATTCACGGCACGGAAGGCCCGGCGTCATCGTGGGCGATACGTGCTGAGCAGGGCGATCGTTTGCAGATGGTAGCGCCCTGCGCCGACTCGCGGGGCCGCCAAGGCGGCTATGAATGGCTGCCCACCGAACAGACCCGTCGCGCGTTGCTGATCGCCGATGAAACCGCTTTTCCCGCCGTAAAGGGAATTCTGGAGCAGTTAGCCGGGCGGGTTTCACCACCGCAGGTGCAAGCATTTATCGAACTGCCTCTGCGCGCTGACTGTCAGGATTTCAGCCATTTTACCTTCGCCGACATCCATTGGTTGCCGCGAGAAGGAAGCGGCGCAAACCACGGCGAGCGGCTGCTGGATGCGGTTCGCGATGAGCTTCTCTTGCCGCAGGCCCAAAGCGAGCCAACCGTCGTCGAGTTATCAGATGTCCCCGAAGACGAACTGTTGTGGGAAAAGGCGGAGAGTCAGAACGGGCAGTTTTTCGGCTGGGTTGCTGCCGAATCATCGGTGGTTAAAGCCTTGCGTCGATATCTGGTAGGCGAGCGGGGTGTGGCCAGAGAGTCGATGGCGTTTATGGCGTATTGGTGTCAGGGACCGCGCCGGGAGAGATAAGAAAGGCCCGCCTAAGCGGGCCTGGGACATGATGAGACGATGAGGCTTAACGCAGGAATGTCGGCTGCGTTTCCTCATAGCGGGCGATCGCCGCTTCGTGTTGCAGCGTCAGGCCGATGTTATCCAGACCATTTATCATGCAGTGGCGACGGAAGCTATCGATCTCAAACGGATAACGCTTGTCGCCCGCTTTCACACTCTGAGCTTCCAGGTCGACGGTGAACGTGATGCCTTCGTTGTTTTCCACCAGGGCGAACAGCTCGTCGACGTCGGCTTCGCTCAGTCGAACCGGCAGCAACTGATTGTTCAAGGCATTGCCGTAGAAAATATCGGCGAAGCTCGGCGCAATCACCACGCTGAAGCCGTAGTCGGTCAGCGCCCACGGGGCATGTTCGCGAGATGAACCGCAGCCGAAGTTTTCACGGGCCAGCAGGATGCTGGCGCCTTTGTAACGAGGCTGGTTTAGCACAAATTCAGGATTAGGCTGCTGGCCCGCATCATCCAGAAAACGCCAGTCATTGAACAGGTGCTGGCCGAAACCGGTGCGGGTCACCTTCTGTAGAAACTGTTTGGGAATGATGGCATCGGTATCGACGTTGGCATTGTCCAGCGGGACGACCAGACCAGTATGTTGAGTAAATTGAGTCATGGGTTATCCCTCTCAGTTCAGTTCACGAATGTCGGCGAAACGCCCGGTCACCGCGGCCGCGGCGGCCATTGCCGGGCTGACCAGATGAGTCCGTCCGGCACGGCCCTGACGTCCTTCGAAGTTACGGTTGCTGGTGGAAGCACAGCGCTCGCCCGGATTCAGACGGTCGTTGTTCATCGCCAGACACATCGAGCAGCCAGGCAGGCGCCATTCGAAGCCGGCCTCGATGAAGATCTTGTCCAGACCTTCCTCTTCCGCCTGCGCTTTTACCGGGCCTGAGCCGGGAACGACCATCGCCTGGACGCCCGCGGCGACTTTACGGCCCTTGGCGATAGCGGCGGCGGCGCGCAGATCTTCGATCCGCGAGTTGGTGCAGGAGCCGATGAAGACTTTGTCGATAGCGACGTCGGTCAGTTTGATCCCTGCTTTCAGCCCCATGTAATTCAATGCTTTTTCGGCGGAGGCGCGCTCAACCGGATCGTTAAAGGATTCCGGTGCCGGGATCGCCTGATTTACGCCGATCACCTGACCCGGATTGGTGCCCCAGGTGACTTGCGGAGCGATGTCGGCGGCGTTCAGCGTGACGACGCTGTCGAATTGCGCATCCGCGTCTGATTTCATCGTTTTCCAGTAAGCCACGGCTTCTTCCCAATCGCCGCCCTTCGGCGAGAACTGGCGCCCTTTCAGGTAGGCGAAAGTCGTTTCATCCGGAGCGACCAGACCGGCTTTGGCGCCCATTTCAATCGCCATGTTGCACAGGGTCATACGGCCTTCCATGCTCAGCGCTTCGATGGCCTTGCCGCAGAACTCGACCACATGACCGGTGCCGCCGGCGCTGCCGGTTTTGCCGATGATCGCCAATACGATGTCTTTGGCGGTGATGCCGGGGGCCGCATCGCCGGTCACTTCAATTTTCATGGTTTTCGCGCGCCCCTGTTTCAGGGTCTGCGTTGCCATTACGTGTTCGACTTCGGACGTCCCGATGCCGAACGCCAATGAACCGAACGCGCCGTGGGTGGCCGTGTGGGAGTCGCCGCAAACGATGGTCATGCCCGGCAGCGTCATTCCTTGCTCAGGACCGATCACGTGAACGATGCCCTGATAGGGATGGTTCAGATCGTACAGCTGTACGCCAAAGGCTTTGCAGTTCTTGATCAGCTCCTGCATCTGAATGCGGGCCATCTCACCGCTCGCGTTGATATCGCGCGTCTGGGTGGAGACGTTGTGGTCCATCGTGGCGAAGGTTTTGCTAGGCTGACGCAGCTGGCGGCCCTTGGCGCGCAAGCCGTCGAACGCCTGAGGCGATGTGACTTCATGCACCAGATGACGGTCGATATACAGCAGCGGCGTTTCGTTTTCCCCTTCGTACACGACGTGCGCATCAAATAATTTCTGATATAACGTTTTACCCATGATTACACCCCTTCCGCGACATAGCGGGCAATGACGTCACCCATTTCACTGGTGCCGATGGCCTTGCCGTCGCGAGCCAGATCGCCCGTGCGGTATCCAGCTTCCAGCGCATGATTGACCGCCTGCTCAATGGCGGAAGCGGCGTCATCTTCACCCAGGCTGTAACGCAGCAGCAGGGCCGCAGACAGAATTTGTGCAATCGGGTTGGCGATGTCTTTGCCAGCGATATCAGGCGCGGAACCGCCCGCGGGTTCATACAGACCGAAACCGGATTCGTTCAGGCTGGCGGAAGGCAGCATGCCCATCGAGCCGGTGATCATGGCGCATTCGTCGGAAAGAATGTCGCCGAAGATGTTGGAGCACAGCACCACGTCGAACTGGGCCGGATCTTTGATCATCTGCATCGTGGCGTTGTCGATGTACATATGGTTCAGCTGTACATCCGGGTAATCTTTGGCGATTTCGGTAACGACTTCGCGCCACAGAATGCTGCTCTGTAGCACGTTGGCTTTGTCGATAGACGTCACGATATGGCGGCGTTTACGTGCGGATTCGAAGGCGATGCGGGCGATGCGTTCAATTTCGAAACGATGATAGATCTCAGTGTCGAAAGCGCGTTCATCTTTACCGCTGCCTTCGCGGCCTTTCGGCTGGCCGAAATAGATCCCGCCGGTCAGTTCGCGGACGCACAGGATGTCGAAACCTTTCGCGGCGATGTCTTCGCGCAGCGGGCAGAACGCTTCCAGACCCTGATACAGGCGAGCCGGACGCAGGTTGCTGAACAGGCTGAAGTGTTTACGCAGCGGCAGCAATGCGCCGCGCTCAGGCTGCTCTGCCGGGGGCAAATGTTCCCATTTTGGACCGCCCACGGAACCGAACAGAATGGCGCTCGCCTGTTCGCAGCCGGTGATGGTGTCTTTCGGCAGCGGTGTGCCCTGACGGTCGATGGCGGCGCGCCAATGTCATATTCGCTGGTCGTTATGTTCAGACCAAAACGTTGACGTACGGCTTCCAGCACTTTGTATGCCTGAGCCATGACTTCCGGACCGATGCCGTCACCAGGCAGTACGGCGATATGATAGCTTTTGTTCATCACACTGTTTCCTGACTATTTTGTTTGTTGTTCTGCTGCTGCAAACGCAGTAATTCCTTTTCGACCATCTGCGCGCGCTGAATATTGTTCAATACGTTCACCATGGCATTCGCGGAGGATTCGACGATATCCGTTGCCAGACCCACGCCGTGGAAGCGGCGGTTCTGATATTCGACCACGATGTCTACCTGACCCAACGCTTCTTTGCCGTGACCTTTGGCGGACAGCTGATACTGCACCAGATTGATATCGAAACCGGTGATACGGTTGATGGCTTTGTAGACGGCGTCGACCGGGCCGTTGCCGGTGGCGGCTTCTGATTTGATTTCTTCGCCGCAGGCCAGTTTGACCGATGCCGTGGCCATGACGCTGGAGCCTGATTGTACGCTGAAATAATCCAGGCGGTAGAGTGCGGCGTCTTCCTGTTTGTTGTTGATGAACGCCAGCGCTTCCAGGTCGTAATCAAACACCTGGCCTTTCTTGTCCGCCAATTTCAGGAAGGCGGAGTACAAATCATCCAGGTTGTACTCGCACTCCTTATATCCCATCTCTTCCATGCGGTGTTTCACGGCGGCGCGGCCTGACCGCGACGTCAGGTTCAGCTGCACTTCTTTCAGACCGATGGATTCCGGCGTCATGATTTCGTAGTTTTCACGATTCTTCAAAACGCCGTCCTGATGGATGCCGGAAGAGTGGGCGAAGGCGTTGGCGCCGACGACGGCTTTGTTGGCCGGAATCGGCATATTGCAGATCTGACTGACCATTTGGCTGGTGCGGTAAATTTCCTGATGGTTAATGTTGGTGTGCAGATTCATCAGCTTCTGACGCACTTTGATCGCCATGATGACTTCTTCCAGCGCACAGTTACCGGCGCGTTCGCCGATGCCGTTCAGCGTCCCTTCGACCTGACGGGCGCCTGCGTTGACCGCGGCCATGGCGTTGCCGACCGCCAAACCCAGATCGTCATGGGTGTGAACGGAGATGATGGCTTTGTCGATATTGGGCACGCGCTGGTACAGCGAAGCGATGATATTGCCGAATTCATGAGGCAGGGTGTAGCCGACGGTATCTGGAATATTGATAGTGCGGGCGCCAGCGCTGATCGCGGCTTCCACCACACGGCTCAGATCGTCAATTGGTGTTCGTCCGGCATCTTCACAGGAGAACTCGACGTCGTCGGTGTAGTTGCGCGCGCGTTTAATCATATAGGTCGCGCGCTCAATCACATCATCCAGCGTGCTGCGCAGCTTGGTGGCGATATGCATCGGCGAGGTGGCGATGAAGGTATGAATACGGAATGCGTCGGCCACTTTCAGGGCTTCGGCCGCGACATCGATATCCTTCTCAACACAGCGGGCCAGCGCACAGACGCGGCTGTTTTTGATCTGCCGGGCGATGGATTGTACTGAATCGAAATCACCAGGCGATGAGACAGGGAAGCCGACTTCCATCACATCGACCCCCATACGTTCCAATGCCATGGCGATCTGAATCTTTTCCTTAACGCTCAGACTGGCCTGCAGCGCCTGCTCACCATCACGCAATGTGGTATCGAAAATAATCACTTCTTGGCTCATCGCTCTGGTTCCTTTGTCTTGTTAATTCTGACGCCCGGCGAGTAAAAAAAAACCCGCGCAATGGCGCGGGTTTTTTTGAAGGTGTGGCGTGAAAATCAGCTGTGAATTTCGCCCACCGGCATACCGCGCATGTTGGATGCGATAAGTAGTAGGCCTAGTAGTTTTGCGAAATGGGACATGCTGATTTTCTTCCAATGTTTGTTAGTCAATTGCTTCTCTATTATTGGTACTTTAATACTGTGGTTATGTCAACGTTTGATTTCCACGGCAAAGCGCGGGCTTTCGCCCAGATTATCGGTAATCAATTCCGCCTGGATTGTGCTAAAAATAGCCCGATCGCTCAATGGATAAATGGGGTCTTTATGCTGACATACAGGGACCCATATTGCGCTTTTCAGGCAGAAAAGAGGGTAGGCGCCGATAATATTTTTTGCTGACCTGTTCAAAGCTCGTGGGATATTTTCAGACCAAGAGCAATTCTCTTGGAGTTTTAACGTAGTAAAAGTGCTTTTGGCAGAGAATTCCCCGAACGAGTGCGAGCGTGTGAAGTCAGCGTGATTTGCCTGCCGTAAAGACTGCCATCATGTTGATGCGCCACTACTTAGTGGAGGGCAAAAACACCTGGGTTTTATCCCTCAAAATTTCGCCGTAAAACGGCTGGTTAAGCGGATAAAAAAAATCTTTCGGCAGGGTTAATGGTAAGAAAAAACGCGTTAGGAAGGTTTTTCAAGCCGGCGAGGCTGTTTTAACCAAGGGAGATTAGGACGGTTCTCTGGGGGCTAGCGGGCACGGGGTCAGCAGGCCCTGAAACGTGTAATGACTCAACCCGAAGGGGCAGTCGGCTTGCCGTTATAACTCGGTGCGGCCCCTGCAGGTCAATGGCGATGCCCAATTGGTCTATGCGTGTCATCATACTGTGATAAAAGCGGTTGCTGTGTGGAAGGTTATGCGGTTAGATCGAACAGATATCCCTGGTTAGTTTATGGCTATCATTCCATTCATTCTTCATTATCTGACTTATTAAGGGGTTACCAGTGAAACTGGATGAAATTGCGCGTCTTGCGGGGGTTTCGCGTACGACGGCCAGTTATGTCATCAACGGAAAGGCGAAACAGTATCGCGTGAGCGATAAGACCGTTGAAAAGGTCATGGCTGTGGTTCGCGAACACAATTATCATCCAAACGCCGTGGCTGCTGGGCTGCGTGCCGGGCGAACGCGTTCTATCGGCCTGGTCATCCCCGATCTGGAAAATACCAGCTATACCCGCATCGCCAATTATCTTGAGCGTCAGGCGCGCCAGCGTGGCTATCAGCTGCTGATCGCCTGCTCGGAAGATCAGCCCGATAACGAAATGCGCTGTATTGAGCACCTTTTGCAGCGTCAGGTCGATGCCATTATCGTGTCTACGTCACTGCCCCCGGAACATCCTTTCTATCAGCGCTGGGTGAAAGATCCTTTGCCGATTATCGCGTTAGATCGCGCCTTGGATCGCGAACACTTTACCAGCGTGGTGGGTGCGGACAAGGAGGATGCTGAAATGCTGGCGCGGGAGCTGCGTAATATTCCGGCTGAACGGGTGCTTTATCTGGGCGCCTTGCCGGAGTTATCCGTCAGTTTCCTACGCGAACAAGGTTTTCGGCAGGCCTGGGAGGGCGATCCCCGGGAGGTGGAATATCTCTACGCCAACAGCTACGAACGCAGCGCGGCGGCAGCGATATTCGCGGACTATTTGCAGCACAACCCGATGCCGCAGGCTTTGTTCACGACCTCTTTCCCTCTATTGCAGGGCGTGATGGACGTCACGTTAAAACAGAGCGGACGTTTACCTAATAATCTTGCTATCGCCACGTTTGGCGACAACGAACTGCTGGATTTCCTGGAATGTCAGGTGTTATCCGTCGCGCAGCGTCATCGGGAGGTGGCTGAGCGGGTGCTGGAATTGGTTCTGGCGAGCTTGGATGAACCGCGTAGACCGAAAGCGGGCCTTTATCGTATTCGTCGCAGCCTTTATCGCCGGGGTTCATTAAGTCGTCGTTAAGGCAATAGGGCATTGCCGGGCCGAACTCTTCCCAGCAATGCCTGTATTCAAGCCGTTACCATCGCCGTTTATTGCACGCCATCTGGATATCTCTGCGAATTTTTACTCAGAGCGTGTTTTTTTCTGGGTCTTCGCCTAAGAAAAGTCCCGTTTTATAAAAAAGGTTTTTTACCTTTCTATGCCACACCCTAATGGAAAATGAATGGCTAGCGGGGCGTCCCTGGCTTCTGACGGATACGCGAAACTGCTGACGACCATATTCCCGAAAATAACCTAGGCCAAGCCCATGAACAGCGATATCGCGGTATTACTGCTGACGGCCATCGCGATTCGTTGGCACCAATGATAAGCAAAATAACCCTATATACCGGCGACGGGAAACTGACATAGGCAATAAGGTCAGCGGCCTTTTTGTTCTTGCGGTATTGGCGCGCCAGATTCTGAGCGACGTCGACGATGCGATCGCGGTAGAACCCATAAGGCCTGGTAATCACAATATTGACCAACATAGAAAGCAGGCGTAAGCAAAGCGACTGCTGGAACGACATGCCTGAAATCAGTATTTCGATGCCATACCCGTCACGGAACAGTCAATCGCCATTGTGAAAGTGCCGGCCAGCGTGCTGCCCAGACGTGAGGCGAGGGTGAACATGCCGACCGGCTCCCGTACGTTGTAGATAAAATAGAATACATTATCTCGATAGTGTTTTGTTTGTTATTTTGCTTTTTCATTAGTCTTAATCACTGGAATGATTTTATTTGTCATTTACTAGTAGAGAATTATTCTGATTTAAGTGGAAGTGCCGTTGGCATTTTATTATTGTGCTGAAGAGAGAAATATGTTTTTAAAACAACAAATTGTATTGAGTGCGGGAGAGCGCGATGTGCGGATCGCTATTCGTCTCTCTTTTATATAGAATCCGCCCGGCTTCAGACCCTACAGATTATTATTAGTCAGACATGTCAGAGTGATACTGTAAATATAAACAGTGTTTTTTCGTTGGATAAATTCCTTCGAATCGCTTAAGGCGCCGTTGATAAAATTTTCTTGATGAAAAACATTCTGTTTTTCTCGGCGTAAAATGAATTCTTACAATTCAAAACCGTATAGGAGATTTAAGACACCCGTCTTTTGACAAAAATAATTGTCAAAAAATACTGATAAATCAGGGTTTATTGACTAAGTCAGGTTTTGTCAAAAATAAAAAATACGTAACGATATGTGGCTGTGAAAATAATATTGTATAGGTTGTCAAAGCGTATATCTTTCACGCGCTCGATGAGCCCTGGTTAATTTCTCTTATTTAATCACAGCCTTAATACTCATTATTTTTTACTGGTGTTTTTTTAACAGTTTTCCCCCCGCCAAAAGTTGCCGAAAATAATACCTGCCCGCCTCCGTACTTGCTTGACAAGGTTTTCCTCCCCTCCGTAAACTCTGGAGCGTGGGAATTTGTGGGACAAAGTGGTAGAAAATGGCATGAAGGGCTAAATACAACCATGTTTCGTGGGGCAAGTCTGGTCAATCTCGACAGTAAAGGACGGCTCGCCGTTCCGACCCGATACCGGGACGTACTGAACGAGGAAGCGAAGGGGCAAATGGTTTGCACCATTGACCTCCACCAGCCATGCCTACTGCTTTATCTCTTGCCTGAGTGGGAAATCATCGAACAGAAGCTCTCTCGCCTGTCGAGCATGAATCCCGCCGAACGTCGCGTTCAGCGTTTGCTGCTGGGACACGCCAGTGAGTGCCAAATGGATGGTGCCGGGCGTTTATTAATCGCGTCCACGCTGCGGCAACATGCAAAGCTTACAAAAGAAGTGATGCTGGTCGGGCAGTTCAACAAGTTTGAACTGTGGGATGAACAGACCTGGTATCGACAAGTCAAGGAAGACATCGAAGCTGAACAATCGACTCAGGAACCGCTATCTGATCGATTGCAGGACTTATCTCTATAGTCATGACAGAAACTCTTAAACATACGACCGTGCTGTTGGATGAGGCCGTCAACGGCCTGAACATTCGCGGCGACGGTATTTACATTGACGGTACGTTTGGCCGCGGCGGTCACTCCCGTCTGATTCTGTCCCATTTGGGGCCGAAGGGTCGCCTGCTGGCAATCGATCGCGATCCTCAAGCAATCGCCGCCGCCAGCGAGATTGACGATACGCGCTTTTCCATTATTCACGGCCCTTTTTCTTCAATCGCTGAATACGTCGAAGAACGCGGACTGAAGGGGAAAATCAACGGCGTACTACTGGATCTTGGCGTTTCCTCGCCGCAGCTTGACGATCCGGAGCGCGGTTTTTCCTTCATGCGCGACGGCCCGCTCGACATGCGTATGGATCCCACTCGCGGTGTTTCTGCTGCCGAGTGGCTGATGAAAGCGGAAGCGGAAGATATCGCCTGGGTGCTCAAAACCTTTGGCGAAGAGCGTTTTGCTCGCCGTATTGCGCGCGCCATTGTTGAGCGCAATCAGACCGAACCAATGACGCGTACGAAAGAGCTGGCCGAGCTGATTGCCGCCGCCAGTCCGATTCGTGAAAAGCACAAACACCCGGCAACGCGCTCTTTCCAGGCCATCCGTATCTATATCAACAGCGAACTCGAAGAGATTGAACGCGCGCTCGACGGCGCGTTGGATGTGCTGGCTCCTGAAGGCCGTCTGTCTGTGATCAGCTTCCATTCCCTGGAAGACCGCATTGTGAAGCGTTTTATCCGCCACAACAGCCGTGGGCCGCAGGTGCCAGCCGGTTTGCCGTTGACGGAAGAACAGCTTCGCGAGCAGGGGGGAAGAACCCTGAAAATCGCAGGAAAAATGAAGCCGTCCGACGCTGAAGTCGCGGAGAACCCGCGCGCGCGCAGCTCCGTACTGCGTTTCGCGGAGAGACTGTCTTCATGATCGGGCACGAGCGTCACTCGCTTGCTGGCGTCATCGCAGAAGATTTGCTGCGGCACGGCAAACTGCCGCTGCTGCTGCTGGTCGCTGTTTTGATTTCGGCCGTATTGGTGGTGACGACGGCGCATCGCACTCGTCTACTGACCGCGGAGCGCGAGCGCCTGCTGCTGGAGCGTGATGCGCTGGATATCGAATGGCGCAACCTGATTCTGGAAGAGAATGCGTTGGGCGACCACAGCCGTGTCGAGCAGAACGCGATAGAAAAACTCTACATGGGGCACGTCGATCCTTCGCAGGAAAATATTGTGGTTAAACAATGAACTGACAGGTTATTACTCAATAAATGAAACCCGCACGCACCGGAAGGTGAAACGTCAGGAAGAACATGCCAGCTTCGTCAGCTGGCGTTTTGCGCTGCTTTGCGGGGGGATTCTGATCTGTCTGGTCGGCCTGATGCTGCGCACCGCCTATCTCCAGGTCATTGCGCCGGATAAGCTGGTGCGCGAAGGCGACATGCGCTCTCTGCGTGTGCAGGAAGTGCCCACCGCGCGCGGGATGATTAGCGATCGCGCAGGTCGTCCGCTGGCGGTGAGCGTCCCCGTAAACGCCATCTGGGCGGATCCCAAGGAAGTGAACGACCACGGCGGCATCACGCTTGATTCGCGCTGGAAAGCGCTGGCCGATGCGTTGGAAATGCCGCTCGATCAAATTTCCACCAAGGTCAACGCCAATCCTAACGGCCGCTTTGTTTATCTGGCGCGTCAGATAAACCCCGCCATCGGCGAATACATTCATAAACTAAAACTGCCGGGCATCAATCTGCGTCAGGAGTCACGTCGCTACTACCCGTCAGGACCGGTGACCTCCCATCTCATCGGCTTCACTAACATCGACGGACAAGGAATCGAAGGGGTCGAGAAGAGCTTCGACCGCTGGCTGACTGGTCAACCGGGCGAGCGTACTGTGCGTAAAGACCGGTTTGGGCGCGTTATCGAGGATATCTCTTCCGTCGATAGTCAGGCCGCGCACAACCTGATGCTGAGCATCGACGAGCGCCTGCAGGCCCTCGTTTACCGCGAGTTGAATAACGCAGTCGCCTTTAACAAGGCGGAGTCCGGTACCGCCGTGTTGGTCGACGTGAACACCGGCGAAGTGCTGGCGATGGCCAATAGCCCGTCTTACAACCCGAACAACCTCTCCGGCACTTCCAACGATGTCATCCGTAACCGCGCCATCACCGATATTTTCGAGCCGGGGTCTACTGTTAAGCCCATGGTGGTCATGTCCGCGCTACAGCGCAACGTGGTGAAAGAAAATAGCGTCCTGAATACGCTGCCTTATTACATCAACGGACACGAAATCAAAGACGTGGCGCGTTACAACGAACTGACGTTGACGGGCGTGCTGCAAAAATCGAGTAACGTCGGCGTATCCCGACTGTCGCTGGCGATGCCCTCTTCTGTGTTAGTGGATACTTACTCTCGGTTTGGCTTGGGTAAACCCACCAATATCGGGTTGGTCGGTGAAAGCTCAGGGCTATTTCCACATCGCCAGCGCTGGGCGGATATCGAACGCGCCACCTTCTCATTCGGCTACGGTCTGATGGTCACGCCGCTGCAACTGGCGAGGATGTACGCCACTATCGGCAGCTTTGGCATCTATCGTCCTCTTTCCATTACCAAAGTCGACCCGCCGGTGCCGGGAGAACGTATCTTTCCTGACAACATCGTACGCACCGTGGTGCACATGATGGAAAGCGTCGCGCTGCCGGGCGGCGGCGGTTCAAAGGCGGCGATTAAAGGTTACCGCATCGCGATCAAGACCGGTACGGCGAAAAAAGTCGGTCCGGACGGCAAGTACGTCAACAAATACATCGCTTACACCGCCGGTGTTGCCCCGGCCAGTAATCCCCGCTTTGCGCTGGTCGTGGTCATCAATGACCCGCAGGCCGGGAAATACTACGGCGGTGCGGTCTCCGCGCCGGTATTCGGCGCCATCATGGGTGGGGTGCTTCGCACCATGAACATCGAGCCGGATGCCCTGGCGACGGGGGAGAAAAATGAATTCGTTATTAACCGAAAAGAGGGCTCAGGTGACAGATCGTAATTTGCACGATTTGCTGGCGCCGTGGGTTGCCAACGCTCCCGAGCGCGCGCTGCGGGAGATGACGCTGGACAGTCGCATTGCCGCTGCGGGAGACGTCTTTGTCGCCATCGTAGGACACCAGACCGACGGGCGACGCTATATTGCTCAGGCCATCGCTCAAGGCGTGGCTGCGGTGATCGCCCAGGCGGATGAGGAAAATCCGGAGGGCACCGTGTGTGAAAAGCACGGCGTACCGGTGATTTATCTGGATGAACTTAATCAGCGTCTTTCTGCGCTGGCGGGACGATTCTACCACCAGCCAGCGGAAAGACTTTGCCTGGTCGGCGTGACCGGCACCAACGGAAAAACGACGACCAGCCAGCTGTTAGCGCAGTGGAGTCAGGCGCTGGGGGAAACCAGCGCGGTGATGGGGACTATCGGCAACGGCTTACTGGGACGAGAAGCCCCGGCGGAAAACACCACGGGATCGGCCATCGGCGTACAACAAACGCTCAGCCAATTGGCTGATGCAGGCGCAACGTTTGCCGCGATGGAAGTCTCTTCCCACGGCCTAGTTCAGCATCGCGTTGCCGCGCTGCCCTTCGCCGCCGCCGTGTTTACCAACTTGAGCCGCGATCATCTCGACTATCACGGCGACATGGCGCATTACGAAGAAGCCAAATGGGCGCTCTTCGCGGAACATCAGGTCGCTGAAGCTATCATCAACGCGGACGACGAAGTGGGCCGACGCTGGTTGAGCCAGCTTCCCGATGCGGTGGCCGTGACGCTGGGATCATCGCGTCCAGAGAGCCGCAGCCGCTGGCTGCAGGCGAAAAGCGTGGCGTATCACGACAGCGGTTTTACCGCGCAGGTGGATTCCAGCTGGGGACAAACCACGATTCACAGTCGCCTGATGGGCGAGTTTAACGTCAGCAATATGATGCTGGCGCTGGCGACGCTGCTGGCGCTGGGCTACCCGCTGGAACAGTTGGCCGAAACGTCCGCGGCGATCCAGCCGGTGTGCGGCAGGATGGAAGTCTTCCACGCTGAAGGCAAACCGACCGTAGTGGTGGATTATGCGCACACGCCCGATGCGCTGGAAAAGGCGCTGGAGGCCGCGAGACTACACTGTCAGGGGCAGCTCTGGTGCGTGTTCGGCTGCGGCGGCGATCGTGACAAAGGTAAGCGCCCACTTATGGGCGCGGTAGCGGAACAGCTGGCCGACCGGGTCATCGTGACGGACGACAATCCGCGCAGCGAAGCGCCGCAGGCTATCGTCAAAGACATCCTAAGCGGCCTGATGGACGCCGGCCGTGTTCAAGCGATTGAAGGTCGGGCGGCGGCGGTCAGCAGCGCGGTGATGCACGCCGGGCCGGATGACGTGGTGCTGGTGGCCGGTAAAGGTCACGAAGATTATCAGATCGTGGGCCATCAACGGTTGGATTACTCCGACCGTATGACGGTCGCGCGTCTGTTGGGAGTGGTGGCATGATTCGCGTAACGCTGAGCCAATTGGCGAACGTCTTGGACGCCCGTCTGGAAGGGGGCGATCAGACGATCGACGCCGTCTCGACGGACACTCGTCATTTGACGGAAGGCTGCCTGTTTGTGGCGTTGCAGGGGGAGAAATTTGATGCCCACGACTACGCCGAGAATGCGATCAGCCAGGGCGCGGCAGCACTGTTGGTGAGTAAGCGCTTACCTGTTTCGGTGCCGCAACTCGTCGTGAAAGATACGCGGCTGGCGTTGGGCGCGCTGGCTGCCTGGGTTCGGCAGCAATCATCGGCTCGCGTTGTCGCTTTGACCGGTTCGTCCGGCAAGACGTCGGTCAAAGAGATGACCGCGGCCATATTGCGGCAGTGCGGCAACGTTCTTTATACCGCCGGGAATCTGAACAACGACATCGGCGTGCCGCTGACGCTGCTGCGACTGACGCCGGAACATGATTTCGCCGTCATTGAGCTGGGCGCGAACCACATCGGCGAGATTGCCTATACCGCCGATCTCACGCGGCCGGAAACGGCACTGGTCAACAATATTGCGGCAGCGCACTTGGAAGGGTTCGGGTCGCTGGCCGGTGTTGCGCAGGCCAAAGGCGAGATCTTCAACGGTCTTCCCGCCGACGGCGTCGCCATTCTGAACGCTGATAGTAATGACTGGCCGCACTGGCGAACGACGCTGACGCAGAAAACCGTCTGGCGCTTTTCGCCGGAAGCCGCTGAGGGCGTGGACTTCTACGCCAGCGACGTCGTTGTGACGGCGCAGGGCACGACGTTCACCTTGCACAGCCCGTTTGGCAAGGTTGCGGCGATGCTGCCGTTGCCGGGAAAACACAATGTCGCTAACGCGCTGGCGGCCGCGGCGCTAGCGATGTCCGTCGGTGCATCGCTTGAGGACGTGACGTCCGGACTGGCGCAGCTTGAGGCGGTGCCGGGACGCTTGTTCCCGCTCTCACTGGGCGGCGAGCAGCGGGTGCTGGACGACAGCTATAACGCTAATGTCGGTTCCCTAACGGCGGCAGTTCAGGTACTGGCGGATATGCCGGGGTATCGAGTACTGGTCGTCGGTGACATGGCGGAATTGGGGCGGGAAGCCGAAGCGTGCCACCGTCAGGTCGGCGAGGCCGCGCGGATCGCCGGTATCGACCGTGTGCTGAGCGTCGGCACGTTGAGCGAATGGATTAGCCAAGCCAGCGGTCAGGGCGAACATTTTCAGGATAAAGCCGCGGTGGTCGCCCGTCTTCGGGCGCTATTGGCGGAACACACAGTGATTACCATTTTAATAAAAGGCTCACGCAGCGCTGCGATGGAGCAGGTAGTACGGGCATTACAGGAGAAGGCAACATGTTAGTGTGGCTGGCCGAACAACTGGTCAAATTTTATTCCGGCTTCAACGTCTTTTCCTATTTGACGTTTCGAGCCATCGTCAGCCTGCTGACTGCATTGGTGATTTCGCTCTGGATGGGGCCTCATTTGATCGCCTGGCTCCAGCGTTTACAGATTGGACAGGTCGTTCGTAGCGAAGGGCCGGAGTCGCACTTCAGCAAACGCGGTACGCCGACGATGGGCGGCGTGATGATACTGGCGTCGATCACGATCTCTGTTTTGCTGTGGGTCAACCTGTCTAACCCTTACGTCTGGTGCGTGCTGCTGGTACTGCTGGGGTACGGCATCGTCGGATTCGTGGACGACTACCGCAAGGTTGTACGTAAAGACACTAAGGGGCTGATCGCACGCTGGAAGTATTTCTGGCAGTCGCTGTTGGCGCTGATCGTTGCTTTTTCCATGTATGCCATCGGCAAAGATACGCCGGCGACGCAGCTGGTGGTGCCGTTCTTTAAAGACATCATGCCGCAATTGGGGTTGATGTACGTGGTTTTGGCTTACTTCGTCATTGTCGGCACCAGCAACGCCGTCAACCTGACCGATGGTCTGGACGGCTTGGCGATTATGCCGACGGTGTTTGTCGCCGCGGGCTTCGGGCTGGTGGCGTGGGCGACCGGGAACATGAACTTCGCCAACTATCTGCATATTCCGTACATCCGTCATGCCAGCGAACTGGTGGTGGTGTGCACGGCGATAGTCGGTGCGGGACTCGGGTTTCTGTGGTTCAACACCTATCCGGCGCAGGTCTTCATGGGCGACGTCGGTTCGCTGGCGCTGGGCGGCGCGCTCGGGACGATAGCCGTGTTGCTGCGTCAGGAATTTTTACTGGTGATCATGGGGGGCGTGTTCGTGGTCGAAACGCTGTCGGTGATCCTGCAGGTTGGCTCCTTTAAGCTGCGCGGCCAGCGGATTTTCCGCATGGCGCCGATACATCACCACTATGAGCTTAAAGGGTGGCCGGAACCGCGCGTGATTGTGCGGTTCTGGATTATTTCTCTGATGCTGGTGCTCATTGGACTGGTCACACTGAAGGTACGGTAACGACATGGACTATCAGGGTAAAAAAGTCGTCATTATCGGGTTGGGTCTTACCGGACTCTCCTGTGTTGATTTCTTTCTCGCGCGCGGGGTGACGCCTCGCGTGGTGGATACCCGTGTCAGTCCGCCTGGCCTGGATAAACTACCCGAACAAGTCGAACGCTATGTGGGCGGATTGCAGGAAGCGTGGCTGATGGATGCCGACCTGATCGTGGCCAGCCCCGGCATTGCGCTGGCGACGCCCGCATTGTGCGACGCCGCGGAGGCAGGCATTGAGATCGTCGGCGATATCGAGCTGTTTTGCCGCGAGGCGCAGGCGCCTATCGTCGCTATTACCGGCTCGAACGGTAAAAGCACTGTCACCACGCTGGTGGGAGACATGGCGAGGGCGGCCGGTTGGTCGGTGGGCGTCGGCGGCAACATCGGCGTTCCAGCGCTGGCGCTGCTCAAGCAGGAGTGCCAGCTCTACGTACTGGAGCTCTCCAGCTTCCAGTTGGAAACCACCTATAGCTTGCACGCGGCGGCGGCCACCATCCTGAACGTGACGGAAGATCACTCCAATCGTTATCCGCTAGGTTTGCAGCAGTACCGCGCCGCCAAACTGCGTATCTACGAAAACGCCGCCGTCTGCGTGGTGAATGCCGATGATGCGCTGACCATGCCAGTGCGCGGCGCCGACGACCGCTGTCTGAGCTTCGGCGTCGACGTGGGCAACTATCATCTGAATCGGCAGCAGGGCGAAACCTGGCTGCGGGTTAACGGGGAGCGCGTGATCAATACGCGCGAAATTAAATTGGTCGGCCAGCACAACTATACCAACGCGCTAGCCGCGCTGGCGCTGGCCGATACGGTGGGGATCCCGCGCGCATCCGCACTGGCGGCGCTCACCGATTTCACCGGTCTGGGGCATCGTTTCCAACTGGTGCTGGATCGCAATGATGTGCGTTGGATCAATGACTCGAAAGCGACCAACGTCGGCAGCACCGAGGCGGCGCTGAGCGGGCTGCACATCGACGGCACGCTGCATCTGCTGCTGGGCGGAGACGGCAAGTCGGCCGACTTCTCCCCGTTGAAGCCTTATCTTCAGGGCGATAACGTGCGGCTGTACTGCTTTGGGCGCGATGGCGATCTGCTAGCGGCACTATGCCCGGAGAACGCTAAGCGTACCGAGACGATGGCGCAGGCAATGACGCTGATTTCCCAGCAGGTCGGCCCGGGAGACGTCGTGTTGCTGTCTCCGGCCTGCGCGAGTCTGGATCAGTTCCGCAGCTTTGAGCAGCGCGGCGATGAGTTTGCTCGTTTGGCGGAGGAGCTGGGCTAATGCAGATGGCAGGGGCGATAGTAGAACGATTGAGACGCTGGGTCATGGGGACGCGCGAAAGCGATAACCTCAGCGCCGTCCTGTACGATCGTACGCTGCTGTGGCTGACGCTCGGACTGGCGGTGATTGGGTTTGTCATGGTGACTTCGGCCTCCATGCCGGTGGGACAACGTCTGGCTGGCGACCCGTTCTTGTTCGCCAAGCGCGACGGGCTTTATCTGGCGCTGGCCTTTGGTTTGTCGCTGATCACCATGCGGGTGCCAATGGCAGTGTGGCAGCGCTATAGCCCGGTTTTGCTGCTAGTGGCAATGGTTCTGTTGCTGGTTGTGCTGGTGGTAGGGAGTTCGGTCAATGGGGCATCCCGTTGGATATCGCTGGGGCCGTTGCGCATACAGCCTGCCGAGTTGTCGAAGCTGGCGCTGTTCTGTTACCTCTCCAGCTACATGGTGCGCAAAGTGGAAGAAGTGCGAAATAACTTCTGGGGCTTCTGCAAACCGATGGGCGTGATGGTGGTGCTGGCGGTGCTACTACTGGCGCAGCCTGACCTCGGCACCGTCGTGGTGTTGTTTATCACGACGCTGGCCATGTTGTTCCTGGCGGGCGCCAAACTCTGGCAGTTTCTGGCGATTATCGGCAGCGGCATCTTCGCGGTCTGTCTGCTGATTATTGCGGAACCGTACCGTATCCGCCGCGTGACATCGTTCTGGAACCCCTGGGATGATCCGTTCGGTAGTGGCTACCAGCTGACGCAGTCGCTGATGGCGTTCGGGCGCGGCGAAGTGTGGGGGCAGGGACTGGGTAATTCAATACAGAAACTGGAATATCTGCCTGAAGCGCACACTGACTTTATTTTCTCCATTTTAGGCGAAGAACTGGGCTATATCGGTGTGGTTTTAGCGTTGTTAATGATATTCTTCGTCGCCTTTCGGGCGATGTCGATTGGACGCCGCGCGCTGCAGATCGATCAGCGCTTTTCAGGGTTCCTGGCGTGCTCCATCGGCATTTGGTTCAGTTTCCAAACATTGGTCAATGTGGGTGCTGCGGCGGGCATGTTGCCGACCAAAGGGTTGACCCTGCCGCTGGTCAGTTACGGGGGGTCCAGTCTGTTGATCATGTCGACCGCCATCGTACTGCTGTTACGCATAGATTATGAGACGCGCCTGACGAAAGCGCAGGCGTTTACGAGGAGTGCCCGATGAGTGGCGAAGGCAAGCGTTTGATGGTGATGGCGGGCGGAACCGGGGGCCACGTGTTCCCTGGATTGGCCGTGGCGCATCATTTGATGGCGCAGGGATGGCAGGTGCGCTGGCTGGGCACCGCCGACCGTATGGAAGCCGATTTGGTGCCGAAGCACGGGATTGAAATTGATTTTATCCGCATTTCCGGCCTGCGCGGTAAAGGGCTTAAAGCGTTGATCAGCGCGCCGGTACGTATTTTCCGCGCGGTGCGTCAGGCGAAGGCGATCATGCGCGCATACCAGCCGGACGTCGTGCTGGGCATGGGCGGCTATGTGTCCGGTCCTGGCGGTTTGGCGGCGTGGCTGTGCGGTATTCCGGTGGTGTTGCATGAACAGAACGGCATTGCCGGACTGACCAATCGCTGGTTGTCGCGTATTGCCAAAACGGTCTTGCAGGCGTTTCCGGGCGCATTTCCCAAAGCGCCTGTAGTCGGAAACCCTGTGCGCACCGACGTGTTGGCGCTGCCGTCTCCGGCGGAACGTCTGGCGGACCGCAACGGGCCTATCCGCGTGCTGGTTATCGGCGGGAGTCAGGGCGCTCGAATTTTGAACCAGACGCTGCCGGGCGTGGCCGCCACACTGGGCGACAGAATTGCCATCTGGCATCAGACCGGCAAAGGTGCGCAGGCTGAGGTTCAGACGGCGTACGCGAAAGCTGGACAGCCGCAGCACAACATCGTCGAGTTTATTGATGATATGGCGGCGGCTTATGCCTGGGCCGACGTCGTCGTTTGCCGCTCTGGGGCGTTGACGGTCAGTGAGATCGCCGCCGCCGGATTGCCCGCGCTTTTCGTGCCGTTCCAGCATAAGGATCGGCAGCAGTATTGGAACGCGTTGCCGCTGGAACAGGCGGGTGCGGCCAAAATTATCGAGCAGGCCCAGATCAGCGTTGACGCCGTCAGCGATGTCTTGGGTGGCTGGGACCGCGCCACGCTGCGCGACATGGCAGAAAAGGCCCAAGCAGTCGCTATTTTGGATGCGACCGAGCGTGTTGCGGCGGAAGTCGTGGCGGCGGCGGGCTTACCAGACGTGGCAGCGGCTCAACATTAATCATGACATCGCCGGACACAGGATGGCGATCAAATAGGTAGCGATAGGTAAAAGTGAATACACAACAATTGGCGAAACTGCGTTCAATCGTGCCCGAGATGCACCGCGTCCGGCACATCCACTTTGTTGGCATCGGTGGTGCCGGCATGGGCGGTATCGCCGAAGTTCTGGTTAATGAAGGCTACGAGATTAGCGGCTCCGATCTGGCGCCCAATGCGGTCACGCAGCAGTTGAGCGATTTGGGCGCGCAGATCTATTTCCACCATCGTCCGGAAAATGTGAACGGGGCGAGCGTGGTGGTGGTATCCACCGCCATTTCCGGCGACAACCCGGAAATCATCGCCGCGAAGGAAGCGCGTATCCCAGTCATTCGCCGAGCGGAAATGCTGGCGGAACTGATGCGTTTCCGTCACGGCATCGCAGTTGCGGGCACGCACGGCAAGACGACGACAACGGCGATCGTCACCAGTATTTACGCGGAAGCTGGACTGGATCCTACTTTCGTCAACGGCGGACTGGTCAAAGCGGCGGGGACGCACGCGCGGCTGGGATCCAGCCGCTACCTGATCGCAGAGGCGGATGAAAGCGATGCGTCTTTCCTGCATCTGCAGCCGATGGCGGCGATCGTGACCAATATCGAAGCCGACCATATGGACACCTATCAGGGCGACTTTGAAAACCTGAAGCAGACGTTCATCAACTTTCTGCACAACCTGCCGTTTTATGGACACGCGGTGATGTGTCTGGACGATCAGGTCGTCCGCGAGCTACTGCCGCGCGTAGGACGCCACGTGACAACTTACGGATTTTGCGACGATGCCGACGTGCGTATCGCCAGCTATCGTCAGGTGGGGGCTCAGGGCCACTTTACGTTGGAGCGTCAGGGGAAACCTCTGCTGCACGTCACCCTGAATGCGCCGGGTCGCCACAATGCGTTGAACGCGGCGGCGGCGGTCGCTATCGCATCCGAAGAAGGCATTGAAGACGACGCGATCTTGCGGGCGCTCGAACGTTTCGAAGGGACTGGTCGCCGTTTCGATTTCCTGGGCGAATATCCGTTGGAGTCAGTAAACGGTAAAAGCGGCGCGGCCATGCTGGTCGATGACTACGGTCATCATCCCACCGAGGTGGACGCCACGATTAAAGCGGCGCGGGCGGGCTGGCCGGAAAAACGGTTGGTGATGATTTTCCAGCCTCACCGTTATACGCGTACGCGTGATTTGTATGACGACTTCGCGCATGTGCTGTCTCAGGTGGACGTTTTGCTGATGTTGGACGTTTATTCAGCAGGAGAAACGCCTATTCCAGGGGCAGATAGCCGCTCTTTATGCCGTACAATTCGCGGAAGAGGTAAGATTGATCCGATTTTAGTGCCAGATATAGAGACTTTACCTGAATTGTTGGCACCGGCGCTGCAAGATGGGGACCTCGTCATGGTTCAGGGCGCAGGTAATATCGGCAAATTGGCCCGCAGGCTGGCGGATTCTCGCCTACAGCCGCAGGTCAAAGGGTGAAAGGTAATGACTGAGAAAGTGGCTGTATTGCTGGGTGGTTCATCCGCAGAACGCGATATCTCTTTGCTCTCGGGACAGGCCGTATTAGCCGGTTTGCAAAAAGCAGGAGTGGACGCATACGCGGTAGATCCCCGCGACTTCCCAGTCAGCCAGCTCAAAGAGCAAGGGTTTAGCCGGATATTCATTGCGCTGCATGGGCGCGGTGGCGAAGACGGCTCGATGCAGGGCGCGCTGGAGCAATTAGGGCTGCCTTATACCGGCAGCGGCGTCATGGCGTCGGCGCTGACGATGGATAAATGTCGCACCAAACAGATTTGGCAGGCGTCAAATTTACCGGTCGCGCCTTATATCGTGCTGAATCGGCATCAGTTTCAGCGCAGTAATCCAACTGCTTTGCTAAAGTTAGTAGAACCTCTCGGTATGCCATTGATTGTCAAGCCGAGTCGGGAAGGTTCCAGCGTCGGAATGAGCAAAGTCGAGCAGGCTGAAGCCTTACCTGCGGCGTTGGAAGCGGCATTTCATCATGACCAAAACGTGATGGTGGAAAAGTGGTTGAGCGGTCCGGAGTTTACGGTGGCTATTCTCGGTAACGAAACACTGCCGTCGATCCGCATTGAGGCGACAGGCACGTTTTACGATTATCAGGCGAAGTACGCGTCGGAAGACACTCGCTATTTTTGTCCGAGCGGTCTGACGGCGGAGCAGGAAAGCGAACTGGCTTCACTCTCTCTGGCGGCCTATCGCGCGCTGGATTGCAGCGGTTGGGGACGAGTTGATGTGATGATGGACGATGACGGCGGATTTTACCTGTTAGAGGTGAATACCTCGCCGGGCATGACCGAGCACAGCCTGGTGCCGATGGCCGCTAAACAGTATGGGCTGACGTTTCCACAACTGGTGACACGCATTTTGGAGCTGGCGAGCTGATATGTCGCAAGCGGCGCTTAATACACGCGGACGCGAGCCTGAATCCAATGGCGCGCGTCGCAGCAACGGCGGCCAACTGGCGGGCATGATATTCCTGCTGATGGTGGTGGGCACCATCGCCTGGGGCAGTTGGATGGTGGTGGGGTGGATGAAAGATGCCAGCCGACTGCCGCTGTCTCGGCTGGTGGTGACGGGAGAAAGAACCTACACCACGAACGACGACATTCGTCAGGCGATACTGTCTCTCGGAGCGCCGGGCACGTTTATGACGCAGGACGTTAACGTCATTCAGCAGCAGATTGAAAGGCTGCCGTGGATTAAACAGGCCAGCGTGCGCAAGCAGTGGCCGGACGAATTAAAGATTCATCTGGTTGAATACGTGCCTTTCGCACGTTGGAATGACCAGCTGATGGTTGACAGCGATGGAAACGCATTCAGCGTTCCGGCGGAACGTATCGGTAATAAAAAGATGCCGATGCTGTACGGACCGGAAGGCAGTGAAGCCGACGTGCTGGAAGGGTATCGAAACATTAACCAGATACTGAACGCCGGCAAGTTTCAGCTGAAAATGGTTGCGATGACCGCGCGCCATTCCTGGCAGGTCGGTCTGGAAGACGATATCCGCCTGCAGTTGGGACGCGACGATCAGACTCGCCGTCTGGCGCGATTTATTGAGTTATATCCGCTTCTTCAACAGCAGGCGAAGGACGGAAACAAGCGGATCAACTATGTGGATCTGCGTTACGACTCAGGTGCGGCGGTAGGTTGGGGTCCGGCGTTTATCGATCAGCAAGAAGACATTGATCGTCACCAAAACGGTAATCAGCAACAGAATCAGGCACAGGCTAAACAGCAATGATCAAGTCGACGGACAGAAAACTGGTAGTTGGGCTGGAAATCGGTACAGCAAAAGTGGCTGCGCTGGTAGGGGAAGTTCTGCCCGATGGCATGGTCAATATTATCGGTGTGGGTAGCTGCCCGTCACGGGGCATGGATAAAGGCGGCGTGAACGACCTGGAGTCGGTGGTGAAATGCGTACAGCGCGCCATCGACCAGGCCGAGTTGATGGCAGACTGCCAGATCTCATCGGTTTATCTGGCGCTGTCCGGCAAACATATCAGCTGCCAGAACGAGATTGGCATGGTGCCGATCTCCGAAGAAGAAGTGACGATGGACGATGTGGAAAGCGTCGTCCACACGGCGAAATCCGTTCGCGTACGCGATGAACATCGCATCCTGCACGTTATCCCGCAGGAGTACGCGATCGACTACCAGGAGGGCATCAAGAATCCGGTAGGGTTGTCCGGCGTGCGTATGCAGGCGAAGGTGCATTTGATCACCTGTCACAACGATATGGCGAAGAACATCGTCAAAGCGGTTGAGCGTTGCGGACTGAAAGTCGACCAGCTAATTTTCGCCGGACTGGCCTCCAGCTATGCGGTGCTGACTGAAGACGAACGTGAATTGGGTGTCTGTGTCGTCGATATCGGCGGCGGCACCATGGATATGGCGGTCTATACCGGCGGCGCCCTGCGCCACACCAAGGTGATTCCGTACGCAGGGAACGTGGTCACCAGCGATATTGCTTATGCTTTCGGCACTCCGCCTACGGACGCCGAGGCAATCAAAGTTCGCTACGGCTGCGCGTTAGGCTCCATCGTGAGCAAAGACGAAGCGGTTGAAGTTCCCAGCGTGGGTGGGCGTCCGCCGCGCAGTCTTCAGCGTCAGACGCTGGCCGAAGTCATTGAGCCGCGTTACGCCGAGCTGCTGAATCTGGTGAACGACGAGCTATTGCAGTTACAGGAGCAGTTGCGTCAGCAAGGCGTCAAGCATCATTTGGCGGCGGGTATTGTGCTGACGGGCGGAGCCGCACAGATTGATGGCCTGGCCGCATGCGCTCAGCGTGTGTTCCATACGCAGGTGCGTATCGGACAACCGCTGAACATCACGGGCCTGACGGATTATGCGCAGGAGCCTTACTACTCCACGGCGGTAGGGTTGCTGCACTACGGTAAAGAATCTCACCTGAACGGTGAGCATGAAGTTGAAAAACGCGCCTCAGTGAGCCACTGGTTTAAACGCCTGAACAGCTGGCTGAGAAAAGAATTTTAACGGTTATCAAAAGAGATCCTGGCACAGCTTTTTTGATCTCGAAGTAACACAGGCACAAGACGGAGAGAAACTATGTTTGAACCTATGGAATTAACCAACGACGCGGTGATTAAAGTCATCGGCGTCGGTGGCGGCGGCGGTAACGCGGTCGAGCATATGGTGCGTGAACGCATTGAAGGCGTTGAGTTCTTTGCGGTCAACACTGATGCGCAGGCACTGCGCAAAACGGCGGTTGGACAGACTATCCAGATCGGTAGCGGTATTACCAAGGGTCTGGGCGCTGGGGCTAACCCGGAAGTCGGCCGTAACTCTGCTGAAGAAGACCGCGAAGCGCTGCGCGCGTCTCTCGAAGGCGCCGATATGGTATTTATCGCGGCCGGTATGGGCGGTGGTACAGGTACGGGCGCAGCCCCGGTCGTGGCCGAAGTGGCCAAAGATCTCGGTATTCTTACCGTTGCCGTCGTGACTAAGCCGTTTAACTTCGAAGGCAAAAAACGCATGGCGTTTGCGGAACAAGGCATCGCGGAGCTGTCAAAGCACGTGGATTCCCTGATCACCATCCCGAACGACAAACTGCTGAAAGTGCTGGGCCGCGGTATCTCCCTGCTGGATGCCTTCGGCGCAGCCAACGACGTGCTGAAAGGCGCGGTTCAGGGTATCGCTGAACTGATTACCCGTCCGGGGTTGATGAACGTCGACTTCGCGGACGTTCGCACCGTGATGTCTGAAATGGGCTATGCCATGATGGGTTCCGGCGTGGCGCGTGGCGAAGACCGTGCGGAAGAAGCGGCCGAAATGGCGATCTCCAGTCCGCTGCTGGAAGATATCGACCTGTCCGGCGCTCGTGGCGTTCTGGTCAACATCACGGCGGGCTTCGACCTGCGTCTGGATGAGTTCGAAACCGTGGGTAACACTATCCGTGCTTTCGCTTCCGACAACGCGACCGTGGTTATCGGTACGTCTCTGGACCCGGAAATGAACGACGAACTGCGCGTCACCGTGGTCGCGACCGGCATCGGCATGGACAAACGTCCGGAGATTACGCTGGTGACCAACAAGCAGAGCAGCCAGCCGGTAATGGATCATCGTTACCAGCAGCATGGCATGTCGCCTCTGCCGCAAGAAAAACCGGCTGCCGCCAAGGTCGTCAACGACCAGAACGCGCAGCCCAATAAAGAGCCGGATTACCTGGATATCCCGGCGTTTCTGCGCAAGCAGGCCGATTAACTGGCCGCCTGGTTGGAATCTCCGCTCTTTGTGCTAAACTGTGCCGCCGGCCTTGGTATAGACTGAGGCCGTTGGTTCGGATTAAATGCGAGATAATACGATGATCAAACAACGTACATTAAAACGTATCGTACAGGCGACAGGGGTCGGTTTGCATACCGGCAAAAAAGTCACCCTGACCATGCGTCCTGCACCGGCAAATACCGGGGTCATCTATCGTCGCACTGACTTGAATCCACCGGTTGATTTTCCGGCTGATGCCAAATCCGTGCGTGATACCATGCTCTGTACTTGCCTGGTCAATGAGCATGACGTACGAATTTCGACCGTGGAGCATCTGAACGCCGCGCTGGCGGGTCTGGGCATCGATAACGTCATGATCGAAGTCGACTCTCCCGAAATTCCGATTATGGACGGCAGCGCCAGTCCGTTCGTTTACCTGTTGCTCGATGCCGGTATTGAAGAGCTGAACTGTGCTAAGAAGTTCGTTCGGATCAAAGATACCGTGCGTGTAGAAGATGGCGACAAGTGGGCGGAGCTGAAGCCTTATAATGGTTTCAATCTGGACTTCACTATCGACTTCAACCACCCGGCGATCGACTCTGGCGCACAGCGCTACAAGTTAGAGTTCTCTGCAGACTCTTTCGTCCGTCAGATCAGCCGTGCTCGGACCTTCGGCTTCATGCGAGATATTGAATATCTCCAGTCCCGTGGCCTGTGCCTGGGCGGCAGCTTTGACTGCGCGATTGTTGTTGACGACTATCGAGTGCTGAACGATGACGGTCTGCGTTTTGAAGATGAATTTGTTCGTCACAAAATGCTGGATGCCATCGGCGACTTGTTCATGTGCGGCCATAACATCATTGGTGCCTTTACGGCATTCAAGTCTGGTCATGCGCTGAACAATAAACTGCTGCAGGCTGTGCTGGCAAAACAGGAAGCGTGGGAATACGTGACCTTTGAAGATGAGGCGGAAATGCCGCTGGCGTTCAAAGCGCCTTCGACGGTACTCGCCTGACGAGTCAGAACAACAACTTGTCGTTCTTATGACTGGTTATCACTGGTTTTCTCTCCGGCCAGTGAAGCCAGTCTTTTTAATATCCGCTGCAATCTTTCCGGGCTGTTTTCCGCCAATCCATTCAATATTTCTGCACTCTGCGGACTTAGTGAACGTTGCTTTGGCGCATCTATAGATCCGACGCCGGTTGTGGTTTCCAATGGCTTATTATTTTGGTGCGCTTTAGCGGCAAGCGAGGGATTAATCCGGATGTCGATCGCTGCTAATGATGGTAGTATTTGAGCACGCAAAGCGGAAAGTAGCGCTGGCTGTTCATAACGTAGTCGCATCATCCAACTCGCGTTTGCCGTTTCTAGCACCAACAGATTGCGGCGATAATTTGCGACGCGGCACCAAGGGTGCATTTGCGCAGGCAATAGCGCGCAGACGGCGCGATTAAGCTTTACCAGCGCGGCAGCGCGCTGCTGAATATCTCGCAGAGGACCGCTTCCGGTTTCCGATGCGCTATCAAAAAAAGATTCTAGTGATTGTGGACGACTATCACGCATAACGCAGGCTCCGACGGACAGTAAACTTGTGATTGGTATTCTAAATCGTTGGCGACAATTTGGCAGACGTTATTTTTGGCCGCATCTCCTGTTGGGGATGGTCGCGGCTGGTTTTGGTCTGCCCGTCGGTCTGTGCGAGTCTCAGAATACTCCATCGCTGTCGACTTCGACTATTAGCCGCCATAACGTTTCCGCTTTTAGCCTGACCGATCTGGTGGCCTTGAAAGAGGCTCATCGACGTTCATCTGTCGGCATTGATTATTGGCATCAGCATGCCATCCGCACCGTTATTCGGCATTTGTCGTTTGCTCTGACGGCGCCGCAGCCTTCTACGGTGGCTGAAGCAGTTGCTTCCTCGCCCGCACAGCATCAAATCCTGATTGAGACACTCCACGCGCTGTTGACCCAAGAAAATAGGGTTCCCGCGCTGGATGTCTCGACATACATCTCCGCAGCATCTACGCTATTCCATCATTCTGGCATCTGGCTGGCCCAGACGTTGGGGATACGCGCTGGACCGCTTATCTAACCCCGCTTTTTTCTGTTAACACGCGCAATAGCCGGGTGAAATAGCCTGGTTTTCTGATGTTATGCCACCGTAGATACGGTGGCATTGTAGAGATTAAAATTATTATGTTAGTAAGACTATTAACCAAAGTTTTCGGTAGCCGTAACGACCGTACCTTACGCCGTATGCGTAAAACTGTAGATGTGATAGCCCAGCTTGAACCCGCAATGGAAAAGCTGTCTGACGACGAGCTGAAGGCCAAAACGCCGGAGTTTCGCGAGCGCATCAAGAAAGGTGAAACGCTGGAAGCGCTGTTGCCTGAGGCCTTTGCCGTCGTGCGTGAAGCGAGTAAACGTGTTTTCGGTATGCGTCACTTCGACGTCCAGATGCTGGGCGGGATGGTTCTTAACGAACGCTGCATCGCCGAAATGCGTACCGGTGAAGGTAAAACGCTGACGGCGACGCTGCCTGCTTATCTAAACGGCCTGACCGGTCGCGGTGTGCATGTTGTTACAGTGAATGACTATCTGGCGCAGCGTGATGCTGAGAACAACCGTCCGTTGTTCGAGTTTCTCGGTCTGACGGTGGGGATCAACCTGCCAGGCATGCCAGCGCCGGCAAAGCGAGAAGCGTATGCAGCCGATATCACTTACGGTACCAACAACGAATACGGTTTTGACTACCTGCGCGACAATATGGCGTTTAGCCCGGAAGAGCGCGTTCAGCGCCCGCTGTTCTACGCTTTGGTGGATGAAGTCGACTCCATCCTGATCGATGAAGCGCGTACCCCGCTGATCATTTCTGGACCTGCTGAAGACAGCTCCGAGATGTACATCCGCGTCAATAAAATCATCCCGTCGCTAATCCGTCAGGAAAAAGAAGATTCCGACACATTCCAGGGCGAAGGCCACTTCTCCGTGGATGAGAAATCCCGCCAGGTCAATCTGACCGAACGCGGTCTGGTGAAAATCGAAGAACTGCTGGTGAAAGAAGGCATTATGGAAGAAGGCGAATCCCTGTACTCGCCTTCCAACATTATGCTGATGCATCATGTGACCGCCGGTCTGCGGGCGCACGTCTTGTTCACGCGCGATGTCGATTACATCGTTAAAGACGGCGAAGTCATCATTGTTGACGAACATACCGGACGTACCATGCAGGGGCGTCGCTGGTCTGACGGTCTGCATCAGGCCGTTGAGGCGAAAGAGCACGTCACTATCAACAACGAAAACCAGACGCTGGCCTCCATCACCTTCCAGAACTACTTCCGTTTGTACGAAAAACTGGCTGGGATGACCGGGACCGCGGATACCGAGGCTTTTGAATTCAGCTCTATCTATAAACTGGATACCATCGTTGTACCGACGAACCGTCCGATGATTCGTAAAGATTTGCCCGATCTGGTGTATATGACCGAGCGGGAAAAAATAGGCGCGATTATTGAAGATATCAGGGAGCGTACGGCGAACGGCCAGCCGGTGCTGGTGGGCACGATCTCGATCGAGAAATCGGAAGTGGTCTCTGACGCGTTGACTCGCGCCGGGGTCAAACACAACGTGCTTAACGCCAAATTCCATGCCATGGAAGCGGATATCGTCGCACAGGCCGGTCGCCCGGGCGCAGTGACCATCGCCACCAATATGGCCGGTCGGGGTACGGATATTGTGCTGGGCGGCAGTTGGCAGACTGAAATCGCTCAGTTGGAGTCCCCGACGGAAGATCAGATTGCCGCTATCAAAGCCGATTGGCAGCTTCGTCACGACGCGGTGCTGGCTTCGGGCGGTTTGCATATCATCGGTACCGAGCGGCATGAATCGCGTCGTATCGACAACCAGCTGCGTGGCCGTTCTGGTCGTCAGGGAGATGCCGGTTCTTCTCGCTTCTACCTTTCAATGGAAGATGCGCTGATGCGTATCTTCGCCTCTGACCGCGTATCCAACATGATGCGTAAGTTGGGGATGAAGGAAGGCGAAGCGATCGAACATCCTTGGGTGACCAAGGCGATTGCCAATGCACAGCGTAAGGTGGAAAACCGTAACTTCGATATCCGTAAGCAGCTGCTGGAATATGATGATGTCGCGAACGACCAGCGCCGTGCTATCTACACGCAGCGTAATGAACTGCTGAACTCCGTTGATATCAGTGAAACGATCAACAGTATTCGTGACGATGTGTTTAAAGCGACAATCGATAACCATATTCCGCCGCAGTCTCTGGAAGAAATGTGGGATATCGACGGTTTGGAACAGCGTCTGAAAAACGATTTCGATCTGGAAATGCCGATTGCAGAGTGGCTGGAGAAAGAGCCTCAGCTGCATGAAGAAACGCTGCGTGAACGTATCCACGAGCAGGCGATGGAAGTTTATGCCCGCAAAGAAGAGGTCGTGGGCGTCGATGTTATGCGCAACTTCGAAAAAGGCGTGATGCTGCAGACGCTGGACTCCCTGTGGAAAGAACATCTGGCAGCGATGGACTATCTGCGTCAGGGTATACATCTGCGCGGCTATGCGCAGAAAGATCCGAAGCAGGAGTACAAGCGTGAATCGTTCTCCATGTTCGCAGCGATGTTGGAAGCGCTGAAATATGAAGTCATCAGCACACTGAGCAAAGTTCAGGTTCGCATGCCGGAAGAGATCGAAGCGCTGGAGCAACAGCGTCGTGAGGAAGCTGAACGACTGGCGAGCCAGCAGCAGCTGAGCCATCAAAGCGAAGTCGCTGCCGCGCAGTCTGCGGGTGGTTCATCCGAGCGTAAAATCGGCCGTAACGATCCTTGCCCCTGCGGTTCGGGCAAGAAATACAAACAGTGCCACGGACGTATCCAGAACTAGCCCTCATCAGGGTTAGACGACATTAACGGTATCAATTAAGGCGGTCATTGACCGCCTTTTACTTGGGGAAAGGGTTATGACGCAGAAACCTTTGTCAGTCGCGGTAGGTATTATTCGTAATGCCCAGCGACAGTTTTTTATCGCTTGCCGCCAGGCTGGCTCGCACATGGCTGGTAAATGGGAGTTCCCAGGTGGAAAAGTGGAGGCGGGGGAAACGCCCGAACAGGCGTTAATTCGTGAATTGCGTGAGGAAACAGGGATCGAGGCGCACGACCCTCGGGCACTGACGGATAAAACATTCTCCACGGGCGATCGGCTCATCACGCTGCATTTTTTTCTGGTGGAACATTGGCAAGGAGAACCTTACGGCCGGGAGGGGCAGCCGTCGCGCTGGCTGAGCGTCGACGAACTGAAAGAAGAGGAATTTCCGCCAGCGAATGCGGAGATGATCCGCTGGCTAAAACAGTCGGCGTAATATCGCTGGTTAATACTTGGTTTCGCTCCAGTTTTCGCTGTCAGTAATCGCTTCGTTACTAGGAATGCGTTTCTCTTCTTCGGCCCATTCCCCGAGATCGATCAATTGACAGCGTTTGCTACAGAAAGGGCGGTAAGGACTTTGTTCTCCCCACACTACCGGTTTGGCGCAGGTCGGACATTTTACGGTGGTGATATCGTTGCTCATCTTATTCACTCCTAACAGCAAGCCAGTTCGAACGTCAGGCGGTCGGGCACTTGCCCATGCTCGCTGTCCAGCGGCATAAAGCGAATCGCATAACGGCTCTTGTGGCCAGAAATTTGTGGGTATAGCTGATGTTCCTGCGCGATCTGTATACGCAGGAGGTCCGCGTCGGCTGCATTGTCCTGATAGAAGCCTTTCAGGCTGATTTGTGGACGGAAGATCGCTGAATTGCGGATGAGGTCCAGAATCATCTCCAGCGTTTGTTCGAACGGGGCGACGCTGTTGAGCCAGACACTGACCTGGCGGTTTCTGTGCTCCGCAGGCTGATGCAGCCAGCTATGCAGCGTCGGCAAGTCGAAGTTACAGCATCCTCCTGGGATGCTCAGCCGTTGGCGTACCATGCCAATGAGGCGATCTTCTCGCAGGCTTTGGCCCATACGCGGGGCGGCCATCAATTGGCTGGCCTGTTGGCGTAACTGCTGGCGAAAGGTGTCAATCCTCGCCTGGTCGACGCCGGGCACGTCCTGCCACTGCGTTAGCTTCTGCTGCTGACGTTCCAGTTCTTTCATCAAATCGGGGCGAACGTCGCCGCGTTCGAGTATATCCAACAGGTCGGTAGCGGCGCGGAAAAAGCTCAACGCTCCCCCCATGTGTTCCAGCGTCTGGTTGTCATGCATTTGTTGAAGCAGAAACTCGAGACGTAGCCAGGTCCGCGTTTTCTCATTCAGCGGATATTCAAATAATAGGGTTGAGGAAGCATCACTCATTATTTTGTCATCCTGTCTTTTGCGGTTGTCGCCAGCTCAAGATAGCGCTGATGCAGCATGGCAATTTGTGGGGCAAGTTCGCTCTGGCTACGGCTATTGTCGATGATGTCGTCGGCATAAGCCAGACGCTGTTCTCGCGTGGCTTGTGCGGACAGAATTTTTTCCGCCTGTTGCAGGGAAACCCCATCTCGCGCCAGTGTACGCTGCAGCTGAATTTCCGGGGTGACATCCACAACCAGAACACGTTGCGCCTGCGATTGCAGGCCGTTCTCAATCAGCAGAGGGATCACCCACATCACGTATGGACCGGGGGCGTCAAGCAACTGGCGTTGGGTTTCCGCTTGGATCAACGGATGCAGCAGTTGGTTGAGCCACTCTTTTTCACGTTCACTGGAAAAAATTTTCGCCCGTAGGGCGGAGCGGTTGAGCGTATCGTCGGCGTTCAGTATCTCGGGGCCGAAGCGTTTTGCGATAACGGACAACGCTGACGTTCCGGGCTCAACGACCTGACGGGCGATGATGTCCGCATCGATGATAGTGATGCCTTGCCGGGCGAAACCTTCAGCGACGGTGCTTTTGCCGCTGCCGATACCGCCTGTAAGCGCTACGATGTATGCCATGGTATCGATCTGCAAAATTACCGGGTAAATTTACGGGATTCTAGCCTAAATAAAGGTAAATTCGCAGTCTTGCCGCAGGATTATTCGCGCGTATGATGAGGCTACTGGATAGGTTTTGAAGCATACCGACTATCTCCCCGATGGTCTTCGCCACTGACCAGGACACCTCCTTATGCGTATTGAAGAAGATTTAAAGTTAGGCTTTAAAGACGTACTCATTCGTCCTAAACGCTCCACCCTTAAGAGCCGATCAGAAGTTGAATTGGCGCGCGATTTCACCTTTATGCATGCGGGCTGCCATTGGTCGGGCGTGCCTGTCATTGCGGCCAATATGGACACGGTCGGTACTTTTCGCATGGCTCAGGCGCTATCCCCATTTGGCGTGCTGACCGCCGTGCATAAACATTACTCCGTTGAGCAGTGGCGGCAGTTTGTTACACAGTCGTCGAAAGACGTGTTGCGCCACGTCTTAGTCTCTACAGGGACATCAAGCGACGATTTTACCAAGCTGAAGCAAATTCTGGCCCTCTCGACGGAGCTGAAGTTTATCTGCATCGATGTCGCTAACGGCTACTCCGAGCACTTTGTCTCTTTTGTGCAGAAAGCGCGCGAGGCGTGTCCTGATAAGATCATTTGCGCCGGGAATGTAGTGACCGGCGAAATGGTCGAAGAGCTGATTCTTTCCGGAGCGGATATTGTCAAGGTTGGGATTGGTCCTGGTTCCGTTTGCACCACCCGTTTGAAAACGGGCGTGGGTTATCCGCAACTCTCGGCGGTGATCGAGTGTGCCGATGCAGCGCATGGGCTCGGCGGGCAGATTGTCAGCGATGGCGGCTGCTCCGTGCCTGGCGACGTTGCCAAAGCTTTCGGCGGCGGCGCTGATTTTGTCATGCTGGGCGGGATGCTGGCGGCACATGATGAGTGCGAAGGGACCATCGCCGAAGAAAACGGCCAGAAAATGATGCTGTTTTACGGCATGAGTTCGGCATCAGCGATGGAGCGCCACGTTGGCGGCGTAGCCGGCTATCGGGCTGCGGAAGGCAAAACCGTCAAGCTTCCTCTGCGAGGCCCGGTGGAATACACCATTCGCGATATCCTCGGCGGTTTGCGCTCCGCTTGCACTTACGTTGGTGCTTCACGCCTGAAAGAGCTGACCAAACGCACGACATTCATCCGTGTCGCCGAGCAGGAAAACCGTATTTTCAACGTTTAGTTTTCGCTTTCTCAACTGGCGGGATTAGGCTCCCGTCAGCACATGTCCTAACTGGAAAATAGGCAGATACATGGCTATCACCAGCGTACCGACAATGATGCCTACCGTGCCCATCAGTAACGGCTCCAATGTATGAGGCAGTTTTTCCGCAAACTGCTGCGTATTCTTTTCATGCCATTCGGCTAACTGTGCGAACAGGTGCTCCAGCGCGCCTGTTTCTTCTCCGACTCTGATCAACTGCGGGCAGGGCGCAGGGAACAGCGGTGTACGCTCCACCGCCTGACTCAGTGGGATGCCGCGCTCGACGAGGCCTTGTATCTCTTTTAATTCCTTCTGATATAGAGGATGTCCGAGCGTCGCGGCGGCGCTTAGCCCAGCTGGCAGCGGGAGTCCTGCACCATGAGTCATCGCCAGCGTATGGAAAATCTGGCTGAGACAACGCCCGCGAATCAGTGTGGCAATGCCGGGAACTTTAAGCCACAGCCGTTGCTCTCTGTGCCGCCATCGTGGATAGGTTCTACGCAGCCAGCCGTAGGCTGCCGCGAGTATGAGGCCTATTGTGGCGAGAGCGGCCCCATCGCGCATACACCGTTCCGAAAAGGTCAGTAAAGTCTGTGTCAGCACGGGAAGCGGGGCGTTAAACGAGGCGTAAAGCCGGCTAAACTCAGGCAGGACCAAGGTGATCATCAGTGCGCTGACCACTAGCACGGCGGCGGAAACGAAGAGGGGGTAGCGTAGTGCTTTAGCGACTTTATACGCCAATTGCTGGCGCGCCTCCTGATAGACGGCGAGCTGCTGGCAGCAGTCGCCGAGCTTACCGGTCAGTTCGCCGGCGGCAATCAGCGAGCAATACATCAGCGGAAATATTTGGGGATAGTGCCGAAGCGCTTCTGCCAGCGTCATGCCTTGTGCGACCTGTTGGCCTATTGTCTGTAAGACACATCGCCACGCCGGTTTGTCATGCTGCCGTGCCATGAGGTTCAATGATTCCAGTAGCGGAAGCCCCGCCTGCAATAGTGAGCCGAGCTGGTGAATGACGGGAGTCAGGAGTGTGCTGCGCCAAGCATAACGGGTCAGGTATTGTCGGACCTTCAGGTTAAGGGGTTGGTAACCCAGTTCGAGCAGATGATCGTACACCTGTTGACGGTGGGTAGCGATAAACTCGCCGCGACACAGTTCACCTTTGCCGCTGAGAGCCTGCCAGTCGTACAGTTTTTGCATTGCCATCTCAGTCTTCCTCCTCGATCCCGTCACCCACGACCCGATAGACCTCATCCAGTGATGTGATGCCTTCATTGACTAACGCCAGACCAGCGTTAAAGAGCCAATTTGGCCGGGAATGCTGGTCATGCGCCTTTTCGTACGGGACTTCTCCGTTATCCGCCAGCGTTTGCTGGAGGTCAGGGGAGATGGTCAACAGGTCGTAAATCGCAGCTCGGCCGTAATAGCCTGAAAAACAGTGGTTGCAGCCCCGCGGGCGCCACTGCCGCAGTGGGCCGGACCGGGTTGCGTTATGCGATATTGGTTCCGAGGGCATCCTCTCGCGGCAGTGAGGACATAGCTTGCGAACTAAGCGCTGAGCAATGATGAGTTTTAATGCCGAGGCGAGCAGGTAGCCGGGAACGCCAAGATGTCTCAGCCTCGTCATGGTCTCGCTGGCAGAGTTAGTGTGCAGCGTGGATAGCACTAAGTGACCGGTTTGCGCCGCTTTGACGGCAATATCTGCCGTTTCGGCGTCGCGAATTTCCCCTATCATGATGACGTCGGGATCCTGGCGCAGCAGTGCTCTCAGTACCCGGCTGAAGTCCAGCCGACTTTTGGCGTTGACGGCGGTTTGATTGATTCCTTCTAACGGAATTTCTACCGGATCTTCCACGCTGCAAATATTACGGCTGGAACTATTGAGCCAGCGTATGGCGCTGTACAGCGTGAATGTTTTTCCGCTCCCCGTCGGGCCTGTGACCAAAATCATGCCTTGAGGCAGGCGTAGCACCCGCTTGAATAGCCGCAATGCGCTTATAGAAAGCCCCAGCGTGTCCAGCGTTAGCGCATGTTGCTGTGTTTGTAATACCCGCAGTACGACTTTTTCTCCCGTTTGTACCGGCAGTGTGGCGATACGTAATGAGTAACGTTCCCGATCAAGTTGCAGGGTAAATTGACCATCCTGCGGTAGACGGCGTTCAGCGATATCCAGTTTCCCCATGATCTTAAGCCGTGCAATAAGCCGGGGCGTCAGTTCGTCAGGAGCTGAAGGCATTTCCTGCAAGACGCCGTCGATACGCAGTCGTATCCGGCAGTGCATTGCCATCGGCTCGAAATGGATATCCGAGGCCCGCCGCTGAATTGCTGAATTCAGCGTCTGATTGATAAATCTGATTACCGGGATATCTTCCTGCTCTTCGATCTCAGGAGTGGCTGATAGATCGACGCCTTTTCCATGGCGCTTTGCGGCGGGACAATCGCTTTTTCCAGCCTGGCCGCAGGCCATTTCTCGATCAATACCCGACGATTGCCGGCGAATTTTAACGCCGTCAGCATTTCAGTGGTTGGCGGGCTGCCGACAGCAACGGTAATGGATTGTTCATCTATGGCCAGTAGCAAAGCGTGATAACGCTGGCACAATATGACGAGCTCTTCGCTGAGTATTTGCGATGTCATGAGATCACCCTGCGGCATCAGAGGCATCATCCAGACGGAAAACGTCAAGACAGGCCTGCCTGAGTGTGTCGGCCCCGGTTTCCGCGAGGCAGTTTTTGGTCCAGCTCAACGATCCTGTTTGGGACTCCAGCGTCGGCGTCATAACCACGCGAAGTCCTTGCAGCGAGGATTGTCCTGTCAAAGTAATGACGCCTTGGGAAACGGTAATCTGACTGATGTAACGTGTGGCAGTTGCCGCGGGAATGCCCTGATTACCTGCATTGCAAAGGGCCAGATCGGCATTGCTTAGTCCACAGAGGTCGACGGCCATTTTGTAGGACGCCGCCGTTTGCAGCATATCGGTCATTGCTGCTTTTTGCAGGTATCCCTGATAGGCCGGAATTCCCAAGGCGCTTAGCACGGCAATGATGACAATTACGACCATCAGTTCAATCAGCGTAAATCCTTGCTGTAACATGATTTCAATCCTTGATGTGGCGGATGGCGGCAGCATAAGGGACGGCAAAGATTTCGGCGACAGCCGATAAACTCATTCGGAATGCGTTTCGCAAACTGTTTGAACAGTTGCAGTTAGCCTCCATTTTTTTGCCTGATGGATTCTGGTTTACGTGTTTCTCGCAACAGGGGCGTGGCGCCAAACGGTATGCTTGCGGTAAGTTTTGGCAGCAGGGGAATGCGTCGTTAATTTTTCAAGCCGCAAGGCGGGTGAATGACGAGCAGGGGAAACATGCTAGGCTTTGGTCTGCGCGAGGCGTTTGCCGCGCAGAGGAATGCTTGCAAGGCGGTAGGTTAATAGGAGTTTGTCGGTGGAATTGATAGATGGATGGCTAACGGATGTGGCGCGCATACCGTCCCCGCATTGTGACGATAGGCCTGAGGGCGAGATTCCCTCGTTGCTGGTCATACACAATATCAGCCTGCCGCCGGGCGAGTTCGGCGGTCCTTATATCGATCAATTGTTTACCGGAAGACTGCAGGCGACTGAACACCCCTTTTTCGCCGAGATAATCCATCTTAGGGTCTCGGCTCATTGCTTGATTCGTCGAGATGGCAGCGTCGTTCAATATGTGCCCTTTGACCGTCGGGCTTGGCATGCTGGCGTTTCCAAATTTGAAGGGCGCGAACGCTGTAATGATTTCTCAATCGGCATTGAACTTGAGGGGACCGACACGCTTCCTTTTACGGCGGAACAATATCGTCAGTTGGCGTCGGTCACGCAGCTGTTATGTCTGACTTACCCGATTACGCGGAATCGAATTTGCGGTCACAATGATATTGCTCCAGGTCGCAAAACCGATCCCGGTCCCGCTTTCGACTGGGACCGATATCGATATTTAGCGCAGGAATAGCGAGCTACAAAGGGAGTCTAAATTAATGACGCTGTTTACGTTGTTGTTGGTTTTGGGATGGGAACGCCTGTTTAAACAGGGCGAACACTGGCAATTAGATCACCATTTTGCGGTGAGGCTTCGACATCTTTCTTCACCGTCCTTGATACAAACTCTGTCTTTGTCGCTTGCGGGTATGGCAATGACCGGGCTGCTGATGTGGCTAGTCAGCGGCTTGTTGTTCGGTCTGCCGATGCTGATTTTGTGGGTCATTATTGGTTTGCTTTGCGTGGGGGCAGGTGAGGTCAGGCTGCACTACCGCCGGTATTTGCAGGCGGCGCTACGCGGTGAAGCAGATGCGGAATGCCAAATGTCTGGTGAATTGGCCCTGATTCATGGGTTGCCGGTGGACGGCAGTGAATCGGATAGGCTCAAGGAGTTACAGAACGCTTTGCTGTGGATTAATTTTCGTTATTACCTGGCTCCGCTGTTCTGGTTTGTAGTCGCCGGGCCTTACGGTCCTATTGCGCTGGTCGGTTATGCTTGTCTGAGAGCGCGTCAAACAATGCTTGCTCGTTACCATACCCCGTTGGAGCGGGCTAACTCTGGCGTGGATACATTGCTCCATTGTCTGGACTGGATCCCTGTACGGCTGGCCGGTGCAGCTTATGCGTTGCTGGGGCATGGCGAAAAAGCGTTGCCTGCCTGGTTCTCTGCCTTGCTGGATGTTCACAGTAGCCAGTATTGGGTGCTGACCCAGTTGGCTCAATTTTCACTGGCGCGGGAACCCCATATCGATCCTGTCGCGACGCCGATTGCTGCCGTTAAGTTGGCAAAAAAGGTGACGTTGATAATTGTAGTGGTGGTGGCGCTATTGACCATTTACGGCGCGTTGGTATGACTCGCTGCC
>NZ_LUTP01000002.1 GCF_002111585.1 Lonsdalea iberica
TGTTCGCACGCGTCGTGCGGGTGAGAAGCTGCGTTCAGGTTCGAGCCGAGCGAAGCGAGACAACAACGCGTAGTTTTGGACCAACGAAAGGCCGTGATTTCCTGCACACGTTCATCACAAGCGTCTATTGCATTCTGCACTCGCCCTTTTATTTTCTTTGTTCATCTATTGCCCATCCAAGCGACTGCACTCCGTCTATCCTTAAGAATCACGTTATCGGTTTTTAATAAATTGAACCTTTTTGCGATATATACCCCATCAAAGTGGAATTTGATGGAATGAAGGGATTGTTTTGTTTAGTATTTAAAACATTGTCTGACTGCAAGGTCAGATGCCATGACGATAACGTATTTTGGGGCAGACGAGGTGAAGATGGATTTTTTCAGTACGAGCAATATTTTGGTTCATATCCCTTTGGGGGCGAACGGTTACGACCTCTCGTGGGTTGAAGCCCTGGGAACCTTATTCGGCTTACTGTGTATCTGGTTAGCCAGCCTGGAGAAGACGAGCAATTATCTTTTCGGACTGATCAACGTGACGTTGTTTGCGCTAATTTTCTTTCAGATCCAGCTTTATGCCAGCCTTCTGCTGCAGATCTTTTTCTTCGGTGCGAATCTCTATGGGTGGTATGCCTGGAGCCGGAAGACCAGCGCCGACGAATCCGAGTTACGTATACGCTGGTTGTCTCTGCCGCAGGTGTTGGGGTGGGGGGCTGCCTGCGTCATTGCTATCGGGCTGATGACGGTTTATATCGACGCACTGTTCGCGCTTTTGACCGATACCGCCGTGATGCTGATGAAAGGCATTGGAATCAGCGCTGAGCGACCTCAGCTACAGCCTGACGCTTTTCCTTTCTGGGATTCCACCATGACCGTGTTGTCCATCGTGGCGATGATCCTGATGACGCGAAAATACGTAGAAAACTGGCTGGTTTGGGTGGTCATCGATGTCATCAGCGTGGTGATTTTTGCCTACCAAGGCGTCTATGCGATGTCGCTGCAATACGCCATCCTGACCCTGATAGCCCTCAACGGTTCTTGGCTGTGGATTAAGGGCGCGCGTGAAAACCAGTCACGCCCTTTAGCCCGAGGCCGAGCCCGCTAACAGCAACCAAGCACCTTTAGTGGTGGTGGTGGTGATGGTGCTCGCCGGTCACTTGCTGGATATGGCAGTGGCCGTGATCGCAGTGGTGATATTCCATTTGGATGGTCACGTGATCGATCTGATAGCGATGCAGCAGATAGTCCTGAATTTGATGTAACAGGGCGTCGTGATCGTCAGGAGGTGTCACCTGCGCATGCAACGTCAGCAGCGGTTTTTCTCCAACCTGCCATAAGTGGACGTGATGCACGTTCTGCACCGCCGGGATATCGGCACTCAGACTCTGTCTCAACGCGTCGACGTCAATTTGGGCAGGTGAACCTTCCAGCAACTCGTGAAGACTTTCTTTCAGCAGCGCCCAGGCGCTGCGCAATATCAACATTGACACCACCAAAGACAAAATGGGGTCGATGGGCGTCCAACCAGTCATCATGATGATGAGCGCCGCGGCAATCGCGCCGACCGACCCCAACATATCTCCCAACACATGCAGAGCCGCCGCTCGGACGTTCATGTTTTTCTCGCCGCTGCCGCGATGTAACAGCCAGAATGAAAGCAGGTTAACCAACAGGCCGCCGACTGCGATGATAAGCATCGGTATGCCCGCGACCGGCTGGGGATGGCTAAAGCGTTGAAAGGCCTCCCAGCAGATCCATACGGTGATGATGAATAGCGCGATGGCGTTAATGAAAGCTGCGAGTGTGGTCAATCGCAAGAAGCCGAAGGTGTGGTTTGACGTGGGACGCCGCGCCGCGAAGCGTACAGCTAGCAAGGCAATCAGCAGCGCGGCGGTATCCGTCAGCATGTGTCCGGCGTCAGCCAGCAGCGCCAGAGAGCCTGAGAGTAGCCCTCCGACCGTTTCCACAACCATGAAAAGGGCTGTGATCGTAAACGCCGCCAGCAGCCGTTGACTATTGTTCTGTTCGTTGGAGCGAGATTGAGTCATCGCATGGGTTCCTGTCTGCAGGTCTGTGTTAACTGTATGTCAAACAGGACAAAAAACCTACATTAGCGTCGCTAATGGGACCCCACTGCTAGAAAACGCCATGAGCGACGTCGTACTCCTCGGCGTGGGGTGAATTATTCAGGGATTTTAGTCCTTAGCTTGTTTTATAATGCGCCATCCGCGGGACTTCCTGCTTTTATTTGTGGCTGACTGAATTGTGGGCATGAATCACAGACCAAGCCTACCGTACAGGAACTATTGGGATTGCTATGAGTTATCAAAATGACGATTTAAGAATTAAAGAAATCAAAGAGTTGTTGCCACCTGTCGCACTGCTGGAAAAATTCCCCGCGACGGAAAATGCGGCCAAAACGGTGTCTCAGGCTCGCTCAGCCATTCATAAAATACTGCATGGCGGCGACGACCGTCTGTTGGTGATCATCGGCCCTTGCTCTATCCATGATGTTAAAGCTGCAAAAGAGTATGCAGCCAGGTTGCAGGAACTGCGTCAGGAATTGCACGGCGAGCTGGAAGTGGTCATGAGAGTCTACTTTGAAAAACCGCGCACGACGGTGGGCTGGAAAGGGCTTATCAACGACCCGTACATGGATCATAGCTTCCAGATCAACGACGGTCTGCGCATTGCCCGCAAATTGCTGCTCGACATCAACGACACCGGCCTGCCAGCGGCGGGTGAGTTTCTCGATATGATCACGCCGCAGTACCTTGCCGACCTGATGAGCTGGGGCGCGATTGGCGCTCGTACCACTGAGTCTCAGGTGCACCGTGAACTCTCTTCCGGTCTGTCTTGCCCGGTTGGATTCAAAAACGGCACAGATGGCACGATGAAGGTCGCTATTGATGCGATCAACGCCGCGCAGGCGCCGCATTGCTTCCTGTCAGTGACCAAGTGGGGTCACTCCGCGATCGTGAATACCAGCGGCAACAACGATTGCCATATTATTTTGCGTGGCGGTAAAGAGCCTAACTACAGCGCGAAGCATGTGCAGGAAGTGAAAGTCGGTTTGGAAAAAGCCGGGTTGACGCCGCAGGTGATGATCGACTTTAGCCATGCGAACAGCAGCAAACAGTTTAAGAAACAGATGGAAGTCGGCGCCGACGTTTGCGCGCAGATTGCCGGTGGAGAAAAAGCCATTATGGGTGTGATGATTGAAAGTCATCTTGTGGAAGGCAATCAAAACCCGGATAGCGGCGAGCCACTGGTCTACGGTAAAAGCATCACCGACGGCTGCATCGGCTGGGATGATACCGCGACGCTGCTGCGTCAGTTAGCCAGCGCCGTACGTCATCGCCGCGGCTAATCGTCTGTCTGGAGGGTAAACTACCGCCTTAACGGCGGTGGTTTTACGGTAAGGCGTTGGAAGAAGGGCGTGAAGATGTGCGGTTCTTGTCGCCGTCATTCTGGGGCGCAGGGGGCCCAGCCTGCTGACCCTAAGCCCTTCTGCTACCCTATGATGATGTCTTCAACGGCTTAGACAGCATCTGCGATATCGCTTCCAGTCGAGCAATCAATCCAAGTTTGACATCCCTTCCGGAGGAAACGATGGCAGACTGGCAATAAAAAACCCGGCCTGAGCCGGGTTTTTTTATGGAGTAAAAACGAATTACTTCGCTTTACCCTGATTAGCTACTGCTGCAGCTTTCGCGGCGATTTCGTCCGCGTTGCCCAGATAGTAACGTTTAGTCGGTTTGAAGTTTTCGTCGAATTCGTAAACCAGCGGAACCGCAGTCGGGATGTTCAGTTCCAGAATTTCGTCTTCGCTCAGGTCGTCCAGGTATTTCACCAGCGCACGCAGGGAGTTACCGTGGGCAGCAATAACAATGCGTTCACCGGTTTTCAGACGCGGCAGAATGGTTTCGTTCCAGAACGGTACAACGCGATCGATGGTCAGCGCCAGACTTTCAGTCAGCGGCAGCTCTTCGTCGGTCAGAGAAGCGTAACGAGCGTCGTGGCCCGGGAAACGCTCGTCTTCACGAGTCAGTTCCGGCGGAGTCACGGCAAAGCCGCGACGCCACAGTTTCACCTGATCGTCGCCATATTTTTCAGCAGTTTCGGCTTTGTTCAGTCCCTGCAAAGCACCGTAATGGCGTTCGTTCAGTTTCCAGCTTTTTTCTACTGGCAGCCAGGCCTGATCCAGTTCGTCCAGCACGTTCCACAGTGTGTGGATGGCACGTTTCAGCACGGAGGTGTAAGCGAAATCGAAAGAAAAACCTTCTTCTTTCAGTAATTTACCAGCCTGTTTGGCTTCGTTGACGCCTTTTTCAGACAGCTCAACGTCCATCCAGCCGGTGAAGCGGTTTTCTTTGTTCCACTGGCTTTCGCCGTGTCGTACCAGTACCAGCTTAGTTACAGCCATAGCTTAACTCCTTCAGATCCTAAGATTTCTGTAATGACTGGCCACATTATAGGGCTGTAGAACAGTCATCGGCAATCGCTTGTCGTCTCACTGTCAGTTTATTGCGCGCAATTGCGGCATAAAACCGCAAGCTTGATCGGTTCAGCCTGTTACTTTCCCCAAATGCCTGCGTGTCAGGGGACCGATGACCACAAAAGCGACCAGCGGGCGGCATTAAAACCGACGATTCCTATCGTATCTTTTGGCGACTATTCAAGCCACCTCTCGTCGGTCAGGGCTGCGCATAGTGTACCCATAATTTGCCGATGAATTTTGATCTGACCTAAGGTCGCGGACATTAACCCAGCAATCGGCTATCGAGACGCTAGACCACGTTCGGCGCATCCTCGAAGAAAAACCGATAGGCGGTAAGCGACAGATAAGTTTCTCCTGGATTGAGCCAGCAGTCTGGCTGCGGCCATTCGGGGTGGTGAGGGCTATCGGGCAAAAATTCGCTTTCGAGCGCGATGCCGGCATAGTTGGGGTAGCTGCCGCCGTTGCGGTCCGGCGTGCCTTCAAGCGCATTGCCCGTGTAAACCTGCAACGCGGGCGCGCTGGTGCTAACGTCCAGTCTGATCCGATTATCGCCGGACCACAATACGGCGGCAGGATGGGGCGAGGGCGTATCCTGCCGTAGTAAAAAGGCATGGTCATAGCCGCCGACCGCGCGTTGATCGTCGTCCGTCAAAAAATCCTGCATCAGCGTTTTCGGTAGACGGAAATCCATGCTGCTGTCGGCGACAGGCTTGAGCTCGGCAAAAGGAATGCCTTCCGCATTGGTGGGCAGAAACTGGTCGGCGAACAGCTGTAGATGGTGTTGACGCACATCCCCAAACGTCCCGTCGAGGTTGAAATAGGCGTGGTTGGTGAGGCAGACCGGACACGCTTGATCGACCTCCGCGCGATAGGCGATGGTCAGCCTATTATCGTCGGTGAGATGATAATGTGCCTCTACCTTAAGATGACCAGGAAAGCCCTGATCGCCTGCCGGAGAGTGTAGCTGGTAGGTAATGGCATTCTCGCTGTGTTGAACGATTCGCCAACGACGCGCATTAAACCCGACAGGACCGCCATGCAGCTGATGTTTTCCGCTGTTGGCCGCCAGTGGAATGAGGTCTCCCTCCTTGTACAAGGCCGCATTAGCAATTCTGTTGGCGTAGCGGCCGACGGAGGCGCCCATGTAAGCGCTCTGATGGGGATAGTGTTCGGGCGCGCAGCCGAGCAGAACTTCGCGTGTCTCACTCGGTGACAGCGGCAGAAGGCAGGACGTCCACGTGGCGCCCCAGTCCATCACGGTGACGCACATACCGGAGGCATTCCGCAGCTGATGCAGCTGAAAAGGCTGACCGTCCGGGGCCAGCGTAGAGGAAACTTCACTATGCATTACACTCTCCACCTCGCGACTGACAGCGCATCCCGCTGAGTGTTGCGGCGCAGAGAGACGCCACTGCCGTCGAAATTAGTCAGGAAACCCTGTCGGATGAGCGGACTGCCAGCGCCAGACGTCGGCGGCCATTTCATCCAACGTCCTTGCCACGCGCCAGTTGAGGTCGCGGGCCGCTTTTTCCGCATCCGCCCAGTAGGCGGGTAAGTCGCCTTCGCGCCGCGGCGCGAAGTGATAAGGGATGGGTTTGCCGCAGGCTTTGCTGAATGATTCTACGACCTGCAGCACGCTATAACCCACACCCGCCCCTAAATTATAGATGTGAACGCCGGGCTGACGATGCAGCGTATTCATGGCGGCGATATGGCCGTCCGCCAAATCGACGACGTGAATATAGTCCCGCACGCCAGTGCCGTCGGCGGTGGGGTAGTCGTTGCCAAATATCGCGAGGGAATCACGGCGGCCCACGGCGACCTGGGCAATATAAGGCATCAGATTATTAGGTATCCCCTGAGGGTCTTCACCCATTTCACCCGACGGATGTGCGCCGACCGGATTAAAATAACGGAGCAGAACGATGCTCCACGCCGGCTGGGCGCGTTGCAGATCCTGCAAGATCTGCTCCACCATCAATTTGCTGCGTCCGTAGGGGCTCGCAGGCATTCCCGTGAGAAAACCTTCCTGATAGGGAATTTGTGGTTGATCGCCGTAAACGGTGGCCGAAGAGCTGAAAATCAGCGTTTTGACGTTGGCTTTTTTCATTGCTTCGACCAGCGTCAGCGTGCCGTAGACGTTGTTATCATAGTAGTCGATCGGCTTTTGTACCGATTCGCCCACCGCTTTGAGACCGGCGAAGTGGATCACGGCATCGATCGCGTGCTCAGAGAAAATTTCATCCAGCAGCTGTTGGTCGCGTATATCGCCCTGATAAAAGATGGGAACCTGTTCGCTGAGTCGCGCAATGGTGGGGATGACGCTCGCTTTGCTGTTGCAAAGGTTGTCGAGGATGATGGGCTGATGGCCTGAGGCGATCAACTGCACGCAGGTATGGCTTCCTATGTAACCGCTTCCACCTGTAACCAGTACCTTCATAATGACCTCTAGTCAAAAAATAGGGGAAAGAGGGAGCACGCAAAGCCCGACGTAAAATCGATTGAAAAGGGGAACAATGAGCTTCGTTGAGCCTGATGCTCTCATCATGAAGACAGTGTACAAACTTCCGCGAAACAATTAAGTCTTTTACCTACAGAATAGGCTGAAAAGTAAAATCGTGAAATCGCTATCACGTCATAAGCTGACCGAAGGAACGTAATGCGGCGCAACCCGACCCCTGCGTCGGGTCACTGTAAGCATATTCAGCACGCTTCTTGCTGATAGCGGTAGGTTGAGCCTTCAGGCACGAATCTCAGGCGGTGCGTAATGCAGCGCGGGGCATCTTCCGCATGATGTGAGACGAAGAGCAGTTGTGTGTCGCCTTCCCCAATCAGTCGGTCCAACCAACTGCGAATCAGCTGACGATTAATCGGGTCCAGGCCCTGTAAAGGCTCATCAAGAATAAGCAGAGCGGGATGTTTTACCAAAGCTCGGACGATCAGAACCAACCGCTGCTGTCCCCACGACAGCGATTGGAAGGGCGCATCCGCCGCCGCGTCCGGCAGTCTCAGCAAGGATAGCCACGCCGTCGTCAGTTGGTTTTGCCGATCGGAGACCGTCTGATAAACGCCGATGGAGTCGAAAAAACCGGAAAGAATGACGTGGCGTACGCTGATGCTGACGCGATAGTCCATATGCAGGCTGCTGCTGACGTAGCCGATATGCCGCTTGATGTCCCAGATGGTTTCCCCGCTGCCTCGTCGACGGCCGAACAGCGTCAAATCGTTGCTGTAGCCCTGGGGGTGGTCGCCGGTGATGAGACTCAGCAATGTCGATTTTCCGGCCCCGTTAGGTCCAATAATCTGCCAGTGCTGGCCCGGCATGACGGTCCAGCTAAGATCGTCTAATATCCGGCGGTCGTCATAGCTCACAACGCCGTGATTAAGCCTGATCAAGGGCTGTGTCGCTGCGGCTGCGGCCCCTTGTGGTCGCGGCGATTCCGGTTCCGGTAAGCGGACATCGTGAAGTTTCTCGCTGTGAGCCAGCAGCGAGACCAGTTCATCCGCCATCATTTGCTCGCGTTTGCCGTGCCGGGTGAGCGAACAGTCCGCCAGCACGCCGACGTGTTCAACAAAAGTGGGAATATCCTCGAAGCGGTTGATGATCACCACCAGCGTGTAGCCCTGCGTTGCCAGTAGCGCAAGCAGGTCGCTTAGCTGTTGACGGGATCTTACGTCCAGCCCATCGAACGGTTCGTCCAAAATCAACAGGTCAGGCCGCGGCATCAGCGCCTGACACAGCATCGCCTTACGCGTTTCCCCCGTGGACAGATGCTTGAAACGCCGCTGTAGCAGGTGGGCGATGCCAAACTGTTCGGCCAGTGATGAACACCGAGCATCATCGCTGACGGCATCCTGAATCACTTCTGCGGTGGTACGGCCGGCATCGTTTTCGCCTTCGCTCAGCATGTCGGTATTGTTTCGCTGCCACTCCTGGCTCACCAACTGCTGCAACTGTTCGAACGAGAGCAGCGTGATGCGCTGAAAGTCGCTTTGCCGCTGGCCTTCCAACAGCGTCAACTCGCCGGCGATGGCTTTTGCCAGCAGCGACTTGCCGCTGCCGTTGGCACCGACGAACGCCCAGCTCTCTTTTTGGCGGATGATTACCTCATCCAGCCAGAATGTGCGGGTGTCGCTGAGACGATAGCGGGCCTGATGCAGTTGCAAAAACGACATAGTGATCTCCTTAGTGAGTATTCCAGCGCCCTCTATTCTGCTTATCGGCGTGCGAGTCATCGGCGCGTTTGCGGCTCAGCACAGCGTGGCGATAATCACCTGTTCAGCGCTAAAGCTGGCGTTGACGTGCTGATCGAGCCGAAGCGCATATCGTGCCACGGTGGCGTTGGAGAGCGTCGCGCACAACACCTCTCCCCCGGTCAGCGTCACCAGAATTTCGCTATGGTCGTGACCGGCTTGCAGATGGGTGATCTTGCCCGGCAAGATGTTATCCGTTTTTGTCGCGGTCTGGTCTTGAGGCGTGACGCTCACCCAGGGCGCTTTGATCAGCGCCAGCACCTCTTTGCCTTGCGTGAGTTGCAAACGCTCCGCGCTTTGGGCGGTGACGGCGGCCTGAATCCGTGTCTTGCCGTCGGCTAGCAACACCTCCAGATGTTGCTGCACCGGCCGTTCCGCCCGGCTTAACAGCGTGCCGAACAGCTGGTTGCGCGCGCTGGTTTGTAGCGAGAAGCGGGCGATGGCGGCCAGCAGACTGTCAAGCGGTAGGGAGTCCTGCTGCAAAACATCAAAGGCTTTCTGTTGAATTTGCGCCAAAAGATCATACAGCTGGATCAAGCGTTCCCCGTAGCTCGTGACTGCCGCGCCGCCGCCGCCTTTGCCGCCGGTAACCCGGTCCACAAGGGGCTGGTCGGCCAGTTGATTCATTTCGTTGATGGCGTCCCAGGCGCTTTTATAGCTGATGCCTGCCAGCTTCGCTCCCTGACTGATGGAACCCGTCTGCTTGATCTGTTTAAGCAGCGCGATACGGCGGAGATCGGCAAACAGACGCTGTTGCAGTTTCAGGGTAAGAAGAATTTCTGCTTGCATGACGATAGGTTCCATTGAGAGACGAGCGTGGAAAGGTATTGTCACCATTTTTCCTGGAGCGGGCAAATCGCACGAAAGGCCGCATTAATTCATCCTTTTCGGGTAGACTATTTACCAGCGCGGGCTAGCGTTGACGGTAGCCTGATAAACCTGGTTTGCTGTCTTTCCACGACAGCTATTGCTTCAAGCGAGGTCGACATGTTGGAGTTGCTGAGTAGTCTGCTATTTGCAGTATGTATGGTGCCGGTCATGATGGCCTTGATTCTGGGGTGCATCTACGGTCTGGGAGAAGTGTTCAACGTCTTCTCCGCCCTCGGTCATCATGAGTCCAAACCTTCACATAAAGCACCCTGAATCCACTCTCTGAAAATCCGGCGCCCGCCGGATTTTTCCCTGTCATTATCTCGTCAATTCGGCTTCCACAAAGCGGATGTTATTTTGTAACTACCGTTATATTATCCCCTACACAACGAAAAATAACGGGGAACATCGTCATGCAATACTCATGGAAAAAATGGCTGGCCATATTCACATTGAGCCTGGGAATGATCGCCTCGGCCTCCGCCGCGACCGACAAGGTGACGGTGTTCGCTGCCGCGTCGCTGACTAATGCGCTGCAGGATATCGCCGAACGCTATCAGCAAGAAAAACAGGTTTCCGTCGTGGCGTCGTATGCCTCTTCGTCAACGTTGGCGCGTCAAATAGAGCAGGGCGCTCCCGCCGATATATTCATTTCCGCCGACCAGCAGTGGATGGACTACGCACAGGACAAACAGCTAATCGATAACGGTAGCCGTTATACGTTGCTGGGTAACGAACTGGTTGTCATCGCACCAAAAAGCGCCGACGTAAAAACGATCGCCATTAATGCCTCCACCGACTGGAAGAGTCTGCTAAAAGGCGGCCGTCTGGCTGTCGGCGATCCTGACCATGTTCCCGCTGGCATCTATGCCAAAGAGGCGCTGCAACACCTCAAAGCCTGGGACACCTTATCGCCGTTGATGGCCCGTGCGAGCGATGTGCGCGGCGCGTTAGCGCTGGTCGAGCGTGAAGAGGCACCGCTGGGGATTGTTTATGGCTCCGATGCAGTGGCCAGCGCCAAAGTGAAGGTGGTGGGGATTTTCCCGGCCAGCAGCCATAAACCGGTGGAATATCCGGTCGCTATCGTCAAAAGTCGCGATACGGCGGCGGTCAAAGCCTTTTCCGACTATCTGAAAACCCCCCAGTCCGCCGACATCTTTAAACGTTACGGCTTCACTCCGCGCTAATGTGGCTGAGCGACTATGAGTGGCAGGCGATTCAACTGAGTCTCAAGGTCTCGCTGTTGGCCGTCAGTGCTAGCCTACCGTTAGGGATCCTGATGGCCTGGATACTGGTGCGCTGCCGGTTCCCCGGCAAGTCGCTGCTGGATAGTCTCATTCACTTGCCTTTGGTCTTGCCGCCGGTGGTTATCGGTTATCTGCTGCTGGTGGGGATGGGACGCAAAGGTGTGATCGGTGCCTGGCTTTACGAATGGTTCGGCCTCAGCTTCAGCTTCAGTTGGCGCGGTGCGGCGCTGGCCTCCGCCGTGGTGGCGTTTCCGCTACTGGTGCGGGCAATTCGCTTGTCGCTTGAAACGGTGGATCCGCGTCTTGAACTGGCCGCCCGCACATTAGGCGCGCACCCGTGGCGCGTCTTTTTCACCGTCACGCTACCCTTAACGTTGCCCGGCATTATTGTCGGCACGGTGCTGGCGTTTGCCCGCTCTTTGGGGGAGTTCGGCGCGACGATAACGTTCGTGTCCAACATTCCTGGTGAAACCCGCACTATCCCGCTCGCGATGTATACGCTGATCCAGACGCCCGGCGCGGAAATGCAGGCCGCCAGGTTGTGCCTCATCGCTATCGCACTGTCGCTGTTGGCGTTGTTGCTATCGGAATGGCTAACCGGCTGGAGCCGGCGGCGGCTGGGGGGATAATGCTACAACTGGATTTCTCTCAACAGTTGGGCGAACTGTCGCTCAGCGTCACATCGACCCTGCCCGCCAGCGGTATTTCCGCGATCTTCGGCGTTTCCGGCGCGGGGAAAACGTCGCTGATTAACGCCATTGCCGGGCTAACGAGGCCCGGTCATGGGCGTATTCAGCTCAATGACCGGGTACTGACGGATACTGAACGCCGTATTTTTCTGCCGCCCGAGCAGCGTCGAATCGGCTATGTTTTTCAGGATGCGCGGCTGTTTCCCCATTATCGGGTCGCGGGCAATTTACGTTACGGCATGGCGACGGCCATGCGCGGGCAGTTTGACGATATCGTGCAGCTGCTGGGAATCGAACATCTGCTTAAACGGCATCCGCTGACCCTCTCGGGAGGTGAAAAGCAGCGGGTGAGTATCGGCCGGGCGTTGTTGACGGCGCCGGATCTGCTGCTGATGGACGAGCCGCTGGCGTCGTTAGACGCGCCGCGCAAACGAGAACTGCTGCCTTATCTTGAGCGGTTGGGACGAGAGGTGAAAACGCCGATCCTTTACGTGAGCCATAGCCTGGAGGAAATCTGGCGGCTGGCGGACCGCGTCGTGGTGTTGGATCAGGGCAAAGTTAAAACGCAAGGCGAGCTGGAGACGGTATGGGCCAGCAGCGCGTTGCGGCCTTGGCTGCCGCGCGAAGAGCAAAGCACCATCCTGAAAACGAGGCTCTTGCGGCATCATCCTCACTATCCAATGACCGCGCTTTCTCTGGGAGATCAGATTCTGTGGGTGCAGAGAATCGACGCGCCGTTGAACAGCGCGCAGCGTATCCGCATTAACGCGGCGGATGTCTCGCTGGTACTGGAACGGCCCACGGCGACCAGTATTCGCAACGTGCTGGCGGCACGCGTGGCGGAGTGTCTGGAGGTCGGCGATTGGGTTGAGGTCAAACTGCTGGTCGGCGGTCAGGCCCTCTGGGCGAAAATTACCCCTTGGGCCAAAGATGAGCTGGGGCTACGCCCGGATCAACGGCTGTTTGCTCAGATAAAGAGCGTTTCAATCACGCCCTAATCCGTGTTTTGAGACAGGCTGTCGGCATAACAGCCTGTGCGCTTTCCAATCAGAGGATCTGTTTCATAATCAGTTCCGCAATGCCCGGCTCTTCGTTGTGACCGATCACGACATTCGCGCTCTCTTTAACCGCATCAGCGCTGTTCCCCATCGCCACGCCCAAACCGACCGTGGAAAGCATGCTGATGTCATTGAAGTTATCGCCGAAAGCGACAATATCCTGCATCTGCAACCCTTGCTGTTCCACCCAGCGGCGCAATAATTTGCCTTTGCTGTTGCCGGACTGAGCCACGTCGACCTGATCTTTCCACGACCACTCACAGGTGACGCCCAGCTCCTCTTCCACCTGCTGCGCGAAACCATTCAGATGGGCGTTGTCCGGATGGTGAGTGGCGAATTTCCAGATCTGCTGTGCGCGAGCGGTTTCTTCCTCCAGATTATCCACGTGGCGGAAATTCGGACGCAGGTCTGCTGGCAGCGTGTCGGACCAGGCCAGCGCTCGGACGACGTGACCGGTCGGTTTTTCATAGAGCATGTCGTCGTCGGCATACATCAGACCGTGGATGTCGAACTGCTGCAGTTTTTTCAACACGCCTCTGGCCTGCGCCGACGTCAGCGGCTGACCTTCCGAGATACGCTTTGTCTGATAATGATACAGATAAGAGCCATTACAGCAGATAGCAGGTGTATCGAGCTCCAGCGCCTGATAAAAAGGGCGTATGGCCGAGTGATGACGACCGGAAACGATCAATACTTTGATCCCGGCCTGCCGAGCCAGGGCCAGCGCTTTCATCGAAGCGGGCAGAATGGTTTTCTGTGCGGTCAGTAAGGTGCCGTCCAGATCGAGGGCGATTGCGCGATAGGTCATCGTGATTTCTCTCGGGTTATAGGTAAACTTTTTCAGATGGTACACCGTAAGGAGAGGGCACTGTAGGATCAATTTTTCCCCTTCGATCTGTCAGCCGCTTCTCTCAGAACATACGCCATGTGACAACCGCGCCCGCCTCGATGTGAGGAGCGATAGGCCGTTCCGGTCTACTATTGATGTCTGAGTGCTAAGAAGCGCAATCCGCGTTTAAAGGAGAGTCCAATGCAGCAAGTGGTTTATACCGCCAGTCCCGAAAGCCAGCACATCCACGTGTGGCGGCTCAATAGCGAAGGCGCGTTGACGTTGTTACAGGTCGTTGAAGCTCCTGGACAGGTTCAGCCCATGGTGGTGGCGCCCGACAAACGGCACCTTTACGTCGGCGTCCGTCCGTCGTTCCGCGCAATCAGCTACCGTATTGCGCCGGATGGAACGTTGACGCAGGCGGGGGAGGGCGCGCTGCCTGGTAGCCCAACGCATCTGTCTACCGACCACGAAGGCCGTTTTCTGTTCTGCGCGTCTTACAGTAATGCCTGCGTCAGCGTCAGCCCGATTGGCGACGATGGCGTTGCCGGAGAGTTTATTCAGCAATTGGAGGGTTTGGAAGGCTGTCACTCCACTAACATCGATCCGGAGAATAAGGTGCTATGGGCGCCTTGCCTGAAAGAAGATCGCATCCGTCTGTACGATCTGTCGACAGAAGGCAAACTCAGCGAGCATCAGCCCGCCGACCTGCCTGCCGCCGCGGGCGCGGGGCCCCGTCACATGGTGTTCCATCCCAACCAGCGTTTCACGTACTGCGTCAACGAGTTGGACAGCACGGTCGATGTTTTCGAACTCAAAGATGCTCATGGCGACATCGCCCGTGTGCAGACGTTGGATGTGATGCCGGAGGATTTCACCGGAACGCGTTGGGCGGCTGATATCCATATCACCCCGAACGGCCGCTTCCTGTACACCACCGATCGCACCGCCAGCGTAGTCAGCATTCTCGGTGTATCGGACGATGGCAGTCATCTGACGCTCCTCGGTCATCAGTCGACGGAGATTCAACCGCGTGGATTTAATATCGATAACAGCGGTCAGTTCCTGATTGTTGCGGGGCAGAAGTCGCACTATATCGAGGTCTATCAGATCAACGAGGAGGGCGGACATTTGCAGCCGCTATCGCGCTACGCGGTAGGACAAGGACCGATGTGGGTGACGATTCTGGCGCTGGATTGAGTCTGACGTATCAAGCTTGAATAATGAAAGAAACCCCGGTTCGGATGCCGTCCGATCCGGGGTTATGCACTACCCGCGATATTCAATAATCGACAGCCCGGCGTTATAGTCGGTGCTGTACACCATCCCTTCCGCATCCACAAACACGTCGCAAGACTGAATGACGCGCGGACGTCCGGGACGTCTGTCCATCATCTGTTCTGGCGCGGCGGGCACCAGCGCGCCGGTCTCTTTGGGGCGATAGGGGTTGCTGATATCGTAAACGCGCACGCCCGCGTTCTGATAAGTCGCGAAGATCAGCGTTGAGCTGATGAAGCTGCCTGGCCGGTTCTCGTGCAAATTATGTGGCCCGAAATGCGCACCTTTCTTCACATAATCCACTTCGTTCGGCTGGGGAAAGGTCGCGATGCTGATCGGGTTGGTCGGTTCGCGAATATCAAAGACCCAGATCAATTTTTCCCCGTCTTCCTGATGGTCCAGCACCGCTTCGTCTAGCACGATGAGTAAATCGCGATCTGGCAATGGCAGCGCAGTGTGCGTGCCGCCGCCGAAAGGCGGACTCCAGTTCCGGTGACTAATCAGCTGCGGCTGCGTGCGGTCGCTGACGTCCAGCAGCGTTAGTCCGCCGTCGCGCCAGCTGCCGTAAGCCGTATCGCCGCTCACGATAGCGTGATGCAGCGCGTAGCGTTTCCCGTCCGGCCAGTCAGGCGTTTCGCCGCCGGCGGTATGCATGCCCGGCAGCCAGTAACGTCCTGCGACTTCCGGTTTCCGCGGATCGGCCAGATCGAGGGTCAGGAAAATGTAGTCGCTGTAGCCTTCCAGCAGAGCGGACACGTAAGCCCAGCGTCCGCCAACGTACCAGATACGGTGGATGCCGATGCCGTTCAGCGGCAGGAAGCCGATCTCTTGCGGTTTATCCGGACGGGAGATGTCAAAGATGCGCAGACCGGCGCTCCAGGTATTGCCTTGTTGCCGTGTATCCACCGTTTCGGCGACGGAGCGGGTGTAATACACCTTTTCTTCGGCGAAATTCGCATCGGCGAACAGATCGCGAGCGTTGACGACCAATAACAGATCGTCGTGCGTTTGCAGATGGATATTCCAGGTACCGGGGGGCGCGGGGATAAAGCCTACCGTCCGGGGATTGACGGGGTCGCGAACGTCGACGATGGAAACGCCCTGCGACACCATATGGCCGATATACGCGTAGCCCCGATGAACCATCACCTGTACGCCATCAGAGCGTCCGGCCTGATCGCTGTGACCGATTAGCCGCATATTGCGGCTGTAATCGGGGGTAGGCAAAGGTGCTGATGCCATAACTCGCCTCCGTTATTTCGCTTTTGCGGCCAGTGTAGCAAACCACGGGGCGATGAAATCATCGGTCTGGCCCCAGCCCGGAATAATCTTGCCGAGGCTGGCGACGTTAACCGGACCGGTCTGGCTTGCCAGCAGCGCCTGCGGAATGGTGGCGGCGGTAAATTCGTAAGTGGCAGGCGTCGGCTCGCCGGCGATTTTGTTCGCGACCAGTCGCAGGTTCACTTTACCGATCAGTTTCGGGTCCACGGCGACGCTGACTTTCCACGGGCTTGAAGCTTCACGCATCAATTGCAGATCCTGATTGGAGATGTCGATGCTGTAGAGTTTGATCTCCGTCCGGCCGTTCTCTTTCAGCGCTTTGTAAGCGCCCTGACTGAAGGCATCCCAGGTGCCCCAAATAGCGTCAATCTTCCCGCGCGGGTATTTCGCCAATACCGCGCCGACTTTGTTGGCGGTATCGCCCTGCACGTCGGAGGAGACGGCGCCGATGGATTCCAGCTCTTTAATGCCGGGATTAGCTTTCAGGAGCTGCTGGTAGGCCGCCTGACGACGCTCCATCGGTGGGAACCCGGCGACCCAAAGCTTGATGATATTGGCTTTGCCGTTGAAATCTTTCACCAACTGACCGAAAGAGGCTTTGGTCAGCGAGGCGTCATCCTGTTGGGTAACGGTTACGCCGGGAATCTCCCGATTCACTGCGGTGTCGAACACCGATACCTTGATGCCGCTGTCCACGATGCGCTGCAGCAGCTCGGTCGAGTACGGGTCGCGCCCCTGAGACAAAATAATGCCGTCGTACTTCTGACTGATGGCCTGATTGACGAAGTCCTGGAAGCGGGCGTCGTCGCCATTGCTTAAGAACGTGCTGACTTTGAAGCCGAGTTTTTTCCCTTCTTCCAGCACGCCGGAAACGAACTGGGTGGTGTTGTCATCGGAGCCCAAATTACGGATGACGGCGATACGCACCGGACCGTTATGGTTGGCTAGCGCGGCAGGCAGCGGCGCGAGAGTCGGGGGATTTTCTGCCAACGCAGGCAGCGCGATCGTCATGCTTAATGCCACGAGTGCGGCGTGAAATTTCTTCATCATGGGCTCCTAGGTGGGAAATCGTGTTGCCAGTTTATGGATATCTTTATGTCTGGATGTCTATTTGTCTGGATGAAGCATCATAGCGACAACGGTGAAAGGAGCAAAGAGCCCGCGTTATGTCTTTTGGTTTTATCTTATAACGGGTCGTTCGCCGCGTCCGGGAGCAGGGATTGGCGGGAAAGCAGAGCGCGGGATGAGGGAAAACGAGCGCTCCCGCTCAACGCGGCGGGAGCATGAGTGACGCTTATTCAGCGAAGAAGGAAACGCCCTGACCGACGTTGCAGCGATAGCTCAGCGTAGCGCCGCGCTGTTGCAGACTGGGCAGATCGTACATGTAGGTCGTGAAGTTGACGGTGTTATCCGGCAGCACCTGATAGCGCATAAATTGCTGAATAGGTTTGCCGTCGTTCGCCACCGTAAAGTGTTCATCGCTGAACGACAGCGTACTGTCTCCCGTCACACGATAAGCCTGGATGCGCAGGCCGCCCCGGGTCTGGCTGGCGACGGCGCCATTCTGCGGCGTACACTGCGAAAGGTCGATATTGACGGCCACTTCGCTTCCCTGATTCAGCGCATTAATAATAGTTGATTGGCTGGTCAGCGGTTTGGCTGCGCAGGCGCTCGCGGCGAGTAAGGATACGGTTAAAAACAGCGGGGTCATGCGAGACATAAACGTCCTCCGTGATGTGAGTAAAATCCCTGCCAATCTGATTGGCTCAAAAAGCATAGCCGCATCTGGCGGCAGCGTCCTGTATCTTTAAAGCGTTAGATTGAAGAAATTAAAAAAATACATTTAAATACAAGGTTTTATGATTAAGTGAAAAAATAAATCAGGAATTCTCCGATCGCCGTTTATCCGCCAGAGGCGTCACATAAATGTCATTAGCGATGGTGGACCGGCCAAAGCCGCCATGATGTTTGAGGGGATAAAGCACCGCGGTCAGCGGGGGAACGCAGGTCCTGGGAGTGTTTCAGCGAAAGGGAAAATCGAAGGAAAGGAGATAGAAAGGAGATAAAAGTAGGCTGGGCCGAAGCCCAGCCTGACAGGCGTTATTTTACCAACATACCTGGCTGTGCGCCGCTATCCGGGCTTAACAGGAAGATATCTTTTCCACCGGGGCCCGCCGCCATCACCATGCCTTCGGACATGCCGAAACGCATTTTACGCGGGGCGAGGTTGGCGACCATGATGGTCAGGCGGCCTTCCAGTTGGCTTGGGTCCGGATAGGCTGCACGGATCCCCGAGAAGACCTGACGCGTTTCGCCACCCAAATCCAAGGACAGACGCAGCAGCTTGTCCGAACCTTCCACCAGTTCCGCTTTCTGAATCAGCGCGATACGCATATCGACCTTGTCAAAATCGTTAAAGGTAATGGTGTCCTGAATCGGATTATCCGCCAGCGGACCGCTGGCCGGCGCTGCTGCGGCTGCGATATCCTGCTTGGAGTCTTCAATCATCGCTGCGATATTTTTCGGATCGATGCGGTTGAACAGTGCCTTGAACGGATTAACCTGATGGCCCAGCAGCGGTTGAGCCAGCGCGTCCCACTGCAGATCCGTGTTCAAAAATGCCTCGGCACGTTCGGCCAGTGACGGCAGCACCGGTTTCAGGTAGGTCATCAACACGCGGAACAGGTTGATGCCCATGGAGCAAATTGTGTGCAGATCGGCGTCGCGACCTTCTTCCTTTGCCACCACCCATGGCGCCTGTTCGTCGACGTAGCGGTTGGCCAAGTCGGCCAGCGCCATGATTTCACGAATGGCTTTGCCGGACTCACGGCTACTGAACGCGTCGGCAATGCTGTCGGCCGCGTCGGTAAAGGTTTTGTACAGCGCCGGGTCGGCCAGCGTATCGGCCAGTTTGCCGTCGAAACGCTTGTTGATGAAGCCCGCGTTACGTGAAGCCAGGTTGACCACTTTATTGACGATGTCGGCATTTACGCGCTGCACGAAGTCTTCCAGGTTAAGGTCGATATCGTCGATGCGGGAAGAGAGTTTGGCCGCATAGTAATAACGCAGGCAGTCGGCGTCCAGATGCTTCAAATAGGTATCTGCTTTAATGAAGGTGCCGCGAGATTTAGACATCTTCGCCCCGTTGACCGTCACATAGCCGTGGACGAACAGGTTGGTCGGTTTGCGGAAGTTGCTGCCTTCCAACATCGCGGGCCAGAACAGGCTGTGGAAATAGACGATATCTTTGCCGATGAAATGGTAAAGGTCGGCGTCGGAGTCTTTGCGCCAGTAGTCGTCGAAATTCAGATCGTCGCGTTTGTCGCACAGGTTCTTGAATGAACCCATGTAGCCGATCGGCGCATCCAGCCAGACGTAAAAATATTTACCCGGCGCATCCGGCACTTCGAAGCCGAAGTAAGGCGCGTCGCGGCTGATGTCCCACTGCTGCAGACCGGAGTCGAACCACTCCTGCATTTTGTTCGCCACCTGATCCTGCAGCGCGCCGGAACGGGTCCAGGCTTGCAGCATGTCGCTGAAAGCGGGCAAATCAAAGAAGAAGTGTTCACTGTCGCGCATGACCGGCGTCGCGCCGGAAATCGCCGATTTCGGCTCGATCAGCTCGGTCGGCGTATAAGTCGCGCCGCACACTTCGCAGTTGTCGCCATACTGATCGGCCGCTTTACATTTCGGGCAGGTTCCCTTCACAAAGCGGTCCGGCAGGAACATGCTTTTTTCCGGGTCGAACAACTGGGAAATCGTGCGGCTCTTGATGTAACCATTTTCTTTCAGGCGACGATAAATCAGCGTAGACAGCTCGCGGTTCTCTTCGCTGTGCGTGGAGTGATAGTTGTCGTAGCTGATGTTGAAGCCGGAGAAATCCTGCTGATGCTCCTGACTGACAGCCGCAATCATCTCCTCCGGCGCGATCCCTAACTGCTGAGCTTTCAGCATGATAGGCGTACCGTGGGCGTCATCCGCACAGATGAAATTAACCTGGTTGCCGCGCATTCGCTGATAACGAACCCAGATATCCGCCTGAACATGTTCAAGCATGTGGCCGAGGTGGATAGGACCGTTGGCATAAGGCAGCGCGCACGTAACCAGAATTTTTTTTGCGACTTGAGTCATAGTGGGGAACTTGCTTGTTATTGAATGAGAAGGAGCCACGATGTTAACCGATAGCGGCGCGACGCGTAAACCTGTTCTGGATGCGGCTTCATGTGCGTAAGCCCGCGAAAAACGGCGGTCGGGCGGCGCTTGAAAAGACTTTGTTCCATGCCGGTACGCCCGTTCACGGCGTTCTGTTATGCTTAAAGCCGTGTTCTGATTAACGACAAAATTTCAAGGAGCCGGGATGAACGATAACCTCCCCGGGCACAGCCCTGACGCGCTGCACCAGACGGTGAGCCGCGTTCTCGCCGCCTTTAAACACCCGACATTGAACAAAGATCTGATAGCGCTTAACGCGCTGCACCACTGCGCACTGCTGGATGACGTGCTGCACATCGAACTCGTGATGCCGTTTGTCTGGCTGAGCGGCCTTGAGGTCTTGAAGGAATCGGTCAGCGATGCGCTGCTGCGTCTCACCGGCGCGAAAAGCGTTGAGTGGCGGTTGACGCACGCGGTGGCCACGTTGAGCCGAGCGAACAATCAGCCCGGCATCAAAGGGGTGAAAAACATCGTGGCGGTTAGCTCCGGCAAAGGCGGCGTCGGCAAGTCCAGCACCGCCGTGAATCTGGCGCTGGCGCTGGCAGCGGAGGGGGCGAACGTAGGGATCCTCGATGCGGATATCTATGGTCCTTCGATTCCCACCATGTTGGGGACGACTTATGAACGACCGACTTCGCCGGACGGCGAGCACATGGCGCCGATCGTAGCGCACGGCATCGCCTCCAACTCCATCGGTTATCTGGTGACGGACGACAATGCGATGGTGTGGCGGGGCCCGATGGCCAGCAAGGCGCTGTTGCAGCTGCTGCAAGATACGCTGTGGCCTGACCTCGACTATCTGGTGCTGGATATGCCGCCCGGCACGGGCGATATTCAGCTGACGCTGGCGCAGAACGTGCCGGTCACCGGCGCGGTGGTCGTCACCACGCCGCAGGACATCGCGCTGGTAGATGCGATGAAAGGCATCGCCATGTTCGAGAAGGTGAAAGTGCCGGTTCTGGGCATCGTGGAAAATATGAGCGTGCATATCTGTAGCCACTGCGGCCATCTGGAGCCTATTTTCGGTACGGGCGGCGCGCAAAAACTGGCGGACAAATATCACTGTGCGCTGCTGGGGCAACTCCCTCTGCACATTTCTTTGCGTGAAGATCTGGACCGCGGCGAACCGACCGTGGTGAGCCAGCCTGACAGCGAGTTTACCTCGCTCTATCGCGAGCTGGCCGGGCGGGTCGCCGCGCAGCTGTATTGGCAAGGCGAAGTGATCCCCACGGAAATCGCGTTTCGCGCGTTATAACGCTCCATTCCTGTTCGCGTCCTGCTCGGACGCGAACTCCCCTCCCGCTTAGTGCTGGCGTGCGAGCGGCTAACTCCCTATAATTGCGGCGTTCAGACACCCTTAGCGGTGTGTCCCTTCTTTTATTTTTCGTAAACCAGGTCTTTATTGCCATGACTGACAAGTCTCACCAGTGTGTCATTATCGGGATTGCCGGAGCCTCAGCATCCGGTAAAAGTCTCATAGCCAGTACCCTTTACCGTGAGTTGCGTGAACAGGTGGGCGATGAACATATTGGTGTCATTCCGGAAGACTGCTATTACAAGGATCAAACCCATCTGACGATGGAAGAGCGGGTGAAAACCAACTATGACCATCCCAGCGCCATGGACCACAATTTGCTGTTACAGCATCTGAGAATGCTGAAGTGCGGTGAGGAAATCGCGCTGCCTCAATACAGTTACGTGGAGCACACCCGCCTGGAAGAAACGAAGCGTCTCGAACCAAAGAAAGTCATTATTCTGGAAGGCATTCTGTTGCTGACCGATGCCCGCCTGAGGGGCGAACTCAACTTTTCCATCTTTGTCGATACGCCGCTGGATATTTGTTTACTGCGCCGTATGCGTCGCGACGTCAACGACCGCGGTCGTTCGATGGATTCCGTGATGGCGCAGTATCAGAAAACCGTACGTCCGATGTTTTTACAATTCATTGAACCGTCTAAACAATATGCGGACATCATCGTTCCGCGCGGCGGTAAAAACCGCATCGCCATCGATATTCTGAAGGCGAAAATCAGTCAGTTCTTTGAATAAATAGTTGCGTGCAGGCGCTGCCGCCCTTGGTGACTCAGCGCCGACGGCAGCGAAATTACCTGTCTAAATCCTGAGCGGAGAAAATGATGAGACTGTGCGATCGCGACATTGAAAACTGGCTGGATGACGGCCGGCTGGTGATTACGCCACGTCCCCCCGTCGAACGTATCAGCGGCGCGACGGTCGATGTGCGTCTGGGAAATCAGTTCCGCGTCTTCCGCGGTCATACCGCCGCTTATATCGATCTGAGCGGGCCGAAAGACGAAGTCAGCGCGGCGCTCGATCGCGTGATGAGCGACGAAATCAATCTGCCGGAAGGCGAAGCCTTTTTCCTGCATCCGGGAGAGCTGGCGCTGGCGGTGACGTTGGAGTCGGTGACGCTGCCGGACAATCTGGTCGGCTGGCTGGACGGCCGCTCTTCGCTGGCGCGGCTGGGGCTGATGGTGCATGTGACCGCACACCGCATCGACCCAGGCTGGCAAGGGCGGATTGTGCTGGAGTTCTATAATTCAGGGAAGCTGCCGCTGGCGCTGCGACCCGGCATGATGATCGGCGCGCTCAGCTTCGAACCGCTGTCAGGCCCGGCGGCTCGGCCTTATAACCGACGTCAGGATGCCAAGTACAAAGATCAGCAGGGCGCGGTGGCCAGCCGAATCGACGAAGACTAAGCTACAGACGCCGCCGCCCGGTGCAGCCCGAATATCAATGAGGATGGCATGAAAAGACTCTTTACCACGCTGGTTATTCTGCTAGTGGTTCTGGCCGCTGGTATGAGTGCGTTGGTCGTGCTCATCAACCCGAATGATTTTCGCGGCTACATGACCCGCCAGGTGGCGGCCAGAAGCGGCTATCAACTGACGCTGGACGGCGATCTGCGCTGGCATGTCTGGCCGCAGCTAAGTATCTTGTCCGGGGGCATGTCGCTAAGCGCGCCGGGTGCGCAGGCGCCGATCGTCAGCGCCGAAAATATGCGTCTGGACGTTAAGCTTTGGCCTTTGCTGTCCCATCGGCTGGAAGTGAAGCAGGTGATGCTGAAAGGGGCGGTGCTTCGGCTTACCCCGGAAAGTCAGCCTAAAAAAACCAATCAGCCGATTGCCCCGCCGGGGGTGTCCGAACCTGACATCGGCCGCGGCTGGCGTTTTGATATCGGGCGTATTGAGGTGGCGGACAGCCTGTTGATCCTACAGCAGCAGAACGGCGAACAGCTTAATTTGCGTGACATCAACCTGCGAATGATGCGCGGCGGGCCGAATGAAGCGCAGGTGACGCTTTCCACCCGCATCAACCGCGACCAGCGCGATCTTTCCCTCTCTGGCTCGTCCGTGCTGGACATGCGTGAGTTTCCCCAACGCGTTAGCGCCCGTATCGATCATTTAGATTATCAGCTACAAGGCGCCGGACTGCCCGCAAGCGGTATCACCGGCAGCGGTTCTATGCAGGCGGCTTATCAGCGTCAGCCGGAAAAGATTACCGTCAGTCAGTTTGCCCTAAGCGCCAACCAAAGCCAGTTAAGCGGAACCGCGGCCTTCACCTCGGGTAGCGTACCTGATTACACGCTCGACCTGCGTTCGGAACAGCTGGATCTGGACACGTTGCTGGGACTGGCCACAAGCGAGGACGATAACGTCAGCGCGGAAAAAGCGCCTGCCGTGAAACCGGTCATCTCCAACGATATCCCGCTGTGGCAGTCGAATAACGGGCTGCGCAATTACACCTCGCATATCGCCTTACAAGCCGATGCTTTGATCTTCCACGGTGTCAAAATGAGTCAGTTTAGCCTGCGCGGCGTCAACCAGCGGGGCAAAGTGACGATAGCCGAGTTGAGCGGCCGAGTAGGCGAAGGCCGTTTCTCACTGCCGGGCACGCTGGATATCGATGCCTCGCCGGCCATCAACACGCAACCTGAACTGGAGAATATCGAGTTATCCGATCTGATGCGGGTGCTGACGCTGCCGGAAACGCTGAGCGGCTCCTTTACCATGAAGGGTAAATTTAGCGGAGACAGCCTGACCGTGTCGGCAATGTTGTCTCAATGGCAGGGCAACGCGGCGCTACAGGCGAGCAGCCTGCGGCTGTATGGGCTGAATATTCCGCGGATGATCCAGCAGGCAGTGGAACGCAACAGCAACGGGGTTCGAGGACAAAGCGGCGACGAGCATTACACCGAGATGCAGCAGATCACCGGTCAGGCCCGCCTGAATGCCGGGAAACTGCGGATGTACAACTTGGATGGGCGTTCGCAGATTCTGGCGGTTGGCGGGGAAGGGGTGCTGGATTTGCCTGCACAGCGCTGCGATATCAACCTTAGTGTGCAGGTGGTCGATGGTTGGCAGGGCGATGATCGCGTGGTCCAACTGTTGAAAAATACCCGGATTCCTTTCCGACTGTATGGTCCCTTCAACAACCTGAACTATCAGTTGCCGATCGATCAGATGTTGCGTAAGCGGCTGCAAGATGAACTGAAGCAACAGATCAACGACTGGACGAAGAAGAATCAGGCTAACTAATGCGCGCGAGGCCAGCCGATGACGGCGTGGCCTCCTCGTTTTCCCGCTCGCTTTTATCACCCAGATAACGAACGTTGCAGATAGCGCACGGCTATCCGCATGCAACGCCTCTGCTATGCTTTTCCTTTCACGCCGTCGCATCCGGACAGATCTTCCGCCGCCGCCAGGGCTTCATATCCTCGGAAGAATGGGTCGTGGGCATCAGCGCAGTGTCTTCCTGTTGGCTCCCCGATAGCAATGTGACGGTCGTCGCATCGTTAATCACGCCTGGCGAGCTGCCGCAGCGGTGCAAACGCCTGGCTTCAGATATCGGAAGAGCGATAAGCGTAGGGCGGGCCGCCCTCTACACGTCGATTTGTTTCAGATAAATATCATAGGAGCAGAAGTGGGATTGCGCGCGTTATACCGAATTTGTCCGCAACAAATCCGGATAGTTTGGCTGGCATACGGTTGATTTCTCATTCGCGAGTGGCGTAAAGGCAATGTAGCAACATGGGGGGCGCTACGACATGCGGAGGGATTTTTGCTGGACGGTTGATGTAGATCGTGGGCGACCTGCTTGTCCTGTCGCTGGAGGAATAGGTTGGGGGAGCGTCATGGGAAGTATGAGCGCTAAGGGAGCGCGCCGCTCGATGAGCGACGCGGGCTGAGGCTCCGATCAGACTTCGTATTCCATTTCATCGTCGTTCTGAGGGATCACCAGCACCTTGATAATGCGATGGCTTTCGACGGACATTACACGGAACAACACGTTATCAATACGCACCTCGTCGCCTTCTGCCGGTATTTTCTGCGTATGTTCCATCAGCAGGCCCGCCAGCGTGTGGAACTCGCGCTTTTCTTCCAGCTTCAGCGGAACATACATCAGTAAATCTTCGACTGGCAGATAGCCATTGGCGATGAGCGTACCGTCTTCGTTCATCTGAATATCGTGGCGAGCGTCCAGCTCTTCCCCTTCGAGCGGCAGGTTGCCTGCAATGGTCTCCATGACGTCGCTCAGGGTCACGATACCCTCGACCGAGCCGAATTCATCCACGATAAACGCGAAATGCGTATGCGCTGCGCGGAATTGCTCCAGCGCGGACAGCAGCGAGAGCTGTTCCGGAAAGACCAGCGGCTGGCGGATCAGCGCCCGCAGATCCAGCGGCTGACTGTTGAGCTGCTGGCGCAGCAGCTCAATCACATGAACGACGCCGAGCGGTTCATCCGACACATTGCTGTCGGTCACGACCAGACGGGTATGCGAATTTTTTTCCATCAGGGCAGGGAGGTTTTCAGGGGCGGTGTTGATATCGATGTTGTCGATATCATGACGGGAAGTCATGATGCTGCCGACAGAGCGTTGAGACATCCCGAGTACGCGCTCAATCATCCGCTGTTCTTGCTGGTTGAAGACCTGCTGATTGTCGGCATCGGTGCTATCGGCGTTTGTCGTGGTTTCTCTATCGCCGTCTTCCTGCTCGCCGCGCAGGAGTTTGAGTACGGCTTCGGCCGTGCGCTGACGAAGCGGCATGGCGGAGGAGAGGAAACGGCGTCGGTTAAACATCGCTACCTGATTCAGCATTTCTATCATGACGGAGAAGCCGATGGCCGCGTAGAGGTAGCCTTTGGGGATGTTATAGCCGAACGCTTCCGCCACCAGGCTAAACCCGATCATCAAAAGGAAACTCAGACACAGGATAACGATGGTGGGGTGGGCGCTGACGAACCGGGTAAGCGGCTTACTGGCCAGCAGCATCAGGCCGATGGCGATGGTCACTGCGGCCATCATGACCAATAAATGATCGGTCATACCGACGGCGGTGATCACCGAATCCAGTGAGAAGATAGCGTCCAGTACCACAATTTGCGCGACCACAGGCCAGAAGCGCGCGCCTTTGCGCTGATTCTGCTGATTCTCGTCCTTGCCTTCAAGCCGTTCGTTGAGCTCCATCGTTCCTTTGAAGAGCAGGAACAGGCCGCCGATCAGCACGATAAGATCCCGCGCGCTGAATTCCTGTCCCAGCATGGAGAACAACGGCGAGGTTAACGTGACCAGCCAGGAGAGGGAAGAGAGCAAGACGAACCGCATCAGCAGCGCTAATGACAAGCCGACGACCCGTGCGCGATCCCTTAATTTTTCAGGCAGTTTTTCAGCAAGAATTGCGATGAACACCAGATTATCAATGCCCAACACTAGCTCCAGCACCACTAATGTGGCCAGACCGGCCCAGATTGTTGGATCGACCATCCATTCCATAATAGGAGATTACCTCTTTTAACATCATGCATTTAATAACCGGATAGGTTATCAGGACACTCCCCATGCCACCAGACATTGTGCCTTTGCGGGCAGCTCCCTCACGCGTATGAGACGTGGTTATAGGAATATACCTAGGGGAAAGAAAAACCGAAGGTGCTATCTTCCGGTAATAAATATTATTTAAGGATTTATTTAGTTATGGCTAATAAGCCCGTCTCTTTCAAGCCTAAACACGGACTTAATATCGTGTTTTTGAATCGAATTAGGAGGGGCTGTCAAAAATAACGAGGGGCGTTATGGCCATTATCCGAAAATGGCTTTGTCGTTGATATTCACCTTGTCATTAGGAATTATTTTTCCCTATGCTTCGGAGCGTGAATAAGGGGTATTTATTCATGGTTCGAAGTCTAATTTTGGGTAATTTTCCTATTGATTTTCCAGATAGCACACAGAATTCATGTTTGCCTTAAAAAATGAACTGTTTTTAGCGGATTGGTTGCTGCAAGCCAAGGGCGGTAGCGTACGCGAAAGCGACGAGTTAATTAATTTTCGTTGGTAACTTTAATTACTTTTTAAGGGGTGTCATTCAAATGTTCTCATGTTTTGTTCGAATCGGGAATGTGCGTCTCTTCATCGAGAGTCACTAACAAGCACAACCTTATTAGGGTTAATGAACGGAGTGGGAACACAATTGATGATACAAAGAAGGAAAGTGATGTTTTGGGCGGAAATATACCGTAATCTGATATTTTCCAACCACAATACTCATAAAACTTACTTATTTCACAAACATGAAAGTTTTTCCTTATAACTGGTGCGCCCTTTACTTCCATTATTGAAAAGCGATGGCATAACAGGATGATAAACCTAAAAATGAGATTGGTTCCGCTGCTTGTTTCGACGATATTACTGGGAGGGTGTACGGTTATTCCGGGTTCGCACCTCTCGATCTCCGATAAAGAAGTGGTGGAGCAACCGGATGACGATTTCAATATCAGCAAACTGGTGAACGTATACCCCATTACCCCTTCATTAATTGACCGTCTTCGGACCAAACCTGTGGTTGCACAGGCGAACCCGCACCTGGAGCAAGAGCTGCAGAGTTACGAATACCGCATAGGCGTGGGCGATGTCCTGATGGTGACGGTCTGGGATCATCCTGAACTGACGACCCCAGCAGGGACGTACCGCAGCGCCAGCGATACCGGCAACTGGGTCCACTCTGACGGCACCATTTTCTATCCCTATATCGGCAAGGTGAAAGTCGCAGGTAAGACGGTGAGCGAGGTTCGCAGCGAAATCATGCGCCGACTGGCGCAGTACATTGAATCGCCACAGGTTGAAGTCAGTATCGCGGCATTCCGCTCGCAGAAAGCCTACGTGACGGGCGAAGTTTCCAAGTCCGGTCAGCAGGCGATTACCAATGTGCCGTTGACTATTCTTGACGCCATCAATAGCGCGGGCGGCCTGACGACCAACGCCGACTGGCGGAACCTGATCCTGACCCATAACGGGAAAGACGAACGGATTTCGCTGCAGGCGTTGATGCAAAATGGCGACCTGTCCCAGAACCGATTGTTGTATCCAGGCGACATACTGTTTATCCCGCGTGATGACGATTTGAAAATCTTTGTGATGGGCGAAGTGAATAAACAGACCACGCTAAAAATGGACCGCAGCGGCATGACGCTGACCGAAGCCTTGGGCAATGCGGAAGGGATGAATCAATCCTTTGCCGACGCGACCGGGGTGTTCGTTATCCGTCCGTTGCATGGAACCCAGGGACCGAAGCTGGCGAACATCTACCAGTTGAACACCTCGGATGCGACCTCCTTGGTCATGGGATCGGAATTCAAATTGCAGCCTTATGACGTGGTATATGTGACGACCGCGCCGGTGGCTCGCTGGAATCGTCTGATCACACAGTTGGTGCCGACGATTGGTGGCTTCAACGACCTCAGCGAAGGTTCATTGCGTATCCGAAACTGGCCGTAGGAGTGAGGGAACGATGTTCGATTCCATTCTCGTGGTTTGTGTCGGCAACATCTGTCGCTCTCCTACCGGAGAGCGGCTGTTGAAGCATGCCCTGCCGGGAAAGACCGTGGCTTCAGCGGGGTTGGGGGCGTTGGTCGGCAACCCCGCCGACAGAACGGCAAATGAAGTCGCGGCCCAGCACGGTGTGTCGCTGGAGGGCCATAGCGCTCGGCAGCTCACGGGCGCACTGTGCCGTCAGTTTGACCTGATTCTGGTGATGGAGAAGGGTCATATCGATGCTGTCGGCCGCCTTGCGCCGGAAGTAAGAGGGAAAACCATGCTGTTCGGCCATTGGCTGAACCAGCAGGAAATAGACGACCCCTACCGTAGAAGTCGTGAAACATTTGAAATGGTATACACCCAATTAGAACAGTCTGCCCATCAATGGGTGCAGGCACTGAGCCGTTAACCAGCAGGGATTAAGATGTCAGAGAAAATTGCCGTGAAAACATCTGAAATTGATAAATCAGACGATGTCGATTTGGGCCGTTTACTGGGAACAATGCTGGATAACCGCTGGCTTATTATCAGCGTCACCACCATTTTTACTGTTCTCGGCATTCTCTATGTATTAATGGCGACGCCTATTTATCGCGCGGACGCGTTAATTCAGGTGGAGCAGGATGCGGGGGACAGCCTCTTAAAAGATGTCTCCAGCATGTTGCCGGACGCCAAACCGCAATCTGCCGCCGAGATTGAATTAATCAAATCCCGGATGGTGATTGGAAAAACCGTTCAAGATTTATCTTTGGACACGGAAGTGGAGCAGAAGTATTTTCCGGGCATCGGTAAAGGCATTGCGCGGATTCTTAATCAGACATCCGGAAATATCGCTATTTCCCGCCTGCAAGTTCCCGGCATATTAATGAACAAGATGCTGACGTTGGAAGTTTTAGAGGGCGGACGTTATCGCCTGACCGACAGTGACGGCCGCGTTGATATTACGGGGAAAGTCGGGCAGCTGGAAAGTCGCGATAGGGTTTCTATTCTGGTGAGTGATATCGAGGCGCCGGAAGGAACGGAATTTAACGTGCGCAAGCTGGATGAGCTGACGGCGATTAATAAAACGCTCAATGCGATGGCGGTGGCGGATAAAGGCAAAGATACCGGCGTATTATCGTTAACGTTGGAAGGCGTTAATCCGGAGAAGACGCAAAAGATTCTGGACAGCATCGCCAATAATTATCTGCAACAGAACGTGGAACGCAAATCGGCGGAAGCGGCGAAAAGTCTGGAATTTTTGAAAGGTCAGTTACCCATCGTGCGGACCTCGTTGGATGAGGCGGAGAACAAGCTGAATTTGTTCCGCCAACAGAATGATTCTGTGGACCTCTCGCTGGAAGCGAAATCCGTACTGGATACGATTGTGGGCGTCGAGTCTCAGTTGAACGAGCTGACCTTCAAAGAGGCGGAAATTTCGAAGCTCTATACCAAGGAGCATCCGGCGTACCGCGCCTGATGGAAAAACGCAAAACGCTGGAAGACGAGCGGGATAAACTGAACAAACGCGTCAACAGCATGCCGAAGACCCAACAGGAAATTCTGCGGTTGACGCGTGACGTCAACGTCGGTCAGGAAGTCTATGTCCAACTGATGAATAAACAGCAGGAGCTGAGCATCAACAAGGCCAGCACCGTCGGCAACGTGCGAATCATCGACTCTGCGATGGTGGAAATGAGTCCGGTAAAACCGAAGAAATCGCTGATGGTGTTGCTGTCTATCATCCTCGGCGGCATGGTGTCCGTCGCTTTCGTCGTGCTTAAAACCGTACTGCATAAAGGGATCGAAAACCCTGAACAGTTGGAAGAGCAGGGCGTCAACGTATACGCCAGCGTGCCGCTGTCTGAATGGCAGCAGAAGAAAGATCGCGAAACGGCTGTCAGACATAAACGGGGTAGCCCAATGGTTCCCGCCCTGTTGGCGATGGGCAATCCGACCGACCTGGCTATTGAAGCGATCCGGAGTCTGCGCACCAGCCTGCACTTCGCCATGATGGAAGCGAAAAATAATGTGCTGATGATTTCCGGCGCTAGCCCCGGGATCGGCAAGTCTTTCATCAGCGCCAACCTGGGTGCCGTCGTCGCCCAGTCCGGTCAGCGCGTTCTGGTGGTGGACTGTGATATGCGTAAAGGCTATGCCCACCAATTGATGGGGACGAGCGGTGACAAGGGTTTGTCGGACATTTTGTCTGGACAGCTCTCCGCCGAAACCACGGTGCGGCAGACGGTGCAGGAAAATCTGAGCTTTATTCCGCGGGGGCAGATCCCGCCGAACCCGTCGGAACTGTTGATGCACAACAACTTCTCCCGTTTCCTGGAGTGGGCGAGCGAAAACTTTGACATCGTGTTGCTGGATACGCCGCCAATCCTGGCCGTAACCGACGCGGCGATCATCAGCCGTCAGGTAGGTACGTCGCTGCTGGTGGCTCGCTTCCTGGTGAATACGCCGAAAGAGATCGAAGTCAGCATCCGTCGCTTCGAACAGAATGGCGCAGACATCAAAGGCGTGATCTTGAATGCCGTCGTAAAACGCGCGGCCAGCTACTACGGAGATGGCAGTTACCACTACTACGCGTATGAATATAAGTCGGATAAGTAACGACCACTGATTCAGCGCTGAGCGTGTATTCGACGTCGAATGGCCTGGAAGTTTCGTCCCCAAGGGCTTCCAGGCCGCATTTCCGCGATAGGGTCGTCTGACGCCTGCCATCCACCTATCTGTAGTTCATTTTATTTAGAGCGTACCCGCTAATGTCTATAGCAATCGAAAGTAACGCCCCGGTAGTGAAATCTAGGGAAGGTGCTCTGACATCGACATTGCGTTGGCTGATCGCTGCCTTGTTTGTCGCTACCCCGTTGAACCCCTATATCAGCGACATGACCGTATACCTATGGCTGCCGCTGGTGTTTTTGGATTTTCACTTCCTCGCGTTACTTAAAAAGGTCAATTTAAAACCCACGCTGTTCATTCTGCTCTTTCTGAGCTTTAGTCTGCTGCTTGGACGAATTGATATCGCGGTTAAAGGCACCGCTATTTGCCTTGGCGTGATTTACTTGATCAAAGTGGGTCGGCCGATCGTTGATAAGATTTTCGTCTGCCTGATTTTTTCGGCGCTGTGGTGCGTGCTGCAATTTATCGCCTTTCAGTTTGGGCAAGAGTATTCCGCCATGCTCGGCCCCAGCGCAATATCGACCCTTCTGTGGGGAGCCTACGCGACGGAAACATACACCAACCAATATGTCGTGTTCTTTCTGCCGCGTATGTCGGGGTTATCCCGAGAGGCAGGTTTTTTCGTATCGCTTTTGCTGATTACCTTCATCATCAGGGCTCGAGATAAAAAGCTGACGAAAAAAGAGATACTGATTTTTATCCTGGCCTTTATGTTCAGCCTGTCCAAAGTCTCTCTGGTGTTGTTTATCTTCCTGTTCCTGTATTTGCTGCGGCACTACATTCGAAAAATCCCCGTCAACATCACGATTATGGCGTTCATATTTCTGTCCGTGTGCCTGGCTAACTACCTGAATGTGGGATCGCCGGATTACTTTTACGATCATGAATCTTTCGCTCACCGTTTTTCGCCGTCCTATTTATTAACGGATATGAAGCTGCCGAACCTGCTGTTTGGTTGTGACAGGGAGTATCAGTGCTTCAACAGTAGCCAGCCGATCATCGGTTTCTTCGAGCCTAAAGGATTAAAACCCAATATTGGCCTGTCGGGCATTTTGGTGGAAATGGGGCTCTTCGGACTGGTGACGATATTCCTGGCTTCCGTCTTATTGAAGCTGGATAGCTACGACATGGGGATCCTGATCTGTTTCACGCAGACCGTCACGCTCTTCACCGTCGATAGCTTCATTATCCTCACGTACTACTACATCATCACGAACAAACAATATCGTTAGGGATGATATCGATAACGCCAACCAGACAATCAAGGTGATTATGTGATTTTCGTTAATGCCAGGTTTCTGACTCAAGATATTACCGGGGTGCAGCGCTTTGCAGAAGAACTGAGCCTGTCTCTGAATACAATGAGAGATGATGTCGTGTTCTTGTCACCGCGCAATATAGCGAGACAGGATGTCGCTAAACAGCTCAACGTCAAAATCATCGGTAAAAACAGCGGCCATATCTGGGAGCAATACGATCTCCCCCACTATCTCAGGCGGAACGGTTCGCCTTTGCTAATTAATTTGTGCAGCACCGCGCCGGTGTTTTATAAAAACAAAATTGTGACGCATCATGATGTCACTTATAAACGCTATCCGCAGAGCTACTCCAAGAAATTCAGGCTGTTGTATAACACCTTAGTTCCGCTGATGATCAAAAATTCGCATAAGCTAATTACCGTCAGCGAATTTTCCAAGCTGGAGTTGGGGAAATATTATCATGTCGATCCTCATAAAATCGCGGTGGTTTACAATGCGGTCAGCGGCAAATTTAGCGGCAAGGATAACGTGAGCGCGGGTGCTGGCCATGATGCCTATTTGTTGGCTGTATCGTCTCCGAATTATCACAAAAACTTCCATAGTCTGATCGAAGCATTCAGCCAGCTAGACAATAAAGATATTACGCTGAAAGTGGTGGGGGGCGGCTCAGGGAGCTTTAAAAAACAGAATTATCTGCAAGAACTCGACCAAAGCCGTATTAAATTTGTCGGCCGCGTCAGCGATGACGATTTGCTGGCGCTCTATCGCAACGCTACAGCCTTTATCTTCCCATCGTTGTATGAAGGCTTCGGCATCCCCCCGCTGGAAGCTCAGGCGTGCGGCTGTCCGGTGATTTCCTCCAACGCAGCGTCAATGCCGGAAGTGTTAGGCGACAGCGCGTCGTTTTTTTCACCGCTGAATATTGAGGATATGGGTGAAAAAATCACTTCGGTGATTTCTGATCCTGATTTGAGGAGTTCTCTTATTCAAAAGGGATATGAAAATATAGAAAGATTCTCCTGGAATAAATCCGCAGAACAACTCAGTCATATTATTGATGGCGTTTTAGTTAAACGCTGATTATTTTTTTATTTTTAGGGAGATGAATATGTCAGATAACTACAAAGTAGGGATCGTGACGGACTGGCTGGTAACTTATGCAGGCGCGGAGAAAGTGCTTAAAGAAATGCTGGCAGTTTATCCCAAAGCAGAACTTTACTCAGTCATCGATTTTTTTGATGAAAAAAGCCGTGAGTTAATTGCGAATAAAAAGGCGACGACCACTTTTATTCAAAAGTTTCCGAAGGCCAAAAAAAGCTATCAGAAATATCTGCCTTTTATGCCGTTGGCGATTGAGCAATTAGACGTGTCGGGTTATGACGTCGTTTTATCCAGTAGCCATGCGGTGGCGAAAGGGGTTATTACCGGGCCAGATCAATTACATATTAGTTATGTGCATTCACCTATGCGCTACGCCTGGGATTTACAGCACCAATATCTTAAAGAAACCGGATTGAATAAAGGGATGAAAGGTTTTATCGCCAAAGTCCTATTGCACAAGCTGCGGCTTTGGGATTACCGTACTGCCAACGGCGTAGACCACTTTGTGGCGAACTCTCAATTTATCGCCAGAAGAATAAATAAAATCTACCGCCGTGAAGCTGATGTGATTTATCCGCCGGTTGATATTTCAAGCTTCGAGTTTTCAGATAAGAAAGAGGAATTCTATTTAACGGCGTCCCGACTGGTTCCTTATAAAAAAGTTGATCTGATCGTGGAAGCGTTTGCAAAGATGCCAGACAAGAAATTGCTGGTGATTGGCGACGGTTCCGATATGGAAAAAATCAAAGCTCTGGCGAAACCGAATATCGAACTGTTGGGTTATCAGAGCGATGCCGCCCTCATTGACTATATGCAGCGAGCGAAAGCGTTTGTTTTCGCGGCTGAGGAAGATTTTGGTATTTCACCCGTTGAAGCTCAGGCTTGTGGCACGCCGGTGATTGCTTTCGGAAAAGGCGGAGCGTTAGAAACCGTGCTTCCGTTAGGGGTAGATAAACCGACAGGCCTGTTTTTCGAACAGCAAACGGCGGCGTCGCTGTGTCAGGCTGTGAACGATTTTGAACAATTGGATGGGAAGTTACTTGCGGAGGATTGCCGGGAAAATGCCTTACGGTTTTCCGTGAACCGGTTTCAGCTAGAATTTGATAACTATGTGAAAAATAAATGGGAGCTTTTTGACGAGAGCAAAAAGATTATTTATTGAGACTGACTCATTAAACTAAATCTATATGAGAAAAATGATGTTAAAAGAACCAGGTAACATCGTCTATACAAACGCCTCCATGATATCCATGTTGCAGCGTTTTACCGATATAGTAACCATATTGCTGAGTACATTTATTGTCTCTTTTTTCGTAAACGGTGAGATTGATCTTCAGCATTGGTTGCTTGCCTTTATTAGTCTTTCTATTTTTCAATTATTCGGGGGAATCACGGATTTCTATCGTTCATGGCGGGGCGTAAGTTTCCGGCGCGAAATTAAACTATTGATGCGCAACTGGGTGCTGAGCGTTATTTTCAGCGCCGGGATACTGTCTATTTTCCCCACCAAGTTTATCGGCTTTTACTATCATGCGCTGTGGCTCAGTATTTCGCTGATTTCGTTTATCTTGTCGCGGCTGTTAATTCGCATCGCGGTCAGATACCTGCGTCAGCTTGGTTACAACACGCGCCGGGTCGTAATTATCGGCGACTCGATGGCGGGTCTGCACATGATTGAAAGCATTCTCCGAGCGCCGTGGCTGGGATTAAACATGATCGGCTACTACCTGCCGGAAAAAGACGCGTTGGCGGAATCCTATGAAGCCGCCAACGTCAGAAAGCTCGGCGGCGTGGATGAACTGATCAAGAGCGCCAAGCGGGGCGAGATCGACAAGGTTTATATCGCTTTGCCGATGAAAGACTCCGAGCTTATCGACACCATTTTGCAGGCGCTTTCGGACACCACCTGCACCGTATTGCTGATCCCGGACATTCTCATGTTCAGCATGTTGCAGTCGCGCAGTGAAATGATAAATGGAATCCCCGTTATCTCCCTCTACGATACGCCGATGAGTGGTCTTAACGTCCTTATCAAGCGGATCGAAGACATTATCATCGCTTCGATAATCCTATTGCTGATTTCACCGCTGATGATCATGATTTCGATTACCGTGAAGGCCACTTCGCCAGGACCGGTTATCTTCCGCCAGAAACGCTACGGCATCGATGGGAAACCGATTGAGATCTGGAAATTCCGCAGCATGAGCGTGATGGAAAACGGCGACAAGGTAATTCAGGCCACAAAAGGGGATGCGCGTATCACGCCGGTGGGGGCTTTCTTACGCCGTACCTCGCTGGATGAACTGCCGCAGTTCTTCAACGTCATCCTGGGTGATATGTCCATCGTGGGTCCTCGTCCCCATGCCGTGGCGCACAACGAGCAATACCGGAAATTGATCAAGGGCTACATGCTGCGCCACAAGATGAAACCCGGTATCACCGGCTGGGCCCAGATTAACGGCTGGCGTGGAGAAACTGAGACCCTCGACAAGATGGAAAAACGGGTGGAGTTCGACCTTAGCTACATCCAGAACTGGACGCTGTGGCTGGACATCAAAATCATCTTCCTGACCATCTTTAAAGGCTTCGTCAATAAATCAGCCTATTAATCAGACCGAACGGATGCGGCGGTGACCGCACCGTCATCTGTCTCTGTTAACGAATCATAGAAGCCAGCGCCGGACAGCGAGACACGGCTGTTGTTGTCCGGTCACGCCTGCTGGACGGAGACGTAATCGCTTTGTCCGACAACGGCGTGATGGCAAGACGTTTGGCGTTATTCAAGCACCTAACATGGCTCAACCTTGCCCGGTTGAAGGGAGATAGAGTCAGAAGTCAGGCTCTGTGCTGTTATTCATAATTAATAAAGAAAAAACGCTATGGGACTAATTTCTAACACAAAGTGGGTTGGGTTTTCGCAAGGATTCAAGATCATCGTCCAGCTATTGAACATCGTGGTATTAGCCCGGATGATCCCGCCGCAGGAGTATGGCCTGATGGCGATGGCGTTAGTCGTCGTCAACCTGGCGACGCTGGTCCGCGATTTGGGGACTTCCGCCGCCATCATTCAGCGTAAAGAGTTGCAGGATAAAACCATCAACGCCGTGTTCTGGCTGAACATCTTTATGGGACTTGGCGTCTGCCTGGTGGTGGTTCTGGTTTCTCCCGTGGTATCGAGCTTCTTTAATCAGGACAAGCTGGTACTAATCCTGTGTCTGCTGTCGTTGAGTTTCCCGCTGGGAAGCAGCTCCGCCGCGCATCTGGCCTTGCTGGAGCGCCAGTCGCAGTTCAAGAAAGTGGCCTTCATCGAAATTTCGTCGTCGCTGTTCTCTTTCGTCGTCGCCGTCACGCTGGCGGTGATGGGGTACGGCGTTATGAGTCTGGTCGCGCAGGTCATCGTGCTGAATTTGATGTCGACGATTCAGCTCTGGCTGGCGTCTTCCTGGCGTCCCTCATTCGCTCATATTTGGGACAAGGCGGAACTGAAAAGTATCTTCGGTTTCAGCGCCAACCTTACGGCGTTCAACTTCATCAACTACTTTTCCCGCAACGCGGACAGCATGATCATTGGCCACTACTTTTCCTCGCTGATATTGGGCGCTTATTCGCTGGCCTATCGCATCATGCTGTTTCCCCTGCAAAGCCTGACGTTCGTCGCGTCGCGCGCGCTGTTCCCTGTGCTGAGCCGCTATCAGGATGAGCCGGAGAAAATACGCGAGGTCTACTACAACGTCCTCTACTACATCCTGCTGCTTGTGGTTCCTCTGATGATGGGGATTGCGATATTGAGCAAGGAGTTTGTGCTCATCGTCTTCGGCGACAAATGGGCGTTGACCGCCACCATTTTAGTCTGGCTGGCGCCGACGGCGATTATTCAGTCGATTCTCAGCACGTCCGGCACGTTGTTTATGTCGAAAGGGCGCACGGACACCCTGATGATACTAGGGTTGCTGGGCGCCATTTTGCAGGTGTCTGCGTTCATGATCGGGTCTCGGTACGACATCGTCACCTTCTCCCAGCTCTACTTCATTGCCAACATTCTCAACTTCATCCCGGTCATCGTGTGCGTAAGGTCGTTGATTGGATTCTCTCTCATCGCTTTTTTCAAACGCATCCTGCCGATTTTGGCATCAGGCGCTCTTATGGTGGGGCTGGTGTATTGGGTCAAAACGGCGCTGGGTCACGCTCTGACCACGGAATGGGTGTTGGCTATTTCTATTCTCTGCGGAGTGGCAAGTTACGCCATCGCCATACTGCTGGTGGATAAATCACTCCGCACGACGATAGCGGGGGTCGTGCGGAGAAAGAAAAAGGCGCTGATATGACGCCGCCCTACAGGGAAATAATAACGCTGATGTCTTGGCATAAATAACCTATCTGGTTCTTTATATTTAATGAATTCATCGAGGTGGATCGAGTATGAGTCCTTTGGTTTCCGTTTATATACCAACCTATAATCGCTCTTCTTTAGTCAAGCGCGCGGTTGAGTCCGTCAAAAATCAAACTTACAAAAATATCGAAGTGATCGTCGTCGATGACGGTTCCAGCGACGACACCGAAGAGGTCGTCAAGTCACTGGTCGGCGCCGCCGCCACCGTCAGGTTCTACAAAAACGAAAATACTAAAGGCGCCTGCGGCTGCCGGAATACGGCCATTAAATATGCGCAGGGCGAGTACATCACCGGGCTGGATGACGACGACGAATTTACGCCGGACAGAGTCGAGACTTTCGTGACGTTCTTCGAGAAAAATCGCTATCCCTACATCTCGTCCGGCATTGTGTTCCGGGGGGACAAGGGCGACTTCATCGAGTTCGATAAAGCCGGCGTGATTACGTTGGATGATCTCTGTCAGTCTAATGTGATCGGCAATCAGGTGTTCACCACCACTGAGAATATGCGTGAGATAGGCGGGTTCGACAACGCCTCGCCGGCGTGGCAGGACTACGATACCTGGTTGCGTTTGGCGGCGAAGTTCGGCAACGGATATCGCATCGGCGGGGCCACGTATATCCAGTATCTCGACCACGGCTTTAACCGCATCACCAAATCTAAAAAGCTCAAAAACGGCTATGAGTTCTTCATCAACAAGCACGCGGCGTTGTTGAATGAGAAGGCGATCAAGACGCTGTACTTCCAGTACAAACTAGCGGCTGAAGAGAAGTTGAGCTTCTCCGAACTGCTGACGCTGACAGATACGCGCGTCTTTTTAGGCGCCACCAAATACTACCTGAAAGGTCTGCTGCACAAATAACCGCTCGCGGTGGGTAGGCACCGCCTGGGATGACGCTCTCTCAGGCGTATTGGTCCGGTTATTTACGGTGAATTTTATGAGAGTTTTTTATTGCGATACTGACATCTTCAGCGGCCACGAGAAAATGTTTCTCGCCGCCGCCTGCGGCGTGTCAGACAAGTTTCCCTGCGTGCTGATTTTAAATGAGCATAACCCTAAGGCCCTGGCGTACTGCCGGGATCACGGTCATTTTGACCAGATCATCACTTTGCCGATCAAGACGGTCAAATTCGCCTCCTTGGTGACTTGGTTTATGTGGGGCGACATACTGAAAATAAAGCGCATTCTGCAGAAATATCACGCGACCTCGGTCGTGGTTTCTCAGGGGCGCATCGAAATCGGTAATCTGGGCAGCATGGCGGCTCGTCTGATCTCGGTCCCCGTGACCTCGTATATCCCGATGGCGCACGGGTACGTCGAGCTGTACGGCAAAAGCGCGACCCACTTTTTCAAAGATGCGCTCTGCGCCATTCTTTACCGGCTGCCTACGCGCTACATCACTATCAGCGACTCCGTCAAAGCCTCTCTGCAACAAAGAAGTGGCCGCGACACGCCTGTCGATGTGGTCGCCAATTACATCGATCGTAAGCCGCAGGCGGATGTCGCCAATGCCGTCACGCCACTGTCCGATGTGCCGCCGGGCACGTTTACCCTGGTGATCCCGGGACGACTGCTGGACAAGCAGAAAGGGCAAATCGACTATCTCACCGCATTCAAGGCCGTGATCGCCCAGCAGCCTAATGTGAAATGTTTTCTAGTGGGCGATGGGGAAGACAAAGCGCGTATTCGCGCGTTTATTACGGCGAATCAGCTGCAAAACCACGTCGAGCTGCTGGGCAATCGTGACGATATGCTGGCGATTATGTCGCAGGCGGATCTGATTGTTATTCCCTCCAAGTTTGAAGGCGTACCGCTGGTGCTGATCGAAGCGGCGTTGCTGAAGAAAAAAATAATTGCGTCCCGAATCGATGGAATTAAGGATTATCTCAACGCCACCTTCCTCTTCGAGAGTCATAATATTGACGAAATGAGCCGGGTGACGTTGCAGCATATGACGTCGAGCGGGGAAGATAATTACCAAACGTCGCTCAAGGCATTAATCCTGCGTCAGCAGGATGACTTCATTAACGATTTTTATGCGGTCCTTATTCAGCCGTCGGTTGAAAACGCACCGTGATAAAGGAACCTATAATGCATTGCAATTATGTCGTTGTCGTAGTGCTTTATAATAAACAGGTCGCCGCGTCCACGACATTATCTACGCTGGCGGATTATGATTTTAAAACCGCGAAGCTGATTATTCATAATAATGGTCCGCAGTCGATTGAACTTGACGCGACCTCCGAGAATGTTTTCCAACAGAATTTCGGAAAAATCGAATTGAATAACTGTCTGGATAATCCTTCGTTGAGCGTGATTTACAATCGTTATATTCAATCTCATCCGGAAGCGGAAAAATTTGTTCTGCTGGATGACGACACTACGATCAACGAAACATTTCAGCAGGCGCTATTAAAAGGGAACGCGGATGTCGAATGCCCGAAAATTATTTCGGTGTTTGATAAAGAAACCTATTACCCCATGTCGCACAATGCCGTGGTTGCCGATGCCGAAGTGCTGGATCCTTTCTCTGCGGTGTCCATCGGGTCGGGACTGATCATCCGTCGTTCGCTGGTCGACAAGTTTCGCCAGCATGGCCTGTCGTTGTTCGACGAGCACTATGCGCTCTATGGCGTCGACACCAGCTTCTTTCGCCGCATACATCTTCTGGCCCATAAAGGCGTCGCGATCACGCTGAGCACCACCTGCCATTTGATGCACTCTTTGTCCAGAACGGAAGGGGCGATGAATGACTTCAGAAAAAAAGAAAGAATATGGGATCTGGCGATTTCGACCCGTCAATATCCCAGCGTGAGAGGGTATTACGTCTTTTTGAAAAGAGTGTTTTCCGATCTGTGCGCATTCAATTTCAAAGATACTTTTCTGCTGATCTCGGCTTTTATTGCGGGTAGACACCCGAAATGTCGGACGCTGAAAAATCAGTAGCCTTATTTTCCACTCAGATATTTTCCAGGATACGCTATGTTAACTATTATCCCCGTCGTAATGGCAGGCGGAACAGGCAGTCGTCTATGGCCTTTATCTCGCGAATTATTCCCCAAACAGTTTTTGACGATTGGCGAATCTGTAGGAAGTCTGCTGCAAAATACGGTGACAAGAATTGAAGGGATCGAAAATATTTCGGTCAAGCCGCCCCTGGTTATTTGTAATGAAAATCATCGTTTTCTGGTCGCTGAGCAATTAAGAGAAATCGACAAGATTGACAATAATATTATTCTTGAACCTGTGGGGAAAAATACCGCGCCTGCGGTTGCGTTAGCCGCCCATTTGGCGAATCAGAGCGATCCGGAAAGTTTGCTGTTGGTACTGGCCGCGGACCATCTGATAAAGAAAGAAGATCATTTCCACGCCGCTATCATCGATGCGGTGCATTACGCGGCGAATAATCAGCTGGTGACGTTCGGCATTATTCCAGAGTACCCGGAAACCGGATATGGCTATATCAAAAAGGGCGAAGGATTGTCGGACTCTTGTTTCCGCGTCGACGCTTTCGTCGAAAAACCTGATTTGGCAAAAGCCGAAGCGTATGTCGCCGACGGTGGCTACAGCTGGAACAGCGGCATGTTTCTGTTCAAGGCGGGAAAATATCTGGAAGAGCTGGAGAAACACAGCCCGGAGATTTATCGGATAACCCGTGAAAGTATCGAGCGCAGTCAGAAAGATTTGGACTTCATCCGGGTGGATGCCGAGAGCTTCGCGCAGTGCCCGAGCGACTCCATCGATTACGCCGTGATGGAAAAAACCAGCGATGCGGTGGTAATCCCCATCGATGCGGGCTGGAGCGACGTCGGATCATGGTCTTCGCTCTGGGATGTCTCCGCGAAAGATGAAAACGGCAACGTCAACGTGGGCGAAGTGATCTCCTTCGACTCCCGCAACAATTATATCTCTTCCGAATCGGCGCTTGTCGCTACCATCGGACTGGATGACATCGTGGTGATCAACACCAACGATGCGCTGCTGATCTCCCGCAAAGACCGTGTTCAGGACGTCAAGAAGGTGGTCGAGGAGCTGAAAACGCGTGGCCACCACCATTTCCGCGAGCATCAATACTCTTTCCGCCCGTGGGGCAACATCTCCAACATCGACGCCGGCGACCGTTACCAGGTGAAACGCATCGTGGTCCATCCGGGTCAAGGGCTGTCGCTACAGCGGCATTACCACCGCGCGGAGCACTGGGTGGTGGTCAGCGGCACGGCGAAAGTGAAGGTGGATGACAAAGAATTTTATCTGTCGGAGAACCAGTCCACGGTGATCCCGACAAATAGCGTACATACGCTGGAAAATCCCGGACAGATCGACCTGATCATGATTGAAGTGCGTTCGGGGCATCACATAACGGAAGACGACATCGTCAGATTGAAAGATCGCTATGGTCGTGTTTAAGAGAGGGTATCGGTAATGGATCAGTTGACCTGCTTCAAAGCATATGACATCCGCGGACAGCTGGGCGAAGAGCTGAATGAGGATATCGCCTACCGGATCGGCCGCGCTTATGGGGAGTATCTGAAGCCCAAAACCATCGTGCTGGGCAGCGACGTCCGTTTGACCAGCGAGAGCCTGAAATTGGCGCTGGCCGAAGGGCTACAGGATGCGGGCACCGATGTGATCGATATCGGCCTATCGGGCACGGAAGAGATCTACTTCGCCACCTCGCATCTGAAAACGGACGGCGGTATCGAAGTGACCGCCAGCCATAACCCGATCAATTATAACGGGATGAAACTGGTGCGCGAAAATTCGCGCCCGATCAGCGGCGATACCGGTTTGCGCGAAGTGCAGCGCATTGCGGAAAACAACGGATTTTCCGACGATGGGCGTCCCCGTGGTCGCTACCGCAAAGAGAATACGCTTCCTGCCTACGTCGAGCATATTCTGTCTTACATCAACCTCGACAACCTGACGCCGCTGAAATTGGTGGTGAACTCTGGCAACGGTGCGGCAGGGCATGTTATTGACGCCATCGAGGCGATTTTCAAACAGAAGAACGTCCCGGTCGAATTCATCAAGGTGCACCACCAGCCTGACGGCCACTTCCCGAATGGTATCCCCAACCCGCTGCTGCCGGAGTGCCGTGCGGACACCGCGAATGCCGTGCGTGAAACGGGCGCCGACATGGGGATCGCATTCGACGGCGACTTCGATCGTTGCTTCCTGTTCGATAATCAGGGCAATTTCATCGAGGGCTACTACATCGTTGGGCTGCTGGCCGAAGCGTTCTTGCAGAAAAATCCAGGGAGTAAAATTATTCACGATCCGCGCCTTAGCTGGAATACCGAGGATATCGTCACCACGTCCGGCGGCCAGCCGGTCATGTCGAAAACCGGTCATGCTTTCATCAAAGAGCGCATGCGGTCTGAAGACGCGATCTACGGCGGTGAAATGAGTGCGCATCACTACTTCCGCGATTTCTTTTACTGCGACAGCGGGATGATCCCGTGGCTGCTGGTCGCGGAATTAATCTGTGTTAAACAGCAGCCGCTGGCGGAGATGGTGCGGTCTCGCATCGAGGCGTATCCCTCGTCCGGTGAAATCAACGTCACCCTGCAGCAGCCAGCCGCCTCGATCAACAAAGTCAAAACGCACTATGCCGCGACGGCGGAGTCGATTGACGAGACGGACGGCATCAGCATGTCTTTCGGCGCTTGGCGCTTCAACCTGCGTTCTTCCAACACGGAGCCGGTCGTACGCCTGAATGTCGAGTCGAAAAATGACATCGCGCTGATGAAACAGAAAACGGATGAAATTCTGGCGCTGCTTTCCGAGTAAACCAGACCGCGTAAGGCTTTGGCGCTTTTCCTCCCTAGTCGCGTTGAGTCGAGCTGACGCGAGACGGGATTGCCAGCCTCATGACGGTTCGGCATGGCAGGCTGTCGCCACTAAGCGCCAGCCTGAACATGCAATGAACGTGGGGAGAACCGTTGCCGTGCTGCGGTAATACGTCGTTGCCATTGTCGTTTCAATGATCCGCTTTTGCTCCATGCGGACCACTATTGGGTAGGTGAGAGGCCAGTATGCAGAACTTCAAAAAAACATCCGTGTGTTTATATTTATTGTCCTCCTGGGCTTTTACGTCTCTCGCCGCGCAGGCAGCAGGGAAAAACGATCAGGATTACTTCAGCGATAACAATAAATATATATACAGCGATCTCACGACCAAGCATTTTGTGTTGCAGGGACTACCCGACGATGGGGCGGTCGTCGAGGCCTATCAATATGACGATCTCGGCAATCCGCTGGCGATTCCTTTTTTCAAAAAAGTCCTAAAAAACAGTGATAACGGCGGCGAAATTTCGCGACCGTCGATATCACGTTTCCGGCGCTGGGCCTGTATAAAATCAACGTCATCGACGGCAACGATAAAAAGCTCGACGAACGTAACGTCGCACTCATTCCGCCCGTCGGACCGCTCAACGATGCGGTGGGCGTGAACACCCATTTCGGTCAGGGGCGTTGGGATGCGAATAAAGCAATGCCGCTCATCAAGGCGGCGGGTATCGGCTGGATCCGCGATGAAATCCCATGGAGCACGGTAGAAAAAAGCAAAGCCCGTTTCGCTTATCCCGGCTATGTGGACAACTATATTCGACTGGCGAGTGAGCTGGCGTTAAAACCGCTGGTGGTGCTGGATTACGCCAATGAGCGCGTCTATCCCGGTCCTATCGCCGGCAACGCCGAGCACTTCGCCAACTATGCCCAAAGCACGGTATCCCGCTATCGCGAGACGGTGAAACACTGGGAAGTGTGGAACGAACCGCGTCCACAGACTTTTGGCACCCAGGACTGGGAAGGGTATACGGCGTTTTTGAAACAGGTCTACACCGCAGTGAAAGGCGTCGATAAAAATTCGACGGTGATTGCATGTGGCGGCGGCGGAGCCGGGGGCGGGGCAGGGGGCGACTGCGTGGGCGGTATCTTCAAATACGGCGGTAAACCCTATATGGATGCCTTCAGCATTCACCCTTATATGTCGCCGTTCGACCCGGACAAAGGCTATCCCGCGAAAAACTCGCCGTTCACCCCGATGGGGGGGCGTGTCAACGTCGGCAGCGTGTCGCGGCTGATGGAAAGCCACATCAAGCTGGAAAAACGCTCGGCGAGTCGCTTCCCGCCGGTCTATGTCACCGAAATTGGTTGGCCTTCAACCACGATCCCTTACGCCAATGGCGAAGCCGTCCAGGCCGCTTTTCTGCTCAGGACTTTAATCCAAGCCCAGCGCCTCAACATCATTCAAAGTACGTTTTGGTATGACTTTGTGAACGATGGCGCGAATGGGGCCAACAAAGAGCATAATTTTGGTCTGCTTTATCAGGACTACACGCCTAAACCCGCCTATAGCGCGATGGCGGTGATGAACCACATGCTGACCGGCATGCACTTCAAAAATGCTGTAGTGGATGCACCGGACGTTAAAGTCTATCGCTTCTCCAACGGCAGCAAAGACCTGTTGGTGGGGTGGACGGTAGGCGCAGACAAGAAAGAAGTGCCGCTAGATGGCGGGAAAAAAGTGCAGACGGATTGGCAGGGCAATCAGACGGATATCGACGGAAAAACCTGGACGTTAGGCCCTATCCCTCGCTATCTGAGTGAATAGCGCGCCGGGGATTAACGACGCCGTGCAAGTGATAACAGCAGAGAATCATCAGGGCAGACGATGAAAGGCGCCTTTGCGGAAGCGTCGCTGCAAACTGCATTTTTATTAACCGGGTGAATGAGTTATCGGAGCAAGACCTTCCAATGTTCCGATTCGGCATCAAACCGTTCGGTGGTATCATTCGCAGATTCATCTCACCCACAACAATGAGTCATCTGATGAAATTCCTTGTCACCGGAGCCGCCGGATTTATCGGTTTTTATGTTTGCCAGTCGCTGTGTGCCGCCGGCCACGAAGTTGTCGGGATAGATAATCTCAACGACTACTACGCCGTCTCTCTCAAAGAGGCGCGCCTGGCCGAACTACTGCCGCTGGACAACTTCCGTTTCGAGAAGCTGGATATCGCGGATGATAAGGCACTACATCAGTTGTTTGCGGCGGAGAAATTCGACCGCGTGATCCATCTGGCGGCGCAGGCGGGCGTACGCTACTCGCTGGAAAACCCGCTGGCGTATGCGCAGAGCAATCTGACCGGTCACGTCAACGTGCTGGAAGGGTGCCGCCATCATGGCGTGGGTCATCTGGTCTATGCGTCATCCAGCTCGGTGTATGGGCTGAACAATAAAACGCCGTTCTCGACGGCGGATAGCGTGGATCACCCGGTGTCGCTGTACGCGGCCACCAAAAAATCCAACGAGCTGATGTCGCATGCCTATTCGCATTTGTACGGCCTGCCGACCACCGGCCTGCGCTTTTTCACCGTGTACGGGCCATGGGGACGGCCGGATATGGCCCTGTTCAAGTTCACGAAGAGCATGCTGAACGGCGAGCCGATCGATATTTACAATCACGGCGACATGCGCCGGGATTTCACCTACGTCACCGATATTGTGGAAGGCGTGCTGCGCGTAGCGGATGTTGTTCCACAGCCCGACCCGTCGTGGCGGGTGGAGAGCGGTTCGCCGGCCAATAGCGCCGCGCCTTATCGCGTTTACAACATCGGTCACGGCAGTCCGGTGAAGCTGATGGACTTTGTCACGGCGCTGGAAAACGCGCTGGGAATCGAAGCGAAGAAAAACTTCATGCCGATGCAAGCAGGCGACGTGTATCAGACCTATGCCGATACCGACGACCTGTTTGCGACGACAGGTTATCGCCCACAGGTGGAAGTCGCCGAAGGCGTGCAGGCGTTTGTTGACTGGTATCGCGGTTTCTACCGCCTCTGATCGAGGCGATGAAGCGCGGGCGGCCGGTTCTCACTGCCGAACGGCCATTTCTTCTGTGATTTTAGTTATATGCCACGTTGGATTAGTGTGATTTAAAATGAAAATTGCGATTGCAGGTACCGGTTACGTCGGCTTGTCGAATGCGATGCTGCTGGCGCAGCACAATGAAGTGGTTGCGCTGGATATCGTTGCCGAAAAGGTCGACATGCTCAACAAAGGTGTTTCACCTATCGTCGATAAGGAAATCGAGGATTTCCTGCGTAATCCGGCGCTCAATTTCCGGGCCACGCAGGATCCCGCAGCGGCTTATGAAGGCGCCGATTTCGTCATCATCGCCACCCCGACGGACTACGATCCCAAGACCAACTACTTCAATACCAGTTCGGTCGAAGCGGTTATTCGTGATGTGCTGGCGCACAATCCTGACACGGTGATGATCATCAAATCGACCGTTCCCGTCGGCTACACCCGTCAGCTGAGGGAAGAGTTCGAGACCGACAACATCATCTTCTCGCCGGAATTTCTGCGGGAAGGCAAGGCGCTGTATGACAACCTGTATCCTTCGCGCATCGTTATCGGCGAACGTTCAGAGCGTGCAGAAACCTTTGCGCATCTGCTGGTGGAAGGCGCGATTAAAACCGATATTCAGGTGCTGTTTACCGACTCCACCGAGGCTGAGGCCATCAAGCTGTTCGCCAATACCTATTTGGCGATGCGCGTGGCTTACTTCAACGAGCTGGACACCTACGCCCAGACGTTGGGATTGGACAGCAAGCAGATTATCCAAGGCGTCGGGCTGGATCCGCGTATTGGACAACACTACAACAACCCTTCATTCGGCTATGGCGGCTACTGCCTGCCGAAGGATACCAAGCAGCTGTTGGCTAACTACGAAGCGGTGCCCAACAACCTGATCCGTGCGATTGTGGATGCTAATACCACGCGTAAAGATTTCATCGCCGATGCGGTCATCAAGCGTAATCCTACCGTCGTAGGCGTCTACCGCCTGGTGATGAAAAGCGGCTCCGACAACTTCCGTGCTTCGGCCATTCAGGGCGTCATGAAGCGCATCAAGGCGAAAGGGATTGAGGTCGTGGTCTTCGAGCCTGCGCTGAAAGAAGACAACTTCTTCCACTCTCAGGTCATCAAGGATCTGGAAGAGTTCAAACAGATTTCCGACGTGATTCTGTCCAACCGCATGGCTCCGGAATTGTCTGATGTTGTGGAAAAAGTCTTTACCCGCGATCTCTTTGGCTCAGATTAGGTATAAGGTTAAGAGAGTGTGTGGCACGGCTAGGGAAGTGCCACGGAAATGGCTGACTGTTTAAGAGAGCGATAGATGACGACATTAAAAGCAGTGATTCCCGTTGCCGGGCTGGGTATGAACCTGTTGCCGGTAACCAAAGCAATTCCTAAAGAAATGCTGCCGCTGGTGGATCGCCCGGTAATCGAGAAAATCGTAAAAGAGTGCGCCAACGCGGGCATTAAAGAGATTGTGCTGGTGACCCACGCGTCGAAAAATGCCATCGAAAACCATTTCGATACGTCGTTCGAGCTGGAGTCCTTGCTGGAAGAGCGCGCCAAGCGTCAGCTGCTGGAGGAAGTGCAGGCCATCTGCCCGCCGGGCGTGACCATTATGAACGTGCGTCAGGGGCAGACCCTTGGATTGGGGCATGCGGTTTCTTGCGCATATCCGATTGTAGGCAACGCGCCGTTCGTCGTCGTCCTGCCGGACGTCGTGCTGGACGAAAGCTCTGCGGATCAGTCCACGGAAAACCTGGCCCGTCTGGTTGCGCGTTTCGAAGAGACCGGCCACAGCCAGGTTCTGGTGAAACATCGCCCGTATGAGGCGCTGCCGGAATACTCGGTGGTTGAATGCGAACAGCCGTTGACCCAGCCGGGCGCGACGTCGGCTATCACGTCGATGATTGAAAAACCCAAGCTGGCGCGCGTGGAAGGCTCAGACCTATCTGCGGTTGGCCGCTATGTGCTGACTGCGGATGCCTGGCCTATCATCAACAATATCCTGCCGGGCGCGTGGGGCCGTATCCAGTTGACGGACGCCATCGCCGAGCTGATCAAAACTCAGCAGGTAGACGCGGTAGAGATGGCAGGCCGCAGCTTCAACTGTGGTCGTAAGCTGGGCTATGCTCAGGCCTTCGTCTCCTACGGGCTGCGTAATCCGAGTCTGGGCAAGGCCTTCAAGAAAAATATCGAAAAGCTGCTGGCAAAACACTCAGCCTGACGACAGCTTCCCGCCCGAGCCCGTTTTATGCCGGGCGGGACCTATCCTATCGAACCAATTACTACCCACTCGATAAGAGCTGAGTTACCATATCAGCCTGCTTTTGATTGCCTGTGGCGCGCCAGCCGCGACCCGGGTAGGTTACCCTTCAAACAGGAGTTGCTTTAATGTCCAAACAGCAAATAGGCGTTGTCGGTATGGCGGTGATGGGGCGCAATCTGGCGCTGAACATCGAAAGCCGTGGCTATACCGTCTCAGTCTTTAACCGTTCTGCTGATAAAACCGATGAGGTGATTGCGGAGAATCCCGGTAAAAAACTGGTGCCTTGCTACACCGTTCAGGAATTCGTGGAATCCCTGGAAAAGCCACGTCGTATCCTGTTAATGGTCAAAGCGGGTGAAGCCACGGATAAAACCATTGCTTCTCTCAAACCCTATCTGGAAAAAGGCGACATTCTGATAGACGGCGGCAACACCTTCTACAAAGACACCATCCGTCGTAACCGTGAACTGTCTGCCGAAGGCTTCAACTTCATCGGCACCGGTGTTTCGGGCGGTGAAGAAGGGGCGTTGAAAGGCCCGTCCATCATGCCTGGTGGTCAGAAAGAAGCTTACGAGCTGGTTGCGCCTATCCTGGAAAAAATTGCCGCGCGCGCGGAAGGCGAAGCCTGTGTGACCTATATTGGCGCCGACGGCGCAGGTCACTACGTGAAAATGGTGCACAACGGCATCGAATACGGCGACATGCAGCTGATCGCGGAAGCCTACTCCCTGTTGAAGCAGGCGCTGAACCTGAGTAACGAGGAGTTGGCGAAAACTTTCTCCGAGTGGAACAAAGGCGAGCTGAGCAGCTATCTGATCGAAATCACCGCCGACATCTTCACCAAAAAAGATGAAGACGGAAAATATCTGGTCGACGTCATTCTGGATGAAGCCGCGAACAAAGGCACCGGTAAATGGACGAGCCAGAGCTCGCTCGATCTGGGCGAACCGTTGTCTCTGATCACCGAATCTGTCTTCGCTCGCTACCTGTCCTCTTTGAAATCGCAGCGCGTTGCCGCGTCCAAAGTGCTGTCCGGCCCTGCCGCTCAGGCCTTTGCGGGCGACAAGGCGGAGTTCGTCGAGAAAGTTCGTCGCGCGCTGTATCTGGGCAAAATCGTCTCCTATGCGCAGGGCTTCTCTCAGCTCAAAGCTGCGTCAGAAGAGAATAACTGGGATTTAAACTACGGCGAAATCGCCAAGATCTTCCGCGCGGGCTGCATCATTCGCGCCCAGTTCCTGCAGAAAATCACCGACGCTTACGCGCAGAATGCGGCTATCGCTAACCTGTTGCTGGCGCCGTACTTCAAGCAGATTGCGGACGAATACCAGCAGGCGCTGCGCGACGTGGTCGCCTACGCCGTACAGCATGGTATCCCGGTGCCGACCTTCTCGGCGGCCATCGCCTATTACGACAGCTACCGCTCTGAAGTGTTGCCAGCGAACCTGATTCAGGCTCAGCGGGACTATTTCGGCGCTCATACCTACAAACGCACTGATAAAGAAGGCGTATTCCACACCGAGTGGTTGGACTAAACGCCGCGTTGATACTCTCCAGCCGGGCGTCGATCGCCCGGTTGTTTCACCTTTTGCCTTTATCCTCGTTTCTTATCGGACAGCTCCGAAAAAATAATACGCAGTAAAACTAATCAGAGAAATGTCATTCCCTTCCTGTATGTTGTTAACACGCATCTCTATTTTTGTATTTATTTAATTCAAGGCTACGCAGTTGTTACATGCATCATGATGTAACGTCGTTTTCATTATGGTGATACCCCGAGTTTGAGGACAGTGAATGCCCGGTTTGGCTGAGAAATCAGCTGAAAAGTAGGGCAGGAAAGGCCGTCAGTTAAGTCTTCTCCTGTCCTGTAGTACTTCCTAGGAAAGAAGGAAATTGTGATGAAAAAAACGTTAATGACTGCGGTACTGGCCTTGGCCATGTCCTCCAGTGCATATGCTGCTGTAGGCGAATTGCTGGGGGATGCGGGTGGCGCTGGCGCCGCTTCCGCTGCCGTCGGTTCGTCTACGGCGGCCGGTGTCGGCGTAGCGGCGGCTGCCGTTGCTGCTGCTACCGTGGCGACTGCGAATGATAGCAGCACGTCTAATAGCACGGGTACGAGTACCTCTACAGTCACATCAACCCAGGGTTAATGGGATTGAGATAATAATAAGGCCACTTAGGTGGCCTTTCTTTTGCTTCAGGGGATTCAGGCGAGAACCAGAGCGATGATAAAAATTCTATCAGGTAGCAGAACCCGTGCGCTGATTGCTATTCCACTTTTTTCGTTAATGTTGATGGGGTGTTCGCAACAATTCGCTTTATTGAGTCAAACAATGAAGCTGGCTATCTGGGGGCAGGACGATACCAACCTTACGCCGCAGCAGGTGGCGAGGGTGCCGTATGCCTCGGCCTATATCAAAGTCGGCGAGGCGCCGCGCGCCTTCATGGTGTTGGCGTTCGCGGAAAATGGACTATTGAAGTGGGTGGCCGCGGATAAAAACATGGTCGCAACTCATGACGGACGCGTGGTGAAAACGCAGGGATTCGGCGAAGACATCCAGCATGTCGCCAATCAGGAGCAGGATCCGCTGCATTTAGGATTGTTGAAGTCGGGGACGCCCATGCGTTGGCAGACTGAGGTCAGTTGGTCGCAGGTCATGCGGGGCAGTTATGAACTGAACTCCTCGTTCGAAAACCGCGGCCGCGAGCCGTTGGTTATCCTCGGAAGAACCTACCAAACCGTGCGCTTCGACGAGTTCGTGACCGTCCCCGCGTTGAACAAACGCTATACCAACCAGTATTGGCTGAATGCGAACACCGGTCAGGTGATGCAGAGCCGTCAATACATGGGGCCGGATATGGCGCTGGTTCAGTTTACCGCTTTGAAATCCTACGCTCAGTCACTGTAAGGACGCTTCTATGTTGCTACACAATCGGCTGGCCGCCCTGCTGATGTTGATGACCGGAACGGTGGGCGCGGCGCAGCTTACGGTAAAATATGGCGACCGCACGTTGGACCCCGTGGTGTTGGAAGACGGCGTTCGCTTGGATCAATTTTATGCGAAAACGCCGTTCCCCGCCGACGTCAATTGGCAGAATGCGCTGATCACCAACCCGGCGATGACATCGCGCGTGGCCGCGCAAGGCCAGACGCTGCAAGACCACCTCTATCGTTTACAGCTGTGGTGGCGCGATCGCGGTGACGGCGATTACGCCATCGCGGCCTGGTATGTCGCGCAGGCGCTCAAGCAGGTCCCTGTTGCCGGACGAATCCCGACGGCGCTAGATCCGGACCGAGTGCGACTGGACCTACAGAGCAATCGTCCGCTGGTGGGAGATTATCAGCTCTATCTCGCCCCCTATTCCAAACAGCTGTTCCTGTTCGGCCTCATTCGAACGGAGATTGATATCGGTACGGCTCACGTGTTCAAAGATCTCCCGCTGCGCTCCGGCTGGTCGGTTGAAAACTATATACAGGGCCGACGTTTTTTGCCCGGCGGCGATAAAAGCACGGGGTATCTGATTTCGGGGGCGGGGACGTGGCGCAAGGTGCCGCTGGCGATGTGGAATCGCCAACATAATGAACCTGCCGCGGGGGAAACGCTGTTTATTGGCTTTGATCCCGCGATTTTGCCCGAAGAGCTGTCCTCGATTAATGAGCAGATTGCCGATTATCTTGCGAACCGGATCCCACACTAATGGCTAAAAACAATACTCTCAGACTGAATTGCCTCTCTCTGGCGATCGGCAGCGTTTTCAGCACGTCGGCGTTAGCGGATGCGGCAAACGGCACGGCGCGCGAGCTTGCCGACGCGACTAATCCAAATCACTATTACCAGCCTGCTGGCGTGTCTCAAACCGACTTTGGCGGCGTGGGCCTGCTGCAAATGCCGACCGCCCGTATGGCCGAAACCGGCGAGTTCAGCGCCAGCTACCGCGACAACGATCAATACCGTCGCTATTCCGTTTCCCTACAGCTGCTCGACTGGCTGGAAACCACGGTGCGTTACACCGACATCCGTACCCGGCTCTATAGCGCCGATCCCAACTTCAGCGGATCGCAAACGTATAAAGATAAAGGGTTCGATGTTAAGGCTCGGCTGTGGAAAGAAGACCGCTGGTTGCCCCAGGTCTCTGTTGGGCTGCGTGATATCGCGGGAACCGGCCTGTTCGACAGCGAATATCTCGCAGCGAGCAAACGCTGGGGACCGTTCGACCTGACGCTGGGCATCGGCTGGGGCAACATGGCCCAGAGCGGCAATATCACGAACCCCGCCTGTAAGCTGACGGAGAGCTTCTGCCAGCGCACCAGTTCAACGGATACCGGGCAGTTCGAGGTGAACAATTTTTTCCACGGACCGGCGGCGATATTCGGCGGGATCGAATACCAGACGCCGTGGGATCCGTTACGTCTCAAGCTGGAGTACGACGGCAACAATTACAGCGATGAAGCCGCAGACCGTGGGCGCAGGGAGCGTATCAAGCAGGACTCGCCGATCAACGTTGGCATGGTCTATCGGGTCGGCGATATTCTGGATACGTCGCTCTCCTGGGAGCGCGGCAATACGCTGATGTGGGGCTTTACGCTGCGGACTAATTTCAATCAACTGCGGCCGCACCATGTCGATGACGCGCCGCCGGTTTACGCGCCGGTCAGCCACCCGCAAGGCGGAACGGATTGGAAACGCGTGGCGAAAGAATTGGACGAGAAAGCGGGTCTGGGTCAACCGGATATCTACGCTGATGAGAAACAGGTCACCGTCGTCAGCCCGCAATACAAATATCCGGATAGTGTGGAGTACAGCAGCCGGGCAGCGACTGTCCTCGCCAACCACGTGCCGGATAGCGTCAGCGAATACCACATCGTGAGGGAGAGCCGTCATCTGCCGACTGACAGCACTCGCGTTGATGCGAATGCTTTCCGGCAGTTGCAAACTGCGTCGACCCCATTAGGACAGTCGGAACCGAATGCTTACCATGCTGAGCCGGTCGCGCCGCCACGCGGGCAAGAGGTGCTGCATACCCAGCCCCGGCGGCTGACATACTCCCTTGCGCCCGCACTGTCGCAGTCTATCGGTGGGGCTGAATCCTTCTATATGTATCAGGTGTCCGCGAACGCCAACGCCGATCTCTACCTCTCCGATCACTGGAGTGTGGGCGGTACGGTCAACGTCAACCTGTTCAACAATTACGACAAGTTCAACTATACGACGCCGCCTCAGGACACCAAGCTGCCGCGCGTCCGTACCTGGATACGTGAATACGTCACCTCATCTGATGTATTGCTGACCAATCTTCAGCTGTCGCGTACCGATCATCCGGCGCGGGATTGGTACACGCAGGTCTACGGCGGCTATCTGGAGATGATGTACGCCGGCGTCGGCGGCGAAATGTTGTATCGCCCTTATGGCAAAAGCTGGGCGGTCGGGCTGGATGTGAACTACGTCAAGCAACGTGATTGGAACGATACGATGCGCCTTGCTGACTACAGCGTGGCTACCGGCCATCTGACCACCTACTGGGAGCTGCCGTTTATCAAAGGCGGACTGGCTAAGGTCAGCGTTGGTCGCTATCTGGCGGGAGATAAAGGCGTGACCGTCGATCTGTCTCGCCGGTTTGACAGCGGTATTGTCGCGGGCGCCTTCGCGACGAAAACCAACGTCAGCGCCAAAGAGTATGGGGAAGGGAGCTTTACCAAAGGGTTCTATGTCTCCATACCGTTCAACCTCCTCTTCGCCTCGCCGACGACGAATCGCGGTTCGGTAGGTTGGGTGCCGCTAACGCGTGACGGCGGCCAGATGCTGGAGCGTCGCAATGTGCTCTACAACGTTGTCCAACAGCCATAAACTACCGATATGAGCGGCGGAGAAAAGGCGGCAGACGGAACATCACCCTGCCGCCTTTGTCGTCATAGGGCGTGTCGGTTGCTGGAAACCTTGGGCTAGCCGCCTGTTTTTGAGGGTGGTAATGTAAGGAAGTTGTTAGTTTTATGGTGATGGATGGTAAATAGTCTAATCCATTATTAATAGGCGGTTTTTTAAGAATAAGACGCTTGTTGGCCGGGGGATGGCTTCACTATGATGCAGCGAAACAGTAGTCAGATGAGGTTAAAATGAAACGAGTATTAAAACTGGTAAGTGTACTGGCGCTGCTGACAACCCTGAGCGGATGCATCTTCCCACCCCCGTGGGGCGGCGGTCACGGCGGTGGTGGCGGTGGCGGCGGTCATGGCGGCGGTCATCATTTCCAGGATCCGAGAGGTTGAGAATGTCATCACGCCAGCAGATGCTGGCGTGAACGACGAACGATTTGACACCCCTTTATTCAGGCCAGTGCGTTTGCACTGGCTTTTTTTATAGGCATTCGCTCAAGCTGATCGGCTCTGTTAAACGTTTCGGCGCTGAGGTTTTCCGCCAGCTGCGCATGCAGCTCATCGATCAACTGATAGCGGCGTCTATACTGCGCGCGTTTGTTGCTGGGCAACGCCTCTAGCGGCTTACGGGCGATGGGGAGCGGCAGCTGGTAGAGGCTGTCATGCGTTGGGACTGCATCCAGCGAGGTCCAGAACTCATCGTAGCTGCAAAACAGCACGTTTTTTTTGCTGCGATGATAACGTTGGCTTTGATAAACATGGCTACCATCGCCGACGGCCAGCACGCGACGAATTCCGGCGAGATCGGCCAGTGTCAGCAGGCTCTCAATCAACAACCGCTTGGGGAATAGACCATGGCAGGCCTTAGTTGCCTGTTTGATCAGGTCTCGGGTCGTTTGCTTGCCTTTACCCTGCAGGCCGCCGATAACAATGGCGGGTTGACCCAAGACATTAACGATACTGAACGATAATGAGATAAGCGTCGTCTCCTCCATCCCTATCTGCAGCGTCGTTTCCCCCTCTTTGTCATACCGCCACACGCTGCTGACGATAGTGAATTTTTCGCCTTCCTTACCGTAAAATTCGGCCAGACGACAAGGCGTTTCGCTGAGCAATGCATCATGCAGACGTGGTAAAGACAGGCTTTCCACGAAGGTATAGTGATGGCAAATCGCTTTAGCCCGCTCGGTCGCATTAAGACCGACATGCAGGTAAGGGCGATGAATTTTCGTGGGCAGGCAAGGATGGGTTTTCACTAATCGCTGCATGCAAGGCATGGCACATATCCCGCCCAGGAAGTAATAGGTCGAAAAAGGAAACAGCAGCGATCGCAACAAAAACTTCGCTTTTATCTTATTCTTAAACCCTATTTTTTCTGACCGGAAATGCCCGCTCAATAGCTGAAGAAACAGCGACGCTCTGGATATTTTTTTCATAGGCTCCACACGATAATTTACTATTTTTTATGTTATATTTTTCGAAAAACGGGGTGTTGGCCTCATTTCTCCCAAGAATGAAAAGAAATAGACGGAGGGATATAATAATAAGGGTGTCAGCCCATTTTCGGCAGGTTAATAGCACTTACTAGGATGGAGTATAAGAACAATGAATAAGGCATAAAGATATTCTGAGTTATAGTTTGTTTTCGTTGAGACTTTATTTACAAGATAAAAAATAAAACGTTTTTTTCAATTCGTTTGGGTTTTATTTAAATTGAATCCATCAGAATGCAGAATGGTATTAACATTCGCGTGTCGTTGTATCCAAAGCGCGGTGACTGCACGCGCGCCCATGTTTTCGCACCGTTGCCACATCTATATTCAGCGCTGCTCAGGCGGCGAGTACCTTCCAGGCGTATTCATTCCCCTAAGGCGTGTTCCACGGCCGACCTTATCTCCCATTCCCTATTCAATACCGATTAGCTCGTCTGATTAGTTATGATTTTTCGATTGCTAACCCCTTAATGAATTGTGGAATTAAGGTTTCTTCATTCGTTCAATATCGGCTTGTTAAATTTTTATGGCAATGGTAATAATTATCATTACACTCAGTGTCGTCACCTAAAACAATCCTGCGAAAGACAGCGCGAATGTCGGAGTTTTTTATTCATGCAATACGATTATCAAGATTATCTGCAACTCAAAGAGCAGCATCCCAAAAAATACGCGCGTGAACTGGCCCAATTGATGAATATCAGTGAAGCGGAGCTTTCTTACCTGCGTGTGGGTCACGAGGCGCGTCGACTGACTGACGATCCGCGTCAGATTTTGGCAGCACTTGAAAGCGTGGGGGAGACAAAATCCATCACGCGGAACGAATATGCTGTGCATGAGCAGGTCGGGTTCTATCACAATCAACGTATTGGCGGACACGCGGGAGTGGTGCTGAATCCACGTGGCCTGGACTTGCGCGTGTTCCCCGAGCAGTGGGCTAGCGTATTTTTCTTTATCGAACAGACCGTGCGTGGAGAGCGTCAGAGTATCCAATTCTATGACCGTCAGGGCGACGCGGTGCTGAAGGTCTACGGCACGGAGCACACCGACTGGACGGCATGGCAGGCAGTCGTCGAGCGTTTCACCGCCGCTGAAAATGTCCCGTTGGCACTCACACCTTATGCCGCCCCAGCATCCGACGTCGTGGTCGACGCCGCGCAGCTGGAACAAGCGTGGCGTGAGATGCAAGATGTGCATGAATTTTTCCCCCTGTTGAAACGGCACAATCTGACGCGGCAGCAGGCGTTCCGCCACGTGAGTGACGATTTGGCCTGCCTGGTGGACAACCAGGCCCTGGCCACGCTGCTGAATGCGGCTCATCACGACGGCAACGAAATCATGATCTTTGTCGGCAACCGGGGCTGCGTTCAGATCTTTACCGGCGTGATTGAGAAAGTGGTGCCGATGGACCACTGGCTGAATGTGTTCAACCAGACGTTCACGTTGCATCTCCAGGCCAATACCATTGCGGAAAGCTGGGTCACGCGTAAGCCTACGCGTGACGGTATCGTCACCAGTCTGGAACTGTTCGCCGCCGACGGTACGCAGATTGCGCAGCTGTTTGGTCAGCGTACGGAAGGGCAGCCGGAGCAGGCGCAGTGGCGTCAGCAGGTGTCATCGCTGGTGACGCCGGGAGCCGTCGCATGAAGAAAATCCTTCTGACGCTGACGCTGACGCTGGCGCTATGCCTGCCGTTCTCGCTACTGGCGGCGACGCGACTGGTGACGATTGGCGGCGACGTCACGCAAATCGTTTTCGCTCTGCACGCGGGCGGCGATGTGATCGCCCGCGACAGCACCAGCTTGCATCCGAAAGAAGCGTTGGCGTTGCCGGATGTCGGCTACATGCGACAGCTGAATGCGGAAGGCGTATTGGCGATGACGCCGACACTGGTGCTGGCCAGCGCGCTTTCCCAGCCTTCCGCCGCGATGGAGCAGATCGCGAAAAGCGGCGTAAAGGTCGTGACCGTGCCCGCCGGACAAGACGTGGCGAGCATCGCCGCCAAGATCTCGGTTATCGCCCAAGCGTTAGGGAAGGTGAAAGAAGGGCAAGCATTGGTGCAGCGGGTGAATCAGCAGCTCGCCGAGCTGCCGACGAACCCCCTGCCCGTCAAGGTCCTGTTCATTCTAAGCCATAGCGGCATGTCGGCGATGGGGGCTGGACAGAACACAGCGGCGGACGCCGCGATCCGCGCGGCAGGGTTGCAAAATGCCATGCAGGGATTCAACCGTTATCAGCCGTTATCCCAGGAAGGGGTGGTCGCTAGCCAGCCGGACTGGGTGGTCATCAGCAGTCAGGGGGTGAAAACCCTTGGCGGCGAAGCCCATATCTGGCAGTTGCCCGGTCTGGCGCTGACGCCGGCAGGCCAACACAAACGCCTGCTGGTGGTCGACGACATGGCGATGCTGGGCTTCGATCTGGATACGCCGGCGGCGCTGTTGCGTCTGCGTAACGCGGTGGAAGCGCAGCAGTGAGATGCAATCCATCAATGACGCTGCTCGTTATGGCGGCGTCCGCGGGGCTGCTAACGATTATCGCGGCGAACATCGGCGCTATGCCGATCACGCTGTCGGAACTGATGACATCATCGTCGGAGAGCTTACTGTGGCAGGTCTGGCTGAACATCCGTCTGCCGCGCGTGCTGTTGGCCGTGCTGGTCGGTGTCGCGCTGGCGCTTTCCGGCGCGGCGATGCAGGGGCTGTTTCGCAACCCGCTGGCGGATCCGGGACTGCTCGGCGTCAGCAGCGGCGCGGCGCTGGGCGTCGGTCTGTCCGTGGTCGTTCCGGTCGCGCTGCCGGCGGTCATTGCGTTGTACTGGCCGATGTTGGCGGCCTTCATCGGCGGCGTCGCGATCATGCTGTTGCTATTTTCGCTCAGTATCTCCGCCACCAGCCCGTTATCCCGCCTGCTGCTGGCGGGGATCGCCATCAACGCGCTGTGCGGCGCGGCGACTGGCGTGCTGTCGTGGATCAGCAACGATCAGCAACTGCGTCAGCTGTCGTTGTGGGGCATGGGGAGTCTGGGGCAGGCCCAGTGGTCGTCGGTGGCGGGCGTCGCCTCGTTGGTGTTGCCCTGCGCGTGGTGGCTGCAGCGTCTGGCGCGACAGCTTAACCTGCTCCAATTGGGCGACGAAGAGGCACACTATCTGGGCGTGGATGTTCGCCGGACGCGGCGCCAGGTGGTGATCCTTAGCGCCGTGCTGGTCGCGGCCGCCGTGGCGGTCAGCGGCATCATTGGTTTTGTCGGTCTGGTGATGCCCCATCTCATTAGGATCACGCTCGGGGCCGATCACCGCTGGTTGCTGCCCGGGTCGGCGCTGGGCGGCGCGCTCCTGCTGCTGCTAGCCGATACGCTGGCGCGGACGATGGTGGCCCCGGCGGAAATGCCGGTGGGGCTGTTAACCAGTTTGGTGGGCGGCCCGTGGTTTTTATGGCTGATTTTGAGACACAAAGAGGGCTGAGATGAGTGAACCGCGCTTGACCGCTCATAACCTCAGCTACCGCTTGGAAGGGCGGCAGCTACTGTCCGACGTGTCGCTGACGTTAACCCCTGGCGAACTGACGACGGTCATCGGTCCTAACGGCGCGGGCAAGTCGACGTTGCTACGCTTGTTGACGGGATTTTTCTCCCCCGAGCAGGGTGAGTGCAGACTCAACGGCCGCCCGCTGGCGGAATGGACGCCGAATGAGCTGGCCCGTCAGCGCGCGGTGATGCGTCAGGACAGCGTGCTGCAAGCCCAGTTTCGGGTGGAGGAGGTCGTCGCGATGGGGCGCTCGCCCTGGCCGTCAGACGCGAATGACCGTGTATTGGATGAGATTCTGGCGTTGACCGACTGCGAGACGCTGCGTGGCCGGCTGTATCCGCAGCTGTCCGGCGGCGAGCAGCAGAGGGTGCGGCTGGCTCGGTCGCTGGCGCAACTATGGCGGCCCGACGGCATTGCCGGATGGTTGTTTCTGGATGAGCCGACCTCGGCGCTGGACTTGTTTCACCAACAGCAGCTGCTTCGGCTGCTGAAAACGCTGACCTCGACGGGACAGCTGGCGGTGTGCTGCGTATTGCACGATCTGAATCTGGCCTCGTTATGGTCGGACAAGATCGTACTGCTGCACGACGGCAGGATCGTCGCGGAAGGCGTGCCGGAGGGCGTTATCACCCAGCCGGCGATTGAACGTTGGTATCAAGCCGACGTCGTTGTCAGTCCTCACCGTGAAACCGCAACGCCGCAGGTGTCGCTGCGGCGTTAAATCGGGGAAGGAATAGCGTTTGATGATGTTTAGATGCGATGTCGGTCAAGGCAGAAACGCTGAGCTGACCGCGTCGTAATAACTACAAAAATAATCAGTAAATACTGCAAAGCAATGACTGAGCAAGAATATAACAATTTCAACATTTGAGGTTTCGGTATGTTCTTGCATACAAAAGAAAAACATCTCTCAGGTCTCATCAGGATTATCCTGACGGGCGTATTGACCAGCACAGCGTGCAACGCGATGGCCGCGCTATCCGATAGCGATAAAGAAACGCAGGCAGCCAAGAAAGAGCAGACCACATCTGCCCCCCAGGCTGCGACGGCTATCGCCGCTAAGCAGGAGGACGACAATCCGGGCGAGCAGATGACGGTGATTTCGGCACCCATCGATACTAAAGCGGGAAGTCGCGTCACGTTGGACGCCAGTGAACTGCAAAAAAACGGCGGGAACGATTTCGGCACCATCATGCGCTATCAGCCGCTGGTCAGCGCCACCAGCGCCAGCTCGGGGTCGGGTAACGGCAAGAGCGGGTTCGACCGCTCCGGCTATACCGGTTATAACATTCGCGGCCTCGAAAGCAACCGCGTCGCCATCGACGTAGACGGTATCCCGTTGCCCAACGCGACCGCGCGCAGCTATGCCGGACGCGCCGGGTTAAATACGTTCGGGATCGGCCGTGACTACATCGATCCGTACATGTACGGTCTGGTGACCATCGATCAAGGGGCGACGAGCGTAGAGCGCGCCAACAACGCCATCGGCGGCGCGGTCTCCTTCCGACCCAAATCGCCGGACCAGTACCTGTCGCCGTCAAAACATACGTATTTCGGCTACCAGAGCGACTATGACTCGTCCAACCGCAGCTGGCACAACGGCATCACGGCGGCGGGCGGCGATGAGACGCTGCGCGGTATCGTCGTAATCAGCCGTCGCGACGGTCAGGAAACCCAGAACAACAGCGGCGTGTTGTCCGCATATCCGATGAACTGGCACTCCACGTCCGTGATGACCTCTGGGATCTGGCAGGCGGACGATCAGAACCGTTTCACCGGTACGCTGGAGTACTACACCAAGACGTCCCATTCGAATTATGATTCGTGGGACACCTCGGGGAATTCGATTATAGGCAACGCTCAGCAGGACAGCGATACCCGCCGTTGGAGCAGTAGCCTGCGTCATAACTGGACGGCGTCCTCGGTGGATTCATGGATAGACGCTATTGATTCGCGGATCTATTACCAGAACACCAAAACCCAGGACGAAACCTACATGCCGCTGACCGCCAGCAGTATGTATACGGTCAATTCGGACTACAACGTCGATACCTACGGCGCTGAAACCACCATGATGAAAACATGGGGCATGCATCAGTTCAGCTGGGGCTTCAACGTCCAGCAGTCCGATACCCAACGTCCGTTTAGCCAGGATCCGGCACAAACCACCTACTACGCCATCATGCAGCCGGAAGCCGACAGCCGCACGGATACGCTCGGCGGCTTCGTCCAGGATCGCATGGAGATGGATGTCGCCGGCAAAACGCTGTCGATCACGCCCGGAGTGCGCGTCGCGTACCAGCGGACCAAACCGCAGAATTTAAGCAGTCTGACCGCCAACAGCACAGCCATCACGACGGAAGATGTCGAGACGCTCTACGGCACCAACAGCGACACTCAGGTCTTGCCGTCGTTGAGCCTTGAGTATGCGCTGACGCCGCGTCTGACCAGCTATATTCAGTACAAGCGCGGCGCACAGTTCCCGGATGCCAGCCAGCTGTACGGTTCGTGGGGGCTGGGGTCGTCCTATGCGGGCGCGTCGCAATATGCGCTGATCGGCAACAACGAGCTGGATACGGAGACCAGCAACAACTTTGAACTGGGGTTAAAAGGGGAGATGACCGAAGGGGTGACCTTCCGCTCAGCGCTGTTCTACAACACGTATAAGAACTTTATCGCCTATACGCGTTATACCCGAGCGAATAACCCTGACAAGTTCTCCAATGTGCCGTCGAACATCAACATTGCTTACCAATCAGAAAACCGCGACAAAGCCTTTATCTACGGCGCGGAGTTCAGCGGTAAGGTGCAGTGGGGAACCTGGTTCGACGCGCTTCAGGGACTGAGCACCACGCTGGGGGTCGGTTATAGCGAAGGGCAGTCCAAGTCCAGCTATTCCGGCGACAAATATGTCGACCTTGATAGCGTCGCGCCGTTGAAAGCGGTCGTGGGATTGGGCTGGGATGCGCCGGATAACCTCTATGGCGCGGCGTTGACGGCGACGTTCCAGAAGGGCAAACAGGCGACGGCGACCAACCGTGAAACCTACACCAACACCGGCACGGCGATCACCGACTCCACCGCCGAGTATATGCGTGTCCCCGGCTATGGCTTGGTGGATCTGACCGCTTACTGGCGTGTGACGCCGACCGTTAAACTCAGCGGCGGCGTTTATAACCTGACCGACCGCAAATACTGGGATTATCTGAGCAGCCGCCAACTGACCAGCACTAATAACCAGGACGCGTATGACCAGCAGCTTGCGGTCATGCCGGGCAGAACCTTCCAACTGGGCATCAACGTGGACTTCTAAACCGTATTGAGCGGCAGGGTTTCCTGTCAGCGGATATAGACCGAAATGCGGTACTGACCCCGGCGAAAGCCGGGGTTTTTCTTTTATGCGATAACCGGGTGCGATCCGAGGCGAGAGTCAATGACATCGGCAGGAGGCGGGAGAAAAAAGCGTGTTCTTCAGGAGAGGTCCACAAGGAGCCGCCAGCGGCTCCTTGTGGGTTTTGATGGGGCAGGCACCGCCGCGCGGATTAGCGAAACGGCGGTTCGTCGAACGTGCGCAGTTTGCGGGAATGCAGTTGGTCGACTTCCGATCGCAGCAGATCGACGGCGCAGATGCCAATTTGCAGGTGCTCGGAAATCGCGCCTTCATAAAAGCGGTTGGCTTGACCGGGCAGTTTGATCTCGCCGTGCAGCGGCTTGTCGGATACGCAGAGCAGGGTGCCGTAAGGCACGCGGAAGCGATACCCCTGTGCGGCGATGGTCGCGCTTTCCATATCTACCGCGACGGCACGACTCAGGTTGAAGCGGCGGGCCGATACGGAGTAGCGCAGTTCCCAGTTACGGTCGTCCGTCGTGACGACGGTTCCGGTACGCAGGCGTTGTTTCACCTTCTCGCCGGGCATACCGCTGACGGTCTTGGTGGCGTCATACAGCGCCCGTTGCACTTCGGCGATGCTGGGGATCGGAATGTCCGGCGGCAGCACGGAGTCCAGCACATGGTCGTCGCGCAAATATGCGTGAGCCAGCACGTAATCGCCGATGGATTGGCTTTCGCGCAGACCGCCGCAGTGGCCGATCATCAGCCAGGCATGCGGACGTAACACGGCCAGATGATCGCAGATGGTTTTCGCGTTGGACGGTCCGACGCCGATATTCACCAGCGTAATCCCGCGTCCCTGGCGAGATAGCAGATGATAGGCGGGCATCTGGTGATTCTTCCAGGCCAGGTCGGTACCCGCCTGCTCGGGATTGCGTGTTTCCGCCGTGGTGTAGCTGCCGCCGGCGCAGGACAGCGCGTAGTAAGGGCTGTTTTCATCCGCAATTTGTTCGCAGGACCAGCGTACGAACTCATCCACATAGCGGGTGTAATTGGTGAACAAGACGAAAGGCTGGAAGTGCTCGACCGGCGTGCCAGTGTAGTGCCGGAGGCGCGCCAGCGAAAAGTCGGTTCTCAGCGCATCGAAGTGAGAAAGAGGAAAGTTTTCCTTGGACTGATGAAACAGGCCGTCTGCCGTTTCATCGCCGATCTGCGCTAGTTCGGTGGTGGGAAAATAGTGCGCCAGCCCGGCGCTCATGGAGCGGTTTAGCCCCAGGTTCGCGCCGTCGATAACATACGGATAGGGGATTTCCTGCTGCGAAGGCACGACGTCGATCACCGCGTCATAATCGTTTTCCAGAATTTCCAGCTGTTCGGACAGATAGCCGCGCAGGAGGGCTGGGCGGGTGATGGTGGTGCTGTAGCAGCCGCCGTGGGTCAGTCGACCATAGGCACGGGTTTTGTTCTCAGAGGCGCGCGCCCATCCCAGCTGACGCGCAGCTCGGGATAAACAAAAAGACCTTTGGCGCGCGCCGAGGCGTCCGGCAGCGTACCTTCATCGATAAAAGCGCTAATGGCGGCGCGCAGCGAGGCGACCGCTTCGTTATACAGGGTTTCCAGTTTGTCGAGCGCTTCGGTGGCCGTGAGGCCGGCAGCGGATGCTTTACTCATCTTTTCTCCTTGGTTTGCCGGGCGCAACGGCGTTCGGCGAAGTGCGGTGCTGTCAGCGTAACGGCAGGTCACGCGGCGCTATGTCATAAACTATGCTAATCCTGATGTAATGAGTCTACACGAGGATGAGCGTCTCTTGTATGCGCACCCGACTTAAGGCTTTGATTTACGACCCTCACCGCGGAATAGCGAGCCATCGTCGTGAGTTGGTACACAATAACGGTGCGATTTAGTAGGATGTGCCCGCATGAGCGCCCTGAGGCGATTCATGGTTTCAGGAAAACGTATGCCTTATAAATCTTTTGTTTCGTTCACACCCCGCGGATTGCGTCGTCTCTTAGGGAAAAACAATCCTTCTGCGCCGGGAAAAACCATGATTGGTTTCCTGGCGGTGAGTTTCATTGTGTTAGCCACGACTAACGGGTGGAACTTCTGGCAATCCTATCATCGGCAGGTTTCGGAAGTTGAGCAGGATGTCATCAACCTTTCGGTGATCTTGTCGCGTCAGGCTGAAGATACTTTCTTGCCGATAGAGCTGGCCATCATCGACACCATGCGTGAGATTCACGGTGATATTAATTCGCTGAATTCTGACAAGATCGCCTCCGTGCTCGAGTCTCACCGTGTATTGCTCCCGCAAATTATCGGCCTTTATATCTTCGACGAGAAAGGCAACCTGATTGCCTCAACCGGGCAGGGCTCCCGCTTTGTCTACAATGTGTCCAAGCGCAGCTACTTCATCTGGAACAAGAACAGTACCAGCGAGGAGCTGTTCATCGGTCAGCCGCGTGTCAGCGTGATCTCGGGGAGATCTGTCATTCCTGTATCCAAGCGACTCAACGGTAAAAACGGCGAGTTTAAAGGCATTTTCCTGGCCTCGGTCGACCCTGGTTATTTCGGGCGCTTCTATAGCTATTTCAGTCTGAATTATGACTCGATTCTGTCTTTGCTGAATATTGACGGCTCCCCACTGTACGTTTATCCGGATGAACAGAAAATGCTGGTCGAGAATTACTCACCGGGCGTGTTGGCGGAGAAGGCGTTGCAAAGCAAATCCGTTGGCGTGGGCACCTGGCATATGCCGTTTGACGGCCAGATGCGCGTCGTGGGGTACGTCAAACTCAAACGATATCCCCTCATCGCGGCGGCCAGCGTGAATAAAAGTGAGCTGCAGCGGCGCTGGATAGCGGACAATATCGCCGCGATCGCCGTCAACTTTTTAATCCTGGTTTCTCTGGTGCTATTGGGCACCATTGTCCTTAAACAGATCCGCATCACGGTGCGTAATAAAGAGATGCTCACCATGATGCATCAGGAAGTAGAAGACCAGAATCAGGTGCTACAGGAGTTGGCGCTGGTCGACCCACTGACCCAGTTGGCGAACCGTCGACGGTTTGATCTCTACCTGGAACAATGTTTGACCACGGCGGACGCTGAGGGCGGCGACGTAGCGCTCGCCATGATCGATGTCGACTTTTTCAAACGTTATAACGATACCTATGGCCACATAGAAGGCGACCGCTGCCTGGCTGAAATTGGCCTCATTCTTCGTTCGCTTCCGCTGCCGCCCGGCGCACAGCCCGCCCGATACGGTGGAGAAGAGTTTTCGATTATTTTGCCGGGAATTTCCGGCAGGGAGGCAGAGAGGGTGGGCAACGAGATGGTTGAGGCGATGAGAATGTGTGCAATCAAGCATTGCGGCTCTCAGCTGCCGCAAAAGATTGTCACGGTCAGTGTCGGCGTTTATTCCTACACGTCTAAACATCCTTGCGATGCACAGCGTCTTAAGGAAGGTGCGGATCAGGCCCTGTATCTGGCAAAGAAAAAAGGGCGAGATCAATGTATTCGACTTTAGCGTTACCCGACGCGGGGGATCTCTTTCGCGTGAAATGTAGACTATCGAATAACCTTGACTGAAAAAATCATTCTTGTTGGACGTTCAGTGACTGGGTTCAATCTGGTGCGGCACATATTTTGTCGCACTTTTTAATTGTTTCCTTAAATTTTCCTGATTCGATGATATCACTGCGCACCATAGGGTTTAGTGGTTCATTATCCCGATAATAGAGCAATGATTGGATTTATAATCTGTGGATTTGTGTTTTTGCGTGATAAGTATTTTTGTTTTAAGGGGTTGTTAAAGATTCAAATAACCTAGTCGATAGGGCCTAAGAATACTGAGAATAACCAAGGAAATTTAAATGTACGAACGAATTAAGATTCGGAACGGTCTTTATGCCGTTATCGCTATATTTTTTTTATTACTAACCACGCTATGTGTATTTAGTCTCTATTCTTCTATCCAGAGCAACAGTTCAATTCAAAAGGTGGATACCATTCAGGGCGACCAGGTTATCCCGCTGGCTTCTACCTACACGGATCTACTGAGCGCTCGCCTCCTGTCAATGAATGTTGCCCTCTCTCTTGATAAAAAAGAGAATGCAGATGTCGTGGCGACCTATTTAAAAAAACTCAGTGTATATGTCGACAAAGCCAAACTGACAATGACCGAACTGCGTAAAACCCGGGCGCTGACGCCAGAGGGGCGCAGACTGCGCGCGGACCTGGATACGGCATTCGATGACTACATCACTACCGCTATCGACCCGCTAGTGACTGCGTTGAATCAGGCAACGTCACTCTGTTTTACGGCCAGATTGAACCGCTGGCAGCCCAGAAAGGCGAGGTGTTCCGCCAGAAGCTGATGAACTTTATCGATTTCGCACAGAATGTGGGCAACGGGGAAATCAATCACGCGGAAAGCTTCTACAAAACCACCTTAACGATCCTTATCGCCGCATTTGTCGTGGTTCTGCTGCTAAGCATCTGCTCGATTCAGTTTATCCGTACGGTGGTGCTGTCTCCGGTAGAACGGGTTCGCCGCTACTTCGGTATGATGGAAGGCGGTTCTCTGGCGCTGGACATCCCGGCGCAGCACGACACTGAAATGGGTAATTTGCTCCAGTCGCTGAAAGATATGCAGGAAGCCTTCCGTCGGATCGTGGCTGATGTGCGTGACTCTTCGGCGGCCGTGGCCTCCGGCGCACAGCAGATTTCCGCGGCTAACCGCGATTTCTCTTCCCGTACAGAAGAGCAGGCGGCATCGGTTGAAGAGACCGCCGCGAGCATGGAACAGCTAACGTCATCTGTTCATGAAAACTCGGCGAACACGCAACGTGCTATGGCGTTGACCGCTACCGTCGCCGAACTGGCGGAAAAGAATGCCAGCAATTTCGGCAAGCTCATCGCGCGTATCGACGGTATCGCCACCAGCTCGAACAAGATTAACGACATCATCTCTATCATGGACGGAATCTCGTTCCAGACCAACATTCTGGCGTTGAACGCTGCTGTGGAAGCCGCGCGTGCAGGCGAAGCGGGTAAAGGTTTTGCCGTGGTAGCTGCCGAAGTGCGTAGCCTGGCGCAGCGCAGCGCCGGTTCAGCGCGAGAAATTAAAACGCTGATTGAAGAGACCTCCAACGAAGTTTCCCAGGGTTCTAAAGTCGCCTCCGACTCGTCCGCTGATATGAATCTGCTGGTCGGTGAGATTAGGAAGGTTAACGAGTTCATGCAGGAAATTTCCCTGGCGTCTTCCGAACAGGCGAAAGGCATTGAGCAGGTTAACGTGGCCATCACTCAGTTGGAGCAAGTCGCGCAGCAGAATGCGGCGTTGGTAGAAGAGTCCGCCTCCGCCAGTGCATCTCTAAACGATCAGGCGGTCAATCTGGATGAAACCATGGCGTTCTTCAAGCTGGAGCGTACTACGGCCGCGCTGGGTCATCACTCCTTGGATCGTTAAGTTCCGCTACTCGCCCCGGATCGAATGACGTAAAGGGGCGTTTTCGCTAGCGTTATCACCAAGCCCGCCGACACCGTCGGCGGGCTTTCTTGTTTTACAGTTCAATGGATTCAGTGCTCAATAGACCTGGCGGTGGGAAATTTGAGGTGGGGCATGGCGCGCATAGCGGTCAGCGCAACGCCTAGCAAGACAAGCGTGGTCGCTGCCAGATGATAGAGGTACAGCTGTTCCTGAAGGAGTACGGAGGAAAGGATAAACGCGTACACCGGCACCAGATACATGGACGTGCTGGCTCGCGCCGCGCCAAGCAGGCGCACGATGCGCGAATAGACACTGTAGGCGGCGACACCGGCGACCAGCGCCAGAAACAGCACGGCGTATAGCAGATGCGCTGAGAGTTTCGGTGTTGCGTGCGTCATTCGCCATTCCAGCGGCAGAAATGGCAGCAGAATGACTGAACTGCCGATAGCGATAATCCACAACAGCACAAAGGCGGACACGGCAATCGGGCGCTGACGCAGTAGCGCCGTATAACCGGCCCAAGCCGTCGACGCGATAAAAGCAATCATGTCGCCCTGGTTAAACTTCAGCTGTAGCAGGTGAGTGACATCCCCTTCGAAAACCACCACACAAATACCAAGGATGGCGATGCTCGCGCCGACGAAGAAGTTGGCATGCAGCGGAATGCGCCATACGACGCGTTCAATAACCGAAACCATGATCGGAGAGAGCGAAAACAAAAGAGCGATATGGCCCGCGCTGGTGTGATGCGCCGCGGCATATTGCGGCGCGACACTGAGAACGCCGCCCAGTAAGACGAGCAGCGCCACGTCTTTCCCGCGACGGCGGAGCGTCGGCGCGGCCCGGCGCAAGGGGAGCAGAATAAAGGGGAACAGTACGAAGGCCGCGATGAGCCATCTCGCGAAAGCCAGCGTCAGCGGAGGGAGCTCGGGGCTGATCCAGCGCGCGACCACCATATTGCTCGAGAACAGTAGCGGAGCCAACAGGAAGAGTCCTGGAACAAACAACAGCGATATTTTATTTATCATCCTTCCCTCTCATCACCAGCAAGCATCGATCTTGAATAGTCGGGGCGCGATATCCCGTCGTGACGTGAAATTCGCGCCTTAAGGCAACCTTGGGGTTTGCCGCGCGGGCCTGAAGAGAGTCAGCCAGTGGACGAGCCAACTGCTTTTTTCAGTATAGAGGGGCTTTTCGCTGAATTTTTCCTGATTTTTTCTTTATTTATGCACTAATTCGGTAAATATTGATGGCAATAATGAAAATTTCAGCATGACTATGCTGATGTGAGGAATCGATGGCGAACCAAGACAAAACGCTGGATATGACTGATAAGCGAATCTTATCGGCATTGCGACGTAACGGCCGCCTGACGGTGGCGGAATTGGCCGAAGAAGTTGGGCTTTCCTCGTCTCCCTGTTGGACGCGCCTCAAACGTCTGGAGTCGACGAAAGCGATTGAAGGATATGTGGCGGTCATTAATGCTAAGGCGGTAGGGGCCTCGGAGGTCTTTTTTATCGAAATCACGCTGGAGCATCATGATGACCGCATGCTGGAACAGTTCGGCCAGGCGCTGATGGACATGCCCGAAGTGCTGGAAGCGCATTTAGTGACGGGAGATTACGACTATCTGGTGAAAATTGTGGTGGCCGACGCCGAGCACTACGAGCGGTTTTTGCGCCAGAAGCTGTATCGCGTCAAAGGGATCCGCCACACCCGCTCGACGTTTGCACTACGCACGTTGAAAAGAGAGATATCCGTGGATCCTTTGCTACTGCCCTCGTCAACGTCGTCGTAGTCGGAACAGCCGTGAAAGGGCAGCGATATGGCCGCCCATTCCGGGTCGATGAGAACAGATTAGTTGAACAGCAGTCCGCCGTCGATCAGCGGTGCCTGCCCGGTCATGTAGTCGGAGTCAGGGCTTGCGAGGAAGGAAACAAACGCCGCTACATCCTCAGGTGTCTCCGCCCGGCCCAACGCGATGCCGTCGACATATTTCTTGTAGGTTGCGCCAATCGGCGCGCCGGTTTCTTCCGCCATGCGTTTGTCGATTTCGACCCACATATCTGTGCCCACGACGCCGGGGCAATAGGCGTTAACGGTGATGCCGAAGCTGGCTAACTCCTTGGCGGCAGCCTGGGTCAGCGCACGTACGCTGAATTTGGTCGCTGAATAGATGCCGAGCAGGGCGAATCCTTCGTGGCCGGCGATGGAAGAGGCATTGATAATTTTACCCTTCTGCTTACGCGCCTTAAATTTTGTTGCGGCTGCCTGAATTCCCCACAGCGTGCCTTGCACGTTGATCTGGAAAATTTTTTCCACATCTTCTTGGGTGACGCTGAGCAGATTTTTCGTCTGACTGATGCCTGCGTTATTGACGATGATATCGAAGCCGTTCAGCTCTTTCTCTGCGAAATCAACCGCGGCGAACACTTCCTCGCGCACGCTGATATCGGCCTTGAAGGTCGTGGCCTTACGGCCCAATGCGCGGATCTCCTCCGCAACGGATTTGATTTTGTCATCCTTGACATCGACCAAGGCGATATCCGCACCGTCTTTCGCCAAACGCAGCGCAATCCCGCGGCCAATACCTTGTCCGGCGCCGGTAACCAGTGCGACTTTTCCTGATAAAGACATAATCAACTCCTTCAGATGAAATAGTTCGGATGCTGTAAGTTTAGACGCATATCATCACGCTCGTTTTTTTTGTATTTCATTGTTTTTCGATGGTTTTTTTGGGATTCGTCTTTTTGCTGAAATTTCGTGCTGTCATGTGGGCGTCGGGCGTAATAATGCACTGGCATGATTTTATTTCAGGGTGAAATTGAGAATGTTTGAGGGAATTGTTCGCTCTTGGCAATGCGAACAAACAAAAAATGTGACAGGTCTTTCTGAATTTTTTGTTCGCTCACCGTTTGGGGTGCGTGGCCAGCGCTCGCTAGCGAGAGCGGGGAAGCGTGTCGCAAAGTCAGCGCATTACGATGGCTGGTCATCATAAGAAGCATCATGGTTTCGCCATCGCTCCGTAGTTTAAGCCAGGCAGCATATCCAGAAATCCCGACAGCGGGATGTCCGAGTCTCCGACATGATGATTTCAACCCTGCCGCGTCTACGAATTCGCCCCTAAATCTTCATGCTGAGGATCAATTCATGAGCACAGCGTTGAATTATATTCAACCGAGCGGTAACAGCGGGCCACGCCGACTCGATGACGGGATGCAGCCAGCCTTTACAAGGTCGGACCACCGCTGTACATTAATGATAATTAGCAAAAACAGACTGTACGGTTCAGTTTTGCACCGATTTTTTTTCGCTGTCAAGAACATGGCGACATACCAATGTCGTTATTGCAGGTGAGATAATGAAAGTACGGACTCAGGCCCGTCGTGAATCTATCATCAGCGCTGCGGCCCAACTCTTCCAGGAGATGGGCTATGAACGTGCGTCGATGAATGAACTGGCGAAGCGCCTAGGAGGCTCGAAAGCCACTCTCTACAGCTACTTCCCTTCGAAAGAAGCGCTGTTCATCGCGGTGGTGCGTGCTCATGCAACGATGCATCTGTCAGACGCCGTTGCCGAGTTGGCGGAGAGAATTGAAACGAACACCTCTTTTGATGACATTTTGATGCGATTCGGCGAACGCATGCTGGCGGTACTCACTAACGACAGCAGCGCGCTGGCCGTCTATCGCATGGTGGTGGCGGAAGCCGGGCGCTCGAACATCGGTATGTTGTTTTACGAATCCGGTCCCAGCGAGTGTCTGGATGTGCTGTCCACTGTGATGGCGGCTGCAATGGAACAAGGCGAATTGCATCAGGATGATCCCCATCTCCGAGCGCTACAGTTTCTAGCGTTAGTCACGGCTGAAACGGAGATACGCATTTTCCAATGTGACCCTGAACCGTTCAGCACCGAGGAAATTCGCCAACTGACTCGACGGGCGGTCGATATGTTTCTGATGGGGGCCGGTCCGCGCTAGCAGTCTTATTTGCAGATAACTCACTTTACTGCCGAGATTCATCATCACCTTGTTGAATCCCGGCAATTTTTATTGTTGCCTTCACCTACCATATTAATCACGAATGAAATATCTTGACGCTATTTAGTTTTCGATAAAACAGACCTGGCTATAAAGATATAGACCGTCCCGCCGTTATTCTATTTCTGTACCGGAATCGGCGTTAATGTAATCCATGAGTCTAGGCTCATAAACTCTCTCTTTGGCGATGGTATGTTAAGAAATGGTAGGAAGGTTATGGTAATATTATCCGCCGCGGTTTCGATATTGACGGTCATCACTTCGGTACAGGGGGAATCTCCCGATGCTTTAACGCTAACGGCACTAATGGCATTGTCTTTGTTTATATTTCTTCTTGTTGGGGATTAATGTAGAGAAGAGCTGTGCATCTGTTCATGTTATTTCTGTTTATCTAACCTGAGCCGTGCAATGAAATTAAAACAACCTATAGACCCTGAAAGTCGGACGTGAAATGGAGAGATGAACTCCGAAATGGTACTCAAACTATAAAGTATTTTTACCATTATTTTCCGATCCGCAAAATAAAAAAATTCGCATCGACGTGGTCAATGCGATACGGGCTTTTTTACCCTAAAGGAAAAAAGAGGAAAAAACAGAGGGGTTTACTCGGAATGATTAAATTTAAGTCGCGCTCTAGGGTGGTGCTATTGTTATTTTTGAAGAAAACTTAAGAATAAGCGTAAAGATAGACGGAGATTGGGAGTGTTTTACTCATGACTCTCTTATTTTGTTTTCAGGAATGAACTTCATTAATACAGGGTGCATATCTTAATTGTCATAAAATAACTACCGCAATGTTATTATAAATAGGCGCAATATAGAACAAAAGATAAGGCGCGCTAAATAAAAGTGAGGCCATATTTTCTAAATCCATAGAAACTGGATGGTCGTTTACAACTAATTAACAGGAATAGGAAAACGATAATTCGTTATCAGAATTAGTTCTGAATCTGAAAGGAATACCGACTGAAGGCCCTACGCCGGGTCAGCCTGATGTGCGGGGGAGTTACGATGAGGCACACAGACATGCACGCGTATATGAATGGCGCTGTAATCCAGTGTTGGCGGTACTTATGGGGTAATTGGAACGACAGGTTTGGGGTTTGAAATCGGTCTAAAAGAAGGAGGGGTAACATTCTGTATTGTTAAGAAAATTCTTGGTAAGGGGTAATTTCTTAAAAAATTCTGAAATAATGTGACTGATGTTCATTCTTTTTATTCGGTGTTATACTTCTTAAAAATCCTAAACGAGAGATATAAATCTATGGCATCGCCTGTTTTTATGCTAATGGCGATTTATGGCTAGTTGTGACTAAAGTTGGAGGTAATAAAGAAACAATGGATTATGTGTTTTTTCTCGAAGATGAAATAATAACTTATTCGCTTCAAAAAATAATTCGTAGTAAGATTATGACCACCGCCGACATGAGCTATGTCGCTACGGATGTGAGTGATTTGATGCGATATCCCAATAGAGATGTCAGTAAGGTTTTTTTTATCGGAACGTCAAATGAATGTCCGATAACGGCATCTCTTGTCGACGTGATAAAGTTTATCAATAAGGAAAATAGAATTATTCTCTTTAAAAACAACGCATCGTGCTATAACTTAAATTATCAGAAATGCGACTCGGTTATCGGACTGAAAAGTCCCATTGCTGAGATAGTCTCTTCGATAAAGAATGCCACTCAATCACCACTCTATTTTAACACTGAGCCTAAACCAAGGAGACTATCGCCCAGAGAAATGTTTGTTCTTGAGCAACTTGCTACAGGGAAATCGAATAAAGAAGTTTCCACTATGCTGTGCCTGAGTGAGAAAACTATCAGCAGTCATAAGAAAAATATTCTTAGAAAACTTAACGCAAAAAATATTATTGAAGCCGTAAATCGCATATAAACAAATCATCTTCATATCGTATACACACTCAGAACATTATTTCAAAATAGCTGTTTTATTTTTAATTTAAAAAACTTTTCATTATATTAAATGGTTTTCCCCGGTAACACTGGGTGAAATTCTTTTCTATACCCTGAAGGAAAAATTCTATTCACTGAGATAATATTTTGGCATCAACGCTATGAATTCATGCTGTTTTCGAATGCGATGAATATGTTAAAAATAATTAGTCAAAGAGAATACGGCTCGCACACTCCAGGCTTATTGTTACCAATTGTTTCTTTAAGTAAGTGATTGGCGGAGTGTTGTAATAACCCGTGATTGAGGTAAAAATACCGAGCATAGAGGGGGCTATGCTCTATCATGGTCGTCCGAAATTGCATTGCTTGGCAGCCGCATATCAATGCCTGTTCCTCTGTACGCCAAACAGGATGAAGTTTCTCGCCCAGCCCCGATATTTTCCTTTTGCCACTGCCGCCGTGAACTGAGCGATCTCTGCCTCGCCGACCTAACGAGGCTGACCTGAATCGGTATACCTATCCTGAAAGCGGAATGCGGGAAGACGCTGCGAAGTGGTGAGCGGTCTAAACTTTCCACCTGTAAAACAGGTGTGGCCCTCCGCGATAGAAGCGAATTATTTTCCGTAAGGGTGATGCCATTTTCATCCCCCAACATCGTCGACTATTCCGTGATTCGCGGTATGCTGAACACGGCGATGGCGTGCTCACGAATGAGGTACGCCAATGCCACGCACAACAGACAGACTGTAAAATCGTCAGCGCTATCCCCCTTATGAACGATAACAACGGAGACTGTAGCAGTGAAGAAAATGACCTCCCTACTTTTGGCAGGATGCCTGTTCACTCTGGGGTCCGCCTGGGCGGAACAGACCACGGTGCGTTTTGGGTTGGAAGCCTTGTATCCGCCGTTTGAATATAAAACGCCGGAAGGCGAACTGGCCGGTTTTGACGTGGATCTGGGCAATGCGGTCTGCGAAGCCGCCAAAGTTCAATGCACCTGGACCGAAGCCTCTTTCGACAGCCTGATACCGGCGCTGCAAGCGCGCAAATTCGACGTGATCAACTCGGCTATGAATGTGACCGAAAAACGACGTCAGGCGATTGATTTCACTGATGTGATTTATCACATTCCCAGCTTGCTGATCGCCCGTGCGGACAGCGGACTGTTGCCGACGGTCGAGTCGCTGCGCGGAAAACAGGTCGGGGTATTGCAGTCCTCCGTGCAGGAAAGTTATGCCAATGCGCACTGGGCGCCGAAAGGCGTGAACGTGGTCTCTTATCAGGACCAGGATCAGGTTTATCAGGATCTGGAGGCCGGTCGTCTGGATGCCACGCTGGTGATGGCGGCGGCAGGGCAGAGCGGTTTCTTATCACAGCCGATGGGTAAAGGCTTTGCCTTCGTGGGCAGCGCCGTGGAAGACGATAGCATTCTGGGTCGCGGCATCGCCTTCGGCCTGCGTAAAGGCGATGACGCTCTTCGTCAGCGTCTAAATACGGCGATTGCAGAAGTGAAAGCGAAGGGCACCATCAACGAATTGTCTAAAAAATACTTTGGTGGACTGGACGTCACCGCCAAGTAGCAGGCCCCTGAGGATCCGGGCGAGTGCGCCCGGATTCGATGCGTTGCAGACAACGCCTCCCGCGGACTACCGCACCTGACATAACCGCCGCGCGCCTTCGCGCAGCGTTTCATCATCTTTCGAAAAGCTCAATCGAATCAGTCCGGTGTCAGCGCCTTCGCTATAGAATGCCGATAGCGGAATAGTGGCAACCTTATAGTCGCGAATCAGCCTGAGAACGAAATCGTCATCGCTCAAATTGCTGAACCCTCGAAAACGTGCCAGCAGGAAGAAGCTGCCGCGACTCGGCAGCAGTTCGAACGGGGAAGATTGCAGCGCCTCCACCAGCAGGTCTCGCTTATGCTGATAGAATTCGGCCAATCCCAAATAGCTCTGGGGCTCCGCCATCATGGCGGCGAACGCATACTGCATCGGCGTATCCGCCGAAAACACCATAAACTGGTGCACCTTTCGAATTTCATCCATCAGCGCTTTCGGCGCCAGACAGTAACCCACGCGCCAGCCGGTGACGTGATAGGTTTTTCCGAACGATGAGACAATCACGCTGCGTTCCGCCAGTGCCGGATGCCGCGCCATACTGTGATGGATCCCCTTATCGAAGACCATGTGCTCATACACCTCATCAGATAGGATGGCGATAGGGGTGTCGCGGGTCAGCGCGGTTAGTCGTTCAATGTCGTGCTCGTCGAAGACCATCCCGGTGGGGTTATGCGGGCTATTGACGATAATCATTCGGGTGCGGGGATTGATGGCCGCCGCCACTTCGTCCCAGTCGATACGCAGATCGCTCAGAGACAGTTTAATGGGGATCGCCGTGGCGCCCTGCAGCCGTACAATCGGCGCATAGCTGTCAAACGCCGGTTCAAAATAGATTACCTCGTCGCCTGGATGCACCAGCGCGCTGATGGCGGAGTAAAGCCCTTCGCTGGCGCTGGCCATAATCGTAATCTCCGCATCGGCGTCATAATGGGTGCCGTAGAGTCGCTCGGTTTTCTCCGCCAGCGCGTGGCGCAACCCGTCCAGGCCCGTCATGGATGCGTATTGATTATGTCCTTCACGCATGGCTTGGGAAACGGCGTCAATCAACCGAGGCGCGCAGGCGAAGTTGGGCGCGCCCTGCGACAGATTCAGGGCATTATGCTCGGCGCTCAGTTGGCCGATCACGGTGAAAATGGTGGTGCCGACATCCGGCAGCTTGGAACGGGTGACGCATGCGCTCTGCATAGATAGCTCCTGTTTGTCATCGGGAATAGGGTCATTAAGTAATAGAAAACCCTGGGCAACAAGGGAAACTTTGTCATACTAGCCATGCACTCAGAACATGGCTTAACCGGCTGCGACGAGGAATCTTATGGCCCAGAACCGCCCTTCGCTGGACGTACTGCAAACTTTCGCGGTGGTGTCTCAGCATCTCAATTTCACCCGTGCGGCGCAGGCCCTCTGCCTGACGCAGGGCGCAGTCAGCCGCCAGATTCTAGGGCTAGAGCGTCAGCTGGGCTATCCACTGTTTAGACGTCATGCCCGCGGACTGATCCTTACGCCTCAGGGGGAACGCCTGCTGACGCCGGTGCGTGAGGCGTTGGCGACTATTGATCAAGCGTTGGCGCGGGCTGCCGCTCGTCCGGGAACGCTACGTATCAAATGCCCGACCTGCGCGATGCGCTGGGTGCTGCCACGGATCATTCGCCTGCAAAACGACATGCCGGACGTTCATATCGAGCTGACGTCATCGATTTCGCACGGTCTGGATTTTGATCACGAACATTTCGATGCGGCGGTGGTGTTCGGCCGTCCCTCGGGGCGCGGGCTGACGCTGCATCCGCTGTTTGATGAAGTGCTGACGCCGGTGTGCGCGCCCTCACTCCTTCCGGCGGGTCGGGCGATGACGCTGGAGGATCTGCCGCAATACACGCTCCTGCATCCCACGCGTGACCGCCGCGACTGGCTGCTATGGTTGCAGGCTGCGGGGCGCGATGCGTTGCCCTCCCGCAAGGCGCAGCATTTCGATACGCTCGATCTGGCGATGAGCGCCGCGCAGCAGGGGTTTGGTATCGCCATCGGCGATCTCTGCCTGTTGGAAGACGACGTCAGAACCCAACGGATCGTTGCGCCTTTCCCGCTCTGCGTGACGAGCGGTTCCGCTTATTATCTGGTGCACCCGGCGTCTGTAGAGATAACGCCGGCACTCAGCGCGTTGACGACTCGACTGATGGAAGAGGCGACGCTCAGCCGAGCGTATCTATCGACTCTAATGCCAGCGGAAAGCAGCACTTACTAGCGGGCGTTGGCGATCGTCGTCGGCCGGACGTTTCCCGGTAGCCAGACGGCCTCCCGCACGGTAATCGGACGGGGCAGCAGCCCCAGGGCATAAAAACGGTCGGCGATAATCTGTTGCTCGCGGATCACCGCAATATTCATAGAACGCGTTTGATGACTGCGCCGCCGAAGCGCGCGCTCCAGCGAGGCGGGGGACATACCAAGCTCAACGGAAAGCCTCCGGGCCGCCTCGCTGCGCTGGCTGTCGATGTAGTGGCCGGTCTGCGTCAGCAACTCCAGCAACGGCTCCAGCAAATCCTCATGACGAACGACGAAGTCGCGGCGCGCAAGATAAAACTGATGGTTAAGCACGCGTCTGCGCCCATCGGCGATGACCCGCAGAGCGCCGTCGCGCTCGGCATCGCTCAGTAGCGGGTCCCACATCATCCATGCATCTACGGCGTGGTAATCGCTGGGCGTCAGCGGGTATTTGGGCGGGGAATACACCACGCGGACGTCGTTCAGCGTCAGCCCTTGTTCATCCAGCATTTGCACCAGCAAGTAGTGTACGTTCGAGCCTTTATTGACAGAGATCCGCTTGCCGCGCAAATCCGCCAGCGTGTGGATAGCGCTGTCCCAGGCGACCAACATCGCCACGCTCTCCGGCGCGGGCGGCTCGTAGGCGACGTACACCAACGGCGTGCCGGCGGCCTGAGCGAAAATCGGCGGTACTTCCCCGGTGGTGCCGAAGTCGATTTCATCGTTGTGCAGCGCGTGCAGGAGCTGCGGCCCGGCGGGAAACTCGCTCCACAAAACGCTGACGCCCTGACGCGCAAACTGGGTTTCCAGGCTCTGCCGTGCTTTCAAGACGCCAAGAATGCCGAACTTCTGGTAGCCGATGCGCAGTTCCCGCTCCGCACGCCCAGAGGATGACGTGGCGGAGGGCGCGGATGGCACGGGCGTGCTTTTACGTCGGCCTTTGATTAGCCCCTGATTGGCCAGCAGCGTGCGCAGGGTATTTCGGCTGACGCCCAGCAGGGCGGCGGCCTGCGTTTGATTGCCGTTGCTCAGTTCAAAGGCGTTGCGGATGAGGGCATGCTGAAGTCGGTCGTACAACCGCTCCGCCTCGCTTTCCAACTGCTGGCGGATAAAGCGGTCGATCGCGTCGTCGCACGTCGGGACATTCAGTTCCGACAGCGTCAGGTTAAGCCGCAGCTGCGCCGGGCTAATATCGCCGTCCTTACTCAATAGCACGGCGTTATGCAGGGTATTTTCCAGTTCGCGCACGTTGCCGGGCCAACGGTAGGTCATCAGCGTGTCCAGCGCTTCCGGCGACAGCTGCCGGGTGGGGCGGCCCAGACGGCGGGCGTACAGCGACAGGAAATGCTGCGCCAGCACCGGGATATCGCCGGTGCGGTGACGCAGCGGCGGCAGGTCGACGACGGCGACGTTAAGGCGATAGTAAAGATCTTCTCGAAAGCGCCGCTCGCGGATTGCCTGCGCCAAATCAACATGGGTGGCGGCAATCACGCGCACGTTCATCTTCACCGGTTTGCGCGATCCCACACGGGTGATCTCCCGCTCCTGCAACACCCGCAGCAATTTAACCTGCAACGGTAAGCTCAGCTCGCCGATTTCATCCAACAGCAGCGTGCCGCCCTCCGCCGCTTCAAACCAGCCCTGATGGGTTTGGGTGGCGCCGGTGAACGCGCCTTTCTCATGCCCGAACAGCTCCGCCTCAGCCAGGCTTTCCGTCAGCGCGCCGCAGTTGACCGCCAGAAACGGCTGTTGCCACCGGGCGCTGTGATGGTGCAGATAGCGCGCCACCACTTCTTTTCCTGTTCCGGTTTCTCCCACGATCAGTACGGTCGCGTCAGTCGGCGCCAGCTTATCCAGCATGCTTTGGAAGGCGAGAGAGGCAGGGTCGATCAACACGGGCGTATCGGCGGCAAAGGGCTGAGGGTTTTTCATCGATGGCGTTCGCGGCAGTAAACGGGATGGCCTGAGCTTATCTCAGCGACCTAAGCGATACGAGAGGGCCATTTCAGCCCTTTGCTGCAAACGCAGCAGTGGGTGATGCCGATTTGCTGCAAATGCACCTTTTTCACTGCCGATCGACGGTGGTTAATTCACTGATTTTTATAAATAAAAAATCCCGTGCTTCATGGCACGGTTCCTGCTTTGATTTTTATAACCAAACTGAAACATTCTTTGTATAAATAATGAATATAGTTATATAGGAATCGAATAATGGCTGAATCTGATAACGGCAATATCAAGGTTTTCTGGTTCCTGCCCACGCATGGCGATGGGCGTTATCTGGGGACGTCTCACGGCGGCCGTCCCGTGGATCTGGCGTATTTGCAGCAGGTGGCGCTGGCGGCGGATAACCTGGGTTACTACGGCGTCCTCATTCCTACCGGCAAGAGTTGTGAAGACGCCTGGCTAGTGGCCTCGGCGCTAGCGCCCGTCACCCGCACGCTGCGCTATCTGGTCGCCGTGCGTCCAGGTCTGCAACCGCCGACGCTGGCGGCCCGCATGGCGGCCACGCTCGACCGGCTGTCTGCGGGGCGGCTGCTGATCAACGTCGTGACCGGCGGCGATCCGGTGGAAAACAAAGGCGACGGCATTTTTCTGACCCATGCCGAACGGTATGAGGTCACCGAAGAGTTCCTGCAGGTGTATACGCGGCTGTTGAAGGGCGAGAAAGTGGATTTCTCTGGGAAACATATTCGAGTGGAAGGTGCGGAGGTGCTGTTCCCGCCGGTACAGGAAAACGGTCCGCCGCTCTATTTCGGCGGATCTTCGCCGGAGGCCATCGACGTCGCGGCGGAACAGATTGATACCTATCTCACCTGGGGAGAGCCGCTGGCGCAGGTCGAGGAAAAACTGCGGATCGTGCGGGAACGCGCCGAAGCGAATGGACGCACGCTGAACTTCGGCATTCGCCTGCATGTCATCGTCCGCGAAACCGAGGAAGAGGCCTGGGCGGCGGCCGACCGACTGATCGCCCATCTGGACGAGGACACCATCGCGCAGGCGCAGAAAATTTTCGCCCGAATGGATTCGACCGGGCAGGCGCGCATGAGCGCACTGCATCGCGGCTCGCGCGATGATCTGCGGATTGGCCCCAATTTGTGGGCGGGCGTGGGGCTGGTGCGCGGCGGCGCGGGGACGGCGCTGGTGGGCAGTCCGCAGCAGGTGGCGGATCGCCTGCGGGAGTATCAGGCGCTGGGCATCGAAAACTTTATTCTGTCCGGCTACCCCCATCTGGAGGAGGCGCATCGCTTCGCTGAGCTGGTCATGCCGCTGCTGCCGTTGGCGCAGTCGTCCCGCCCGCCGTCTCGCGCCGTCAATACCGGCCCCTTCGGTGAAACCATCGGCGGCGACCGCCGACCGGTCAAACAGGTCAGCGCCAGCTAATCACGGGAGATCGCTATGTCACAGCACGAAACGCGCAGCCCCATCCAGTTCGCCTACTGGGTGCCTAATGTCTCCGGCGGACTGGTCGTCAGCAAAATACCTCAGCGCACGCAGTGGGATCACCTCTACAACCGTAAGTTGGCGCAGATCGCCGAGCGCGCCGGTTTCGACTATGCCTTGACGCAAATCCGTTTCACCGCGGGCTATGGCGCCGACAACCAGCACGAGTCCGTCACCTTTTCTCAGGATCTGCTGGCCGCCACGGAGCGCCTGAAGGTGATCGCCGCGCTGCTGCCTGGGCCGTGGAAACCCGCGCTGGCGGCGAAGCAGGTCGCCACCCTCAGCCAGATTTACGGTCCGCGCATCGCCGTCAACATCGTGAGCGGATGGTTCCGCGGCGAATTCAAAGCCATCGGCGAACCGTGGCTGGATCATGAAGAGCGCTACCTGCGTTCTGAAGAGTTTATCCGTTGCCTGCGGGGCATCTGGACCGAGCCCAGCTTTACCTTCGCGGGCGATTTTTACCGCTTCCGCGATTATGTATTGAAACCCAAACCGCGCGATCCACTGCCGGAAATTTTCCAGGGCGGCAGTTCGCGGGCGGCGCGCGACATGGCGGCGCAGGTGTCGGACTGGTACTTCACCAACGGCAATAGCGTGGAGGGGATCCGGCGGCAGGTGGAGGACATCCAGCAGAAAGCGCAGTCGCATCAACGCCGCGTAAAAATCGGCGTCAACGGCTTCGTAATTGCACGCGATACCGAGGCGGCGGCGCATCAGCAGCTACAGGATATTCTGGATCAGGCCGACCCGGCGGCGGTGAAAGGTTTTCATCATGAAGTGCAGAACGCGGGCAACGCCTCGCCGGAAAAAGAGGGCAACTGGGCGCAATCTACGCTGGACGATTTGGTGCAGTATAACGACGGCTTCAAGACCAACCTGATCGGCACGCCGCAGCAGATCGCGGAGCGCATTATCGACTACAAAAACGCGGGCGTGGATCTGATGCTGCTGGGTTTTTTGCATTTTCAGGAAGAGGTGGACTATTTCGGGCGGGAAATCATACCGCGGGTAAGAAAAATGGAGCAACGAACGGCAAAGGAGCTGAGCGATGACTAAACCCCACATTATCATTATCGGCGGCGGCGTGAGCGGCGCGGCGCTGGCGATCCATCTGGCCCGCATGGCTGTAAGCGCGCTGCGCGTCACAATCGTGGAACCCCGGGAGCGGCTAGGGCTTGGCGTCGCCTATTCCACCCCGGAGCCTGCGCACCGCATCAACGTCCCCGCCGCGCGGATGTCGCTGTTCAGCGAGGACAAAACTCACTTCGAACGCTGGCTGAATCGCCAACCCGAGTTCCGTAAAGACCGTGCGGCGCTGTGGCGTGATGGCAGCGCCTACCCGCAGCGCGGACTCTTCGGCCGCTACATGGAGGGCCTGTTCGCCGACGTCGCCAAATCTGGTCCGGCGCAGCTCCGCCACATCTGGGACCGGGCGATCGGCCTGCAGGATAATATCGTGACGACGGCGAGCGGCCTGGCGTTACGCGCTGATGTCGTGGTGTTGGCCGTCAGCCATCCCCCGCCGGCATTACCCGAGATGCTGCGTCCTTGGCAGACGCATCCGGCGTTGGTTGCCAATCCGTGGTTGCCGGGCGTATTGGACACGGTGGCGTCGACTCAACGCGTGGGCATTATGGGCACGGCGCTGACGATGGCCGACGTCGTCGCCTCGCTGCAAACGCGCGGCCACCGTGGGCCGATCGTCGCCTTTTCCCGGCACGGCCTGTTGTCCCGCAGTAATTTGAGCGTTGAGGCGCCGCCGCCGCCCTGGTCGCTGTCGTCACCCTGGCCGACGACGGCGCGCGGGGGCGCTGGCCCAGGCCCGACGGGAGGTGGCCGCCGCCGCTGAACAGGGCATTCCCTGGCAGGCGGTGATGGACGAGATCCGCGCCAACGGGCAGGTCTTGTGGCAGACGCTGGCGTTAAAGGAGCAGCAGCGTTTCCTGCGCCATCTCCGCAGCTGGTGGGATGTGCATCGTTATCGCACCGCGCCGCAGGTGGCTCAGGTTATCGCGGCGCGGCGCGAATCTGGCGACCTGCGCGTGCTGGCGGCGCGACTGTGTGGCGTGGGGGCCGACGAGACAACACTGACGCTGAGACTCCAGCCGCGTCAGGGGAAGGTTGAAACCACGACGGTCGACAAGCTGATTGTGACCACCGGCCCGGCGCATGCATCGCTCACCGAAAGTCAGCCGTTGCTGCATTCCTTGTCGCAACGCGGCGTGCTGCGGCCCGATCCGCTGGGACTCGGGATTCTGGTCAACGAGCGGTCGGAAACGCTCGACATCCTCGATCAGGCCAATCCTCGCCTGCTGGTCGTCGGACCCGCGGCACGCGGCCGTTTCGGCGAACTGATGGGACTGCCGCAGGTGTCGCAGCACGCGGAAAGCGTGGCGAAACACCTGATGACCTCGGTGATTACCGCGGCCGCCTCGGCGCGATGTCCCGTCTCTACCTGAATTTTCACGACTCACTGACCCAACCAAGAATAAATCGAGACTCCGGCCGAACGCCGTTCGGCTGCGGGAGCTCTATGGAGAGCGCTATGCCATCGCAACGTGAAATCCGCCTTAATGCGTTTGATATGAACTGTGTCGGACATCAGTCCCCGGGCCTGTGGGCGCATCCGCGCGATCGCTCCTGGCAGTATAAGGATTTGGAATACTGGGTCGATTTGGCGCGGCTGCTGGAGCGCGGCAAATTCGACGGTCTGTTTATTGCCGATGTGCTGGGCGTCTATGACGTACTGCATGGCAGTAGCGACGCCGCCATTCGTCAGGCGACCCAGGTGCCGGTGAACGACCCGCTGGCGCTCGTCACGCCGATGGCGTTGGTCACCGAGCATCTGGGATTTGGGCTGACGGCGTCGCTGTCGTTTGAACATCCTTACCCCTTCGCGCGCAGGCTGTCGACGTTGGATCACCTGACCAAAGGCCGCGTCGGCTGGAATATCGTCACCTCTTATCTGGAGAGCGGCGCCCGCAATATCGGGCAGAAGGCGCTGACCGATCATGACGCGCGCTACGACTACGCCGACGAATATCTGGAGGTGGTGTACAAGCTGCTGGAGGGGAGTTGGGAAGAGGGCGCGGTGCTGCGGGATCGCGAGCGGCGGATTTTCAGCGATCCGACCAAAATCCATCCCATCCATCACCACGGCGAGTTCTTCAATGTACCGGGGATTCATCTATGCGAGCCCTCACCTCAGCGGACGCCGGTACTTTATCAGGCGGGCGCATCGAGCCGCGGTAAACAGTTCGCCGCCCATCATGCCGAGTGCGTCTTCGTGGCGTCGCCCTCCAAGGCGCTGCTAAAGAAAACGGTAGCGGATATCCGACGCCGGGCGGCGGAGGCCGGGCGCGATCCGCGCAGCATCCTGATTTTTAACCTGCAAACGGTGATTGTCGGCGAGACCGATCGCGAGGCGCAGGCGAAGTGGCGGGAGTATGCCTCCTGGGTGAGCTACGAAGGGGCGCTGGCGCTCATCTCCGGCTGGACGGGGATCGACTTCGGTCAGTATCCGCCGGATCAGGTGCTGAAACACCTGCACACTAACGCCATCCAGTCGGCGGTGGAAACCTTCTCGACCGCCGATCCGAACCGGCAATGGACGGTGCAGGGGCTGGCGGACTGGGTCGGCATCGGCGGTTTCGGGCCGTTGCTGGTGGGCAGCGCGGAAACCGTCGCCGACGAGCTGCAAAGCTGGGTGGAAGAGACGGACGTCGACGGTTTCAATCTGGCCTATGCTCTGACGCACGAAACGTTCACCGATGTGGTCGAGCAGCTGATCCCCGAACTGCAAAAGCGCGGCGTCTTCAAACGCGACTATGCGGCGGGCACGCTGCGGGAAAAATTATTTCACGCCGGCCCGCGGCTGGCCGCCCCGCACCCGGCGGCGGGTTATCGGGATCTCGCTTCATCCGAAGCGCGCGTACGGGAGCGGGTGTCATGATTGAAATCGAACACCTGTACAAAACCTATTACGACAAGCAGGGCCGTCGGACGGATGTCCTGAAAGACATCTCGTTGCAGGTGCCGTCGAGCACCATCACGGCGGTCGTCGGGCCGAGCGGCGCGGGCAAATCCACGCTGGCGCGCTGCATCAGCCTGTTGGAAAAACCTGACCGCGGCACGCTGCGGGTTAACGGCAAGGATCTCTCGCTGCTGACCGGTGAGATGCTGCGCCGGGAGCGGCGGGCGATTGGCACGGTGTTTCAGTCGTCAGCGCTGCTTCAGCGTAAAACCGCCTGGGAGAACATCGCGTTGCCGCTGGCGTTTCTGGGCGTGGTGAAGCGCGACATACAGAAGCGCGTCGGCACGTTGCTGGACAGCGTGGGGCTGAGCCATAAGGCGGATAGCTACCCGGCTCAGCTCTCCGGCGGCCAGCGACAGCGTATCGGCATCGCACGGGCGCTGGCCTTGAATCCGACGGTGTTGCTGGCGGATGAGGCCACGTCCGGCCTAGACCCCGAGGCGACCGCCGCCGTGCTGCAACTGCTTAAACAGCTGCGGGACGACTTCGGTCTGGCCATCGTGTTGATCACCCATGAGATGGACGTGGTACGCACGGTCGCCGATGCGGTGGCGGAGATCCGCGACGGGGCAATCGTCCAGCAAGGCGATGTCCGGGGCCTGCTGGCGCAGCCGGACTCCTCACTCGGCGAACGACTTTTCCCGGTCACGGCGCAGCCGGGACGCGGCGACCTCTTGCTGCGGGTCAGCTACAGCGCGAGCAGGGCGGTAGCGACGGATTGGATCAGTCGGCTCTCAAGGCAGTTCGCGTTGCAGATCGATGTGCTGGGCGGCCACGTCGAGTGGGTCAACCAGCAGCTGGCGGGACGGCTGGAGATCGCGGTGCGTTTTCACGGCGAGCGGCTTTCTGCGGCCCAGACTATCGGGCTGCTTGACGCGCAGGGCGTCGTCGCGGAAGTCATGGCGATGGCTCCGGCGCTGAGGGAGGCGATATGACGACTGCAACGTCAACGGCGGTAATGAGTCAGGACACGCCCTGGCGCGAGATCCACACGCTGTTGCTGCCGGCTTACGGAGAAACCTGGCTCATGGTCGCCATCGTCATGCTGTTCGTGGTCAGCCTGGGCGGCGTGGTCGGCGTCGTGCTGTTCAATACCTCGCGTCGAGGGCTGTTTCCTCGCCCGGTCGTAAACCGAATGTTGAACTGGCTGGTGAACATGGGGCGTTCCCTGCCGTTTCTGGTGCTGATGGCGGCGATTATCCCGATGACTTTCTGGCTGACCGGCACCACCATCGGCATTCCGGCGGCGGTCGTCCCGATGGTCATCGCGGGCGTTCCGTTCTTCGCCCGGCTGGTGGAAAACGCGTTGCGGGAACTGCCGGAAGACGTGACGGCGGTCGGTCTGGTGTCCGGCGGGTCCGTCGGTCAGATCATCGTCTCGGCGCAGTTAAGCGAAGCGCTGCCGGCAATCGTCTCCGCCATCACGCTCAATCTGATCTCCATGATCGAATACTCGGCCATCGCCGGGACCATCGGCGCGGGCGGCATCGGCTACCTCGCCGTGGTTTACGGCTACCAGCGTTTCGATCATCACATCATGATCGCCACCATCGTGGTGCTGATCGTCACGATACAACTGATTCAATTCGCGGGTGACCGACTGGTCGCGGCATTGCGTCATTCACAGGGAGCCCAGTCAGCATGAGTACACCGCAGTTCGAGATTCGTCAGAAGCGGCGCTGGCCGTGGTGGGTCGGCGGCGTGGTGATTATCGCCGCGGCGGTCAGCGCGTGGTACTGGCAGACGCAGCGTCAGCAGACGGTGACGTTCGGCGCTACGCTGGACATCCATTTTGAACCGGCGATGGCGGGGGAAGAGCGGGTGATTCAGTACGTCGGCGAACACATCGCCCCCGACTACGGCCTGAAGTTGAGGGCCGTAGGCTTGCAGGATCCGGTCCAGGCGGACCGTGCGGTGGCGGACGGTGTCTATGCCGCGACGGTGTATCAGCATCAGTGGTGGTTAAAGCAGGTGGTGGATGCCAACGGCTTCAAGTTGACCCCGACGGTGCCGGTGTTCCAGTGGGCGTTCGGCATCTACTCGGACCGCTACCCCTCGGTCGACGCGCTGCCTGAGCAGGCGAGCATCGTCGTGCCGAACGACGGCGCCAATCAGGGACAGGCGTTGTGGCTGCTGCAACGTATCGGGCTTATCCGCCTGAATCCGGCGGTGGAGCCGCGCACGGCGAAGCTGAAGGATATTCAGGACAATCCCAAACGCCTTGTCTTTAAAGAGCTGGATCTGCTGACCATGCCGCGCGCGCTAAATTCGGTCGATGCCGCCATCGGCTACGTCTCCCAGTTCGATGCCGGCAAGATCCCGCGTGATAAGGGGATTCTCTTCCCGCCGGCCCCGGCCACCTTCGCCTCCCGGCTGGTGATCGGCACGCCCTATCTCAACGACGCGCCTATCGTCAAATTGCAACAGGCGTTTTCCGACCCGCGCTTGCAACGGTGGCTGAAGGAGACTGACGACCCGCTGGTCAAGGGCGTTCTGGTGCCGGTATCGGCCGAATAGTCGCCGCTCTCGTCCGTTTTAAGGTTGTGGTCGGGCCGCTGGAGTGCGGCTCGAGCTTGGTGGTTTATTGTGGTTATCTTATTGTTATTTAATGGATTTTAAAGACATAAATGTTGTTTGTGAACGCTAGATCTTCGACTTATAACCGTAGCTTCACCTGCACATAAAAGAATAGCGAGGATGCCGAAAGTATGAGTACGTTACCGATTGACACCGACATCAAAGGGCCTGCGTCAGGGTCCATTCCCATTGGTTCGGTGAGCGACGTGGCGAGGTTGATCAACACCCGCAGCGAGAAGAACAGCTATGCCAGAATGATCATTTTTCTGGCGCTGGGCGGTGTTTTTCTCGACGCCTACGATCTCACCACGCTGTCTTACGGCATTGATGATGTCGTCAGAGAGTTTCAACTCACGCCGGTGCTGACCGGGCTGGTGACGTCATCCATCATGATTGGCACCATCATCGGCAATCTGATCGGCGGCTGGCTGACGGACAAATATGGCCGCTACTCCGTCTTTATGGCGGATATGCTGTTTTTCGTCGTCTCAGCGATTGCCGCCGGGTTGGCGCCGAACGTATGGGTGCTGATTGGCGCGCGCTTCCTGATGGGGATCGGCGTCGGGATCGACCTGCCGGTGGCGATGTCCTATCTGGCCGAATTCTCCAAGTTCGCCGGCAAGGGCAACAAGGCGGCCCGCTTGGCGGCGTGGTGCCCGATGTGGTACGCGGCGTCGTCGGCCTGCTTCCTGATCATTTTCGGCCTCTACTTCCTGCTGCCTGAACAGCATCTCGACTGGTTGTGGCGCGCCTCGCTGCTGTTCGGCGCGGTGCCGGCCCTGCTGATTATCGCGGTCCGGCGCAAGTTTATGAATGAGTCTCCCCTGTGGGCGGCGAACCAGGGCGATCTCAAAGGCGCGGCGCGGATTTTGCGTGATTCCTACGGTATTGCCGCCCACGAAGCTGTCGATAAGACACCGCGCAAGACGTCTGATCAGCCGAAAGTCAGCTTCCGGGTGCTGTTCCAGAAACCGTACCGTGAACGCACCATCGTGGCGGGAGTGATGAACGTGTGTATCTCCTTCGAATACACCGCCATCGCCTTCTTCCTGCCGTCCATACTGGCGCGATTTCTGGGGGCCGGCGTGTTTGAAACTATCTCGGCCTCGCTGGGGCTAAATGCGTTGTTTGCCTTCACCGGCGGTCTGCTGGGGATGCGGCTGGCCTGGAAATATCCTTCACGTCATGTGGCGATTGCGGGCTTTGCCCTGCAGTTCATCGCGCTTATCGCACTGGCGCTGATTGGCCAGCCCCAGGCGACCATCGGCGTGGTCATCGCCATTCTGATGCTGGGCCTGTGGCTGTTCGCGGAGGGGTTCGGGCCGGGAGCGCAGTTAATGATCTATCCGGCGCTGTCCTACCCGACCTCTATCCGCGCGACCGGCGTCGGTTTTAGCCGCTCGCTATCCGGCATCGGCAGCGCGCTGGCGCTGTTTATTCTGCCGCTGTTGCAGGCGGCCTATGGCACCAACATGTTCTGGATAGTCTCGTTGAGCGCCATTATCCCCATTTTCTTCCTGCTCGCGGTTCGCCACGAACCAACCCGTCAGGACATTGACGATCATCACGATCAAGGAGCACATCATGACCTTACTGTCGACCGGGACTGATTACGACACGCTGGCGGCGCGGTTCCGCCCTATCTTCGCCCGTATCGCCGCTGGCGCCGCAGACCGTGAGCGGCGTAGGGAGCTGCCCCATGAGCCTATCCGCTGGCTAAAGGAAGCGGGATTGGGTGCCGTGCGTATTCCTAAGGAGAAGGGGGGGCAGAGTGCGTCGTTGCCTCAGCTGTTCCGCCTGCTGACGGAGCTGGCGGAGGCGGACTCTAACCTGCCGCAGGCCCTTCGGGCGCATTTCGCCTTCGTGGAAGATCGCCTCAACGCGCCGGACACGCCGGAACGCGACCGCTGGTTCCTGCGTTTTCTGGACGGTGAACTGGTCGGTAGCGGCTGGACCGAGATCGGCAACATCAAACTTGGCGATGTCATCACCCATGTCGAGCCAGCGGCGCAGGGGTGGACGCTGAACGGCGAAAAGTTTTACAGCACCGGCACGCTGTTCGCCGACTGGATTGATGTTTATGCGCGCCGCAGCGATAACGGGCGGGATGTCATTGCTATCGTCAGTACGCATCAGGACGGCGTATTGCGTGAGGACGACTGGGACGGCTTCGGTCAGCGGCTGACCGGCAGCGGCACGACGAGATTCACGCGGGCGCAGGTCGACGCCGAGCACGTGTACGATTTCGCGGACCGCTTCCTATATCAGACGGCGTTTTACCAGCACATGCTGCTAGCGACGCTCGCCGGCATCGGACGCGCGATTGCGCGCGATGCGGCCGAGGGGGTGCGACAGCGTAAGCGTATCTACAGCCACAGTAATGCCGCGCTGCCGAAAGAGGATGTGCAGGTATTGCAGGTCGTCGGTCAGGTATCCAGTTGGGCTTACGCCACGGAAGCGGCGGTGATTGCGGCCACGCATTCGCTGCAACAGGCGTATGAGGTCCATGTTTCGGACGACGACGCCCTCAAGTTGCGCATCAACAGCCTTGCGGAGGTGGAGGCGGCGCAGGCGCAGGTGGTCGCCAGCGAGCTAGTGCCGCGCGCGGCGACCGAGCTGTTCAACGCGCTCGGCGCTTCGGATACGCGCGTGAGCAAGGCGCTGGATCGCCACTGGCGCAACGCGCGCACGCTGGCGTCCCATAATCCGGTGATTTATAAGGCCCGCAATATCGGTGACTGGCTGGTTAACGGCAATGCGCCGACCTTTATCTGGCAGGTCGGCAATGGCGGGCAGGAACAGAAAACCGTTTAATCGTGTGGACATATCAAAAGGCGGGCCTGAGCGCCCGCCTTTTTGGGTCAGTGCGGCTCATCACTGTTTATCCAATGACCAGGTGGCGCGGGTCACGTTGACCTTCGTCGGCAGCAGGCCGATCTGCGTGAATTTGTCCGCCAGCGCCTGTTGCTGGCTGAAAACTTCCGGCGTCATCCGCTCGGCGCCGTAGGGCATTCTTGCCAGCGCTTTGCTCCAGATGGCGCGATCCAGGCCTGTCGACTGAGACAGGATGGCGGCGGCATCGGTCGGGTTAGCGTTGGCCCATTGGCTGAGCGACGCCAGTTCGTCGACGACCTGTTCCGCCGTCTGCGGCCAGGTTTCAGCGAACTTCCGGCTGGCGAGGTAAAAAGTGTAGTGCGGCACCAGCCCCTCTGCATTGCGAATTTGTCTGGCGCCCGCATTGCTCTCCACCTCGGCCAGGAACGGATCCCAGATGACCCAAGCGTCCACCGCACCGCGCTGAAACGCCGCGCGCGCATCGCTCGGCGTCAGATAGACCGGCGTAATATCGCGATAGCTTAAACCGGCATCTTCCAGCGCTTTCACCAGCAGGTAATTGACGTCCGAGCCCTTGTTCAACGCCACGCGCTTCCCTTTGAGCTCCGCCACCGTTTTGATGGGGGAGTCGCCCGGCACGACGATGGCTTCCGTTTTCGGATTGGCGGGCGAATGCGCCAGATAAATCAGATCGGCCTGCGCCGCTTGCGCAAAGGCGGGCGGCGTATCGCCAGTCGCCGCCAGATCGATACTGCCGACGTTCAATCCCTCCAGCATCTGCGGCCCGGCGGGAAACTCGATCCAGCGCACCTGAATGCCCTGCCGTTTAAATTTTTCATTCAGCGTTCCCCGGTATTTCAGCAGGGCGAAAATATTGGCTTTCTGATAACCAATGTTGATGGCTTCAGGTTGGGACGCGGCGACCGCAGAGGCGGACAGCCCCGCCAATAGCAGCGTGAGAGCAGTATGACGTAGGAAAGTTTTCATGGAGGTGTCGTCTCTTAAGGCAAATTAAGCAAAAACCTTATCAGAGAGAATTTATAACCTTAAAATAATGAAATATTTTTTAATATTCCTATTAGTTTTAACCGGTCGTCGTGTGTGCGACATCAATGATCTACGATGTTATCTTTCCAGACTCTATCTTCAAGTGACGGATTGCCGCAGTCGCGGTTTAAGAGGGAAAGGATGATCGACGATAACCGAAAGATCCAGTCTGTTGAGCGAGCAATGGCGTTACTCGAAGCGATTGCCGCGGCAGGGGGGGAATCCCGTCTCGTCGACCTGACGACACAGCTGGGATTGAATAAAAGTACGCTGCACGGCTTGCTAAACACGCTGGCGGCAATGGGCTATGTCACCCGTAACGGCACGCGTTATGCGCTGGGCTTGCGTCTGCGTGAACTGGCGCAGCCGCTGACCGACGAAGATACCGCATTGCGCGCCACATTCGGGCCGGTACTGCGGCGCTTCGCCGAGATCAGCGGCGAAACCTGTTACCTGGCCGTCCCGTGCGGGACCAGCGAGTATCTCTGTATCGATTCCGTCGAATGTGATGGCAGCTTACTGCGGGCGACCTGTCCCTGCGGGAATCGCGAGGATTTGACTACCTCCGCCATTGGTAAAATCCTTCTGGCCAACGATGTCGGATTGATGCGAAGTCTGCGGCGAGCGGGGAAAGTGTCCACGTCGCTGGGCGCGGAGCTGAAGACGATCGCCGCGCAGGGCTTTGCGCTCGATCTGGAACAGGTTGAGCCGGGCCTATGCTGCGTGGCCATACCGCTTTATAAGCAAGGACGCGTTGCCGCGGCCCTGGGGATGAGCGGTCCGGCCTGCCGGTGGTCGGCTTCCGCGCTGCAAGACCTTGTCCATCGCATGCTGCAGGAAAAGTTCGTCAACACGAAAAAATTAGACTAAACACCGTCGAGATAAGCCGCTTTCGCTTCTGGCATTGTCACTCTCTCTTAGAGAGACAATGACCAGAATTTTCTTCATGTTTGAATCCATTTTCCCGCCCATCAGACAACCCCTCCGACACGAATGTGAGAGCAGGGGGCGCTAACATCACTAGGGTCGACAATACCGTACCTTCCGCCGATTGTTCGGCTTAGATAAAAGGGTTCCCTCGGCGTGCGACAGGGTCAGTAAAAACAGCAAAGGTCACGCGGGCAGCCTGCTCAGCGCCGCCCGCGTTTGCCTGCGTTAGCGATAATCACGCCCGCGATGATGATCGCGAGCGTCATAGGAACGAGGGTCGTCATAGTGCGGACGCGCATGATGATCTCGCGAGTGACCGCCGACAACGATACACCCGTTCAGCAGGAGCATCGCGACGAGGCACATGAGGGAGCGTGATATTTTCATCGTTGGACTCCTGTCATTGACGTTATGAGGGGGTGAGCGTCGTGCAGAGGCAGCAGGCGAGCCGCTCGGTTTCGCCTGCTGCAATTACGTGACAGGGCTTTCTCCGCCGGACGGAACGCCGCCATCCGCGTCTTACTCCGTCGGCGCGGATGACTTCAGCATGTCGGCCAGTTCATCAGCCCCTTTATCGATGCCGACTTCCGCCGCGCTGAGAGAACCGATGGTGGCGCCCACGTTCATCGCATTCGGGTACTGCTTGGCGATGTAGGCGTTAAGCAGGCGATTGCTGACGGCATCGTAAATTTCCACCGTATAGTTGACGGACCCGGTGAGCATGCCTTCCTTACCACGAAGGGCTTGCACAATGTTGTAAGGGCCGCCCGCGAGATCGAATTTGGTTACCGTCCCCACCACCTGTGTGGTGGTTTCCGCTCCCGTCAGCGTCAGCTTGATTCTGATGGTCGCGGGCGTCGGCGTTTGGGTTTCGGTGAAACGAGATCTCAGGCTTTCACTGAAGCGATCCTGCATGTATTTCGCCAGTGTCTGGCGATCCGCCTGATCCATCTCGCCAAACTGGTTATCGCTGCCTTGGTAGAGGGTGACGGGGTCGATGATCACGTGCGTATATTTGTTCCAGTCGACCGGGGCTGCGTAACGGAAAGGAATACGGTCGGCTTTATCACCGGTGTTGGGCTGCAACTGAGGGGCGGAGTCGATATCCGCGTAACGAGCCGGTTGGGTGCCGGCGCAACCGGCTAAGGCCATGAAAACGAACAACAGTGCGGGGCGGTATACCTTGGTTAATGTGCTCATTCGTAAAACCTTCTAAAAGATCACCGATGTCGGTCGGAAGCGTCGTGCGAGAGACGCCGTTTTTACGCTAAGTCAGCAGCTTCGAGAGGTCGGGCCGTCGGCAAAAAGACATCCAGTCTGCCTCACTCAAAACAATACTGTACGGTTCAGTTTTGCATCGGGCGGATCATGTTGTCAATAAAATGCACCCATGTGTTCAGTTATGTTTTAGATCGTCTCACCCAACGATCGCAATCGTCGAAGATGTCCGAAATCGGGCGAGGTCAGCGCGGGCGGGGCTTCTGATGGGATCGCTGCTAGACGTGAAAAGTCAGGCGCGCGTGGAAAGGAAAAATCCTAAATGTCTGCTGACCTGACGCCAACGCCGGGAGACGCGAGGGAAAAGGCGTAATGAGGTCAATATGGGCAAGACATCGTGGCGAAGCGCGCCGTATTGCGCGCTTGTAGTCTGTCTATCGATGAAGCATGGACTTGAGGTTACTCGGCCGCCTGCTTCCAGTAGGCCACCGCGCGAACGAAGTCTTCGTTCAGTCCCAGAGCGCCGGTCAGATAGGTTTTAAGCGTGAATATCTTGTGGTTCTCGCCGGTTGCCCAGACGAAATAATCGTCGGTGGGAAAGGTCAGGCGATCCACGGCCGCAACAAATTTCTGGGCATCGTCATTGCCGTCCCGCGCGATCCATTCCAGCGTCATACCGCTTTTAACCGGAATGGTCGGACGTTCGTCCTCGCTTCCGCTTTCGATAACTATTACGCCGCGCGTGGTGTCCGGCAGTTCCTGAAGTCGGCGCAGCAGTGCGGGGATCCCGGTTTCATCACAGATCAACAACTGCCAGGCGTAATCCGCCGGGATCTGCATAGAGCCGCGCGGTCCGCCCATGCCGATGATGTCACCCGATTTGGCCGCGTTGGCCCAGTCGGAGGCGACGCCGTTGGCGTGCAGAAAGAAGTCGATGGTGAGTTCACGCGCCTGGTCATCGAAGTGGTACGGCGTGTAATCACGGTTAGCTGGACGCACATCGCCCCAGATCGGGCCGTCCGGACCATTTTGGGGGAGATGAAGTTCGCCGGTTTCGCGGTCGGGGAAAAACAGCTTCACATGGTCATCGAATCCCGGACTGCGAAAACCGTCGAGATCGTCGCCGGTGAAGACAATACGCTGGAATGGGCCGGGGAGGCGAGAGGTGGTTTTTACCGTTAAGGTACGAAATACCAGCGGCAGACGTATACGGGTGGGCTGCCTGGATTGAGTAGATTCAGTCGTCATGATGTACCCCGTGTTCAAGTCATTAAGAACAGGCCGGACAAGCTGCCCGGCCATGAACGGCTCCGGCGACAACCGCCGCCGCCGTGGGTGTTACTTCTCCGTCGTTGAGCTGACGCCGCCCCCCAGCGATTGCCAGAGGGTAATGCGATTATCAAAGTCGGTCTGACGCAGCGCGATCAGCTCCAGCTGGGATGACCAGAGCGTGCGCTGAGCCGTCAGGACATTGAGGTAATCGCCGACGCCGGATTGATAGCTGCGTTGAGCCAGCGTAAAGCTGCGCTGGGCTGCCGCCACATACTGCTGCTGAGCATCCAGCTGTTCCGCCAGGGTTTGACGGCGCGCCAACGCGTCGGCCACGTCTTTGAATGCGCTTTGAATGGCTTTCTCATACGAGGCGATCAACCCTTTTTTCTCCGCCTCAGCATACCGCAGTTGCGCCAGATTGCTGCCCCCGGTAAACAACGGCAGCGTCACGCTGGGCGCGAACGACCAGATATTGGCGCCGTGGCTGAACAGGTTGGACAGCGAGTTGCTGCCGACGCCCGCGCTGGCGGTCAGTGAGACCGTCGGGAAAAAGTTGGCGCGGGCGGCGCCGATATCCGCGTTGGCGCTCTTCAGGCTGTATTCCGCTTCCTGCACATCCGGGCGGCGCAGCAGGACCTCGGAGGAGACGCCGGCCGGCACCAGCGCGACCGCGCTGTCGCTAAGTTGGTCAAGCGGCGCGGGCTGTAGGTTCTCCGGCACCGTTTCCCCCACCAGCAGGTTCAGCGCGTTGATATCCTGCGCGACCAGCGTCTGGTAGCTGGCGACGCTGGCGCGCGCGGATTGATAGACGGTCATCGCATCGCTGACGTCGGTTGCCGCCGCGACGCCCGCCGCCATGCGGCGTTCCGTGATGTGCAGAGAGTTCCCCGCGCTCTCCATAGTCTCTTTGGCGAGCTGCAGATTGCTTTTGTCCGCCGCCAGCGTGATCCACGCCGTCGTGGTTTCACCGATCAGCGTCAGGCGGGTATTCTGCGCCGTGGCCTCACTGGCCAGCCAGGTTTCCCTGGCCGCCCGGGAGAGGCTGCGGTTACGACCGAACAGATCGATTTCGAAACTGCTGACCGCGCCCTGCGCTTCGCTGCTTCCGCTCACGCCGGCGTCGACTGTTCGACTTCGGGTATGACTCAGTTCTGCGTTCAGCGTCGGGAACAGGCTGGCGCGCTCTTCGCCATAAAGCGCTTTGGCGGCTTCAATATCGGCGATGGCTTTCTGCAGGTCGCGGTTGCTGGCCAGGGCGCGTTCCACCACGGTGTTGAGACGCGTGTCGTTCATGACGTGTTGCCAGTCGGTCAACACCGCGCCGCTCGACGCGGCGTTCTGGTCGCTCTGCGCCGCCGCGCCCGGCCAGGTCGTGGGCACCGGCGCCGCGGGGCGCTGATAGTCCGGGTCCAGAGAAATACAGCCGGTCAGCAGTAGCGACAGCGAGAGAAGCGTGATTCGAGAAAACATGTCTTACTCCTGAACGTCATGGCGACGGGTGAAATAATGTCTCACCAGCACGAAGAACAGCGGCACGAAGAAGATCGCCAGCAGCGTGGCCGTCAGCGTCCCGCCAATAATTCCGGTGCCAATAGCGATACGGCTGTTCGCGCCGGCCCCGGTGGCTATCGCCAGCGGAATAACCCCGGCGACGAACGCCATGGAGGTCATGATAATCGGCCGCAAACGCGTTTTGGCCGCCGACAGTACCGCGGCGCTGAGGGTGCTGCCTTGCCGCACCGCCAGCTCGGCAAACTCCACAATCAAGATGGCGTTCTTCGACGACAGCCCGATGGTGGTCAATAGCGCCACCTGGAAGTAAACGTCGTTGCTTAAGCCGCGCAGCAGGGCGGCCAACGCGGCGCCGCAAATCCCGAGCGGGATGATCAGGATGACGGAGAACGGCACCGACCAGCTTTCATACAGCGCCGCCAGGCACAGGAACACCACCATGATGGAGATGGCATAGAGTCCCAGCGCCTGACCGCTCGCCATTTTTTCTTGCAGGGAGAGTCCGCTCCACGCCCAGGTCGAGCCTGAGGGCAACTGAGAGGCGATGGCTTCGATTTTATTCATCGCATCGCCGGAACTGACGCCGTCGGCGTTTTCCCCGGTGATTTCGAACGAGGCGGAACCGTTATACCGGGTCAGGGTTTCCGGGCCGTAGGTCCAACTCGTCGAGGCGAAGGCGGAAAATGGCGCCATGCTGTCGTCGCTGCCGCGGACATACCACTGATTCAAATCCGACGGCTTGGAGCGGAATGGGCTGTCGGCCTGAATATAGACTTTCTTGACCCGACCCCGGTCGATAAAGTCGTTGACGTAAGTCCCGCCCCACGCGCTGCTCAGCGTGTCCGTCACGTCGCTTAGCGACAAGCCCAGCGCCACGGCTTTGTTGTTGTCGATATCGACCTGAAGCTGCGGCATCTGCGGCAGATCGTTGGCGCGGACCGACTGCAGTTCCGGGCTGGCACCCGCCTGTTTCAGCAGTTGGCTGCGTAGTTCCATCAGTTTTGCGCGTTCCGTGCTGCCGTCGGCCAACAGCTCAAACGTAAAGCCGTTGGTCTGACCCATCCCCTGCACCGACGGCGGCGTGGAGGCGAAGATGCGGGCGTCGCGTTCGGTGGACAGCGCTTTCATCGCCCGGTTGGCGATTGCCTGCGCGGTATTTTTCGAACCGGGGCGTTCGTCCCAGTTTTTCAGCGCGACGAACGCCATCCCGGCGTTTTGCCCGCTACCGCTGAAGTTAAAGCCGGTGATGGTATAGATGACGCTGATGTTGTCCTTTTCCTCTGTGAGGAACCAGTCCGTGATGCGCTTGTTGACGGCGTTGGTCCGGTTCACCGTCGCCCCCGCCGGCAGGGTGTACTGCACCATGATCTCTCCCTGATCCTCGTTCGGCAGGAAGCTGCTGGGCAGCCGCCACAGGAACAGGATCATCAGCGCGACGATGGCGGCGAACGCGATCAACATTACCAGCGGGCGACGCAGTGCGGCGACCACACGATGGCTGTAGCCTTTTTGCGTGCGGGCGTAAAACCGGTTGAAGCCGCCAAAGAAGCCTTTCTTGTGGGGTTTACTGTGTTTCAGCAACAGCCCGCACAGGGCGGGCGTCAGCGTTAGCGCGACCACCACGGACAGCGCCATGGCGGAGATGATGGTGACGGAGAACTGACGGTAGATTACGCCGGTAGAACCGCCGAAGAAGGTCATCGGCAGGAAGACGGCGGAGAGCACCAGTGCGATGGCAACCAGCGCGCCGGAGATCTCGCCCATCGATTTTTCGGTGGCCGCGCGGGCGGGTAGACCCTCGTCGCGCATGATACGTTCGACGTTTTCCACCACCACGATGGCGTCATCCACCAGCAGCCCGATAGCAAGCACCATGGCGAACAGCGTCAGGGTGTTGATCGAGTAGCCGAACAGCGCCAAAACGCCGAAGGTTCCCAGCAGGACGACCGGCACGGCGAGGGCGGGGATCAGCGTTGCCCGTAGATTCTGTAAGAACAGATACATGACGATGATGACCAGCACGATGGCTTCGATCAGCGTTTTGACCACATCCTCGACGGAGATCTTGATGAAGTCGGTGCTGTCTTTCGGATAAGCGACCGCGTAGCCGTCCGGCATGCTGTGGCTGTATTCGTTGATCTTGGCCTTGACCAGCTCCGCGGTATCCAGCGCGTTGGCGCCCGGCGCCAGCATGACCGCAATCCCGGCGGACGGATGCCCGTTGAGGCGTGAGGACGACGTGTAGTCTTCGCTGCCCATTTCGACGCGGGCGACGTCGCCAATATGCACCACGCGCCGGTGGATTCGCTTTTCACGATGATATTGCGGAACTGTTCAGGCGTTTGCAGGCGCGACTGGGCGCGTACCGTCGCCGTCAATTGCTGGTCGGCGGAGGAGGGTTCCGCACCGATTTTCCCGGCGGACAGCTGGATATTCTGCGCCTCTATCGCCGACTCAACGTCGGAAGGCATCAGGCTGTAGGACGCCAGTTTATTGGGGTCCATCCAGATGCGAATGGCGTATTCGGAACCGAACACCCGCAGGCTGCCGACGCCGCTGACACGCGCCAGCGGATCCTGCATGTTGCTGACCAGCCAGTCGGCAATATCCGAACTGGTAGCTTTGTCGGTCTTGTCATACAGCGCCATGATCAGCAGGAAGTTGGACTGGGATTTAGTGACGGTGATCCCGGCGGACTGCACCTCGGAGGGCAGCCTCGACTCTGCCTGCTGCACTTTGTTCTGAACCTGTACCTGCGCGGTATCGGCGTTGGTGCCCTGAGCGAAGGTCACTTGAATGTCGACTTCGCCGTCCGAGCTACTGGTGGAGGTGAAGTACAGCAGGTTATCCAGCCCGGTCAGCTGCTGTTCGATAATTTGGGTGACGCTGTTTTCCAGCGTTTGCGCGGAAGCCCCGGTGTAGGTGGCCTTGATGCGCACGGAAGGCGGCGCGACGTCCGGATACTGCGCGACCGGCAACGTGCGGATCGACATCAGCCCCGCCATCATGATGAGTATCGCGATCACCCAGGCGAATACCGGGCGTCGCACAAAGAAACGGGAGAACATCAGTTAGCGCCTCCCGTCAGCTGAACTTCGACGGGGTTAACGGTATTGCCTACCGCGACCTTGTCGCTGCCTTCGACCAGAAGCCGATCGCCGCTCTGTAAGCCGCTTGCGATCAACCAGTTGCTGCCGGTGGCTTCCGCCGTGACGACGCTGCGGCGTTCCACTTTGTTGTCGCTCGTCACCACCAGTGCGGTGGCGTTGCCTTTCACGTCGCGCGTAATGCCCTGCTGCGGCGCCAGTATCGCGTTCTGCATCACGCCCTCATCGACTTTGGCGCGGACAAACATACCGGGGAGCAACACATGGTCGGGGTTGGGGAACACGGAACGCAGCGTGACGGATCCGGTGGATTCGTTAACGGCGACCTCCGTCAATTCCAAGCGGCCTTTATGCGGATAAACCGTACCGTCTTCCAGCGTCAGCGTGACGTTTAGCGTGTCGCTATTGGTCGCCAGCGCCTGCTTGCGTAAGCGCAGCAGGTCGCCGCTGGAGCGAGTCAGATCGAGATACATGTTGTCCAGCGTGCGGATCGTCGTAAGCGCGGTAGATTGTTGGGCGGTGACCAGCGCCCCCGGCGTCACGCTGGAAATCCCGATGCGCCCGGCGATGGGGGCCGTCACGGTCGTCCATTGCAAATTGATACGGGCGCTTTCCAGCGCGGCGTTTTTCTCCAGCACGCTGGCCTTGTCCTGCTCACAGGTGGAACGCGCATCGTCCGCATCCTGCTGCGACACGCCTTGTTCTTTCACCAGTCCCGCGTAGCGCTTGGCTTTCAGGCAGTCGGACAGCACCAGCGCCTTGGCGCTTTGCAGCGCGGCGGCGGCTTGATCGTAGGTAGCTTTGTAGCTGGAAGGGTCTATCTGATACAGCGGCTGACCGGCTTTCACTTCATCGCCTTCGGTAAACAGGCGCTTCTGAATAATACCGCCGACCTGAGGAATGACGTCAGACGTCAGCGTTGCGGCAGTGCGGCCGGTCAATTCGCTTTCCATCGTAAAGGTCGTGGGTTTTAGCGTCACGACGCCGACCTCGGTCGGCCCGGCGTCTTCCGTCTTCGCGCTTTGCTCGTCGCAACCGCTAAGACCAATCAATGTTAAAAAACATAGCATGCGTAACTGCATAACATTTCCCCGTATTCGGCGAGATAAAGTCGGTGACTGGTTAAGTCGTGACAAGAGAAGCCTTTTTCAGTGTTGGCGCGGTGCCGGCGCCGTGGTCGTCAACGCACTTTCAGCGCCAGCTCCGTGTTGCCCTTGATTGGCAGGCTGACGGAGATAAAACCGTTTTCCGGCGCGCGGATGTAGTCGAGAAAATCCGGCTCGGCGTTGTCGTTAAGCACCATGCCGCCAATTCGCAGCTGCGGCGCGACGAGGGCGATGACGTCGCGCGCCAACGACGTACCGCTTTTAGAAGGCCACCCATCGATCAGCGCGAAATCGACTTCTCCGCCCAAGTCTTGCAGCGTTTCTCTGGCGTCGCCGACGCGGATATCCGCGTAGTCGGCCAGTCCGGCTTCGGTCAGATTCCGTCGGGCGATGGCCGCTTTTTCCGGCACCAGCTCCGAACCGATGACTTTGCCGCCGCCGTTATCTTTGAGCGCCGCCGCGAAGTAGAGCGCGGACATCCCGACGGAGGTGGCGAAGTCGACCACCCGCGTCGCACGTAGAGAGCGGCAGAGGAGATAGATCAACTCGCCTTGTGTGGGATGGATGGAAAACCCACACTCGATGAAATCCGTGGGGTGGTCGGCCAGGGTTTCGGGCGAGGTTCCTTTAGCGGGAAATCGCCGTTCGCGGTTCAGTTTGTCAATGACGGCAAGGATTTTGGTATCACTGATCGTATTGATGGGGTTGGTCGGTTCCGATGTCATACGTATAAGCCTGTATCAGTTATTGAGTGAAAAGCGGCACGGTGACCTCAAAGTGCGTCAATCGCCCGTGCCGCGGCATCAATGGCATCCCTTACGTGTTTAATTTGTTCTGAATTCAGGTTCCCACGATGGAGTTTTTTTCTTATACAAGCCTTCAAATTTTCTATCGCATCATCAATATCCGGAACCCGCCGGGGATTATGAGTTAAAACCAGCGCTTTCAACTTGGCGAGTGTTGTCAGTAAATGATCATTTTGCTTATCAAGATATTTCCTGCCTCGCAGCGTGATAGCGAACTGCTTCTTACCGTTCTCTTCATGCCCTGCCGCCAGCCCTTCGGACTCCAGCGTTGATAACAAGGGATAAATGACCCCCGGACTGGGGATGTAAGCTCCCTGTGAATAGTCCTCTACCGAACGGATAATTTCGTAGCCGTGTGTCGGGTTAATGCGGGTCAAATATAAAATTAGCAGAAACAGTTCATGCCGATTGAAGACCTTCGCGCGTCGCGAAGCGCGCTGTGGAGGTTGGGTGCCGATCTCTTCGGGCTGGGCATCGGCGTGAGACAGTGACTTTTTCATGGTCGTTAGGCGTGAAAATCATTCCGTTTCTGCTGTCTGTCTAAGATATATCTTGGCGAAAATAGCCGTCAACGCGGTCCGTGGCAGAAGGGCGTAATGAAGTGATAGCGGCGCGTCTTTTTCTATTTCAGATTATGACCATACGCCGACAGGGGCTCGGCACTAGCGGGATGTGATGTGCGTTTAACTCGCCGGCGAAGGTCGCTTGAGACCCCGCCTGACCGTCGCCGAGCGAGTTTTAGCGTACGGTCAGCGCGGCGGCAAACGACCTGAGCCGACGTTGTAACGCGGGAATGGCGAGCTGTTGCACCATCCACGGGCTGAATGCCCACGGGGTTTTGGCGGCGGCATCGATGAGGTCGGGAAGATCGACCCAGTGATAGTCGAGCACTTCGTCGTCACGCGGCGACAAGTCGCTGGTGATCACCGCCATAAACACCGGGCAATATTCGTTTTCCACAATGCCGGAGGCGCTGGTGACGCAGTAGCTGAATTCGTCGTCCGCCAGCGTGATCCGATCGACGTCCGCGCCCAGCTCAAAGCGGCAGCGGCGACGGACTGCCTCCTCCATTTTTTCATCCAATTGGGGATGACCGCAGACCGAATTCGTCCAGACGCCCGGCCAGGCTTTCTTGCACAACGCGCGGCGCGTGGTCAGAAACTGGCCTGCGGGTGAGAATAAATAGCTGGAAAAAGCCAAATGCAGGGGCGTTTTATCGGTATGTACCACGCTTTTGTCCATCGTACCGATGGGATTTCTGTCGGCATCCAGCAATACGACGTGTTCCAGTGGGGTAGTCATGGGGGTCCTCAATGCTTATGAATTACCGCGTTCAGCGACCAAACGCCGGCGGTGTCGTTACTCTCGCGACCAATGTTCCTTCGCGCCGAACAGGGTAGCATTGTCGGTAAATTTTATCGTCTGCAGCGTCAGCCGCCACACTTCCGTGAGGGGGTTCAGGCGCGCAATGGGGTGGCGGGCGACGTAAAGGCTGAGCGCCTCCCGGCGTTCGGCCCCGTCCAGCTTACTGACGGTCGCCAAATATTGAATGCCGCGGATGTCGCGAATTTTCTCGGGCTGACCGCTGATGGTGCCGCTGATCCGGCTCCCGGCCGCCATGGCGCCGCCGTGCCGCGTGCTACTGCTGGAAAGAAGGATCAAACCGGCATTGGCGGCGTCGAAGGCATAGAAACAGCTGGCGCTCCACAGTCCGTCTTCGTCCAGCGTGGTCAGCGATAGCACGTGGTGGCTTGCGATAAAGTCGGCGGCGGGAGCCGGTAATGGTTGCATCTTTTGCCTCTTAGTGTGTGGACCCGGTTATCGGCACCGGGTCCGCGTGCCTGACATCAGGCGACGTAGGTTGACCACAAATGGGAGAGCGGCATCACCAGAAACAGCCCCGGCAGCATGTTGGCGACGGGAAATGGCTTGATACCGCAAATTCTTAACCCGGTGGCCAGCATGATCAGCCCGCCCGCGGCGGAGAAATCCGCCATCATGTCGGGGGTCGTCAGCGGCAGGATCATGGCCGCCAGCATCGCCAATCCCAGTTGGATGAGCAGCTGCGGAACGGCGATGGTGATGACAGCATACCCCAACAGCGTCGCGAAGATCGCCGAGGTAAACAGATCCAGCGCCGTTTTGATATACAGGATCGACGGGTCGCCGGTCATGCCCTCGTGCATCGCGCCGAAAATCCCGGTGCCGCTGGCGCAGAACAGGACCAGGATCGCCACGAATTTATCCGTAAACTCGGTATGCGAGACGCCCTCTACCGCCGGGAAGACGCGGTCGATAAGCCCGCGAGTGGTGCCGGCCGCCTTACCGATACCCTTTTCGATGTACAGCAGCTCGCCGAGAATGGCGCCGAGGATCATGGCCAGCACGACGGCCGGCATGAACTTTACCTTGATGATAAGCATGATCCCAAGGCCCATGGAGCAGAGGCCGAACGTCAGGGGCAGTGCGGTTCTGACCCGCACTGGAAGCCGCGTACTTATCAGCGCGCCCAACAGGCCGCCTATCACGATGGCCGCTCCGTTCACATAAGGTCCGATGAGCATTTTATTATCCTTGTTATGGTTTTTTGCGAGTTCCGTAGTTTGCCTACGGTCTGGTGTTGGCTGAGCTTTCCCCCCAGCGGGGCAATGTTTTGACCTCAATCCCCAACAAATCGAGCGCGCGTCCCACGCTGTGGGTGATGATGTCATCCGGCGTCTTGGGGCGCTGATATAGCGCGGGCACGGGTGGGAAGATAATGCCGCCCATTTCCGTCACCTGCTGCATGTTGCGAAGATGTCCCAGGTTCAGGGGCGTTTCTCGCGCCATCAGCACCAGCCGGCGGCGCTCTTTCAGTACGACGTCTGCGGCGCGCGTCAGCAGGTTATCCGTCAGACTGTGGGCAATGGCGGCCAGCGAGCGCATGGAGCAAGGCGCGACCAGCATACCCAGTGTCTTGAAAGATCCGCTGGCTATCGAGGCGCCCAGATTTTGACATTCGTGCACCACGTCCGCCAGCGCGACGACCTCCTCCATCCTGCAGTCGGTTTCCAGGGCGCAGGTTTTCTCTGCGCCAGCGGATACCACCAGATGGACTTCCAGATCGTGCCCTTGCAGTAGTTCGAGGGCTTTGACGCCATACTGAAAGCCCGAGGCGCCGCTAATGCCTACGATAATCCGTCGGGTGGACATGTTTCCCCCTTATTCGAAGTCTGGCAGGAAGCGTTTAACGTCGACCTCTTTGAACGTCGAGCGCTCGAAGTGCGCTTTGAGGGTGAACGGTACGGTACAGTCGAAAATGGTTTTACAGGACATGCCTTCCTGCAAGATCGACGGGCTGTATTCGGGAACCTGCGACGGATCCAGCGGATGGCAGCGTACGCCGGGAATGAAAACGGTGTCGACGTCGCCCTGATAGCGGGTTTGCATCGCCCACATGACATCGTCGCTGTCGAAAATGTCGACGTCTTCGTCGACCAGAATGACATGTTTCAGTTCCGGGAACGCCGAGAAAGCCAGCAGCGCTGCCTGACGTTGACGCCCTTCGTCCACCGGCGCGGATTTCTTGAACTGCATCACGGCCAGCAGCTTGCCGCCGCCCGCAGAGTGGGCGAACACATTGAGCAGTTTGCCCGGCATCGCCCGGTTGACCATATCCAGAATGCTGGCTTCGGTCGGGATGCCCGCCATATTGACGTGCTCCTCGCCGGGACCGATGGTGGTCCGCCAGATCGGGCGATGACGATGGGTAACGGCCTTCACTTTAATCACCGGCAGCGCGGGTTTGGCTCCCCCGGTATAGCCTGGGAATTCCGGCATGGCTTTGCCGGTGTTGGTATTCTGATCTTCACGTACGCGGACATCGGGCAGCAGCTCGCCTTCAATGACGATTTCAGCGTGTCCGATGGCATATTCGTCGATGGTCTTGCATTTTACCAGCTCGACGGCATGGCCGCGCAGCGCGCCGGCGACGCTCAGTTCGTCAAAGCCGAGCGGGGTTGTCGGCGGTTCAAAACAGGCCGCGATCTCGATGGCCGGGTCCACGCCGATGCTGATGGAGATGGGTAACGGTTTTCCCGCCGCCTCCGCTTTCTGGCGGAAAGCGTCGATATGACGGCCCGGCGTCAGCCACATGGACAGCTCGTCGCGGCTCTGTACGCAGAGGCGATGGATCGTGATGTCGGACTCACCGGTATCGGGATCGGAGGCGTAGCACAGGCCCATCGTGATGTAAGGACCGGCATCTTCGGCGGTGTTGGTCGGTGCGGGCAGCAGCGCGCGCAGGTCAAAACCGGCGTCGCTCGCCAGATGCACCACCTCCTGACAAACGGCTTTGTCGGTAGCGGTTTTGACCGGCGGAATAGGATGCTGGACGGAGTCTTTCAGCAGGTGTCCCAGGCGTTCCGGCTCGCAGCCCAAGAAATGGCCGACGCGTTGGCGAGAGCCATTCAGGCCGATGGCGACGCTGATATCGTCGAATCCCTTAACGTTGTTGAAAATCATGACCGGACCGTTTTTGCGTGTCGGGCGCCTGCAGGTGCCGCCCGCGCCGACGTAACGGTAGACGCCGGAGAGTTCCGCCTGGGGATCGACTTCGACATCGGTCGAGACCAACTCGCCCGGCAGCGTGTTTAGCAACGCCAGCGCGGAGCGCAGATCGCACACTTGATTATCCGGTTTATTATTAATGTTAGACATAATGAAGCTCCTTATAGAAAGGTAATCTATTCGCTGAGGAAAAATATATGGCTGCATTACCGTCCCGACAAATACCATTTAAGTCGTAGCGCTCATACCAAAGCGATCTATGTCGCCGTTGTCTTTATTATTTCGTTCAAATAAGTGATCTGATTCAAATGCCTGCGAGATTCTCGGCATGAAAAATAAATCGACTTAATATTTTGCAACATGAGCGCAACAATTATTCGTACTTGACCTCATACGGACGAAATAGGCGTGATAACTGCGACGCGGCGACGCATTCGAACGTTTGCCTGCATGGTAGACTGAATTCGCTGACAGCATTTTTTCATTCTGTCCGTATAAAGAGGCTGGTATGGATCTGAAAAGATTGAAGTATTTTTGTAAGGTGGTAGAAGAGGGCTCCATCAGCCAAGCCGCCCGGCAGCTGAATATGGCGCAGCCGCCGTTGAGCAAGCGCATTCATGAACTCGAAGCGGAATTAAATGTTTCCCTTTTTGTACGGACGGCAAAAAGAATCGAACCCACGGAGGCGGGCTATTATCTTTATAAAAAAGCCTGCGAGATATTTCGTCTGATTAATGACACCTCGCGAGAGACGATCTCAATCGCCAATAAAGAAAATAAAGTATTAAACATTGGGCTGTCGCACCTATTTCAATGTTATTTCAAACCGCTGTTTCTCGAATTACACCGACGTCACCCCGACGTCATATTAAATATTTCCGTTTCGGATTCCAGTCATTTGGAACAGTCGCTTAACGATGGGCTGATCGATATTGCGCTGATTCAGAAGCCTTATCATCGCAAAGGCTTCGACTGTTTGGCATTCAACCCGGTGAGGCTGGTGGCGGTCGTCAACCAGGCGTTGCTGCCGGAAAAACCGGAGGGGCCTTTCCCTTATCTGGATGTGGGACGCTGGCCGCTGCTGTTATTACATCGGGCGCGCGATCCCGGTACCTATGAGAGCCTGCTGGATCATTTTCGCAAAGGCGGCGTCGATCCAGACGTCATCATGCATGTGACTCAGCCCGGCGTCATTATGGATTTGCTGGAGTCCGGCCTGGAGGCCGCGACGCTGCTGCCCTCGTCGGAAGTTGACGGCGACCGGCTGCAGCACTGTCACATCATCGATGTTTTCCCTTCGCCGCAGGTCTTTTTCCCCGCGATGGTCAAGATGTCCGCGACGCCTTATATGCAGGAACAGCTTGAGATTATTCAGGATGGCTATCCGCTTACGCCCAGCGAGCCGCCGGGCGAGGAAATCGGTTGGGAAGGGTGCGCCGACGCCGTATTGCCGACGTCGGCGGAAAATCAGACCAGATAGCGGCGGAACCAAGTGAGGGTTCTCTCCCAGGCCAGGTCGGCCGCCGCCTTGTCGTAACGCGGCGTGGAGTCGTTATGGAAACCATGATTGACGCCAGGGTAGATGTAGCCCTCATAGGTTTTGTTATTTGCCTTGAGCGCCGCTTCATAGGCAGGCCAGCCCGCGTTGATGCGCGTATCCAGCTCGGCATAGTGGATCAGCAGCGGCGCTTTGATACGAGGGACGTCCTCCACTTTCGGCTGACGACCGTAGAAAGGGACGGCCGCGGCCAGCTCCGGATAAGCCACGGCGGCGGCATTGGCCACGCCTCCCCCGTAGCAGAAGCCGGTGATCCCCACCTTGCCGGTCGTGCGCTCGTCCTGTAGCAGGAATTCGACGGCGGCGAAGAAGTCGTTCATCAGCTTGGTCGGGTCGACCTGCTGCTGGAGTTCGCGTCCTTTATCGTCGTTACCGGGATAACCGCCGACGGAGCTGAGTCCGTCCGGAGCCAGCGCGATAAAACCTGCCTTGGCGACGCGCCGTGCCACGTCTTCGATATAAGGATTCAGCCCCCGGTTTTCATGCGCGACCACCACCGCCGGCAGCTTGCCTTTCGCTCCCGCCGGAACCACCAGATAGGCGCGCACGCTGCCGTGGCCATTGGGCGATGGGTAGGTGATGTAGGACGGAACGATCGTCGGGTCGGTGAACTCCACCTGCTGCGCCAGCGCGTAGTTGGGGCTCATCAAACCGAGCAACGCCACCGCTGTCAGACCGCCGACGGCATATTTTGCGGCTTTTTCGAGGAACTGACGCTTGGTGATTTTGCCATGCGCATAATAGTCATAGAGTTCAAGCAACTCCGGGGGGAAATCTTTTGCGGTAAGACGGGCCATACGCTTGCTCCTATTGTCCCTATTTTGATCTTTAATTTAACAGAAGGTTAACCGATGTCGAGCATGCCGACAGCGGTCGATGGGTGGGGGAGACTGGCCTGAGAACCCGCCACCTGCGGGGCTGTCAGCAGCGGCGGAGCGAGGCGGACCCCGGTTAACAAGGTGTAAAGATTTGCAAAGCTTGTTCATCAAACGGTAGCGTGAATTTTGCGCGTCATAGGCCGTCGCGTCCCGTTCCGCCATGTGTCTGGCTGATTGCTTGTAGAGGGCTTTTGTATAGACTAAACCCGCAGTAATACCTTTTTATCCGGGGACGAGATGTATGATCAAAATGATTGCAGTTGATATGGACGGTACGTTTCTTAATCACGACAAGCAGTTCAATCAGGCCCGATTTTTCAAACAGTACGCACAGCTGAAACAGGCAGGTATTCAGTTCGTGGTCGCCAGTGGTAATCAGTACTACCAGCTCCTCTCTTTCTTTCCAGACATGAGTCATGAAATCGCTTTTGTGGCGGAAAACGGCGCCTATGTCGTCACTGCCGGGGAGCCGATCTTTTGCGGCGAGCTTGCTCCTGCGGATGTGCGCAAGGTGATTGAGGTGCTGTCCGCCATCCCCTACATCCAGTTCGTGGTGTGCGGTAAAGACAGCGCCTATGTTTACGCATCGTCCACCGACGACTTCCTTCAGCTGATTGCCAAACACTATTACCGCATCGAGCAGTGCGACGATTTTGACGGGCTGACGGACACGATCTTTAAATTCTCGCTGAGCGTACCCGACGACCAGATACCGGACCTGATGGCGCATATCGGCCATGCGCTCGACGGCATCGTCAAACCGGTGTCCAGCGGATTCGGCTTTGTCGATCTGATCATCCCCGGCGTGCACAAGGCTCACGGGATTGCGCTGCTACAAAAACGGTGGCAGATCGACAACGACGAGGTGGTGGCGATAGGCGACAGCGGCAACGATGAAGAAATGCTCAGGCAGGCGGGCTTCGGCGTGGCAATGGCGAATGCTCAGCCAAAAATCCGTGAAATGGCGAAATATCATACCGAAAGCAACGATCAGGAAGGGGCGCTTAACGTCATCGATCGGGTCTTAACCCGCAGCGCGCCGTTCGATCTACGCTAATCACTTCCTTGTGAAGAGGCCCGTCAGGCGATTTTGGCGACGGGCAGTTCATTCCAGCGCGTTGTATAGGCGGGCGACAGCATCTCTCTTTTCATCTGCCATGTCGGGGAGATGCCCTGACCGGCAAACCAGACTTTGCTCGATCCTTCGTGGTTAATTTTATCAATAACGTTCATCAGCGCCGTGCTGTTGGGCCGGGGCGGATTGTCATCAAAGAGATGCAACTGGGTGCGGTGCAGCGGCGAAAAATCGTTGAGCATGACGCCCGCCTTCATGTAGCGCGGCCCTTCCTTCCAGATTCTTTCCAGACCGCGCACGGCGGCGGCCATGATATCCCGCGTATCTTGCGTGCCCGACAGCAGCTGTTCGCTGGCGCTGTTGGCGTAGTAAATTTCATTATGCGCGTGGGGTGACGAACGGATGAAGATAGCGACCTGACGGCAGAGCTGCTTCTCTGCGCGCAGCTTTTCCGCGGCGCGTTCCGCATAGCGGCAAACGGCCTGATGCATATCCTCCAACCGGGTGATGCGAACGCCGAAAGAGCGGCTGCAGACGATCTGCTCCTTCGTCGGCGCCTCCTCCTCAAATTCGATGCAGGGGTCGCCGCGCAGTTCGCGGACGGTGCGCTCCATCACCACGCTGAAGTGCTTGCGGATAAACGACGTCGGCGCGCGCGCCAGATCGAGCGCGGTGGTGATACCCAGCGTGTGCAGCCTGCGGGTCGTTCTTCTGCCGACGCCCCAGACATCCTCCACGGGGGTGAGCGACATAAGCTTTTGCAGCCGGATCGGGTGGGTGAGCGCCACGATGCCGCCGGTCGCCGGATAGCGCTTGGCGGCGTGGTTGCACAGCTTGGCTAGCGTTTTGGTTTTCGCCATTCCCACGCCGACGGTCAGGCCCGTGGCGGCATAAACCGCTTCTCTGACCTGCCGCCCGAACTGTTCAAACGACAAGGCGACATCAATGCCCGTGATGTCCATCCACGCTTCATCGATGCTGTAGATCTCGACGCGCGGTGCCAGCGCTTCCAGCGTGGCCATGACTCTGGCGCTGAGATCGGCGTAGAGCGCATAGTTTGAGGTGAAGACGGACACCTGCTGTTCCTGTAGCCACTGCCGCATCTTAAAATAGGGCATCGCCATCGGAATCCCCAGCCGCTTGGCTTCCGCGTTACGCGCGATCACGCAGCCGTCGTTATTGGATAGCACCACCACCGGCTTGCCCTTCAGGTCAGGGCGAAACACGGTTTCGCACGAGGCGTAAAACGAATTGACGTCGGCCAGCGCAAACATAATTACCTCTGCAAACTATGAATGATGTGGGCCACTACGCCGAAGATCTCCAGCGCGTTGGGGTCGGGATAGAGCGGGGCGTAGGCCGGGTTCATGGGCAGCAGCGCCAGCCGGGGTTTCAGCGCCAGCGTCTTCACGGTGAACTCACCGTCGATCGCCGCGATGATCACATCCCCATGAGAGGCCTTGATTGACCGGTCGACGACCAGCAGATCGCCGTCATGGATGCCGATATCAACCATAGATTCGCCGCTGGCGCGCACAAAATAGGTTGCGCTGGGGTGTTTGATCAGGAGTTCGTTCAAATCCAGCGATTTTTCGACGTAGTCCTGTGCCGGAGAAGGAAAGCCGGCTGCGCAATGGTCGCTGAATAGGGGAAGAACGATTTTAGGGGAATCCAACCGCGGAAGGAGCAAACGGTATGAACGCATGAAAGCCTCTTTAACTGGTTTTTTATACAGTATAATCACACCTCATACGGCTTGTGTAGATATTCCTTTTTCTTTAATCGACGTCGAGTTGATGCCGTGCTGATTTAAAAAGACTTTTTTATTTCAATGGCGGACGAGGAGTCAGGTATATCATCACCGGCGGTGTATTAACCAACAGGTTATATGATCCTGCTAAGTGGATGGCGAAGCGGAGGCGTTGTTTTATTGTCGCTCTATAAGCGCGATAAATAAGTTTGTTCATTGTTTTTTAATCAAACCGCGGCGACCGCTGGCGATGAAAACAAAACCAATCCGCTTATTCTATTAGCAATAGATTAATGACGATATTGCCGTTTTGGTGTGTTGTCCTTAGCGTGTTAGAGGGGCTGTATCGCGGTTTTTATCGATTTTTGGCGGTGATTTTCACCATTTTTGAATGTTTTCCCTTGGGGTTTTCCGAGGTTTTTCCCGGTCTCATCAATAAAGACATCAAGACCAGATCGTTAATTGATGTGCATCTTTAACATGAGCCTCCTATGTATTATTCCTTGAGACTATGCAGCGTAATTAACTATTACAGTGAGTTGATTGTCTCTTATGTGAATGACTAGGCTGTTAAAAAGGTCTTTTTATTGCTTTTCTCTCCTTAAATAAAAACGGCATCCTGTCTTTCAATCTGGATACAGAGACGTTCGCTTGGTTTAAGGCGCAAGAAATTAAGGGGGCAGCGAATATCATGGGTATTAGATGAGAGAGTGAAATATCGCAGACTTATTATTCGTTTCCCCGCGTTGCGTCATTGAACATCCCACTGATAAATGGAACAATCCCGCGCACCAAGGCAGGCGTACGCCGCTAAATAGAGGAAAAAACATGAGAAAAATACAGTGGATAGCGTTGATTCTGGGATTTTTTATGACGACGGCGGTGAGTGCCGCCACGGAGGCTCCGCGTCCGCCGGTCGGCGATCAAGTGGTGGCTTACAGCGGCCAACAGGGCGTTAAGGTGTGGACGCTGCGCTATGGCGAACGTGCCGCCAATCAGGCGTTGGTGCAGATCGATGGCATCGATCACGACTGGAAAATGCGTATCCAGAAGATGGACGTTGAGAAAACCAGCAAAGATACGCGTTACTCGACGCAGGTCGACGGGAAAAAATTCGTCGCACTGATTATTCGCAGCGGTTATGGGGAACTGTACCTGCCGGGCGAAGCGCAGGAGATTGGGGTCGGCTATGACGAGACGCTGTCACAGTCCGGCAATGCGCAGTACTTCCTGACGGATTATCTGCAGCAGGGCGCGGCGCAGTAATCTCTGAACGGCGCTACCGGCGGACCGGGGGTAGCGCCTTCGCTGTTTTTCCTTCCCTTTACCTTTTTGGCGGCGTCCCCATCTGACGAGAAGCCGTCGCGGTGAAGCGCTACTGCCCGGTCTGCATGATTTTTGGCAAGTTCAGCTCAATCCAATCCGCCAAGTGAATAACGCGCTCGTAGACCTCGCGCCCGAGCGGCGTGAGCGAGTACTCCGTATGCGGCGGAACGACGGGCAGCATGTTACGGTGCACGAATCCATCCTGCTCAAACATCTGCAGCGTCTGAGCCAGCATCTTTTCGCTAATCCCGCTAATTTTCCTGCGCAGCTCGCTGAATCGCAGTGTTTCTTCGTCCAAGGCGATCAGCACCAGAATGCCCCAGCGGCTGGCAATATGTTGCAACACATCCCGCGAAGGGCAGTTGGCGTCCAGCAAGTTTCCGTAGCGAATTTCTTGATGATTGGCGCCGGGGTCAGGGATTCTTTGGGGGTACATCACGTTTCCTGCTAAAAGTTTAAACTTACCAAAGGTAAGTACTTACCAAAAGAGAGTGTGTCCATTATAGTCCTCCTGGTCTACGAAGTGCATGTCAATTCTATGCTGTGTAGGCATGGCGGGAATCCCGCGTGGCTACACCTTAAACGGAGGTCATGATGATTGCAGTCACAGGTGCAACAGGTCAGTTAGGTCGTCTTGTCATTGAAGCCTTGCTGAAAAGAGTTCCGGCGGATCAGATTGTCGCGGCGGTTCGCAACCCATCGAAAGCGCAGGACCTGGCCGATCGCGGCGTGCTTGTGCGCCAGGCGGATTACAATCAGCCGTCCACGCTGGCCACGGCATTTCAGGGCGTGGACAAACTGCTGCTGATCTCCTCCAGTGAAGTGGGCCTGCGTACTGCTCAGCATCGTGCGGTGATTGACGCCGCCAAAGTTGCGGAAGTTGGACTGATTGCCTATACCAGCCTGCTACGTGCGGATACCTCGCCGCTGATGCTGGGTGAAGAGCACCGCCAGACGGAAGCTGTGCTGAAGGCATCCGGCATGCCTTTCGTCTTGCTGCGCAACGGCTGGTATACCGAAAACCATGCCGCCAGCATTGCCCCGGCTTTGGCGCATGACGCCTACATCGGCTCGGCAGGAGAAGGACGCATTGCATCGGCGACGCGTGCGGATTACGCACAGGCGGCGGCGGTCGTGTTGCTGAGCGACGATCAGGCGGGAAAAGTCTATGAACTGGCTGGCGACGACAGCTATACGCTGGCGGAGTTTGCGGCGGAAATTTCAAGTCAGTCTGGAAAAACGATGGGTTATGTCAATCTGCCGGTCGCCGATTTTGCGAACGCGCTTAAGGGCGCAGGCTTACCGGAAGGTTTGGCCGATGTGCTGGCTGACTCCGACGCGGGTGCCGCCAAAGGCGCGCTGTTTGATGACAGCAAAACGCTGAGCCGACTGTTAGGACGCCCGACGACGTCGTACCAAAAAGTGATCGCCGACACGCTGGCGTCGTTGTAATAAAAATGACCCCGCCTTCCCGTGGAGAAGCGCGGGGTCGCATCAATCACTACGGCACTCGCCGCGGCGCATGACCTCACTCAATCTGGGTGTCATTAAATGTGGGTGCCGAGCGCAATACAGCCCGTCAGCATCAACACGGCAGCCGTGCCGCTCAACCAGAAAAGACCTTTCATCGAATCTCCAGTGCGTTTAGTCAACGTGGATGGGAACGAACGCAGCAGCACGTTCGCTTAAAATAGCGAGACACAGCCGGTCAACATCAATACCGACGCGATGCAGCTTAATAGCATGACCCCTTTCATAAACTCTCCTTCATTAAATGAATGCCTTAATGTGAGTGCGCGCATAAATATACCGTACAGTACGGTATATTTATGCGCTGACACAGCGCCACTGTCAAGCCACAGTGAGGAGGCTTTGCCACGTTTCGCTTAAGGTCGGGGGGCGAGTTTGCCGCTTTTCCCTGACGTTCAGGGCGCGGGGAGGGTGAGCCAGAATCGCGGGGGCGATAATATCTGACTGAATAAATTGAATAAAAAATAAAGACTCAGATCGGTATTGCTATGTCGGCGGCTATTGTCCGGTAAAAGGGTGATCTGAGTCATGAAAATCAGGATGGCACAGACGTAATATAAATGTCTATATAGCTATATATATCAAAAGGATAGAAAATGTTCTCGAGCGCCGTATCCTACCCGCAATAGATCCTCGCGTTTCCCTCGGTTCACACCCTTAATCAAGTCGCTATCGACTGTCAATCGGCCAGACCACTAACGACGAGCGCCTCCCCCCAGCGGCCAGACCCCTATTGTGAACAGAAACGAACAGCCTTATGTGTGGTCGCGGAGGCACGGAGAACGCCGCCGCCCGGTTTTGCGGTGCCGCGCAGGATAGGCTAGAGGGCTAACGCAACGTCTGTGGAATTTCGCTGTCTCATAGCCAACTAACGTTATCACTTTGTTCATTGGTGGTGGATATGCATAGGAGCATTACAGATGGGCTGGACGAGGAGGCGAGTCAATGTCGTCCCCCTTTGAACAACGGATATTGCGCAGTAATGTGCACAGCGTTGATGCGCCTGAGTGTGGCCGTCGCCGCAGAAGACGTCGGGGGCGACGCAGTGAGCGGCGCTGGCAATAAATGAAACTGACATCTCATCGTTATTGAATTGGGGAGGGCATTGACCCCTCGGCTACGACAAGACCTTATATCATGGAAAAGAAAGATGACGGATAAACAGCGCGAAGTGCTTCCTGAAACCTACCGGGCATGGACCTGGCATCACGGCACGGATCCCCACGATCTGAAACTTGAACACATTCCCTTGCCGCCGCCGGCCGCCGACCAGGTGTTGGTGCGCAACATCGTGATTGGCCTGAACCCGGTGGACTGGAAGGTGTTGGGGGCGGACAGTCTGCGTTGGCAGCCCGGAAAAGTGCCGGGTGTCGACGGTGCGGGCGTGGTGGTGGCGGTGGGCGAGGACGTCTCCGAGCGTTGGCTGGGCCAGCGTGTCGCCTATCACCAGAATTTGCAGTCTCCCGGCAGCTTTGCCGAGTACGCGCCCGTTGATATGCGCGCACTGCTGCGCCTGCCGAAGCTTTTAGATTTCGCCATTGCGGCCAGCGTGCCATGTCCGGCGCTCACCGCATGGCTGGCGCTGGATAAACTGCCGCCGCAGGCGGGTCAGCGGGTATTGATTAGCGGCGCGGGCGGAGCCGTCGGGCACTATCTGGTGCAGTTGGCCGCCGCCTATGGATTCAACGTGACCGCCATGAGCCATGCCCGCCACTGGGAACGGCTGCGGACGCTGGGCGCGCAGGATTGCGTCGCAAGCGAGCTGGCGGACGATCCCGACTGGACGAGTGAGAATGCGGCTTCTTTGCCATCATCGACAGCGTAAGCGCCGACCATGCCGAGCGCTTGTCCCCGATGCTGCAAGCGAACGGTCATCTGGTCTGCATTCAGGATCGCGTTGCGAACTGGCCATGCGCCCCGTTTGGGCGGGCAATCTCCCTGCATGAGGTGGCGCTGGGCGCGCTGCATCAATTCGGTGACGAAGCGGCCTGGGCGCGGCTGACGGCCGCGGGCGAACTGCTGTTGATCGACCTGGCGGAAGAACGATTGCAGCCGGAAGCCCGAGTGGTCCGCGATTTCTCCGAACTGCCGCTGTTGCTGGACGAACTGCGCCACCGCGCATTTTCCGGCAAGCCGCTGGTGCGGGTATGATCCTGTACTGAGGAAAAGATAGACCTAGTCAGCCATTGTGTTGAGTTCAGTGAACATCGACGGCATGACCGATTCCCCCCCTGAGCGTCAGCAACAGATCGCTGACGCTGAATCTCTCAAATCACGCGCTTTACGTTGTAAGTGGGGTAAAGCGCGCTGTTCGGCGCAAAGGGGGAGATCTGAGCCTCTTCATCTTATCAATCTGGAATACAGACTCTGAGGCGATGCCCGTCGGGGTCAAGTGCCACAAATGTTTTACCGAATACCGCCTGTTTGGGTTCCTGTTCAATTTGAACGCCTAAGGTCATCCATCGCTGGTATAGCTCATCGACCACCTGGATGTTTTCAACCATAAAACTGATTTCCGTTCGGTTACCCTCTCCACATGATGCAAAATCATGCGCGTTTGTTGACCACAATCCCAGGTTAAGGCCATTGTCGAAAGAGAAAGCAGCCCAGGAGGGAAGCACCACGTCTGGCTCTTTATCAAATAATTTTTGATAAAACTTGCTGCTTATCGGCGGGTTAGAAACATAAAGAATAAACAAATTAGGTATCATTGCGAGTACGTCTCCTTAATCTCACAGAGACATCACTATGGCAGGGAGCAATGACAATTTATGTCAGTATCCGGACCCAAGCGCGCCGAGCGCCTATTGAGTCTCTTGCAAATTCTGCATCGACATCGCTATCCAGTCAGTGGCAGCAGACTAGCTGAAGAACTTTCAGTCAGCCTTCGCACACTTTATCGTGATATTGCATCGCTACGTTCGCAGGGAGCCGATATTCAAGGGGAAGCGGGCACAGGATATATCCTCTCTTCGGGTTACCTTTTACCACCCATGATGTTCACGCCTGAGCAACTGGATGCGCTGGCGTTAGGCCTGCGCTGGGTCTCTGTTTATGGTGATGCGGATATTGCAAACGCTGCCTCGGAGGTTGCCGGGAAAGTCATACAAAGCATACCGCCGCAACTGCACGCTATATTCGAAAACTCGACGTTGCTGGTTGGAAAGGCCGAATCCATTAAAAAAGGCCATCAGAATATGATTCCGCTGCGAAGTGCTATCAGGAGAAGATTAAAAGTCCAAGCGCGCTATAAAGACCGTTTGGGTAATGATACTGAAAGAATTCTATGGCCTTTTGCATTGGGTTACTTTTCAGGCGAAGTTATCCTCGCAGCCTGGTGTGAAATGCGTGATGATTTTCGTCATTTCAATGTGGAACAATTACGTTCTTTTAAACTTCTTGATGCGGGTTATCCTTATTCTCGGCAAAAGTTACTCAGCATGTGGCGTATCGCAAAGCGAGATATTCTTGATGAAATGGGCTGAGCTGAGGTGCAACTCCAAACGACAGAACGTTTATCTGACTTAAACAGAAAGTCTATTTTTGATCATGGTAGCCTTTGGGAACTATTTTTAGGGAGAAGATCAGATGTCACTGGGGATGCTGAAAAATCGCATAGAGTGGTCTGATTAGCTGACCTTAATCAGAAGCCAGTTAAACAATTTGAGTCGGAGGGCGAGTGCAAGGACCAGATCCAACAAATAAGCATCCCATGCAGGGATTTCCGCAGGTTTGTTTCATCAAAAATACGGTGACCAATCCAAATATTATTATTGGTGATTTCACCTATTACGATGATCCAGAAGACTCCGAGGATTTTGAACGCAATGTTCTCTACCACTTTCCTTTCATCGGCGACAAGCTGATTATCGGTAAGTTTTGCGCAATCGCAAAAGGCGTTCAATTCATCATGAATGGTGCAAATCACAAATTATCGGGTTTCTCTTCCTTCCCGTTTTATATTTTTGGGAATGGTTGGGAAAAGGCTACGCCACAGCCTGAAGATTTACCGTACAAAGGCGATACGATTATCGGGAACGATGTCTGGATAGGGTACAAAGCGCTTATCATGCCGGGTGTGAAGATTGGCGATGGCGCTATTATTTCCTCTATGGCTGTTGTCACTACAGACGTGCCCGCATATACCATTGTTGGTGGTAATCCTGCAAAAGTGATTAAGAAACGATTTTCAGATGAAATAGTCGCTGAGCTGGAGCAATTAGCGTGGTGGGACTGGTCTGTAGAAAAGATCACTAGGCACCTCACGGCAATAATGTCTAATGACATTAAAGCGCTTCGTACGTCCGAGTAATCTGAGCTGGCATGAGCGAGAGAATAACGTCGGCTCCTTTTGAAGTTCACCATGTGCCCTTTATTTTGGCTGCTATGTGCCAGGAGCGGACATTGCTGACTATGGAGAGCACAATCGACTGAACTGCTCCCTCCTTCGCCACCAGGCATCTCATTCGCTGAAGTGTCACTGACCATACGGCATCTACAAGTCATCACTAATCACTCGAACGATAAGCCCTAATGTACGGTGGTATAGGTAACAAGCCCCTGTAGAGGAACAAAAATACTGGACATAGCGCTTTAAATACAGTACCCGAAGCCTGCCTTTCTTCTCAGATAAGACATCATCCTTTCAACTTAACGTAAGTTATCTTTGCCTTTACATCATTTTTTCTAAAGATTTCGAAACTGATACCGTTAATTATATCTTACGTGTTGGATCTGCTGTGAGTTGGCAAAACTGCCTAAGCACAGTTGGCACTCCATACGCTCAGCTGTGAAGCGACTGGGTAATGCAGGCGGTGTGCCGCAAAGGAGTGACCACCACAAGTCCGTTCTTTAATGACTAAAGAGCTCTTCATTTCAGGAGATTTAAATGAACAAGCAGTTAGCTTCTCTTTCCCTACTGGTTGCAGCAATGCTAGCTTCACTTCCGGCTTTAGCCGCCACAAACTCTATCGTGAAAACAGAGACCGCAAGATAGATCACTGTTCTCTCTGATGGAAGCGGCTTGCCAGCAGCCACTGCATTTGGTCTGGTTTCCATAGATTTTCCGTCGGGTGCTCTTACAAAAACCAAAACCCTAACCAGCATCGCATACACTATCGCGGCATACCCTGCTGCAACGACTGATACTGTTGAGCTGTGCTATTACCGCCCGTATGCAACAACTCCATCACTGTGTAAAGCGGTAACCAGTGGGTCAACGGCGACCACCACAGATTTTAATAGCTTCCCGTTCGGTAACGGAGCTAGATTACGTATTAACCACACCACGACTGGTGCACGAGGTGCATCGCTTAAGCCTTCGCGCCAGGAAAGTGTCACTTATACCTACAGCTATTAATTACTAAACACCCATAACTTCTATCCAGGCTGGAGAGAATCAAACTATGAACGTCAACACCTCAACCAATGTTTATAGCTATGTACAGGATACATCTGGTAACGCGTCTAAAAAGACCAGCTCCCAGCCTGCCACTGGAAGCAGCACCACGACAGCTCAATCAAACTCATCAGCACAGTCTACGATAAGTGGACTGGGACTGATGATGACCCGCCTGTATGGAAACACAAACGCTCTCCCTGTAGTACAAACCCAGTTAACCACTGAAACACAGGACATGGATGCAGTAAACTTCCTGACCCTAGATGATCGCAATGTATTATCAGACCTTTATGCGCAGGCAAAGGATCAGGGAACTGATTTGCTCTATGTTGATGATTTAGCACGTGACTTAGGTAAGTACAGAAAGTTCGGTAGCGTATCCGGTAATTACAATACGGGGAATACATACGATGTGAGCGGGCGTAAGCAAACTATTGATTTCACTGCTAAGGATTCCGAGACTGCCTCCCGTATCCTGAACAGTGGTAATCTTTCCAGCTCCGTTCTTGATCCCGGATTCCTGAAGTTTGAGCTCAACTCCGGCTATTCGTTTGACCATGTCGCAAATTTTGATTATCTGGAATCGGTAGTTAACAATTCTGCGAGTAAGACAACTTCTAATGGACTGGGCCGGACCCCTGATTTCACCACTTATGTTAGTCAGGGACAGAATAACTACGTTGTGAATACCGCCAGCGAAGTGACGTTTAAAACTGATGAACCGGATGTTGTCAGTAAAGATGGCGTTTTTTATGTTACAGAGACCGGTAAAAAGCACGGTTTTCGTCTAGAAGGTAACAATGTTTTGCAGGATGAAGGATTATCCATTAGTGATATTCAGTCTCAGACCGTCACAACGTTGCTGGACTATTATTTAAATGCAAACGAATCTGAGAACGTGAGCACTGATAAACCGACCACATTGTTCGACTATCTGTTCTCATCCAATATAGATAAAAAAATTCAGGAGTAAGAGCTCCTGATGCGTCTTCCTGAGCAACAGCTTCAAGATTTTATTTGTTTGTCGGGCATAACCCAAGTTTATCCTACAGGCACTTCATCACAGGTTGTGCTGCAAAACCTTTCGTTATCCATCCCGGTGGGACAGAGTTGTTCCATTACCGGACCATCAGGGTCCGGAAAAAGCACGCTTTTGAACATTATCGGATTACTGGATAAACCATTATCAGGCAAGGTCCTACTTGCCGGGGAAGACGTCTCCACCGCCTCAGATGATGTGCGGGCAAGAGCTCGTAATCAAATTATTGGTTTTGTTTTTCAGGGGTTCAATCTGTTATCTCGTCTAAACGCACTGGATAATGTCGCATTGCCACTGCTCTACAGAGGACTGCCAAAATCCATTGCCCGAGAGCAGGCTCAGCTACAACTCGATCGGGTGGGACTGGCTGAGAGACTTTATTATCGTCCTGCTGATTTATCGGGTGGGCAGCGCCAGCGTGTTGCTATTGCCCGCGCTCTGGTTGGCGAGCCGGCATTGTTGCTTGCCGATGAACCGACTGGAAATCTCGATCAAGACACAGCCAATGAGATCGTAGCGTTGCTCTTATCCCTGAATGAAACTGCTGGTACAACGCTTGTTATGGTTACGCATGACGAAAAGATGGCAGAACGGATGGAACGTCGTATCAGGATCGGCAATGGTCATATCGTTGAGGACACATATGCCGCACGATAGCACAGACGTGACAACTCCCCGTGATCTTCGTGGACGCTATGGTCCCTCCTGGTCTCACCTTTTTACAGAACCACTCGATAATCTACGTCTCTTAGGACGCCGGGCAGTGCTGGCATTGTCAGGTATTGCTGTTGGATGTATGGCGGTAGTGGCATTGCTGAATATCGGCTACAACGCCAGAGTTCAGGCGATGAGCGTCTTCAAAGGAATGGGCAGTGACTTACTGGTTTGCACTATACAGCCTCCTCCCGGAAGCTATGGTAATCCCCTTCAGATTTTTTCCACAATAGATACGGTTCAGCTACATCAGAACCTGCCAGAAATTTCATCAGCTTCTCCGCTACTTCCTGTAAATATGGACGTTCGTCTGGAGGCTCGCACATTAAATCTCAACGTTCTTGGTACCAATGCTGAACTCCCCGATGTTCTCGGTCTCAGCATCAGTAAAGGTCGGTTCCTGAGCAGATATGATACACACAGTACTTACGCGGTTTTGGGGGCAAAAACACAGGCAGCGTGGAAAAATGTCGGCATCAATGCCGATGTTGGAGACAAGGTTGAAATTGGTAATTATCTTTTTGAAATAATAGGTGTTTTAAATGAAAAAGGTCCTAATGCGCTTATTCCCACGTCTCCGGACGAAGCAATTCTGCTGCCGGTAGAAAGCATGAAGCGTATTGTACCTAATCCACAAATCTCTGCTGTCGTTGCGCGCAATCCTGATAGTCGTACGCTAAATGAAGGGGGCTTACATCTTCAACAATGGCTGAGTGGACAGATTAAAGGATATGACATTAGTGTCCAAATACCTCACCAGTTGATTGACGGGATGGCTCAGCAGTCACGCATGTTTTCCTGGATGCTATCAGGACTTGGCGGTATTGCGTTACTGGTTGGAGGTATCGGCGTAATGAATGTGATGGTGATGAACATATCGGAACGGCGCCGGGAAATAGGTGTCCGCATGGCACTTGGGGCTCGACCTAAGGACATTGCCCGACTTTTCCTGATTGAAGCCATTATTCTGGCGACTCTTGGGGCATTCACCGGTGCTGCACTGGGCTTGGCTGCATCCTGGATATTCGTCCATTACTCAGGCTGGCAAAATTTTACAATGTCCCCAGCCTCTCTTCCACTGGGTATAGGAAGCGCTATAGCTACGGGGCTTTTTTTTGGTCTATCACCGGCGATTGCAGCATCGCGGTTGTCCCCAATAAAGGCCCTTCGCGATGAATAAATGCAGTTTACTGTTGTTAGCCGCTTTGTTTACCCCCTTATTTTCATATGCATGGTCTGACGTTGAATTACATCCTTCTCATGCATCACGACCGGGACAGCCGTCATCAGCTAATCCTATAATTTCCCTGAATACTCAGACGATAGATCTTACCCTTAGCGACGCTATCTATTTGGGCCTACGGGACAACCGGTCAATTCGCAGCATCTATTTTGATCGTATCTCTCAGAAATTTAATCTGCGTGTTGCTGAAGATCGCTTTACACCAAAGTTAGTTCTCAGCGCCAGTTATCAGTCCGACAGGAATCAGGATGATCGTTCTCACCAGGGAAATATGTCGCCTGTAGCGACCTTACTCACCCCATACGGTTCTCGATTCAGCCTAGGGTGGACCGGGAGTCAGACTAGAGCAAGAAATTCGGGACTTTCCAGCAATGATGGCGCGAATATTACTGTTATTCAGCCACTTCTTCGCGGTGCGGGCAGGGACGTTGCCACGGCACCCGTTAGACTTGCTCAGCTTAATGAACAGAGCAACCGGCTCTCGTTAAAACTGACGATCATGCAGACCGTGACAAAAATTATCATGTCCTACCGTGAGCTGCTTCAGTCACAGGAGCAGGTTAATATTGCACGGGACTCCCTTGAACGTTCCAGGCAGTTAGCTGACGTCAATCGGGCAATGATCTCCGCGGGTCGTATGGCAGAGTTCGAAATTGTGCAGACTGAAGCCGATGTAGCCTCTCAAGAGTTGGCTCTGGAGGATGCGCGTAATCAGCAGGAGTCTTCAAGGCTGGCGCTTTTGCAACTTTTGGCTCTGGATCTGAATACCTCAATATTCGCCAGCGATGCCTTACAGGCGCGACGTGTGGACATAAACATCCAGCAAGCGCTGTCAGAAGCTGAGAGATCTCAACCAGAGTGGCTTGCCCAGCTTATTGCGGATGAGCAGGCCGGAATTAACCTTGTCGTAGCACGCAATAACAGGCTTTGGGACGTTTCACTGGTGGGAGGAGCAAGCCAGGTCCGCGACCGTAGCGATAAAAATGGCTCGTCACAAACATGGGACAACTATGTTGGCCTGAAGGTAGAAATACCTGTAGGTGATATGAGAGCACATCAGGAAGAGGTTCAGGCACAGGTAGATCTACGAACTCAGGCGCTTCGCGTACAGGAGGCTCATCAGCAGCTGGAGCGCGAAGTGATCAATGCTGTCAGGAACATTGGTACCCGATGGCGTCAATACGAAATTTCTGTTCGTATCAGCGATCTCTCCCGACGGAAGTTGGACATTGAACGTGAGAAGCTCACTGCTGGTCGTTCCAGCAACTTTCAGGTGCTGCGTTTTGAGAGCGATCTCCGGAATGCTGACAGCGCAAAGCTCAATGCGCTTATCAGCTATCTGAATTCTCAGGCCCTGCTGGATCAGACTCTGGGCACAGCCCTGCAAAGCTGGGACATATCAATCAATGATTAAAAAATTTTTGCAGGCAATCCTCAATATTTTCCACAGGCGTATTCCAGTGACCGTCATGGTTCTGTCTGCCATCCTGGTGACTACATGGTTGTTTATGAGTAAATACAATAATAAACCAACACCAAAACAACAGGCTGAATGGATGTTAGTTCAGCCGCAGGCAATCGAGCAGCAGCTTGGGCTGGTTGGCCGAATCCAGGCCGAAAGACAGATAATACTTTCCGCTCCTTTTGAAGGGCTCATTCGTGATGTTCGGGTACGGGAAGGGGAGTTCATCAAAGCTGGCCGGACATTAGTCCAGCTTGACCCCGGATTGCTTGGAATACAACTGCGGCAGGCAGAAGCTGAACTGATCAAATCTAAGCGGGAGGTGCATCAGTTGGATAAATGGAGCAGCAGTCCTGATGTCTCGCGCGCCAGAAGAGCCGAGCTGTCAGCCCGTTCTGCGTTAACCGCAACGCAGGCAAACCTGCGTGATACCCGGGCTTTGTTCAAAAGAGGAATTGTCCCCCGAATGGAGGTTGATGCGCTCGTCCAGCAGGAACTGACACAGCAGCAGGATCTGCTCAGTGCTCAGGATGACTTACGGGATGTTAAGGCCCGTGGGACGGGGGAGGAACGGAAAATTGCTGAAATGGGATTGCTGAATGCTCAGGTCCGTTATCAGACACTCGAAGAGCAAAGCAAAAAACAAACGATTAATGCACCCTTTGACGGTATTGCTGTTCGTCCTGATGTTACTGAAGGAGGTAAGGCAGTTTTTGCTCAACAGGGCATGCAGGTTAGCCAGGGAACCCCCTTAATAACGGTCATCGGCCTGGACCGCCTTCAGGTTTTGACCCAGGTTAACGAGTCCGATCTCTATCTACTTCGTGAGGGAATGCTAGTAAAAATCACCGGGGATGGGTTTACCGGGCAGATACTTGACGGTCATATTTCTGCTATTTCCGTACAAAGCGACTCGCCAGACGGTGGCGGGACCTCCGCCCGTTACAATGTAGTCGCTTCCATTGATAGCCTTAAGTCACATTCAGCTCAACAAATTCGTCTGGGGATGAGTGCCCGGGTTGCCGTTATCCTCTACAGAAATGAGAAGGCGATTATTGTCCCCCCCGATGCGATTCATGAAGAAGGCGATTCCGCCTGGGTTTGGTACAGGACATCTCCGGATGCTGAAGTTTCTAAGCACATAATTGTGCGGGGCAAGACAGTTACACAGGGGATCGAAATTCATGGAGTTGAGGGGGGCTATGTAATGGTATCAGGGCAGTAGCTGGCGACAGTGATGGTATTGACGGCACCGAAGATGCAGCGGGCACGATGGTCTTTCCGGACACGCTGGCACACGGCAAAATGAGTGGCCTTAATGCGGTTAATTATCTCGATGGACATGACAGTTACAGCTATTTTCACGCGCTTGATGATTTGCTGATAACCGGCCCGACTTTAACCAACGTAAATCACATCCGGGCAATATTGATTGCCTGAGCCTGTTGCTCTCCTGCGGCCCGGGAGAGCAATATTTGTGCTTAGCGTTGTTTAGCCTAAGCCAGTTTGTCACAGTTCTACCGACTTCCCCTGATGCTCTATCCTGGAAAGCTACAGCCTGTCGCGTCCAGTCTACGCGGTTTAAATCCATTCTTCCTATTGAAGCCAGTCAAGCTCCTGGATTTAGTCCGCTCTTCGCTCACAGCGGACTCATCCCCCCGATAGCCCATCGCCAAATCATAAGAACACAATCCCCAAACACGCCTTTGATTAATACTTCCAGTCGTTAACGAAGATTCGCTGATATTAATTTCAGCCTACGCCAACTTTGCCGGTAAGAAGATCAGGGCTGAAATCGAGTCATCCCATCGGCCCGTAAGGGCGCGGTTTCTATGGGGAACATCGGTTTTCTTGTCTCGGTGGAGAGACTGGCGCGAAGCGCTCCACGAGTTAAAATAAATGTAAAAGTTTCGTTCGATTGAGAAAAACATCGGTTATGGTGTGGGTAAATCACCGTCAAAAGGATGTCGTCATGCAGAACCAAGGGCGTTTTTCGAATGTGCAAATAGCATTGCACTGGGCCGTCTTTCTTCTTCTTATTGTTACCTATGCCACCGTCGAGCTGCGGGGACTGGCGCCGAGAGGGACGCTCACGCGCCAGTTGGTGATGGCAACGCACTTCAGCTGCGGCGTCACCGTGCTGGTGCTGATGGTGGCGCGCATTTACTTTCGCATTAAATACGCTTCTCCGCCGATTGTCCCGCCAGCGCCCAAGTGGCAGCACTTTCTGGCGAACCTGACGCACATTCTAATTTACGCGTTGTTTGTCGCATTGCCGGTGCTGGCCGTCAGCTCACGTTATTTGCGTGGACAGGACTGGGCGCTGTTCGGCATCGCTATGCCGGTCGCGGCCACGCCGAATCCCGATCTGGCGGTGTCGTTGATTCAGCTGCACGAAACGTTGGCGCCTCTCGGCTACTGGCTGATCGGGCTGCATGCGGCGGCCGCGTTGTTTCACTACTACTTCATGCGCGACAACACCATGCTGCGTATGATGCCCTCAAAGAAGGATCGTACCTCTGCCTAATCACCTCTCAGGCGGCTGATGTAACGAATGCAGTGAAAACCGTTTATTCAGCCGCCGATAGGACTATCCTCTATTTATGCATGGCAAAATGAGGATGTGGGCCGATGGAATTCAAAGATTATTATGCCTTGCTGGGGGTTGAGCCCTCAGACGATATCAAGGCCATAAAAGCGGCGTATCGGAAACTGGCGCGGAAATATCATCCCGACGTCAGCACCGAGCCGGATGCGGCGGAAAAGTTCAAGAGCGTGGCGGAAGCTACGAAGTCCTTAAAGACAGTGAACGCCGCGCGGAATACGACCAAATCAGATTGCACCGTCACGATCCCCACTTCAACGACTCGCCCTTTTCTCAATCTCGAACCGCCGGCGCAGGCAGCCAGGAATGGCACAACAGCGGCGACTTCTCCGACTTTTTCGAATCTGTTTTCGGTCATCAGGCACAGTCGCGCACCGCCGGTCGGGCGTCTCATGGGCAGCGTGGGCAGGATGTCGAAATGGAGCTGCCGCTCTTCCTGGAAGAAACGCTGAAAGCGCAAAGCCGCACCATCTCCTATCAGCTGCCAGTTCACGATGCGTTTGGTCGCGTGGTGGATGAGGTCACGAAAAAACTGAACGTGAAAATCCCGGCGGGCGTGGGCGACGGCGAGCGGATTCGCCTCAAACATCAGGGGGTGGCGGGGATTAACGGCGGGGCGAACGGCGATCTCTACCTGATCATCCGTCTGGCGCCGCATTCGCTGTTTGATATCGACGGCCAGAATCTGCAAATCGTCGTCCCGCTGGCGCCCTGGGAAGCGGCGTTGGGCGCCAACATCGAAATGCCGACGCTGTCGGGGCGCATTACCCTCACCGTCCCGGCAGGCAGTCAGACCGGCCAGCGCCTGCGTATTAAAGGCAAAGGGCTGGTCAGCAAAAAAGGCGCGGGCGACCTCTATGCCGTGCTGAAAGTTGTGATGCCGCCAAAACCGGATGAATCCACGGCTGCGATTTGGACCTCGTTGGCTGAGAAGGCGGCTTTTAATCCTCGGACAGTATGGGAGTAATGCTATGGATGATATCGACGTCACCTTCACCGTGATCGAGGTGTGCCAGATCGTCGGGCTCTCCAGAGATGAACTCAGCGAAGTGGTTGCGCTGGGCGTCATCGCACCTCAGGAAGAGAGCCACCTGCAGTGGCGCTTTGATGCCTATGCGCTGAGCCAACTACGGCGAGCGCGACGGTTGCGCTACGAGCTGGATATTGACTGGCCGGGCATCGCCATGACGCTGACGCTGTTGGATAAACTGGAGCGCCTCACTCAGGAAAATCAGCGGCTGCGCCGACAGCTGGAGCGTTTTATGCCGAGCCATTAAGGCTTTGGCGCTCAGGCTGCGCGTCTCGAATCAGGCCGCGCGGCCATGTCTGACAAAACGGTCCGTTCTCCCGATGTTTATCCTGCCCCCCACCATTTTCCGTCCTGACACAGACGTGATCCAAAGATGCCGATGTTTTGCGGGCGTGCCCCCATGCCACTTCCTTTCAATCGCCGCGTTCCTCGACCAAAGTCGTGAGTCCGATCTCCCAATAAACGTGCCGCGCCTCAATTTGGTGCAATCCATGTTCTGACATGGTGCGCGACGGCGGGCTGGATCGATTTTCATGCTCGCTATCAGTGCAGCCGGGCGGAGGGAATGAGGCGTAAAATTAAAAAATCGCTTTTCTCTTTTTTTGAATAAATTTGCCGCCAAGCGGGGATTTTACGAAGAATTCTTTTTGACTTTACGTTTGAATTCAAGATAATTGCATAAATATGCAATTATAATTCCTTGTTTTTAAGTAAAAAAATTCACTTATGCATCGTTTATTCATTTTTGGCACGATGCCTGCTCTACCTCCTATCATTGATATCTGTGTCGCGGTTGATCCGACGCGACAATCATCGCGACGCGCAACTGGTTTTCGTTCATTTATTTGAAAAATAATATTTTTTTATTTTTTTTCTACCGAATTCAGGTAATGAGAAAGCGCGTCTTTTTATCATTATTTTCTCTTTCACGCTCTCTGAGATCGAAACGGTTAATGAGAGCCGACATCGGCGAGCCGCCGAGCGAGATGAGGCCACTATGGAACATTCAGCAAAAATAACGCGTGAGGATTTTAATGAACGCATGGTGCCGGTGTATGCCCCTGACGAGTTCATTCTGGAGCGGGGAGAAGGCTCGCGCCTGTGGGACAACCAGGGCAAAGAGTATGTCGATTTTGCTGGCGGCATTGCCGTCAATGCCTTGGGCCACTGCCATCCGGTCGCGGTAGAAGCGCTGACGAAGCAGGCTTCGAAACTTTGGCATATCGGCAATGGCTATACCCATGAACCGGTGCTGCAACTGGCGGGTCAGCTTATCGACGCGACATTCGCTGACAAAGTGTTCTTCTGTAACTCCGGCGCGGAAGCCAACGAGGCAGCACTAAAGCTGGCGCGTAAATATGGACACGACCAAGGTACGCCGGATAAAAATCGCATCATCGCCTTCAACAATGCCTTTCATGGCCGCACGCTGTTTACTGTCAGCGCAGGCGGGCAGCCCAAATATTCGAAAGATTTTGCCCCGTTGCCGGGCGCGATTGAACATCTGCCTTTCAACGATCTGGCGGCGGCGGAAGCGAGTATTGATGCGCAGACCTGCGCCGTTATCGTCGAGCCCATACAGGGTGAAGGCGGCATTATCCCGGCGGATCCGGCCTTTCTGCGCGGTCTGCGCGAACTGTGCGATCGCCACGGCGCGCTGCTGATTTTCGACGAGGTGCAGACCGGCGTCGGCCGTACCGGTTCGCTGTACGCCTACATGCAGTATGACGTCGTGCCGGACGTGCTGACCACCGCCAAGGCGTTGGGCGGCGGCTTCCCGATTGCCGCCATGCTGACTACAGATGCGCTGGCCGGCACGCTGTCCGTCGGTACGCACGGCACCACTTACGGCGGAAACCCGCTGGCGACGGCCGTGGCCAGCGCGGTATTCCGCACCATCAATACGCCGGAGGTCTTGGAGGGCGTCCAGCGTCGCCACGCACTTTTCGTTGAACGTCTGCGGCAGATCAACGCCCGGCACGGCATTTTCTCGGATATCCGTGGACACGGCCTGTTGCTGGGGTGCCAGCTCAACGCCGACTACGCGGGCAAAGCCAAAGCGCTGACCCAACGGGCGGCGGAAGAGGGGCTGATCGCGTTGATCGCCGGTCCGGACGTGGTGCGTTTCGCCCCGTCGCTGGTCATTCCTGAACCTGATATTGAGGAAGGATTACAGCGCCTTGAGCGCGCTATCGCGCGTTTTCGGGGATGAATACGGCGTAAGGACAGAGAACGAGAGGTTGATATGACAATGGTGATTCGTCCCGTCGCGCACCGCGACCTGCCTGACCTGATGGCGCTGGCGCAAAAGTCCGGCGTCGGACTGACCACGCTGCCGCATAACGAAGAGATCTTATCCGCCCGCATCTCGCGGGCGCAGAAAACCTGGCAGGGCGAGCTGCCGAAAAGCGAACAGGGATACCTGTTTGTGCTGGAAGACGTTTCCTGTGGTCGGGTGGTGGGCGTCAGCGCGCTGGAAGTCGCGGTCGGACTGACGGAGCCTTGGTACAACTTTCGCCTCGGCACGCTGGTGCATGCGTCAAAAGCGTTGAATGTCTACAAGGCAATGCCGACGCTGTCGTTAAGCCACGACCATACCGGTTGCAGCGAGTTGTGTACGCTGTTTTTGGACCCGGACTATCGTCACAGTCAGAACGGCAAACTGCTGTCCAAAATGCGCTTCCTGTTTATGGCCGCGTTTCGCGAACATTTCTCCGAGCGGGTCATCGCAGAAATGCGCGGCTACTCCGATGAAAACGGTCGTTCGCCGTTCTGGGAGGGGGTTGGCAGCCACTTCTTCTCAATTGATTTTGCTCAGGCCGACTATCTCAGCGGCATCGGTCAAAAAGAGTTCATCGCCGAGCTGATGCCGAAACATCCGCTGTACGTGGACTTTCTGGATAAAGCCGCCCGCGACGCCATCGGCCGCGTGCATCCGCATACCGCGCCTGCGCGCCGACTGCTGGAAGCCGAAGGGCTGAGCTATCGCGGCTATGTCGACATTTTTGACGGCGGGTCGACGTTGGAAGCGAATATCGACGAGCTGCGGGCGGTGAAAGACAGTCAGTTAAAAGCCGTGGAGTTTGACGATCGCGCAGTGGACGGCAACGCGACGGTGTGTCTGGTGGCCAACGATAACTATCGTCACTACCGCGCTATGCGGGTTCTGGCCGATCTGTCTCAGGCGTCGCTCAAACTGGACGCCGCGACGGCCGATGCCCTATGCCTCAAAAAGGGCGATCTGGCCCGCGTCATACCGCTTAACGTAGAGGAGAAACACTGATGTCGCATCCTGCACTGTTTATCAACGGCGCCTGGCGTCAAGGGCGCGGCGCGTCATTCGAGAAAACCGATCCGCTCGATGGTCGGTCGCTCTGGCAGGGGGCTGCCGCCGATGCGACGGACGTCGACGATGCCTGCGCGGCGGCACGCGCGGCTTTTCCGGCCTGGGCCGGGCTGACGCTGGCTCAGCGTATCCAGATTGTTCAGCGCTTCGCTCAGTTGCTGGAGACGCATAAACCGCTTCTGGCGGCGGTCATCAGTCGTGAAACCAGCAAGCCGCGCTGGGAAACCCTCACCGAAGTTCAGGCGATGATTGGCAAGGTCGCGATCTCGCAGCGCGCCTATGAACAACGTACCGGCGAAAGCGTCACCCCGATGGCGGACGGCGCCGCCTCGCTGCGCCATCGTCCGCACGGCGTGCTGGCGGTCTTCGGCCCCTATAACTTCCCCGGTCACTTGCCGAACGGACATATTGTCCCGGCGCTGCTGGCGGGCAACTGCGTGGTGTTTAAGCCCAGCGAACTGACGCCGCAGACGGCGGAAAAGACGATGAAATTGTGGCACGAGGCCGGTCTGCCGGCGGGCGTTCTCAATCTGGTGCAGGGCGGTCGCGCCACCGGCGAAGCGTTAGCCGGTCATCCGCAGACGGACGGATTGCTGTTCACGGGCAGCGCCCACACCGGTTATCTCCTGCATCGCCAACTGGCGGGCCACCCCGAGAAGATCCTTGCGCTGGAAATGGGCGGCAACAACGCCCTGATTGTGGAGGACTTTGTGGATCGCGATGCGGCGGTGAATCTCGCGATCCAGTCCGCGTTTATCTCGGCCGGGCAGCGCTGTACCTGCGCGCGTCGTCTGCTGGTCAAACGGGGCGCCGAGGGCGATGCGTTCCTGCAGCGGTTCATTCGTGTCGCACGGTCGCTGCGTATCGGACGCTGGGATGCGGAGCCGCAGCCGTTTATGGGCGGCGTCATCTCCGCGGCGGCGGCGGATGCTCTGATGACAGCGCAACAGACCCTGCTGGCCGCCGGCGCTGAAGCGCTGTTGCCGATGACCCGTCCTGAAACGGATAACGCGCTGCTGACGCCGGGCATCCTGGATATCACTCAGGCAACCGACATTCCTGATGAAGAGCACTTTGGGCCGCTGGTCTGCGTCATTCGCTATGACGAGTTCGATGAAGCGCTGCGTATCGCCAATGCAACGCGCTATGGATTGGCGACGGGGCTGGTATCGACGCGCCGCGCCTTGTTCGACCGCCTGCTGCTGGAAGCGCGAGCGGGCATCGTCAACTGGAACAAACCGCTGACCGGTGCCTCCAGCGCGGCGCCGTTCGGCGGCGTCGGCGCGTCGGGCAATCACCGCGCCAGCGCGTTTTACGCCGCAGACTACTGTGCGTGGCCGATGGCTTCGCTGGAAAGCGATGCGCTGTCTCTACCCGCGGCGCTGTCGCCGGGCGTCTCGTTTAATGAAACCGATGCCTAATCGGCCAAACCGTTCCCGGCTCGTCATGAGCGAAGACGAGACTGCACCGCCACTTACTGTTTTCCGGAGTCAACATGCGTGGATATGAAATCAATTTCGATGGGTTGGTGGGGCTGACGCACCACTATGCGGGGCTGTCATTCGGCAACGAGGCCTCGACGCAGCATCAAAATAGCCTCTCTAACCCGAAGCTGGCGGCCAAGCAGGGGCTGCTGAAAATGAAAACGCTGGCGGATCTCGGCTATCCGCAGGCGGTCTTGCCGCCGCAGGAACGGCCGCATATCCCGACGTTGCGCCGCCTCGGCTTCAGCGGCAGCGATGAAAGCGTGCTGGCGCAGGCCATGCGTGAGGCGCCGCGCCTGCTGTCTTCGCTTAGCTCCGCCTCATCTATGTGGACGGCGAACGCCGCCACGGTATCGCCCTCGGCGGACAGCGCGGACGGCCGCGTCCACTTCACCGCCGCCAACCTGAACAACAAATTCCACCGGGCGATTGAAGCGCCGACGACATCTGCCCTCCTGCGCGCCATTTTTCGCGACGAGGCGCACTTCGTGCATCACGACGCGTTGCCACAGGTGGCTTTGCTGGGCGACGAGGGCGCGGCCAACCATAACCGCTTGGGCGGCGACTATGCCAGCCGCGGCGTGCAGGTGTTCGTCTATGGGCAGCACCATTACGGGACTGAGCCGGGACCGCAGCGCTATCCGGCGCGCCAGACGCGCGAAGCCAGCGAGGCCGTCGCGCGGTTGCATCAGCTTGACCCGCAGTCCACGGCGTTCGTACAGCAGAACCCGGCGGTTATCGACCAAGGCGTGTTCCATAACGACGTGATCGCCGTCAGCAATCAGCAGGTGTTGTTTCATCATCAGCAAGCGTTTCTGCATCAGGCGCAGGCGCTGGACGAGATCCGCCGCAAGATGGCGCACATCGAGCAAGAGCTGATTTCGATCGAAGTGCCGGAAAAGCGGGTGTCGGTGGAAGACGCGGTGGCGACCTACCTGTTCAACAGCCAAATCCTGACCCGTGAAAATGGCCGTATGACGATAGTGGTGCCGGAAGAGTCGCGTAGCCACCGCGGCGTATGGAGCTATCTGAGCGAAATGGCGGCGTCCGGCGGCCCAATCGACGACATCAAGGTGTTTGATCTGCGCGAAAGCATGCGTAACGGCGGCGGGCCGGCGTGTCTGCGGCTGCGCGTGGCGCTGACCGAGGAAGAGCGTCAGGCGGTCAATCCGCAGGTGATGATGACCGATGCGCTGTTTGACACGCTGAATCAGTGGGTCGACCGGTACTACCGCGATCGGCTGAGCGCAGGCGATCTGGCCGATCCGCAGCTGCTGCGTGAAGGGCGGGAAGCGCTGGACGTGTTGACGTCTATCCTCGGTCTGGGCGCCGTCTATGAATTCCAACGGTAAGGAGTGGGGCGTATGACCGATTTTTTAGCGCAGACGCTGCGCGGTGAGTTACCGCCGACAACCGCAGGCGAGACCGCCGCACTGCACTGGCGCTGGCGGGACGAAGGCGTACTGGAACTGACTCCGCGCGCGGGTTACGGCCGTGCGGTGGTGCTCTCGGCGGGCGTCCACGGCAACGAAACGGCGCCGATTGAACTGCTCGATGCGCTGGTGGGCGATTTGTTGGCGGGGCGCTTGAATTTGGGCGTGCGGCTGCTGGCGGTCTTAGGCAATCCGGCGGCGATACGGATGGGGGAACGCTATCTGCACAGCGACATGAACCGCATGTTTGGCGGGCGTCATGCCCGGTTTGCGCCGGGAGAAGACTCGGCCCGCGCGCGCCGTCTGGAGCCGCTGCTGGCCGCTTTCTTCGACGCCGATGCGCCGAAGCAGGGGATCGAGCGACATCATTATGATCTGCATACGGCTATTCGTGAGTCGCTGTTGCCGCGTTTCGGTCTGCTGCCTTACCAACCGCGGCCATACAGCCCTGCGCTATTGGCGGCGCTGGCGGGGGCGGAGTTGGACGCGCTGGTGGTGCATAGCGAACCGGGCGGCACCTTCAGCCACTTCAGCAGCGAGCAGTGTCAGGCAGAGAGCTGCACGTTGGAGCTGGGGAAAGCGCGGCCGTTCGGCCATAACGATCTCGGGCAGTTTTCCGCGATCGATCGCGTGCTGCGCGCGCTGGTAAGCGCAGAGGCCGTTCCGACACGCGTAAGTGCGCCGCTGCGGGTGTTCGGCGTGGACCGCTCGCTGATCAAGCGCAGCGACGACTTTCAGCTGTTTCTGGCGGACGACACGCCGAACTTCACCCGCTTTGATCGTGGCACGCGGCTGTGTGAGCAGGCGGGTGAAAACGACCGGGTCAAACATCGCCATGAGTGGATTTTGTTTCCCAATCCAAACGTGGCGCTGGGCCTGCGGGCGGGACTTGTCCTGACCGAACGCGAGGGAGACAGCTTAAGCAAGCCGTCCTGATCGCGCTACGTCCTTACGCTGTGCTGCGCGACGCTTGAGTCACCGGGAGATCGTCGATAGATCCCGCTCACTCTCGCGCCTAGTTCGCGGCAACAGCCACACATCCAATAACAGAGAGGACGACGAATGTTGCAGGGATACAATAAATTAATCTTCGAAGGCACGCTGGTGACGATAGAGCTGGCGCTAAGCTCGGTGCTGCTGGCCGTGATCATCGGCCTCCTCGGCGCGAGCGGCAAGCTTTCGCGCATCCGCCCGCTCGCCGCGGCGCTCAACGCCTACACCACGCTGATTCGTGGGGTGCCGGATTTGGTGCTGATGCTGCTGATTTTCTACGGGCTGCAAATCACGCTCAACCATGTGACGGAGTTTCTGGGCATGAGCCAGATCGATATCGACCCGCTCTCGGCGGGCGTGATCACGCTGGCCTTCATCTACGGGGCTTACTTCACCGAGACGTTTCGCGGCGCGTTTATGGCCGTTCCGCGCGGACAGATTGAGGCGGCGCAGGCGTATGGATTCAGCGGAATGCAGGTCTTCCGCCGGGTGCTGTTCCCCGCCATGATGCGTTTCGCGTTGCCCAGCATCGGCAACAACTGGATGATTATTCTGAAAGCGACGGCGCTGGTGTCCATTCTGGGACTGCACGATGTGGTCAAAGCGACACAGTTGGCCGGTAAAGGCACCTGGCAGCCCTTCTTCTATACCCTGATGGCCGGGGCCATCTATCTGCTGCTGACCACCGTCTCCAACGGCGTCTTGCTGTGGCTGGAACGGCGTTATTCTCTGGGCGTGAAGAGGGCCGAACTATGATCGAGATCCTGCAACAATATTGGCAGCCGCTGCTGTGGAGCGACGGCTATCGGATCACCGGCCTGGCGATCACGCTGTGGCTGCTGATTATCTCCGTGCTGTTGGGCGGATTGCTGGCGTTGCCGCTGGCGATGGCCCGCGTTTCCTCATCGCGTTGGCTGAGTTTTCCCGCGTGGCTTTATAGCTACATCTTTCGCGGTACGCCGCTCTATGTGCAGTTGCTGGTGATCTACACCGGCATGTACAGCCTGGAAGTCGTGCGCGGCACCGAGGTACTCAACGCTTTTTTCCGCAGCGGGATGAACTGTACGATCCTGGCGCTGGTGTTGAACACCTGTGCGTACAGTTCGGAAATTTTCGCCGGCGGGATTCGCGCGGTGCCGCACGGCGAGGTGGAGGCAGCCAAGGCCTATGGCTTCTCGCGCGCCAAGATGTATCGCTGCATCATCCTGCCGTCGGCGTTGCGAATCGCCTTACCTGCCTACGGCAACGAGGTCATTATGATGCTGCACTCCACCGCGTTGGCGTTTACCGCCACGGTGCCGGATCTGCTGAAAGTAGCGCGTGATATCAACGCCGCCACCTATCAACCTTTCTATGCGTTCGGCCTTGCCGCCGTGCTTTACCTGGTCGTTTCCTACGGTCTGATTCGCCTGTTCCGCAAAGCGGAAAAACGCTGGCTGGTCCATCTGAAACCTTAATCATCCGCGCTGGATAGCAGGAGAATGTGCTATGTCTGAGAAGAAAAAATTAGTCGTGACCGAATTGCACAAATATTACGGCGAACACGAGGTGCTGAAAGGCGTTTCGCTGTCCGCCAGCGCCGGCGACGTGATTTCCATCATCGGCTCCTCCGGTTCTGGTAAAAGTACGCTGCTGCGCTGCATCAACTTTCTCGAAAAGCCGACGGAGGGCTCGCTGTGGGTCAATGAGAAAGAGATCCGACTGGTGCGGGATAAAGACGGCCAGTTGAAAGTGTTTGACAAGAAACAACTACAGCTGCTGCGCACGCGACTGACCATGGTGTTTCAACACTTCAACCTGTGGAGTCACATGACGGTGTTAGAAAATGTGATGGAGGCGCCGATGCAGGTACTGAGCATCAGCCGGGCCGAAGCCCGCGAGCGCGCTATTCGCTATCTGGACAAAGTCGGCATCGACGAACGGGCGCGCGCAAAATATCCCTCAAGCCTGTCCGGCGGGCAGCAGCAGCGTGTCTCCATTGCGCGCGCGCTGGCGATGGAGCCGGAGGTGCTGCTGTTCGATGAACCGACCTCGGCGTTGGACCCGGAGTTGGTGGGGGAAGTGCTGAAAATCATGCAGCAGCTGGCGGAAGAGGGTAAAACCATGATTGTGGTGACGCATGAAATGGAATTCGCCCGTCATGTCTCCACGCAGGTGGTTTTCCTGCATCAGGGCGTGATTGAAGAGCAGGGCGCGCCGGAGGCGGTGTTCAACAATCCTCAAAGTTCCCGTTTGCAGCAGTTCTTGTCCGGCGCGTTGAAGTAAGCGCAATAAAAAAACCGCCCGGAAATCGGGCGGTTTGTAGGATGAGTGCGCATCGCACGGCGTTTCGTCTGTCATTCGCCGCGCTGCGACAACATCAACGCGGGATGCGGCGATCCCACTGGCGGTTGAATACCTCCTGACCGTTATGCTGGATGCGCATGTCCGCCGTCACGATGAAGTGGGTAAGATCGCCGCGCAGCTCCAGCGTGATCTCCGCCTCGGTCCACCAGCCTTCACGTCCCATTTTCATTGACTGCGTCAACAGATAGCGGGCCGACAGCGGGTCCTGACTGTTGATAGTCAATTGACGACGCAGGCTGTGGTCGACGGTGGTATCGATATCGTCGAAGCGGTAAACCCCCTCGCCGAAGACGCCGCCGACGCCTTCAGTGACGTAGGTCCAGGTGTCGGTAACGATGTCGTATGACGCATGGCGGTCGACGTGTCCCGGCGACAGCACGGTCAGCGGGGTGTCCGGCGCGGTCTTGGGATGCGGATTGGGGCCTGGAATAGGCTGTACCGATTCGCAGACCGGCAGGCGCAGCTGCGCGCTCGCCAGATCGACGCTAAGCGTCGCCGCTTCGGCCATCGGCCAGACCATCGGCCAGTAGGTCGTCGCCAGCGAGACGCGCAGACGATGCCCGGCGGGGAAGCGCCAGGCGATGCTGTCCAACTGAACGTTGACCTGCACGGTTTCCCCCGGCGTCAGCGGGGTATGACGGTCCTGCCCCTGCAAATGGCTTAGATTCACCCAGCCGTGCGAGACGCGAGTCACCGCGCCGTCTTCCGCAACGTCCGACAGGCGCACATACAGCATGGCGGCGGGCTTATCGCTTTTCAGCGCGACGCTGAACTGCGGCAGGCCGTAGATCGTCAGCATCTCCGGCAGCGGTTCGCTTTCATAAAACGTTGCCAGACCGTCGTCGATGCGCTGATCGCTCGGGCTTTCGCCCAACACGCCTGCGCCCATCCATTCTCCGCCCATGACGCCGTGGCTCTGCGGCGAACACACATTCTGCCAGCCAGCATGCTCATCCGGCTGGTCGTTCAACTGACCGCGCTGCAGCCAAAAGGTGCGCGGGGTCGTGGCAGCGGCGGTGTCGCCGTCAATGCCGATCCATTCGCCCGGCGCTGTCGGCCGCTGCGAGCTGGGGCGCTGGCTGTCGTTCATCCAGGCCTGCACGCGCGGACCGTCCAATACGTCGTTGTCTTCGCCTTTCAGCCAGTGATCCCACCAGCGCACGGCCTCTTGCAGGAAACCGATAGCCGGTTCCGGCGTCCCGTCCTGCGGATAGATGTGCGCCCACGGGCCGATGATGGCCTTGCGTGGGACCTCAAGGTTATCCATCAGACGGAAAACCGCATTGGTGTAGGAGTCGGCCCAGCCGCCGATCGCCATCACGGGACACTGAATGTCCGACCAGTTTTCGCCCACAGAGCCGTGGCGCCAGTAGGCGTCGCGCAGCGGATGCTCCATCCATTGGGCGGGGAAGAACGGCATGTTATCCAGCCGGTGCATCCAGTCCTGATACCAACGTTCGCCGACCAGCGCCGGATCCTGCGGACGGCTCTGGTACGCCATCATAATGCCGCCCCACCACAGGTTGTCGTTCAGCAGACAGCCGCCTTTGTAGTGGATGTCGTCGTTGTAGCGATCGTCGGTCGAGCAGACGGTGATGATCGCCTTGAGTGCCGGCGGACGGCGCGCGGCGAGCTGAAGGCAGTTGAAGCCGCCCCAGGATTTGCCCATCATGCCGACCGCGCCGCTGCACCACGCCTGACGGCTGATCCAGTCGATCACTTCCAGCGCGTCTTCCTGCTCTTGCAGCAGGTATTCATCGGCCATGAGGCCGTCAGATTCGCCGCTGCCGCGCATGTCCACGCGCAGGACGGCGTAGCCGTGACCGGCAAACCAGCCGTGCATCGGCTCATCGCGCGTACGGGTTCCGTCGCGCTTGCGGTAGGGAATGTATTCCAGAATGGCCGGAACCGGCGTTTGATGCGCCTGCTCAGGCAGCCACATCCGCGCGGCCAGACGGGTGCCGTCGGCCAGCGTGATCCAGAAATGTTCGGTAACGACGACGTTGTGCGGAAAGTGGGTTACGGTTTCTTTCATCATAATCCTGTCGAAATTTCATTGCTGCGCGTCTCCAGAACTTCGTCGAGCCAGGAGCTGCGCATTTCAGGGACGGAGGTCAGCAGTTTTTCGGTGTAAGGGTGCATCGGGGCGCTAAAGACTTTGCCCGTCGGCCCTTGCGCGACGATGTTGCCCTGATACATGACTGCCACTTGCTGAGCGACACGTTTTACCGTGCCGAGATCGTGCGTGATGAATAGGTAGGAAAGCCCGAGCTGCTCTTGCAACCGTTTGAGCAGATTCAGCACGCCTTCGGCGACCAGCGGGTCAAGCGCGGAGGTCGCTTCGTCGCAGATAATCAGATCCGGATTGGCGGCCAACGCTCGCGCGATGCAGACGCGCTGCTTCTGACCGCCGGAGAGTTCGCCGGGATAGCGGTCGGCCAGCGACGTCGGCAACTCGGTCAGTTGGAGCAGCTCTTCGACGCGCGCGCGCACCTGTTGGCGATGGTGGCCGAAATAAAAGGCGATAGGGCGGCCGATGGCTTCCAGAATCGTCTGCCGCGGATTCAGCGCGACGTCCGGTAACTGGTAGATCATCTGGATGCGACGCAGCGTCTCTTTATCGCGTTGCTGATAGCGGTGCGCCAGTGTGACGCCGTCAAAAATCGCGTCGCCCTCGGTATCGTTCAACAGACCGCACAGCGCTCGGGCCAGCGTGCTCTTACCGCTGCCGGATTCACCGATGATCGCCAGCGTTTGCCCTTTGGGCAGCGCCAGCGAAACATCGTGCACCACCCGTTTACCGCTGTAGCCGGTACTAAGACGATCCAGCGTCAGCAGCGCGGAAGCGCCCGACTGCGTTTCTTCGCCCGGCGTCAGCGCGTGCGTCCGCTCGGAAACCAGCTGCTGCGTGTAGGTTTCCTTCGGGTTTGCAAAATGACGTCGGTGGCGCCGCATTCCACGGCGCGTCCCTGCCGCAGCACCAAAATGCGGTCTGCGATCTGGGACACGACGGCCAGATCGTGCGTGATGTACAGCGCGGCGGTGTTGAATTCCCGCACCAGCTTGCGCAGCATCACCAGCACTTCGATCTGCGTGGTGACATCCAATGCGGTCGTGGGTTCATCCATGATCAGCAGATCGGGTTTGCAGGACATCGCCATCGCCGCCATCGCGCGTTGTAGCTGTCCGCCGGAAAGCTGATGCGGATAGCGTTTGCCGATGTTTTCCGGGTCGGGCAGATCCAGCGCGGTAAACAGCGTTGTAGCCCATGCGTTCGCCTCGCTACGGCTCATCAGACCGTGTCGCAACGGGCCTTCACACACCTGTTTGCCGATAGTCAGCGCCGGGTTGAACGCGGCGGCGGCGCTCTGCGCCACGTAAGCGACGCGACGGCCGCGGATCGCCTGCTTCTGCGCGTTGGACAGCGGCACAATATCTTGCTCGTCGATGCGGACTTCGCCCGCGCTAATGCGGCAGCCCGGACGGGTATAGCCCATCGCGGCCAGCCCGATGGTGGACTTGCCCGCGCCGGACTCGCCGATAAGGCCAAGGACTTCGCCCCGTTGCAGGGTGAGCGAAATATCCTGCACCAGCGGGCGTCCCGTGTCCTCGGTTTCAATGCGCAGGTTGCGGATGTCGAGTACAGGTTGATTCATGCTTCATCCCCCAGTGACAGGTTATTGCGCAGCAGTAGCCAGTCCACCACCAGATTGACGCCGATGGTCAGCAGCGCGATGGCCGCCGCCGGATAGAGCGGCGCCAGCAGCCCGAAGTTGATGGCCTGCGCGTTGTCGCGCACCATGCTTCCCCAGTCGGCGTACGGCGGTTGAATGCCGAGACCCAGGAAGCTGAGGCCGGCGATGAACAGGAACGTGAAGCAGAAACGCATGCCGAATTCGGCCAGCAGCGGCGGGATGGCGTTGGGCAGGATTTCCCGCGTCAGGATCCAGCGCAGGCCTTCGCCCCGGAGTCGGGCCAGTTCCACATACTCCTGACACACGATGTCCTGCGCGACCAGACGTGCGAGTCGGAAGACGCGGGTGGCGTCCAGCAGCGCGATAGTGCCGACCAGCACCGGAATCGACGTGCCCAGCACGGAGAGGACGATCAGCGCCAGAATCAGGACCGGAATCGACATCAGCGTATCCACGATACGCGTCAGCACGACGTCCACCCAGCGGCCGTAAATCGCGGCGGTGAAGCCGGTTATGATCCCAATGACAAAGGAGCTGAAGGTGATCACCAGCGCAATGGCGATGGTGGTGCGGGCGCCAAACAGAATACGGGACAGCATATCGCGCCCCAGACTGTCGGTGCCGAGCAGCGCGTCAGCCGACGGCGGTATCCAGATGTCGCCGACCTGCGCCGTTTCGCTGTGCGGAGCCAGCCACGGCGCGAACAGCGCGCCAATTAAATTGGCGGCGATAATCAATAAACCGATCCACGCGGAGAGCGGCACTCCGCGCATTTTAGTGATGTTCATGCCTTGCTTACCTCGTATGTCGCAGACGGGGGTTACACCAGATAGCCAGCAGGTCGGCGACGGTATTCAGCAGAATATAGGTGCCGCCGAACAGCAGTCCGCACGCCTGCACCACCGGCAGGTCGCGTTTACTGACCGCATCGACCATCAACTGCCCAATACCCGGATAGACGAAGACGACTTCGACCAGGATCACGCCGACGACCAGATACGCAAGATTAAAGGCCACCACGTTGATGATAGGCGCCAGCGCGTTGGGCAGTGCGTGGCCCAGCACGATGCGCCAGCGCGGCACGCCCTTCAGCAGGGCGGTTTCGATATAGCTGGCGGACATGACCGAGCCCACGGAGGCGCGCGTCATGCGTAGCATATGCGCCAGCACCACCAGCACCAGCGTGAGCATCGGCAGCGTTGCGTTATAGAGCCGCTGCGTCAGCGAGTCGTCCGGGCTGACCATCGCCAGACTGGGGAACCAAGCGAAGTGGATAGCGAAGAAGATCACCAGCAGGTAGCCGACGAAGAACTCCGGGACGGAGATGCTCAACAGCGTCAACGAGTTGGCGAGCCGGTCGAACAACGATCCGCGCCAGATGGCGCAGGCAATGCCGAGCGCGACCGCCAGCGGAATGGCGATCAGCGCGGCATAGGCGGCCAGGAACAGCGTGTTCTCCAATCTCGGCAGCAATTCTTCGCTGATAGGACGCCCGTTAGCCAGCGAGGTGCCGAGATCGCCATGCAGTACGCCGGTCAGCCAGTGCAGATAACGGCCGATAGCAGGCTGGTCCAGCCCCAGTTGGGTGCGCAGCGCGGCGATGGTTTCCGGGGTGCCGTTTTGGCCGAGCAGCGCGCTGGCGATATCGCCGGGCAGCAGCTCCGTGCCGAGAAAGATCAGCATGGAAACCAGCCAGAGCGTGAATAGCCCCAGCAGTAGACGATGAAGGATATGCTTTTTCATTACGACTCCAGCCAGACGCGTTCCGCCAGACGTCCCCCCATGAAGTTGAATAACGGATGGGGCGTGACGCCGCCCAGTTTTTTGCTGGTTGCATCGAGATAGTCGCCGAACAGCGGAATCATCGCGCCGCCGTCATCGCGTGCGATGCTTTGCAGTTCGCCGTAGATGTCAGCGCGCGCTTTTTCGTCCAGCATGGAACGGGCCTGCAACAACAGCGCATCGAAGCGGTCGTTTTTCCAGTGGGAATCGTTCCACTTGGCGGTGGACTGCCAGGCGGTGGAGAACATCTGGTCGGCGGTTGGTCGTCCCCCCCAATAGCCCATACTGAACGGGGCTTTCATCCACACGTTTTCCCAATAGCTGTCGGCGGGCTGGCGTTTGATGGTCACCTGAAGCCCCGACTGGCTGGCCTGTCCCTGGAACAGCGCGGCCGCGTCCAGCGCGCCTGCGAAAGCGGCGTCGGAGGAGGAGAGCTCCAGCGGCAGCGTAGTCAGCCCGGCCTTTTTCAGGTGGAACTTGGCTTTGTCGGGATCCCAGGCGCGCTGCGGCAGCTCGTGGTTGAAAAAGCGGTCGGTTTTCGGAATCGGGTGGTCGTTGCCGAGGCTGCCATAGCCCCGCAGCACGGTAGCCAGAATTTTTTCGCGGTCGATGCCGTATTTGATCGCCAGGCGCACGTCGTTGTTGTTAAACGGCGCGGCGCGGCAGTCCATCAGGAAGGTGAAGTGCTGGCCCCCGGACGATCGCACGATATTCAGCATCGGGCTGCGCTTGAGGAAGTCGACGGTTTTAAAATCGACGCGGTTGATGGCATGCACCTGACCGGAGATCAGCGCATTGGTGCGGGCCGTCGGATCGTTGATGACCAGCACTTCCACGGCGTCGACGAACGCACGGTCCGGCTTCCAGTAATTGGGGTTGCGTTTGAAACGGGAGCGCACGCCCGGCTGGTAGTAGTCAAACGTAAATCCGCCGGTGCCGATAGGGTGCGACCAGTCGGTGAAGCCGTTCGGCACGACCAGCAGGTGATAATCCGCCAGGAGATACGGCAGATCGGCGTTGCCGCTGTCGAGTGTGATGGCGATTTCATCAGGAGCGGTGCGGGAGAGTTTGGTGATGCTGGCTAGCTGAGAGCGAATAGCGCTGCGCGAGTTTTCGCCGCGGTGCAGGTTGATGGAGTAGATGATGTCATCCGCATCCAGCGTTTTGCCGTTATGGAAAGTCACGCCCTGACGCACCTTGAAGCGCCACTCTTTGGCGCCTGGTTCGACCTGCCAGCTCTCCAGCAGCTCTGGCGTCGCCTGATTGTTTTCGTCGATTTCGACCAGACCGTTCATCAGCATGTAGGCCTGATTGAGCGGCACCCAGTCGCTGAACAGCGTGGGGTCGAGCGTATCGCTGGTATTACCGCCGGACATACCCAGTTTAAGCGTGCCGCCCTTCTTGGGCACGGCTTGTGCGGCAGAACTGCTCAAAGGAAATGAAGAAAGTACACTACTCGCTCCAAGGAGTGCGGCAGTATTGAGAAACGACCGGCGGCTGAACTGAGCCTGCCCGAGCCATTCCTGTAAGTCCGAATGCTCTTTTTTCATTTATTTCTCTCCATGGTGTTGGTTTCATCTGCGTATTGACCACTCGTCGAGGAGTGAAATAAGTACGTGTCCCGTCATCTTACTGATGTTTTATATTTTCTGTTTTCTCTATCCAATAATGGCAAAACGCGGCTCAGGATACTGCAAAAAGGCCCGTTTTTCTAATCGACCACGCCAGAAGAGAAATTTTGACGAGGAAATTCAGCAGGCGATATCGTGAAGTTGGCTCGATCGAAAGGGCTATTTTCCCGAGGGAGGCTGCACAGATGTAAGGCGTTGTTGGCGCCACCTCTTTTTTGCGTTAGAGCGATTTTGGCTGGTTATCGAACGGGTAAAAAATAGCAGATTGGGATAGCGATGTGCCGTCTGTAGTTATTACCAGGGCGCCAGTCGATGTCGAAAAAATAATGAATCGGAAAACGCCTCTTGACGTCGATAAATAACGCTGTTTCAAACTACGCAAACAGCGGAGGAAAAGTCTACGCCGCCAGGCTGATTTACAAAAAAAGTCCAATTGGTCTTATTTGTCTGTTAATAAATGGTTTTATCTTATTGTGGGTGTGAGGAGTTGACGGCGATGATATGAGCAGAGATTTATCTTCCGCTGTTATTATTTTAAGGGTCACCCGGCACGCATTGAAACACGGGAAATTACCTACTGTTTCCCCTTTTTGGTCGTCGAAATAGCGCTATCACCATAATGAGATGAGAAAGGAATTTTTTATTTTTATTCCGGCTATAGGTCCGCTCCCCGCATTATTCCTGCGCTAGTGAATATATCAGTTAACAATCATTTTAAATCCCTCGTCGTTAGCCGGGCTGGGAGAGCGATTTCAAGGTCGATGCACGGCGAAATCGGCATGAGTCAACGGCGATATATTCCCGTTGAAGACGATCATCACGAAAACTTATATTTAAAGCCGATTGTAGCGTGGCCGTTTTCCAGTGTGGCATTTATCGCTGAAGTGAGGGCGTAAATAGGTGTTTTCGATCGGGAAAATACGTTGTCGGTAAGGTCTTTCACTGGGTCAAGCGTGCGAGAAGGAGAGCACTGTCAAGGAAAATACCCTTGGGGGGTATGATAAACCGGCTTCAAGGCGTATGTTGGTAGGCAGGTTTCAACCATTGAGCGTCGACATCCCCCCACGGTTTCACGTTATTTTTCGCGGCGCGACGGCCGTCGGCGCAATGACACCCTTGTCTGCAAACAGATCAGGACAGACCCAACATGAGCCAATCCCAGCCTCTGCATCTTGCCGTCACCGGCATGTCCTGCGCCGCGTGCGCCAGCCGTATCGAACGTGTCCTCAACCGCCTGGATGGCGTCTCCGCCAGCGTGAACTTCGCCAGCGAGAAAGCGGTGGTGCGTCTCGATGATGCGCGCAGTTCGTCCAGCGACGTGATCGCCGCTATCCGCAAAGCCGGGTTCGACGTGGCGGACCAGCGGGTATCGCTGTTCGTAGACGGCATGAGCTGCGTAGCCTGTGCGGCGCGGATCGAAAAAGTATTGAACAAGGTGGACGGGGTGAGGGCGACGGTCAATTTTGCCGCCGGACGGGCGCAGGTCAGCGTCACCCCCGGCAGCGCCACGCCGGAATCGCTCATTGCGCGCATTGAACGCGCCGGGTTTACGGCACGTCAGGCGACGGTCGCGGATCGGGAGGCCGAACGTCAACGGCGCGCGCAGTCATGGAAGAAAGATCGTCATGCGTGCGTGGTGGCGGCCGTACTGTCGTTTCCGTTGCTGTTTGAAATGACCGCTATGTTTTTCGGACAGGCGCACTGGCTGCCGGGATGGTTCCAGTGGCTGTTGGCGACGCCGGTGCAGTTCTGGTGCGGCCGTCACTTTTATCGTCGGGCCTGGAGCGCGCTGCGCAGCGGAACGGCCAATATGGATGTGCTGGTCACGCTGGGCACCAGTGTCGCCTACCTATCGAGTCTGGTGACGTTGTTGATGTCGGAGCACGGCGATCTCTACTTCGAGGCCAGCGCCGCCATTATCACGCTGGTCCTGCTGGGTAAGTTGCTGGAAGGCCGTGCCAAAGCCAAAACCGGCGACGCCATCGAGGGCCTTTTGCGTCTGCAGCCGCAAATAGCACACGTCGACGTGGACGGCGAGTGGCAGGACCGTGACGTCGCATCGCTGCGGTGTGGCGAGGTCTTTCTGGTCAGACCGGGGGAGAGCGTACCCGTAGACGGCGTGGTGATTGACGGGTTGTCCGAGGTGAATGAGGCGATGCTGACGGGCGAAAGTCAGCCCGTGATGAAACAGGCGGAGGCGCAGGTATATGCGGCAACGCAGAATCATAGCGGCGCGCTACGTGTGCGGGCGACCGGCGTCGGCAGCGATACCACGTTGTCGCGTATCGTACGGCTGGTGGAAGAGGCGCAGGGCTCCAAGGCCAGCGTGCAGCGGCTCACCGACCGGGTTTCCGCCATCTTCGTTCCCGTCGTCATTGCCATCGCCGTGTTGACGTTTGCCGCCAACTGGCTGGTTACAGGGCAGTGGGACGCCAGTCTGGTCAACGCCGTCGCTGTGCTGGTGATAGCCTGTCCGTGCGCGCTGGGGCTGGCGACGCCGACCGCGATGATGGTCGGGACCGGTCAGGGCGCGCGCGCCGGGATCCTGTTTCGCAATGCGAGCGCGCTGGAAAACGCCCGGCGGTTGCAGGTGCTGGTGATGGATAAGACTGGGACACTCACCGAAGGGCGACCTTCTGTGGTCAACGTTCTCCCCGCTGACGGCGTCTCGGAGGACGAATTGCTCAGTCTGGCGATGGGGTTGGAGCAGCATTCCGAACATCCGCTGGGCCAGGCGCTGGTGAAATATGCTCAGCAGGTTGGGACGAGCGCGGCGGAGGTTCACGGCTTTAGCGCTATCGTGGGGCGCGGAATTAGCGCGCAAGCGGGCGACAGCGCGGTGATACTCGGTTCCCCCACGTTTCTTACGTCGCGCGGCGTGGTGTTCGATGCCGCGACGCCCGCCGAGCAGGAGCAACAGGGGCGGACGGTAGTGGGGCTGGCTCGCGACGGGAAACTGCTTGGCTATATCTGTTTCGACGATCGGCTGCGCGAAGATGCGGCGGAAACCGTGGAGGCGCTGCATCGGCAGGGGATCCGCGTCGTCATGCTAACCGGCGATAACGCCCGTGCCGCGGCGCGGGTGGCCGAGCGGGCCGGGATCCGTCAGTGTATCGCCGAAGTTTTGCCGGAACAGAAAGCGGAGCAGATTGCTCGCCTGCAGGCGCAAGGGCACTGCGTGGGGATGGTTGGCGACGGCATCAACGATGCGCCCGCGCTGGCGATCGCCGACGTCGGATTCGCCGTCGGCGCCGGAACGAATATCGCGCTGGATACGGCGGATGTGGTGCTGATGCAAAACCGTCTCGGTGGGCTGCCCGATGCTATCAGCCTGTCGCGCGCGACGATCAATAAAGTCAGGCAGAACTTATTCTTCGCCTTCTTTTATAACGTACTGGGGATCCCGCTGGCCGCCTTCGGCCTACTCAGTCCGGTTATCGCCGGTAGCGCGATGGCCTTGAGTTCCGTCTCCGTCTTGAGTAATTCACTGTGGTTGCGCCGCTGGAAACCGCGGGGCAACAGTAATAATGGTTTAACCAACGTTCGAAACAGAGGAGTGTGACGATGTCTCATGCATCATTAGCGGTTATGGGGATGGTTTGCGGCGGATGCGCCAGCAAGGTGACAGACGCGTTGCAGGCTTTGGATGGCGTCACTCAGGTTGATGTGTCGCTGGAGAAGGGGCTGGTCGACGTGGAGTACGCTGAAACAGCGGCTGCCAACCCCGGCGCATTCCGCGACGCCATTGAAGAGATCGGCTTCGATGTCGCGGGTTAAGTGCGACGCGTGCCTTGACGCCAGCGCGGGCGAGGCTGACGCGAAGCAGGTGGTGCAGCCGCGCAAAAAAGCCTTGTTGAACCGCTTAAAGCGGATCAACGGGCAGGTTAACGGCATCACGCAGATGGTGGAGCAGGATCGGTATTGCGTGGATATTCTCAATCAGATCTCCGCCGTGCGCTCAGCGTTGAGCGCCGTCGCCAACCAGATGCTGGCCGACCATGCTAACGGCTGCGTCCGTAAAGCCGTGCTGACCGACGGCGGCGAGGATGCCATTGCGGAGCTGTTGCAGGTGATTCAGCGCATGCGCTGACGACGTGTTGCGATGCGGATGACGCTGCACCGCGGACCGCCGCGTCTGGCGCACTAAACCCTCGCCCTTAACTGGGCGTGCGGTACCGCGCTCGCTGAAAAACCCGAGCGAAGGGGAGATTTGAATGGGGTGACGGCGGGGGTATCGACAGGACAGTCAACGCAAAGAATAATTATAAATCCAACAGTTCGTCGGCCCAGAGGGTCGCTTCGGTGATGAGTTTTAGCATCTGGTCTTCATTGACCCCCATCATTTCCATGTAGGTGTTTACCTGCTCCCAATTTTGCTTTTCATAATAAGAGATGAGGCTTAAGTAGCAGGCCAACTCCCCGGCGTTGTCCATCAGCGCGCGCTTGATATGCGATGACACAGGAATTTGCTCCAGCAAAAGATCCATCGGAGAATCCAGAATGGCGTCCAGCATGGAAAAGAGACCGCATAAAAAGGCCTCGAAGGGATCTTCGCGGCCGTGCAGACGGATCGATAGCAATTCACAAAATTTACCGCGGATCAGACTCATACGATACAGCTCGCAGGATTTGTCCTTACTCCCCATCGTGATGCTGATCAGCGAAATAAATCGCCGGAGTTCCCGTTGTCCCAGAAATATGGCGATGCTGCGAAACGACATGGATGTCGTGATGACGGAAAGGTTAGCCTTGTAGCGGAAATTGTTGAAATACCGCATTAGCTTGTAGGCCAGAGATAAATCGCTGTTGATCAGCCGTTCAATGCGGTCGTAGTTCAGCTCTCGTTCGTTGGCTTCTTTGAGCAGTTGAATGGCGTTCTTGTGATCGTTGGAAAGCCGTTTGGCTTTGAACATCTGTGGATGGCTGAAGAAATAGCCTTGGAACAGCGTAAATCCCATCGCTTTGACGCGCAGGAACTGTTCGTTGGTCTCGACCTTTTCCGCCAGATAGCTGAGGTGCTTGTGGCGGAGGGTGCTGATGTAGCGTCCAATCTCTTCAAAGGTTGACTGCTGTAAGTCGAACTTGATGATATCCACATAGGGCAAAAAGCGGTCCCAAATGGGGTCCATGCTGAAATCATCCAGCGCCAGGGTGAATCCTTTTCTCTTTAGCCGTTTAACGGCCGCGAACAGCTCCTCATCCGGTGTAGAGTTTTCGAGAATTTCTATCACGACTTTATCCGCCGGCAAGATCTCCGCCTGGCCGTCGATGAGAAGCTGATAAGGAAAGTTAATATAGCTGGGGTGGTCATTGGTCAGTTTATTCAATGGGGTGGTTAGAAATTGCTCTGCTATTAGCTGGGCGGTGGCATATTCCGGGCTGACGTCAGGAAATTTATTGGTAATGCCTTGGCGAAACAAAAGCTCATAAGCTACGGGTTGTAAGTGCTGGTCTAAAATGGGTTGCCGTGCAACGAATGAATACATAAGAAACCTCCAGACTGAAAAAGGTAAAAAGAGGTAACTGGATCCTTATTAACGAATTATTCCGTGTAATATTATTTTGTCCCTATATAGCCGGAGGGGCAGTACCATCTTCCTTCAACAATTCTAACAGTCTTTTGATTTTTTTCTGGCGGATGTCCCTGTTTTCAATCGGCTATGTCTGACGACGACTGACATGAATAGGCCGTCAATGTGGTTGCAGGCCCGGTTAGGCAGGAAGGTGCTACGCTAGCGGATTGATTTCGTTAGAATTTAAAACAATCGATGCTTTTTTGGGCAGGGAGTGGTCAGGTGTCTTCAGGTTATCTCTGTGGGTGTGATTGACGATGACATTATTCAACGCTCACGAAAGCCCGTTATCGAGTACTTTTCCCTCAATAATAATTATTGTCAGATGAATAAGAAAAGACAGCTATTGTTAGCATATAGTTTTCATTTCTTTAGCCGATAACAGGCGAGAGTAACTTGAATAAAATGACTGAGTGCACGCGGCTTTGGCCGGACGTCGTTGATTAAGCACTTATTCGCATGTTACGACGCCTGGCCGGACATTAATGAAGTATTTGTATTATTGAGGACTGCATGGATAATTTTCAGAAAGATATCGATGAGAGGACCAACCTCACATCCGCCAACAAGTTTGAACTCTTATTGTTCAGATTGGGAGGCTCCGAGCTGCAAGGAGGCAAATCCGAACTGTTCGGCATCAACGTCTTCAAGCTGCGTGAAATTGTTCCCATGCCGTCATTGACCAAAGCCGTGGGTATGAAGCCGCCGATGATGGGCATGGTGAATATACGCGGACAAGTGATTCCCGTGATTGATCTGCCCGCAGTGGCCGGATGTAAGCCGGAAACCGGGCTGAATATTTTGCTGGTGACGGAGTACGCGCGCAGCACGCAGGCCTTTGCCGTTGAATCCGTCGACGATATCGTTCGTCTGGATTGGAGCCAGGTGTTGACCGCCGAAGCGGGCGTCGGCAGCAGCTACATCACCAGTATTGCACGATTGGGTAGCGATAAAGAGAGTAACAATTTGGCGCTGGTGCTGGACGTCGAGCAGATCCTGCACGACATGATCCCGGTCGATCGCGATATTCAGATCGACGATATGGAAAACAAAGCATTCCCTATCAAGCCGGGATCGGTCGCAATTGTCGCCGAAGACTCCAAGGTCGCACGCTCGCTGCTGGAACAGGGCCTGGAACTGATGCAGATCCCCGGTCAAATGCACATTACCGGGCAGGAGGCGTGGAACAAGATCCAACTGATGGCGGAACAAGCCAAGGCGGAAAACGTGCCTATCTCCGATAAGATTGCCTTCGTGCTGACCGATCTGGAAATGCCGGAGATGGACGGCTTTACGTTGACACGCCACATCAAGGGCGACCCCTACCTGAAGCACATTCCGGTGATTATCCACTCCTCGCTGTCTGGCAGCGCCAACGAAGATCATGTACGTAAAGTTGGCGCCGACGCCTATGTGGCGAAGTTTGAGATCAACGAGCTGGCGGCCGCGGTTCAAAGCGTGCTGGTGAAATAAACGCGGGCTAGACTCGCGCAACTCCGTCCACATCGCGCGCTCGATGCGGGCGGAGAAATCCCCTTCCCAACGCTTTTCCTGACGACTCGGCTATTCGCGTAGCTTCGCGGCAATCTCTCGACTTTCATCGGGCGTTCGCGGGTTTTTCTTAACGCGTTTATTGATCTTCCTGCGGGCCGGGACGAAATAACTGACGACGTCTCAAATTCAGCATTAGCGCAATCAGGCTGAAACCCATTGATGCCGACAGCGCCACATAAGCGCCTTCGCCGGCGGACAGAGAGAAACACAATCCTGCCAGGGCGGCGCCCCACGTTTGGCCATTGACTCTAGCTGCGGCCTGCATCCCTCCCGCAGCGCCGCTGCGGCTGCGCGGTGGGGCAGAGAGCATGTCGCGACTGTTCGGCGACTGGAAAAAACCAAATCCGACCCCCGCTAAAAATAGCCCGCAAAGCAGCCAGAGATCGGTGGTGCCATGTGGCAACGCCACGATCAGCACCAGTCCGATAATCTGTAGACCAGCGCCGATGGCGCACAGGCTACCGGCCTGAACCCGGTCAACGAAGGAAGACAGGCCGAGATTCGCCAGCGACGAACCGACTGGCCACGCTGTCATCAATAGCCCCGTCTGCACGATAGTGCGTCCGAGGGCGTGTTGCATATAAAAGGGCAGGGCGACGAAAGCGCACATTTGCGCCGCAAACATGCAAAACGAGGCGGCGATCGCCCAGCGAAAGCGCGGAATTTTGAACAGATCGAGCGGCAGCAAGGGCGACTCGTCGCCGAGGCAGCGTTTCACCAACAGCCACAGGCATAGCGCCGCGGACAGAATCAGCGTCAAGGCTAGCGCGGGGGATTCATTAAGCTCATTGAGACCAATTACGCCGAGGCTCATACCCAATGCATTGAGCACGATGGCCCCAAGGTCGAATTTGCGCGGCTGACGCGGCGTTATGGGCAGTGCACGGGCGCAGATCAGCGCCAAAATCCCGATGGGAAAGTTAATAACGAATAGCCACTCCCAAGGGGCGACGGAGAGCACCGCGGCACAAATTGAAGGCCCCGCGGCAGAGGAGGCGGTCACGACAAAGGCATTGCGCGCGAGTCCTCGCCCGAACGTTTTCGCCGGGTAAGTATGGCGCAACAGCGCGGACGTACAACACATGACGGCGGCGGCCCCCACGCCCTGAATGACGCGTGCGGCGATGAGGCCGGGCATGGAGTCGGCCAGCGCGCAGCCCAATGATGACAGCGTAAAAACCACCACGCCCGCGCTGAAAACTTTACGGTAGCTGATGAACTCGCCCAGCGCAGCCATCGGCAGCAGCGTGGCGATGATGGCCAGCTGATAGCCGTTGACCACCCATACCGAGGCTTGCGCGCTGGCATTTAAGGAATGCGCGATGGTGGGGAGTGCAACATTCGCCAGCGTGCCATCAAGTACGCTGAGCACGACAGCCAGCGAGACGGACAGGACAGCCCACACGCGCCGCGAGCCGGGCAGGCCCTCTTCCTGAGAGGGGAGGGAAGTCTGTGCAGTTGACGAAGGTTTCATCGTTACGAACATCTCCAGACCGTCGTCGTGATAGCGAGAGCGGCACTTTTTATTAGCGGACCGAATGCGTTGAGAGGGGATTGAGTACAAATAAAAGGGAAGCCGTAAGCTCCCCTGTGGACTCATTATGGTATCTCTTTTCAACAGAGATCAACCCGACGGCGTCTTCTCTCAGGTTCCAAAAGGCATTGAGTGAACTGGTGGGTGAGACCGAAGGGGGTGAGAGGGCGGTTGGGATGACAACCCGACAGGGTTAGACAATGCCGGCGAAGCGAAACCCGACGGTGCAGGGCTTCGCCCCTTAGATACCTATTTTGCACTTGATCCATACGTGTATGCACAGAGAGCAAGAGTGCCGATTGGTGAAACCGCGCAAAATCTGGCTGTTTACAAGGCTACGGATGTACGTTGTCAGTGGCAAACTTCGCATCCAGACTAGGTTGGCCTATCCATCGTGATGTGAAATACATGCATAGGCGATTTGGGTCCGTGATGACCCCCGAACCGATAAGTTACCTCGAACAATATCTCGGTTTTTTCGTTGTTTATAAGTCAATGGTACTGATATTGGGAAGCCGTTTCTTTATGGCGCCGATAGTATGCAGCGAGAGAATTAATGAATATAAATCTTTATTCAAAACGGCTGGTAATGTTTTATTTTTACGGTGTTGTGGCTTGTCATCAGTCACGCATAAAAATTGCTTCATTCATTATAATAATTGATGGCCTGACGGTTTTACTTACTTCCAATAACGGATTAATGCTTCTCCAATGGCGATAGCATTTGATTGATGGTGAAGCCTTATCTAGCACCTAACGATGTAGCATGGGTATCTCTATATTTGTCTCGCGCTTCCTCAGCAGAGCTGGGATCGGGTTATACGTACCCTCATCCACTGCGATAAATAATCCCAATTGACGACAGCGTTCTGGAATTTTTTCGTTGGTAGATTGATTTTCGGGTTCTCTTACCCTCACTCCTTAAATGCTCCTCTTGCTTAATAAACAATTCTGCGAGTGATGCCATCATTTTGCACCCTAAACGCCAGGGCGAGTGAGTGTGTTTCTGCTTACAGCGGCCCCAAATCTTGTGAGGGAGTGTCGTGTCCTTTCCGAGCGTCAACTTATTGTTGTTATGGTTGCGGCACGAAACAGACGACGTTGATATTTATCTTTTTTGATGTTGCGGCGATGACAAGGTATCGAGATGCATACCCGGCGCGTTTAAGAATATTGGTATATGGTTATTGGGTCTGATGAAAATTTTCATTGTGTAACAGTAACGGAGGTATGGAACGATGGGGTTATTAAGTTTTGTGAAAGACGCGGGCGAGAAAATCTGGGATGCCGTATCCGGCGGCAGCAAGGAAGATCAGGCCGAGAAACTGAAAAAACATATTGATAGCCTTAACCTGCCTGGTGCCGAAAAGGTCAATATTGACGTCGCGGAAGATGGTACCGCAACAGTGACGGGCGATGTCGGTTCACAGGAAGATAAAGAAAAAATTCTTGTGGCGGTAGGTAACGTTACCGGGGTTAGCCAAGTCAGCGATAGCGTTAATGTAACGCAAAGCGGGGCGGAGAGCCGTTATTATACGGTGAAATCCGGCGACACCCTGAGCGCAATCTCCAAAGAAATGTATGGCTCCGCCAATGACTATCAGCGCATCTTCGAAGCCAATAAACCGATGCTGACGCATCCTGACAAGATCTATCCGGGTCAGGTACTGATTATTCCGACGAAGTAAGTCGTAAATCGGAACGTTATAGCAATGATTGTAGGGAGTCTGTCATGGGATTATTAGATCAAATTGGCGGCATGCTCGGCGGGCAGGCCGGTAAGACTGAACAACTACAGGCGATCATGACCTGGGTTGAACAGCAGGGTGGTATTCAGGGCATTATGGAAAAATTTCGCAACGGCGGCTTAGGCGAAATTTTTGAGTCGTGGCTCAGTCAGCACAGCAATATGTCGGTAAACAGTGAACAGATCACTTCGGTGTTTGGTTCACCTGCATTGCAGGACCTCGGCGCGAAACTGGGCGTTGATTTGCAAACCGCCTCGACGCTGATTGCCGAATACCTGCCAAAAATCGTGGATGGTCTGTCACCGCAGGGCGAAACACCGGCCCATGGCGACCTGGTCTCTGCGGGGCTTAATCTGCTGAAAGGTAAGCTGCTCAGTTAGGGTTACGTCATATGCGTATTGACTCGTAGCAGAGACATTTGGGGTCAGGCCGTCATCGAACCAATCTGGACCCAAACCTAACCACCAAATTCTCACGATACGGAGGGTAAACGAAAAGGCAGCAGAACGCCTTTTCGTTGCTTAGTCCTGTCAAAACGCGTCAAGACCTTGCACAGGTACATGTAAAAGCAAAAAGCCCGCTTCAGTTTTCTGAAGCGGGCTTTTCTAAATATGGCTCCTCTGACTGGGATCGCCTTAGCCAGTAACTGGCTAATAAACAATCTAAACCTGAATTCCCTTTCTGTCCAGACCACCAGAGTGACCACCAATCAAAGCTAGTTGCATAAAACTGATTTGAGCGGTCTCGTGCATTTGGTGCTCATTACTATGGTCATATCTACAAGTAAAGTATTGATCATGTCCCCCTAGTGGAATTGTGTCCGAGGAACTCTGACAGTCTGCTCTGTGCCAAGAGTAAACATTGGAGACTTCACGATACATCGAAAATGTAAAGGTGGGTACATTTTCGAACATACCTGGTAATTATAAGGTAACTATCTGATAAATTTATAATTAGGAGCTTACAAATTAATAATGTTTTGTTATATTCTCTTTTACGAAGCAAAGCTAATTTTTGAGGGCGGTAGCATTTCGCTATAATAACCACTGGTTACTATTTACCAAGCATTTATTCAAGTAAAGGAGTTTATAATGAATTATTATTACTCAGAAACATTACTCATCGATAAATATCCCGGAATTCATTTGCTTCAGGATCATATAGGTACAAACTATAGCGTTCCGTGGGATGATTTTGGTTATATTATCACATTCAAAATATATTACGTTAGAGAGAATGATAAAATTAAAATTGGTAATATAAAAATGCTTTCAAAAGGGATTGAAAACACATCGATTTACTTTAAGGAACATGGAAAAGAAATCGAACCAAAAATTATAGACATTGAACAGTTATTATCTGAAGAAAAGTTAGTTTCGATTGGTGAAGATATAGATTATTATAAGAAGATTAATTCACTTTTCGAACCAGAAGAAATAGACTCTATTCTAGATTCTTTATGCGATGCTGGATATTTCCACCAAAACTATGATCAATATTCGCAATGGGATGGATATTCAGGAAGTTTAATGCGGGGGAGTTCTTCTGCTGCAATTTTGAAAAAAGGATATCAGATAGCAGTAGGGAGGTATAGTCCTACAACAAAATTTGACCTAATTATCGAAAGTCTTGGCGATAGTTTTGATCCGATAAATTTTAAGTTCAATATGGATAGAACGGTAGGGAAATCAAATATCTGTCTATTGATTGGTAAAAATGGCGTCGGCAAAACACATATTTTGAAGAAAATTAGCGAGGTTATAACAGGTGTTACGGATGGTGAAGAACATCCCCCATACTTTCACAAGTTGATAGTAATTGCGTATTCGCCATTTGAAGATTTTTATACGGAGGATGAAATATTCAATAAACTAACAGCGAAATACTCAAGAAATAGGGCCTCAATCAATAAAAAAAGCACAATTCGAAAGCGTTTACATGTAAATGAATATTCGTATATAGGGTTCAGGAACCACAAGGGAACTTTTGAACCAGAATATCCGATTATAAAAAGTGTTCAATCGATTATAAAAATACTGAAATATGATGAAGATAATGGTTGGTGGACTGAAAAAACAAGGTTTCAACTTCTGAAAGAAACATTATCCATATCAATAGACTTTGACTCAATATCAATATTAGATAATGAAGGTAATGATTTTGTTTTAAATGAAATGATTAAACTTAATGACTTGAAGGACAATATAAATCTTAAAAAAGGATTGATTTTTAAAAAAGACGAAAAAATAATACCTCTTAGCTCGGGACAAAAAATCTACACATATATGCTTCCCGCAATAATTTCTGAACTTGAAGAAGAAAGTTTGTTAATTATCGATGAACCTGAACTATATTTGCATCCAGAGTTAGAAGTTGGATTGATAAATATGCTCAAGAACATTTTGAATGAAACAAAATCCTTTTCTATAATTGCAACACATTCATCAATCTTGACAAGAGAAGTTGAGCGGGATGCGGTAACTATATTAAGAAAAATCGAAGGGAATACCAAAGTGTTTCGGTCCTCTATAGAAACATATGGTGAATCAATTGATATGATAATATCAGAAGTCTTCGATGATGAATATATTTTCAAGCCTTTCCAAAAAGAGATTGATAAATTCTTTTTAAAGAATGGCCCATCTATTTCTGACATTAAGGAGTACATTGGGAATGATGCATTAGCTTATGCGATTTCAAAATCGGATGATGAAAAAATATCAATCGAGGGTGAGTAATGAAATATTTAGGTGAGTTCATAAATAAGCTACCTTGTTCATGGCTTGAAGTTGCAATAGACAGTCGGAAAGAGAATGCCCAACAACTTAATTTTATTGCTGAAAAAATATCTGAAAATTATAATTTATATGAAAACATGATAAATTCATATGATGTAAAATTACCTGATAGTTCGCTCTTAGAATATTCAAAATCATTAATTGAATATTACGAAAAAGCACCTAGTAAATTAAATAAACTGTTGCTCAAAAGAAGAAATGAACACGAGTTATCTTATTGTCCTTACTGTGGTAACCCAATGACTCCAGATACTTTAGACCATTTTATTCCTAAGGGAAATTGGCCTGAGTTCTCGATTTTTCCAAATAATTTAGTACCTCAATGTAGAGGGTGTGCTCCTGTAAAAGGCGAGCATTACTTTTGCGATGAAAATAATTCCGCTATATTCGTTCATCCTATCTACTTTGATTTTTTGGAAAATTTTCGTTTTTCACTGCTCGTATCATTAAATGCGGAAGGCAATGATATATCTATATCTGTAAAGTTAAGAAGGGTCAAGAACACTCAGGAATGCGATCAAAATAGAGTTATTCTTCATGTAGAGAAACTAAAAATAAAAAGCCGTATTATTAATTATTGCCTTAAAGATTTTAGACAGTGGAAGCGAAGATTATCCAATGTAAACTTCGATGTCAGAACGGCTTTAGAACAACGTTTAATAGAAATTCCACAATCAGATATTGGTAAAGATTGGCAGAGTGCCTTTTATTATGCTTTATTACAAAACCAAAGTGTTATCAATTACATGAATTCCCATTGCCCTAAGCTAAACTTGCACCAACAAGCAAAGATTGAGGAGGAGTTAGATTTTGAATAGTTGTTAGTTTATATTTAGTAAGGCTGCTAATTATTATATTTATTGATATATCTTTTAGAAATTATACCCAGACTTCACTCTTGTAGGATAATCATAGTTAAATATCTCATATCTGGCGGTATTCGACACGAGCTTGAAGGAAAAATGCTCGTTTGGGTTCTATTCAGCATGGGTCTGGACAGTAGGCTTCGGAGCAGGGATCTCGTCTAACTGAAAGTGTTGGATATTGCGTATGCTTGTTCAGTTTC
>NZ_LUTP01000003.1 GCF_002111585.1 Lonsdalea iberica
GCCGTTTGCGAAATACGAGACGATGAGCCTGTCTTCCTGCGCTTTTAACCCTATGGGCGCAGAGTGTATGAAGACAGGCTCCAGACAAATCAACTGAATTAGAAACAGATAAGGAATAGACCATGTCAGAACGTTTGAATAATGACGTGGATCCGATCGAAACGCGTGACTGGCTGCAGGCGATCGAATCGGTTATCCGTGAAGAAGGTGTTGAGCGCGCGCAGTTCCTGATTGATCAGGTTCTGGGCGAAGCACGTAAAGGCGGCGTGAAAACCGCTGCCGGCAGCGCAAGCAGCAGTTACATCAACAGCATCGCCGTTGAAGACGAACCTGCCTATCCGGGCAACCTTGATCTGGAGCGCCGTATTCGTTCAACGATCCGTTGGAATGCGGTTATGACCGTACTGCGCGCTTCTAAGAAAGATTTGGAACTGGGCGGCCACATGGCGTCCTACCAGTCCTCCGCCACCTTCTATGAAGTGTGCTTCAACCACTTCTTCCGCGCACGCAACGCGCAGGACGGCGGCGACCTGGTTTACTTCCAGGGACACATCTCCCCGGGCGTTTACGCCCGCGCATTTGTCGAAGGTCGCCTCACTGAAGAGCAGATGAACAACTTCCGTCAGGAAGTACACGGCCATGGTCTGTCTTCTTATCCGCACCCGAAACTGATGCCTGAATTCTGGCAGTTCCCGACCGTTTCCATGGGGCTGGGCCCGATCGGTGCGATCTACCAGGCTAAGTTCCTGAAATACCTGGAACACCGTGGTCTGAAAGATACCTCTAAACAGACCGTCTACGCCTTCCTGGGCGACGGGGAGATGGATGAGCCGGAATCCAAAGGCGCCATCACCATCGCGACCCGTGAAAAACTGGACAACCTGGTCTTCGTCATCAACTGCAACCTGCAGCGTCTGGACGGACCGGTTACCGGTAACGGTAAGATCATCAACGAGCTGGAAGGCGTGTTTGGCGGCGCTGGCTGGGAAGTGATCAAGGTTATCTGGGGCGGGCGCTGGGACGAGCTGCTGCGTAAAGACACCAGCGGTAAGTTGATTCAGTTGATGAACGAAACCGTGGATGGCGACTACCAGACCTTCAAATCGAAAAACGGCGCCTACGTGCGTGAGCATTTCTTCGGTAAATATCCGGAAACCGCGGAGCTGGTCAAAGACTGGACCGACGATGAAATCTGGGCGCTGAACCGTGGCGGCCACGATCCGAAGAAAGTCTATGCCGCACTGAAAAAAGCGCAGGACACCAAAGGCAAACCGATCGTCATTCTGGCGCATACCATCAAGGGTTACGGGATGGGTGATGCGGCGGAAGGCAAAAACATCGCTCACCAGGTCAAGAAGATCAACATGGAAGGCGTTCGCTACTTCCGCGATCGTTTCAACGTGCCGGTCAAAGACGAAGAGCTGGAAAAACTGCCTCTGCTGAGCTTTGATAAAGATTCCGAAGAGTACAAATACCTGCACGAACGTCGTCAGGCGCTGGAAGGCTATGTGCCGTCTCGTCAGCCTAACTTCAGCGGTTCTCTGGATCTGCCGACGCTGGAAGACTTTGGTCCCTTGCTGGAAGAGCAAAACAAAGAGATTTCCACCACCATCGCTTTCGTTCGTGCCTTGAACGTGATGCTGAAGAACAAGTCGATCAAAGATCGCTTGGTGCCGATTATCGCGGATGAAGCGCGTACTTTCGGTATGGAAGGTCTGTTCCGTCAGATTGGTATTTACAGCCCGAACGGTCAGCAGTACACGCCGCAGGACCGCGAGCAGGTGGCGTACTACAAAGAAGACGAGAAAGGTCAGATTCTGCAGGAAGGGATCAACGAACTGGGCGCGGGCGCGTCCTGGCTGGCGGCGGCAACGTCATACAGCACCAACGATCTGCCGATGATCCCGTTCTACATCTACTACTCCATGTTCGGGTTCCAGCGTATCGGCGACTTGTGCTGGGCTGCGGGCGACCAGCAGGCGCGCGGCTTCCTGATTGGGGGCACCTCTGGTCGTACGACGCTGAACGGCGAAGGTTTGCAGCATGAAGACGGCCACAGCCACATTCAGTCTCTGACTATCCCGAACTGTATCTCCTACGATCCGGCTTTCGCCTACGAAGTCGCTGTCATCATGCATGACGGTCTGCACCGTATGTACGGCGAAGCGCAGGAGAACGTTTATTATTACATTACGACGCTGAACGAAAACTACCACATGCCGGCGATGCCGCAGGGCGCCGAAGAAGGCATCCGCAAAGGTATCTACAAGCTGGAAACGGTGGAAGGCAGCAAAGGCAAGGTACAGCTGTTGGGCTCCGGCTCGATTCTGCGCCACGTCCGCGAAGCCGCAGTGATCCTATCCCAGGACTACGGTATCGGCTCCGACGTCTACAGCGTGACCTCCTTCACCGAACTGGCGCGCGACGGTCAGGACTGCGAACGTTGGAACATGTTGCACCCGGCCGAAACGCCGCGCGTACCGTACATCGCTCAGGTGATGAGCGAAGCGCCTGCCGTCGCGTCTACCGACTACATGAAGCTGTTCGCCGAGCAGGTACGTACTTACATCCCGGCCAGCGACTACCGCGTTCTGGGTACGGACGGCTTCGGTCGCTCCGACAGCCGTGAGAACCTGCGTCACCACTTCGAAGTGGATGCGTCTTACGTGGTGGTTGCCGCACTGGGCGAACTGGCTAAACGCGGCGAAGTTGAAGCGTCTGTTGTGGCTGAAGCCATTAAGAAATTCAACATCGACCCTGATAAAGTTAACCCGCGTCTGGCATAAGAGGGCAAGATTACATGGCTATCGAAATCAATGTTCCGGATATCGGTTCGGACGAAGTTGAAGTCACCGAAGTGATGGTGAACGTCGGCGACACTGTTGAAGCTGAACAGTCGCTGATTACGGTGGAAGGCGATAAGGCCTCCATGGAAGTGCCTTCCCCTCAGGCGGGCGTGGTGAAAGAAATCAAGATTGCCGTCGGCGACAAAGTCTCCACCGGTTCTCTGATCATGGTATTTGATTCGGCAGACAGCGCGGCGGAAGCGCCGGCAGCCGCACAGCCGGAAGCGGCACCCGCGGCTCCGGCTGCGGCCAGCGCGGTGAAAGACGTCGACGTGCCGGACATCGGCGGCGACGAAGTCGAAGTCACCGAAGTGATGGTGAATGTCGGCGACAGCGTTGAAGCAGAGCAGTCTTTGATCACCGTTGAAGGCGACAAAGCCTCTATGGAAGTCCCGGCACCGTTCGCGGGCGTGGTGAAAGAGATCAAGATCGCCACGGGCGACAAAGTGAAAACCGGCTCCCTGATCATGGTGTTTGAAGTGGCAGGCGCCGCGCCAGCCGCACAGGCCAGCCAGCCGGCTGCCGCTCCGGCCGCAGCTAGCACCGGTTCTGCCGCGAAAGACGTCAACGTGCCGGATATCGGCGGCGACGAAGTGGAAGTCACCGAAGTGATGGTCAGCGTCGGCGACAACGTCACGGCAGAGCAGTCTCTGATCACCGTGGAAGGCGACAAGGCTTCCATGGAGGTGCCGGCGCCGTTCGCGGGCACGGTTAAAGAGATCAAGATCGCCACGGGCGACAAGGTGAAAACCGGCTCCCTGATCATGGTGTTTGAAGTCGAAGGCGCAGCCCCGGCTGCGGCACCGGCAGCGAAAACCGAAGCGAGCGCCGCGCCTGCTCCAGCTAAAGCTGCGCCGGCCGCGGCCAGCTCCAGCGCGAAGGGCGAGTTTGCTGAGAATGACGCTTACGTGCACGCGACCCCGGTCATCCGTCGTCTTGCGCGCGAGTTCGGCGTCAATCTGGCGAAGGTGAAAGGAACCGGTCGCAAAGGCCGTATCCTGCGCGAAGACGTACAGGCTTACGTAAAAGACGCGGTCAAACGCGCAGAATCCGCTCCGGCGGCGGGTGCGGCGGGCGGTTCTCTGCCGGGTCTGCTGCCTTGGCCGAAGGTCGACTTCAGCAAATTCGGCGAAGTCGAAGAAGTGGAACTGGGTCGTATTCAGAAGATCTCCGGCGCCAACCTGCATCGCAACTGGGTGATGATCCCGCACGTGACGCAGTTTGACGAAGCGGATATCACCGAAGTCGAAGCGTTCCGCAAACAGCAGAACGTGGAAGCCGAGAAGAAGAAACTGGACGTGAAGATCACGCCTGTCGTGTTCATCATGAAAGCCGTCGCGAAAGCGCTGGAAGAGTTCCCACGTTTCAACAGCTCGCTGTCTGAAGATGGTCAGCGCCTGACGCTGAAAAAATACATCAACGTCGGCGTTGCGGTTGATACGCCGAACGGTCTGGTGGTTCCGGTATTCCGCGATGTGAACAAGAAAGGCATCGTTGAACTGTCTCGCGAGCTGATGGAGATCTCCAAAAAGCCCGCGCCGGTAAGCTGACGGCTTCCGACATGCAGGGGGGATGCTTCACCATTTCCAGCCTGGGCGGCCTTGGCACTACGGCGTTCACGCCGATCGTCAACGCACCGGAAGTGGCTATCCTCGGCGTCTCCAAATCGGCCACCAAGCCGGTATGGAACGGCAAAGAGTTCGCGCCGCGCCTGATGCTGCCACTGTCTCTGTCATTCGACCACCGTGTTATCGACGGTGCGGACGGCGCGCGTTTCATCAGCTTCATCAACAATGTGATGTCTGATATCCGTCGTCTGGTGATGTAATCGCCGGGGCCGGCCTGCGGGCCGGTCTTTTGGCTAACGTCGACGCCGCGGCGGCAGGCTGCTCGCCGTGGCATGTTTGAGACGCAGATCCCCCTGGCTCGCCTTGCAGAGCGTTAACAACTCTGTAAACTCAATGTCAGTGTGGGGCGTCCCGGTGGATGACGGACGTACTGATCCATAACAACCACGTCTGACCGCCGGACAAACAAAACAAGAGGTCATGATGAGTACTGAAATTAAAGCCCAGGTGGTGGTGCTTGGCGCGGGCCCTGCAGGTTATTCTGCGGCGTTCCGTTGCGCGGACTTAGGTCTGGACACCGTACTGGTAGAACGCTATTCCACGTTGGGCGGGGTTTGCCTCAACGTCGGATGTATCCCTTCCAAAGCTTTACTGCACGTTGCAAAAGTCATCGAAGAAGCTAAGGCCCTTGCCACGCACGGTATCGTGTTCGGCGAACCTCAGACCGACATCGACAAGATTCGTTCCTGGAAAGAAAAAGTCATCAACCAGCTGACCGGCGGTCTGGCAGGCATGGCGAAAGGCCGTAAAGTTAAAGTGGTCAACGGTCTGGGTAAATTCACCGGCGCGAACACGCTGGTCGTTGAAGGCGAAGGCGGCAATACCACCATCAACTTCGATAACGCGATCATTGCTGCGGGCTCCCGTCCGATCCAGCTTCCGTTTATTCCGCATGAAGATCCGCGTGTATGGGACTCCACCGATGCGCTGGAGCTGAAAACCGTACCGGAACGCATGCTGATCATGGGCGGCGGTATCATCGGTCTGGAAATGGGGACCGTCTACCACGCGCTGGGTTCCAAGATCGACGTCGTCGAAATGTTCGATCAGGTGATCCCGGCCGCTGATAAAGACGTCGTGAAGACCTTCACCAAGCGCATCAGCAACAAGTTCGGCCTGATGCTGGAAACTAAAGTGACGGCGGTAGAAGCCAAAGAAGACGGCATCTACGTCACGATGGAAGGTAAAAACGCGCCGGCAGAACCGCAGTGCTATGACGCAGTACTGGTCGCTATCGGCCGCGTGCCGAACGGCAAATTTTTGGATGCCGGTCAGGCTGGCATTGAAGTTGACGATCGCGGCTTTATCCACGTCGATAAACAAATGCGCACCAACGTGCCGCACATCTACGCTATCGGCGATGTCGTCGGTCAGCCGATGCTGGCGCACAAAGGCGTGCACGAAGGTCACGTGGCTGCAGAAGTCATCGCCGGCAAGAAACACTACTTCGATCCGAAAGTGATCCCGTCCATTGCCTATACCGAACCGGAAGTGGCGTGGGTCGGTCTGACCGAGAAAGAAGCGAAAGAGAAGGGCATCAGCTACGAAACAGCGATCTTCCCTTGGGCGGCGTCAGGCCGCGCTATCGCTTCCGACTGCGCGGACGGCATGACTAAGCTGATCTTCGAGAAAGAGAGCCATCGCATCATTGGTGGGGCGATCGTCGGGACCAACGGCGGCGAACTGCTGGGCGAAATCGGTCTGGCCATCGAAATGGGCTGCGACGCGGAAGATATCGCGCTGACGATCCATGCGCACCCGACGCTGCACGAATCTATCGGGCTGGCGGCGGAAGTGTACGAAGGCAGCATCACCGACCTGCCGAACCCGAAAGCAAAGAAAAAATAAGCTGAAGGCGAGTGTACGCAGGCGCAAATAAGCGCTTGCGTATCATGACAGGTTCAAAAAATCCGGGGCAGCCGCCGCCGGATTTTTTTTCGTGTGACGATCGATGACGGAAGGGGAACGTCTGTCCGTAGGCGCTAACTCAGCAGCAGCGTCAATAGCGTTCGCGGGTTACCTGGCTGTTGCAACCGACAGTGGGCGAGCACTTTATCGCAGTCCAGATGCGGCAGCGGCTGCCGCAATCGTTCTCAGCGTCGCCGTATTGTGGTATCCCTGCGCATAGAGTCGGGGGCCGCTGGCCACACTGTTTTCCCCCTGTCATCACGACGCTGATGACATACGCCGTGAGAAAATCTTTCTCCGTCGCAGTGGGGATTTCCGCCGCCCGCGCGTAAGCGCGGGCAGGATCACCGTGCTGGGATGGTCGCGCAAGGCGGGGGGAACGTCATCGAAGTCCAACGCATGTCCGGCGTAGCCGAGCCTCAGGCTGTGCGACAGTCTGTCGTTATTGCGTAAGACCTGTTTCACGTCAACCAGTCCCTTATCCATTACCGCGTCTTCCGAGACGGGCAGCCCCAAGGCAACGAAATCGATCGCTCCTCGACGCGCGGCGTACTGGTGGTGTTGAGTTCAGCTAATGCAGGGGGGGTGTCTGCAGAGATAAGGATCATAGGCAGCCAGACACCGAGAGGAAAAAGGGCTTTTGATCTGCCGTGGCGACGGGATGTCGTCGTATAACCACGCGCCATAAGCCAGGTAGCGATGCTATATGCCGATGGCGTATGGCTAAAAACGCTCTTTGATTTGCCCCGGCGTGACGCCGAAAGTGCGGCGCAGCGCGGTGGTGAAGTTGGCCGAACTGTTGTACCCGGCGAGGCTGGCCGCCTGAGAAATCGCCATGCCGTCGCGTTGCAGCGCTAGCATGGCGCGCCGCAGTCGACAGGTGCGCAGGTATTCGAAGACGGTGATGTTAAAGGTGTGGCGGAAATGGCGTTGAAGCGTGCTGGCGCTCATGTTGACGCACTTGGCGATTTCGTCCATCGAGAGCTGGTCTGCTTCCCCGCTTTCCAGCATGTCGCGAACTTGCTGAATACGGTGATGGTTGCGCAGGTCGATGCCGTCTCGGTGCTTCGCCTGACTTTTAGCGGTCAGCGAACTCAGGGCCTCAATAATCAGCAACATGCACTGACTCTCCAGATAGAGCCGCTGCAGCGGGGTGTTGCAGCTGGGGGAATTGAGGATCTGCAACGCGATGGCCTGCGCCTGCCGGGACGGCATCCAGAGATGAGTGGCGAGATGGGTTTGCGAGAAGTCGTAGATGGCCTGCCAATCGCTGACGCTGTCGAGCAAATTTCCGTAAAGCCACTCCTGGCTGAAGGTTAGCGATACCGTGCGCTCATGCTCGTCACGTTTGCCGAGGCGACTGAAACGCGTGGGTTCGGTGAGCGAAATAAGCGAAGCGGGCTGTACGTTGCCCAGATGCAGCATTTGCTCGCCGTAGGTCACATGCGCGATGCCGTTGACGACAATCGCCAGCTTGAGCGCGCCGTTCAGGAGCGTCTGGGTCTTCATATTGGTCAGATTTACCACATCCGCAGTGTGGAGGATCAAATCGCGGTTAAGTTGAGTGACGTTAAATTCGCCAAACAGCAGCGGCGTATTGTCTATACCGGCCGGCGTCAGAAAGCGATAATCTCTGGTAATCAATCTCGAACTTTGAACAATATGATTTTTAAATATATTTTTCGACTCTGGTACTTTATTGTCCATGTTTTCCTTTCCTTTTGTCTGGCTATCCGTTGCCATTTCGATGTTTTCGCAAAACATTTTGCCGTTTGCACAAACCTCGCGTTAGAAAACAAATGTAACAATGATCGTGCCAAAAGGGTAACGCAAACGATTATCAGTGATGCTTTCTTACTGACGGTTCATTTTTCGCGCAGGTCATTTCGTTTCGCGCGGTTCGTTGCTTTCCATTGCGTAAGATGATGGAAGGGAATGTCCCCGTCTGTCAGCAGCAGCCGTCTTTCCCAATGATAAAGATATAGGGCGATTTACATGACCAAACACCCAACCCGCCACTATCTGGCGACGCTGATAGGGTTGGCTTGCTCCACCTTGTCCGGCCTGACATGGGCTGAGACAGCCGAAACGTTGAACACAATCACCGCCGCAGGGGCGAACGCGATCAACACCAGGGAACCGATCGCGACGACGAAAGCCCCGATATCCACCGAGACTTCAGCCGCCAACACCAGGGATCAGGGCCAAAGCGCGGAGAATGCGGATACGATGATTGTGACTGCCGCAGAGCAGACTCGTCAGGCGCCAGGTGTTTCCACCATTACGGCGGAAGATATCAGTAAAAGGCCGCCGGCGAATGATGTGTCGGAGCTTATCCGTACCATGCCAGGGGTGAATCTGTCAGGAAACTCGACCAGCGGTCAACGCGGCAACAACCGGCAGATTGATATTCGCGGCATGGGGCCGGAAAACACGTTGATTTTGGTGGACGGCAAGCCCATATCGAGCCGTAACGCGGTGCGCTACGGTTGGCGTGGAGAGCGCGATACCCGCGGCGACACCAACTGGGTGCCTGCGGACATGGTCGAACGGATCGACGTGCTGCGCGGTCCGGCCGCGGCCCGCTATGGCAACGGCGCGGCGGGCGGGGTGGTGAATATCATCACCAAACAGCCGACGAAAGAGTGGCACGGTACCTGGAACGCTTATATGAATATGCCCGTGCATAAAGCGGAAGGGGCGACCAAGCGTACCGACTTTAGTCTGATGGGCGGTCTGACTGATAACCTCAGCCTGCGTCTCTACGGTAATTTCAATAAAACTCAGGCCGACGCCTGGGGCATCAACCAGGGTCACCAGTCGGAGAGAACCGGCGCCTACGCCAGTTCGCTGCCCGCCGGACGTGAAGGGGTCCGTAACAAGGACATCAACGGTGCGCTGCGCTGGGACATTACCGCACAGCAGTCGCTGGAGTTCGAAGTGGGATCGAGCCGTCAGGGCAATATCTACTCCGGCGATACGCAAAATACCAACAGCAACAGCTATGTGGTCGACAATTACGGCAAAGAGACTAACCGGATGTACCGCCAGAACTATGCGGTGACTCACCGGGGTTACTGGGATAGCGGCATCAGCACTATGTCTTATCTGCAGTACGAACGTACCCAAAACACCCGTATCACGGAAGGACTGGCGGGCGGCACGGAGGGCATTTTCTCCAGCGCCAATGACTATGGCACGACCAAGCTGGATACGGTGACCGCCCACAACGAGGTCAATATTCCGTTTGACGTGCTGTTCAGCCAAACCGCCACGGTGGGCGTCGAGTGGTCGGGACAAAAAATGAAAGACCCGACGTCGACGTCGCAGGCGCTGTCGGGCGGCACGATTGACGGTTATGCCGTTGGTCCGCGCAGCGGCAAGATGTCGGCGCGTATCGCCTCCGTATTTGCGGAAGATAATATCGAGCTGACGCCCAGCACCATGTTAACGCCGGCGCTGCGGTTCGATCACCACAGCATCGCGGGCGGCAACTGGAGTCCCGGCCTTAATCTCTCGCAGGAGCTAGGCGACGACTTCACGCTGAAATTGGGCATCGCCCGCGCGTACAAAGCGCCAAACCTTTACCAGCTCAACCCGAACTATCTGCTGTATAGCCGCGGACAAGGTTGCTACGTCAGCGGGACCAACGGCTGCTATCTGTTGGGGAACGACGCCTTAAAGGCGGAAACCAGCATCAACAAAGAAATCGGGCTGGAGTTTCATCGTGACGGCTATCAGGCGGGGCTGACTTATTTCCGCAATGACTATCGCAACAAGATTGAATCGGGTATGTCCCCAATGGGGATGAGCACCAATGGCAGCACCTACATTTTCCAGTGGGAAAACGTACCCAAGGCGGTGGTGGAAGGGTTGGAAGGCTCGCTGAATATTCCGGTGTCGGATACGGTCATTTGGAACAACAACCTGACGTGGATGTTGCGCTCGGAAAATAAAACCACCGGGGATTACCTCTCCATCACGCCGCAATATACGCTAAATTCATCAGTGAGCTGGCAGGCGACCGACAAGCTGTCGTTACTGGCTAATTTAACCTGGTATGGGCGTCAAAAGCCGAAGAAATATAACTATAAAGGCGAGGCGGTCAGCGGCTCCGAGCTGACGCAGGTCAGCCCGTATTCGGTCGTCGGCCTGAGCGGGACTTACAAGTTCAATAAGAATGTGAGCCTGACCGCAGGTGTGGATAACTTGTTCGACAAGCGTCAGTTCCGTGCGGGCAACGCGCAGTCAGTGAGGAACCTGACCACCAATGTCGTCACCATTACCGGCGCCGGCGCGGCCACGTTCAATGAGCCGGGCAGAACCTTCTTTATGGGGATTAACACCAGTTTCTAAGGTGTTGCGAGCGGGAATGGCGTACCCAATCCGCTCTGCAACAAGGTCGCCGCCTGATGGGAAGGATCCCGTTCGGGCGCGACGTCGGTTACACAGGAGGCAGGGTGTATCAATTGCTCAATACCAGGGACGATATCGTTGAGTCTGCGGCGCGTGGCCATTATCGCGTAATGACGTGGAGCCCCGACGGCGGGGCGGTGCCCCCGGATGAGGGGTGGCCGGTGATTTACCTGCTGGATGGCGCCAAATATTTCTCCATGGCGGCGTCCGTGATGGCGTCGCTTAGCCGTCCTCGCTGCGGTATTACGCCGGGGATTGTGGTCGGCATCGATTATGTCGGCACCTCGCGCCGCGATAGGGACTACCGTCCTGCGGTGGTGGACCGCGTGCTGGAGCCTAATCCCCAAGGCGGCTACTATCCGGCCGGGATGGAGGGCGATGCAGCCGGATTTCGCCGCTTTCTCATTGCTGAGTTAAAGCCGATGATTGCGGCCCGCTACCCCATCGATCTGCAACGCGAAGCGCTGTTCGGCCACTCCTACGGGGGATTGTTTTCCCTGGATACGCTGTTCTGGGCGCGCGAAAGCTTTCAGCATTATTACGCCTGTAGTCCGTCGGTCTGGTGGAATGGCGAGTACATATTGCGTCAGGCGGCCTCGCTTAATCTGCAAAACCCCACCGTCTCGCCGGTGAGTCTGATGTTGAGCGTCGGCGAATATGAGCAGTCACTGGAGCCATGGGAGAGGGAATTACCCTCCGGGCAACGGGAGCTGTTGCTTGAGCATCGTCGGCGGCGCAGAATGGTCGACGGCATACGCGAACTGGCGATGGTGTTGAAAAATCGCGCGCCGGAGGTGGACGTCTTCCTGCAAACCTATCCCGGACAGTCGCACCAGTCCGTTCCATTTTTGGCGGTGCATACCGCCTTACGCCACCATTTCCAGCCATCCTGACCCATTGCCGTTCGCCCCGTGCCGCCCGCGGGCAGTTTACAGGGGCGCAACGGCAGGGGTTTTATATAAATCATTGATATAAAACGAATCATGCTTATCCTTTTCGTGAGCGGATGGTGCATTTCTGCACACCCATGTTATTCTGCTGACGTGAAAGCGTGAGCGATCAAACTACGATAATTCCACCGCGATCGCGGTTAAATGCGCCAAATGTTGCTATTATGTGAACGAAATAACCCGTGAGTGAACAAACCCAAATAGGCTGACGACGCTGAGCCGGGCACGCGAAATCTTGCTTCCACACGCCGATCTCCAGGCATGAGGATAACCATGGGCACAACGTGCGCGGGTATAACGAAGAAGATAATGAGAGCGAGGAAAATGTCGTGCTAGAAGACTATCGTAAGCACGTAGCCGAGCGGGCTGCGCAAGGGATCGTCCCCAAGCCGTTAGAGGCTTCCCAAATGGCGGGTTTGGTGGATTTGTTGAAACAGCCGCCTGCCGGAGACGAGGAGTTTCTGGTCGATTTGCTGGTCAACCGCGTGCCGCCGGGGGTAGATGAGGCCGCCTACGTCAAGGCCGGTTTCCTCGCGGCGATCACCACCGGTGAGGCGACGTCCCCATTGATTTCCCCCGAAAAAGCCGTCGAGCTGCTGGGCACCATGCAGGGCGGTTACAACATTCACCCGTTGATCAACGCACTGGATAATGGGGCTTTGGCCCCCATCGCGGCCAAAGCCTTGTCGCACACGCTGTTAATGTTCGACAACTTCTATGACGTGGAAGAGAAAGCCAAGGCGGGCAATCCCCATGCGCAGCAGGTGTTGCAGGCCTGGGCGGACGCGGACTGGTTCCTTTCCCGCCCCGCGCTGGCTGAAAAAATCACCGTGACCGTATTCAAAGTGACTGGCGAAACCAACACCGACGACCTGTCGCCAGCGCCGGACGCGTGGTCGCGCCCGGATATTCCACTGCATGCGTTGGCGATGCTGAAAAACGCCCGCGAAGGGATTGAACCGGATCAGCCGGGCGTGGTCGGTCCGATTGCTCAGATCGACGCTCTAAATAAGAAAGGGTTCCCGTTAGCCTATGTCGGCGACGTCGTAGGGACGGGGTCTTCGCGCAAATCCGCCACCAACTCGGTGCTGTGGTTCATGGGCGACGACATTCCCTATGTGCCGAACAAACGCGGCGGCGGCGTGGTGCTGGGCGGGAAAATCGCCCCTATCTTCTTCAACACGATGGAGGATGCGGGCGCGTTGCCGGTCGAAGTCGATGTCTCCAACTTAAACATGGGCGACGTCATTGATATCTACCCGTACAAAGGTGAGGTGCGCCGCCACGACGATGACGAACTGCTGGCGACCTTTGAGCTGAAAACCGACGTGCTGCTGGATGAAGTGCGCGCCGGCGGCCGTATTCCGCTGATCATCGGTCGCGGACTGACCACGAAAGCCCGCGAAGCGCTCGGACTGCCGCACAGCGATGTTTTCCGTATCGCCAAAGATGTCGCCGACAGCGACAAGGGATTCTCGCTGGCTCAGAAGATGGTTGGGCGGGCCTGCGGCGTGGTGGGTATTCGTCCCGGACAGTACTGCGAGCCAAAGATGACCTCCGTTGGATCGCAGGATACCACCGGCCCGATGACTCGCGATGAGCTAAAGGACCTCGCCTGCCTCGGCTTCTCCGCCGATTTGGTGATGCAGTCGTTCTGCCATACCGCTGCGTACCCGAAACCGGTGGACGTGCAGACGCATCACTCGTTGCCGGATTTCATCATGAACCGCGGCGGCGTTTCGCTGCGTCCGGGCGACGGCATTATTCACTCCTGGCTCAATCGCATGTTGCTGCCGGATACGGTCGGCACTGGCGGCGACTCGCACACCCGTTTTCCGATTGGCATTTCCTTCCCGGCAGGTTCTGGTCTGGTGGCATTTGCCGCCGCGACGGGGGTGATGCCGCTGGATATGCCGGAGTCCGTGCTGGTGCGCTTTAAGGGCCAGATGCAGCCGGGCATTACGCTGCGCGATCTGGTCCACGCCATCCCGTATTACGCAATTCAGCAGGGGCTGCTGACCGTTGAGAAGAAAGGCAAAAAGAACATTTTCTCCGGCCGGATTCTGGAGATCGAAGGGCTGCCGGAGCTGAAAGTAGAGCAGGCGTTCGAACTGGCTGACGCCTCGGCGGAGCGGTCGGCGGCCGGTTGCACCATCAAGTTGGATCAGGCACCGATCGTCGAGTATCTCAACTCCAACATCGTGCTGCTGAAATGGATGATCTCGGAAGGCTATGGCGATCGCCGTACGCTGGAACGCCGCGTTCAGGGGATGGAAAAATGGCTGGCGGATCCGCAGCTGTTGGAAGCGGATAAGGATGCCGAGTACGCCGCGGTTATCGAGATCGATCTGGCCGACGTCACCGAGCCGATCCTGTGCGCGCCGAACGATCCGGACGATGCTCGGCTGCTGTCTTCCGTGGCGAACAGCAAAATCGACGAGGTGTTCATCGGTTCCTGTATGACCAACATCGGGCACTTCCGCGCCGCCGGCAAGCTGCTGGAGCAGCATAAAGGCCAGCTGCCAACGCGCCTGTGGATGGCGCCGCCGACTAAAATGGACGCGGCTCAACTGACGGAAGAGGGCTATTACAGCGTCTTTGGCAAGAGTGGTGCTAGGGTAGAAATTCCAGGGTGCTCGCTGTGTATGGGGAACCAGGCCCGCGTGGCGGACGGCGCGACGGTGGTCTCCACCTCCACGCGTAACTTCCCGAACCGCCTGGGCGACGGCGCCGACGTCTATCTGGCCTCCGCCGAAATGGCGGCGATCGCCGCCTTGTTGGGACGCTTGCCGACGCCGGAGGAGTATCAGACTTACATGGCGCAGGTCGACAAAACGGCGCTGGATACCTATCGCTATCTCAACTTTGATCAACTGTCTCAGTACACGGAAAAAGCGGATGGGGTGATCTTCCAAACCGCCGTGTAATTCGCGGATGTAAAATCGCGATGTAAGCGCTATAGTGCGCGTCGCATAAGGGGCCTCGGCCCCTTTCGTCATCATGGGCCGCCGTTGCCAGCGCATAACCCTGTATGAACAAGAGACGGACGCTTTCCTCAGCGTCGGTCGGGTATAGGCCAGAACGTGGTTGAAAAGCAGGGATGGCGGAGCAGCGGCGCGAACGGTGATGATGACGCGGATAACAAGCTTATTCACAGGAGCGACGGGATGGACTATGAATTTTTGCGGGATGTCACCGGGGTGGTCATCGTGCGTATGTCGATGGGACATGAGGCGGTAGGGCACTGGCTGAATGAGGAAGTCAACGGTCAGCTGTCGGTGCTGGATGAGGTAGAAGCCGGGGCGCGCTCGGTGGTCGGCAGCGAACGTCAGTGGCAGTTGCAGGGCCATGAATACTCCCTGCTGCTGGATGAAGAAGAGGTCATCATCCGCGCTAATCAGCTCTCGTTAACCTGCGATGAAATGGAAGAGGGAATGAGCTACTACGATGAAGAGAGCCTGTCTCTGTGCGGGCTGGTGGATTTCCTCGCGCTTCTTACGAAATACCGGCAATTTATCCAAACGCGGTAAATCACGCGTTGCACTCACTCCTCTCATCTCTTGATCCCGTGGGGAGCCTGTCTGAGCGCTCCCTCCCTCCGCGTACGTTAACGCATGCTGGCCGCCATCGCAGCGACGTTATGGCTGAAGGCCGCCGTGTAGGTGGCTGCCGGACCCGTCGCGTCCGTCAGCGCTTCCGGATACAGTTCGCCGCCCGGCTCCGCGCCGCTGGCATTGGCGATCTGTTTCACCAGACGGGGATCGGTCTGGTTTTCGATAAAGTAGCTCTTCACGTGCGTTTGCTTGATCTGAGTGATTAGCGCGGCCACTCCTTTGCTACTGGCCTCCGCTTCGGTCGAATAGCCCAGCGGCGCCAGGAATTTCACACCATAGGCCGCGGCGAAGTAACCGAAGGCGTCGTGACTGGTGAGCACCCTGCGTTTATCTTGCGGGATGGCGGCGAAGATCTTTCTGGCGTTGTCGTCCAGCTGTTGCAGCTGCTGGATATAGCGCTCGCCGCGCTGGCGATACTCTTGCGTGTTGTCCGGATCGGCCTTAATCAGCGCATTCAGGATGTTGCGCGCATAGATGATCCCGTTCGCCATGCTGTTCCAGGCATGAGGATCGGTGGCCGTTTTTCCCTCTTCGACCATAGTCAACGGCGCGACGCCCTGTGACGCGGTTATCACCTCGCCCTTGTAGCCGGAAGCGGTGATGAGGCGGTCGAGCCAGCCTTCCAGTCCCAGTCCGCTAACGAAGACCAGATCCGCCTTCGCCAGCGTTTTGCTGTCTTTCGGTGATGGCTCGAATTCATGCGGGTCGCCGTTCGGTCCCACCAAATCGGTGACGTGTACATGTTCGCCGCCTACCTGCTTGACCATATCTCCCAACACGGAAAAGCTTGCGACGACGTCAAGATTTTTCGCCATCGTCAACGGACTCATCAGAAAGCTGGACAGCACTATTATTAACGTTGAACGTTTCAATTGTTTTCCCCTCGTGTATGACGCAGTCATCAACGGCGCGCACGTAACATGCCGCCGTTGGAGCCAAAAAATACGGAAATGCAGAAAATAAGGGTGGCGGTCAGAATCACCGCCGGCCCGGCCGGTAGGTCGGCGTAGTACGACCACAGCAGCCCAATCAGGCTGGCGATGCAGCCGAGCACGACCGATAGCGCCAGCATCATGCTGAGGCGCTGGGTCCAGAAGCGTGCGCAGGCGGCAGGGAGCATCATCATGCCGACGGCCATCAGCGTGCCGAGCAGCTGGAATCCCGCCACCAAATTGAGCACCACCAGCGATAAAAACAGACCGTGGATTGCGGCTCGGGCGCGCCCCGACAGCATGCGCATGAAGGTGACGTCAAACGACTCTATGAGCAAGGGGCGATAGATTATCGCCAGCGTCAGCACGGATGCGGAGCTGACGGCGCCGATGGTCAACAGCGCCGGAGCGTCGATCGCCAAAATTGAGCCGAACAGCACATGCAGCAGGTCGATGCTGGAGCCGCGCAGCGAGACGAGCGTGACACCCAGCGCCAGCGACCCAAGGTAAAAACCGGCGAAGCTGGCATCCTCCTTGAGTTCGGTGCGGCGGCTGACCAGCCCGGACATCATGGCGACCGCCAGCCCGGCGACGAAGCCGCCAATTCCCATCGCCACGAGCGACATGCCGGAGATTAGATAGCCGATGGCGACGCCTGGCAGGACGGCGTGGGACAACGCATCGCCGATCAGGCTCATCCGCCGCAGCAGCAGAAAACAGCCCAGCGGCGCGGCCCCGAGCGTCAGCGCGAAACAGCCGACCAGCGCCCGGCGCATGAATCCGAAGTCGGCGAACGGCTGAGCCAGCAGATGAATGAAGGTCACAGCACTCTCCTCAGCGGGGGCATGGGGACATGCTGAGGCGGCAGCAGTTCACGGCAGTCGCCCCAGCGGGGACCGTCGTCGTTGAGCATCACGACGCGGGGGAAGTGCTGCTCGACCTGCTCCAGATCGTGCAACACCGCCAGCAGGGTGCGGCCCTCTTCATGGAGCTGGCGGATGACCTGCCACAGCATGCGGACCGTCTCGGCATCGATGCCGGTGAACGGTTCGTCGAGCAAAATAATCGGGGAGCGCATCACCAGCAGCCGCGCGAACAGCACGCGCTGGAGCTGACCGCCGGATAGCCGACCGATGTGAACGTGTTCGACGTCGCTCATGCCCACGGTGCCCAGGGCCTCCCGTGCCTGTCGACGCAGCGCGGGCGTCAGGCGTCCGAACAGGCCGGAGTCCGGCACGCATCCCATCAGCACCAGATCGTCGACGCTAATGGGAAACTGACGGTCGAACTCGGACAACTGCGGTAAATAGCCTATCGGTCGGGTGACCTCCGGCGCGAGGCAGACGCAGCCGGACAGCGGCGGCATTAACCCGGCCAGCGTTTTTAACAGCGTCGATTTTCCGCTGCCGTTGGGGCCGATGATGGCGGTAAGTGAACCGGGCTCGAAGCGGCCGTCAAGCCTACCGAGCGGCGCCTGCCGGTAATACCCGTAAGTGAGGTGGTGCAACGTGATCATGCTAACGTGACCGCCCAGGAAATCAGTCCCCACAGCAGGGTGAGTACCAGCGCGGCGATGACGACGCGGGTCTGCGTGGAAAAGGAATATAGACTCTGCATGTGCTCCCCCTTGAAGTTAACTATGTTATAACATAACAAATGAGGGCCGCACTGTTACAGACGTAAAAAAGTTTTTCAATGAGTCTTTGCGCGGCGATACAGGGGGAATAAAAGGTTTTCAGGCCCGCGCTCATGAGAGCGGCGGGCCTGAACGCATCGACGGACGCCTTGCGCGGCGTCCCGAGGGGTTACAGCTGTTTGTTGAGCGGATCGGCGACCGGAATGCGGCGACGCGACGGCATCGGTGTCACCTTGATGGTGCGGCGGCGCGAGGGTTTGACTTCGCGTTCGTGATAGAGCTTCAGCACGATAACGATCAACGCCAGAAAGGCGGTAATGCCGTTGGCCGTCATGACGGGAATATCCTGTACGTTGAAGCCGTAGGCCGTCCACGACGTGACGCCGAAGAATAAGGCGGCGTACATTCCAAGTGAGATCCCGGTCGTGTCTTTATTGCGGATAATGTGCAGCACCTGCAGGAAAAAAGAGCCGGTGGTCACCCAGGCGGCAAGGCCGCCCAGCGCCATCGGCCAGCGATAAAGGGTGACTATCGCGACCGCGGCGGCCGCCATCGTTCCTGCAACAATCGTGATGTTCTTCTTCATATTATGCTCCTTCACTCACCGGCTGTAGCGCCTCGCGAACTTCTTCAACGGCGGAGCTCAGATGGTCAGCTAATGCTTCGTGATGGCGTAATGATCCAAACAGCGCCGGGTGTCGTGAGAACGCGGTCAGCGGATCTGCGGCGCTGAAAATCGCATCAAAGTCGACGCTGTCGATGGCGCGGTCTTCATAGCTGAAGGGCAGTTCGCCAGCATGATGCTGCTGCATAAAGAGGAAAAACAGCGCGGGCAGTCGCAGCGTCGCTCGCGGGACTTCATTCTGACGATACCGGTCCTTTAGCGTCGGTACGATAAAGCCATGCAGTTTGGCGATGCTGTCTGAAGAGACGCGAGCAACGGTATCGCGGACGCCGCGGTTGCCGAAGCGCGCCAGAACGCTTTCGCACTCTTCTTCCTGCACGTGAGTTATGCCGCGGCTGCGAAGGGCGGGCAGCACGTCCTTGATGACGTATTCGCGTACCCACTTCGTGACCTGCGGCGTCAGACTTTCATCGATGTAGCGTTTGTCCAGCAAAGCGCCGGCCCAGGCGATGCCGCTGTGGCTGGCGTTCAGCAGGCGGATTTTCGCCTCTTCGACCGTCGTGACGTCCTCGACGAATTCGACGCCGACTTCTTCCAGCGGCGGACGTTCGCTCACGAAATGATCTTCGATCACCCAGCGAGCGAAACGTTCGGCGGAAAGCGGAGCCGCATCGTCGGTGATGCCCTGCTTTTCCAGACGGGCATAGAGCGCTTCGTCAAATTTCGGTGTAATCCGGTCGACCATGCTGTTGGGGGCGGAGGTGTTGTCTTCCATCCACTTAACCAGATCCTGCCGTTCCTTGGCGACCAGAAATTCACGCAGCCCCTGCGAGAAGCTATCGCCATTTTGAAGCAGGTTGTCGCAGCACAGTAAAGTCACCGGTCCGCTTTGCTGTTGTTGACGGGCGGTCAAAATCAGCGTCAATGCGCCATATAAAGTATTTATTTCACCTTCATCGCGAAGATCGGCCTGCACTGCGGGGTGCGTCAGATCGAGGTGGCCATCGTCGTCCAGGAAGTAACCTCCCTCGGTAACGGTGAAAGAAATAATTTTTGTCTCGGGAGCGGCGCCTACAGCCACCGTGGAGGCCAATTGGCTATCCCAAAGAATGATTTGATCGACTGCGTCTATGGTCTCGTAGGTATGTTCGCCGTCAGGGGAAATGGTTTCCAGCGTGTAGAGACCTTTCTGAGATTTGAGCTGCTGAAGCGTTTTTTGTGTTGAGCTATTGCGGATGTTGGATAGCGCCATGTGCCATCGCTCGTTGCCCTGCTTTCGCAGCTGGTTAAGGTACCAGGCCTGATGCGATCGGAAGAACGCACTTGCACCCAGATGAAGCCAGTTAGAGGAATCTGTAGTTGATATAGCCAAACCCTTTCCTTACTCCATTGGAGATAATTTATCCGATATTAAGGTTAGCACTTTTTGCAACATAATAAAAATATGCTAATTATCAATGTATTGATGTTTTTTCGGATGGAAGGGGGCAAGCCGACGGTCGAAGGGAGACGATCATCCCAAGGGGAGTGTCGGCGTTTCCGCCCGACTCGTCGGCTGGGGGAATTACTGGATGTTTACGCTCCATTTAGAGACTCTAAAGGTCCCTGAACCTTTATACAATTCAGTGCCAAATTCGATGCTGCTAAGGTACTTGGTGTTGCTCATCCACTGCTTAGCGTTGACCAGATAATCCGTAAAGTTCTTGATATCGAGGTTCGCGGCAGTCTGATTGCTTTTGATTACAAAGGAGTAAATATTCCAGCCGCTGCCGTAGCCTTTGTACAGATCCCAGGGGATACCGCCTATCGTGACGGTATTAACATAAGAACCGGCTGGTATCGCATTGGTGCTGTTCATCCAGATCATCAGCTCATCGGTCGGGGTTGACCACCAGTTTGCATTATTGTCTGAGTGGAACCAGATATCGTAAGCGACGTTGTACATGCCCGTTGCGTTAGAGAAAGACCAGGCCGCGCTGGTATTGATGTTTTTGTTTTCGGAAAGGCGGACCGGCAGTCCGGTATTGGTCCCGTATCCTGTCGTCCAGTGCCAGCCATGCACGATGGAGGGGTAGCCTTTCACCGAGTTGGCGTCGCTGGGCCACGACCATGACCATCCCATATCCTTCGCGTTGTTGACATAAATGGCTTGCTGCCCGTTAGGCACTGCGCTTTTTCCCCAAGTATTGTTGTAGACATAATCGATGCCGCTCGGTAGATAAAGTTTGGCATTATCGCCAGAGGATGACGCCGCTAACGCGCCGCCGTTCGCCATGATCACCGCCATGGCAATAGAGGCAAAACCCACTGTCTTTTTCATAAACATGCTCCTTGTTTTATACCTAAAATAAATATGACCTGTTAACGCTGATTGTCGTCGTTAGCCGGTTTTTTCGTCGATTCCGTTTCGTTCACGAATAGGGGGCTGGCGTATTTAATGACTCGGTATTAAATAAAATAATAAAAACTCAATTATTCGAGTAAAGACGGTCGTGCTGTGATGAATAAAGTTATTCCTATATTATTCCTGAATAACTTGATGTATCGCTTATTTGTTAAGTTTCATGGCTTGGTTTGGGTGTAAAAAGACCAGTTGCTAAAATTGTTGTTTTCTTGTTCTATTGATAAACTTACTTGCCACATCATTGATATGATATAGATACGCTATATTGTCATTTTCCTGGTTTATGAATGACCTTAATATCTAACATTAGCAATCTGACTGACTTTCTTGACCTCGTTTCCTAAAATAAAAAACAAGTTTTACAAGGGGTTTATTGCAAGCTGACCACGAGTTAAATAATAAGATTGTTCTCATCGACATCATTTTGAGCATATTTTTCACCAATCGGTGTGCCTTTTTTGATCTTTCATTGTGTTGTTTAACTGCCATTTGATTATGGGCAAAAATAAACGGTTCTTCAATGAAAAAGACCAATTTATTGCTTCTGTTCTTAATAATCATAAGATTCTGAAAGAAGTAATGTCAGTAAATTCAGTAAGTTGATTGAGGCGATTGGGAGGATTTTAATTCTTGTCTTTTTATTTTAATGTTTAATGGAATCGTTATCTTGAACTATTGGTGGTTGTTTTTAGTTCTTTTTAAAATATACACATTGAGCTTTTCGGTATTCATCTATTATGAAGTTAATGATTGGTATATTAATCAAGTGTTCATCAGTGTCAAAAATAGTCATATCGGCGGGGTTTTACCGTTGAAATATTGTTTCCTCAAAGAAACGAATTGGTCTATCAGAGATAAAAAATGTCTGGTGATGACTTAGGCACCTTATAGACACATAACTACGTCAGCATCAGGCTGTTTTTTTTCACTGCTGAGCGGAGAGCAAGCTCATCCGGTGTTTTCAGGAAGGGCGTCAGTACAGCACTCAGAATATACAACCCTGCATAGATGCCTAATTCGCCGCCAGCGCCGAGCGAAAAGTAAAGCAGTGCGTCGATGGCCGGGCGTATTGTCGTTTTTCCACATAAGGAAGGAGTAGGCGAATAGGAGATAACCGATACCGCGTACGGCATAAAAGGGCAGCCCCCAGGCTTGCTCGACGTCATCGCCGGTCATGAATATGGTCAGGCCGATATAGCCCGTATTAGATTTTTAGGCAGTCCTGGTTTTCGTGATTTTTTATTTTCTCAAACGTTGACCCCGGAATTGGAAAAGAAAGATCGAGCGATTGTCTTATTTATCGATGATAACCTGGAGACGATGTCTATTTCTGATATTTCCCCCGACCTGAATGGCAGCGTTGCCGGTATTACCAATGTTTATAAATCACCGGGTTTACCATATTTCACGATCTTAAAAATGAGTGTTGCTAAGAAAGAGGTTAATTTAGAAGAGATTATCGAAATCCCCGTTATACATGATGCGGATCTTTATACTAATAAAGTCATTGAGATCACATCATTCAATTCTATTGTTTCCTTACAAGACAGTTTGGAAGCGATAGATCGTCGTGTCATAGAAACCGTTGCACCGCTGTCGATCACCTTCCCCGTAAGGGGCGAAAATCATTCTCGCGGGCTGTGGGGGTTTTGGCGTCGTCTATGAGGATTTCAATCACAATCCACTAAAATTGAGTGTATTTCCTTATGCGATCAGCGGCAGCCATAAATAGCTAATGAGCGCATCGCTAAAGTAGCCGGGAGATATTCTGCTGGCTGTTTCACATTCAGGTCAAATGACCGATAGTATTGATTGTGGTGGAGGTGGCCAACGCAAAAGGCGCGGAGTCTATTTGCCTGAATGAGTATTCTTATCGCCTATCAGGCGGCATCTAGGTGTTTTCGGTGATGCCGACCGGTAAATAATTTTCTAAACTCCACGCAATAAAAAACCCCGATATCTCGGGGTTTTTTTAGTGGATTTTTTAACGAATGAGTCGGGTTCAAATCAGAACGGGATATCGTCGTCGAAATCCATCGGCGGTTCATTGTTCGGCGCTGCCGGAGCGGTATTCTGCTGCGGGCGCGCTGCCTGTCCGCCGCCACTGAACTGGTTGTTCGCCTGCGGCTGCTGAGGCTGACCCCAGCCGCCCTGCTGCTGGTTGTTGCCGCCTGCAGGCGCGCCCGCCGGTGCGCCGCCGCCTGAACGGCCGCCGAGCATCTGCATGGTGCCGCCGATATTGACGACGACTTCCGTCGTGTAACGGTCGGTGCCGCTTTGATCCTGCCATTTACGCGTCTGCAGCTGGCCTTCGATATAAACCTGAGAACCCTTGCGCAGGTATTCTCCGGCGACTTCAGCCAGTTTGCCGAACAGCACAACGCGGTGCCACTCGGTTTTTTCTTTCTGCTCGCCGGTTTGCTTATCGCGCCAGCTTTCGGACGTGGCCAGGGTAATGTTGGCTACTGCGCCGCCATTCGGCATGTAACGAACTTCCGGGTCTTGTCCGAGATTCCCGAGAAGAATGACTTTATTAACGCCTCTGCTGGCCATGTGGGTGTCTCCTGATGGATCAATTTTTAAATAGTCTAAACGATGAATTCTAGCATGCTACACCGCCTTATAATACTCGCGATGCGCGCCGCATAATTTTTTCCTTTACGCGGTTAATTGACAACCACCACTGGTTATCCATTCAGTTTTATTTATGCCATAATCATTGGTTTCGTACTGGATTTCTCTCTGTGTGAGGGATGCAAAACAGCGTCAATGACGGGAAGTATGTGAATGGATAATATCGAAGTTCGTGGTGCCCGTACTCATAATCTCAAGAATATCAATCTGATAATCCCTCGCGATAAGCTGATTGTGGTCACGGGATTATCCGGATCCGGAAAGTCATCGCTGGCTTTTGACACCCTCTACGCCGAGGGGCAGCGACGTTACGTAGAATCTCTGTCAGCGTATGCCCGGCAGTTTTTGTCCCTGATGGAAAAACCGGACGTCGATCATATCGAAGGGTTGTCGCCGGCCATTTCCATTGAACAGAAGTCGACGTCGCATAACCCGCGTTCGACCGTCGGCACCATCACTGAAATTCATGACTACCTGCGCCTGCTGTATGCCCGCGTCGGTGAGCCGCGCTGTCCGGAACACAACGTTCCGCTGGATGCGCAGACCGTGAGTCAGATGGTGGATAACGTGCTGGCGCAGCCGGAAGACAAGCGGCTGATGCTGCTGGCGCCGATCGTAAAAGATCGCAAGGGCGAGCATACCAAAACGCTGGAGAATCTGGCGACGCAGGGTTACATCCGCGCCCGAATCGACGGCGAGGTGTGCGATCTGTCCGATCCGCCGAAGCTGGAGCTGCATAAGAAGCACACCATCGAGGTCGTCGTTGACCGCTTCAAGGTCCGCAGCGATCTGGCCCAGCGGTTGGCGGAGTCGTTCGAAACCGCGCTGGAGCTGTCCGGCGGCAGCGCCGTTGTTGCCGACATGGATGACAGCAGTGTGGCCGAACTGCTGTTCTCCGCCAACTTTGCCTGTCCAATCTGCGGCTACAGCATGCATGAGATGGAACCGCGCATGTTCTCCTTCAATAACCCCGCCGGCGCGTGCCCGACTTGCGATGGGTTAGGCGTGCAACAATTTTTCGATCCGTCCCGCGTCATCCAAAACCAGGAACTCTCTCTGGCGGGCGGGGCGATTCGCGGATGGGATCGCCGCAATTTTTACTACTTCCAGATGTTGCGATCGCTGGCGGAACACTACGAGTTTGATGTCGACGCACCGTTCAACAGCCTGAGCGCGGACGTTCAAAAGGTCGTGCTGTACGGTTCCGGCAAACAGAACATCGAATTCAAATACATTAACGACCGCGGCGATACTTCGGTGCGACGACACCCGTTCGAAGGGGTGCTGCACAATATGGAGCGTCGCTATAAAGAAACGGAATCAACGGCGGTGCGCGAAGAGCTGGCGAAGTTTATCAGCAACCGCTCCTGCGCCAGCTGCCACGGTACCCGCCTGCGCGAAGAGGCTCGCCATGTCTACGTGGCCGAGACCACGCTGCCGCACATTTCCGACATGAGCATCGGTCAGGCGCTGAGTTTTTTCCAGAATATTGAGCTGAGCGGTCAGCGGGCGAAGATTGCCGAAAAAGTGTTGAAAGAAATCGGCGATCGGCTGCGCTTCCTGGTGAACGTGGGTCTGAATTATCTGTCGCTTTCCCGCTCGGCGGAAACGCTGTCCGGCGGCGAGGCGCAGCGTATCCGGCTGGCGAGCCAGATCGGCGCGGGGCTGGTCGGCGTAATGTACGTGCTGGACGAGCCGTCCATCGGTCTGCATCAACGGGACAACGAACGTCTGTTGGAAACGTTGATCCACCTGCGCGACCTCGGCAATACGGTGATCGTGGTTGAGCATGATGAGGATGCGATCCGCGCCGCCGATCACGTGATTGATATCGGTCCGGCGCCGGGGTGCATGGCGGCGAGGTGATCGCCGAGGGCACCGTCGACCAGATTATGGCCGTTCCCGAATCCCTGACCGGGCAGTTCCTCAGCGGTCAGCGAAAAATTGAGGTGCCGGCTGAACGCGTACCGGCCGACCCCACCAAGGTACTGAAATTGATCGGCGCCAAAGGCAACAACCTCAAAGATGTGACGCTGACGCTGCCGGTAGGATTGTTTACCTGCATCACCGGGGTGTCCGGTTCGGGCAAGTCTACGCTGATCAACGATACGCTGTTCCCGCTGGCTCAGCGGCAGTTGAATGGCGCCACCATCGCTGAATCCGCGCCGTATCGCGATATCCAGGGGCTGGATCACTTCGACAAAGTGATCGATATCGATCAAAGCCCCATCGGCCGTACGCCTCGCTCTAACCCGGCGACCTATACGGGCGTGTTTACGCCAATCCGCGAGCTGTTCGCCGGCGTGCCGGAATCACGCACCCGCGGTTACAACCCCGGTCGTTTCAGCTTCAACGTGCGCGGCGGACGCTGTGAGGCATGTCAGGGCGACGGCGTCATCAAGGTTGAGATGCACTTCCTGCCGGATATCTACGTACCGTGCGACCAGTGCAAGGGCCATCGCTACAATCGTGAAACGCTGGAAATCAAATACAAAGGCAAAAGCATTCACGAAGTACTGGATATGACGATTGAGGATGCTCGCGAGTTCTTCGACGCCATTCCGGCGCTGGCGCGTAAGCTGCAAACGTTGATCGACGTCGGTTTGTCCTATATCCGTTTGGGGCAGTCGGCCACGACGCTGTCGGGCGGCGAGGCGCAGCGCGTCAAGCTGGCGCGCGAACTGTCCAAGCGCGGCACCGGCCAGACGCTCTACATTCTGGATGAACCGACCACCGGGCTGCATTTCGCTGATATCCAGCAGTTGCTGACCGTGCTGCATCAGCTGCGCAATCAGGGCAATACCATTGTCGTCATCGAACATAATCTGGATGTGATTAAAACGGCCGACTGGATTGTGGATTTGGGGCCGGAGGGCGGCAGCGGTGGCGGCGAAATTCTGGTCAGCGGTACGCCGGAAACCGTTGCGGAGTGCGAGGCTTCGCACACTGCACGCTTCCTCAAACCGCTACTGGCGCGAGATACAACGCGCGTCGTCTGACCCGTGGGTCCGCGTGGACAATAGCCCGCGCGGACAAACCTGTCCGTAACCTAAAAGGGGGTGAACATGTGGATGCAACGAGAAGTCATTCTGCAGCCGAGAAGCCGCGGCTTTCATCTGATCACGCGCGATGTGCTGGCGTCGATCCCGGAAATCAGGCAGTTGCGGGTTGGACTGTTGCAGGTATTCATCAAGCACACCTCCGCGTCATTAACGCTGAATGAAAATGCCGACCCCACGGTACGTCAGGACTTCGAAAGCGCATTCAACCGGCTGGTGCCGGAAGATGGACCGGACTACCGTCACTGTGATGAAGGCAGCGACGATATGCCCGCGCATCTCAAGTCCAGCCTGCTGGGCAGTAGTGTGATGCTACCGGTCAGCGACGGCGGCCTCAACATGGGGCTGTGGCAGGGGATTTATCTGTGTGAGCACCGCAATTACGGTGGGAGTCGAACGCTGCTACTGACGCTGCAGGGCGAATAGCAAGACGTCTTCAGAGCGGGGCGATGCTTCCGCCGGCGATATACTCCACCACCACGCGGTTTCTGCCGCTATTTTTCGCCTTGTACAAAGCGTTGTCGGCGGTTTTGACTGCCATATCCAGCGGGCACTGTTTCGGCGTAAACGACGTCACGCCTAATGACACTGTGACGTGGCGGCACATGGGAAAGATCATGCGCTCCACGCTTTTACGCAGGCGTTCGGCGATGATAGAGGCGATGTGAATATCCGTCCCTGGCAGCAGCATCAAGAACTCCTCTCCGCCGGTGCGGCACATAATATCCATTTTGCGGGCGTTACTGCGAATCTGCTGGCCGAGCTGGCGGATGACCTCGTCGCCGATATCGTGGCCGTAGGTGTCGTTGACCTGCTTGAAGTTATCGATATCAATCACCACGACCGATACCGATTTCTTTTCCAGCATGACCATTTCCAGGCCTTCCTGCAGTCCCCGCCGGTTGAGCAGTCCCGTCAGTGGATCGGTGTGCGCCTCTGAGCTGAGACGACCAATACGCTTGTGCAGCATCATGGTGCCAAGCAAAATCGCATCCTTCAACTGAGCCGCTTCCACATACCAGGAGGGCACCGCTCGGATCTGGCTGATAGCTCCCTGTTCGCTCATTCTGCTCGCCGATCTGGCCAGCTGGCGTAGCGGCCGGGCGATGAATACGGCGAAGATCGTCAAGACCAGCAGCGTCAGCAAGGCGACCGGCGTAGCTGCTTTCAACACGTTGTACATGACGTTATTTAACGCTTTGTCCGTGACGGCGGAGGATTGCAGGGTGATCACGGTCCAACCCGTTTTATGCACCTTGGCGAAGCCTGCCAGCACCATATTGCCTTGTTCGTCGGGCATCATGAACGAGCCGTTGTCCTGTCTGGCAGTCGCTTTCTTCAACTGTTGATCGTTAATGTGCTCGCCGAACGGTTCTTTATTGTTGTAGTGATAGATGATATTGCCTTCATTATCAATGATATAAACCATCGATCGGTCGTTGTTGAGCGGCGTAAATTCATCCATGATGCGTAACTTGGTCAGATGAATGGAACCGCGAATGTCCCCCAGGCGTAACTCCTGTTCATTGACGATGGGCGCTGACAATGCGATCGCATAATCGTTTTCATTGGTTTTATAAGGAAGGCTGGCGGCGACGTTGTCGAGTTGCTGAGGGGAATCACCGGTATCAGCGACCAGTTTATTGACCTCTAGCATATTACTTTCCGGGGAGAACGCGACCAGGTTGTTATTATTATCGACGATAATGACTGAATTGAAATTTTGACTTAATTGATAAATACGATCGGTCTCTTCCTGAATCTGATTGGTATCAGGAAAGTATTTAGAGATAAAGTGTGCGCTATAGGCCATCTGTTTTTTTGAAACAGATAATATGTTCTCGACGCTTGCTGCCAGACGTGAGGAATAATCTATATTGATTTTAGCTAACTGATTAGCGAACAACTCTTTATAGACGTTATAGATAGAGAGGTAACCATTTGTCAGAGTGACCAACATGCTTGCTATTGAGATAGATAGAATAAGCCCCCGCAAATTGATCTGCAATATCTTCTTTATTTTCATCCAGTTCCAACCGGTTTTTTTAAACTTTATCGTGGTGGAGGTAGTAACAATGCCACTGTGTTAGCGTGCGAACTATTTTTATAAGATTTAAAGTACGTAGTGTTATTTTTAATTAAAACTTATTACGCAAAAATAGCAAAAAAATATCAAAAAAGTTAGTGGTAATAATAATTTTTATTATTTGTGTGTGAGGGGTGTCTTTAATTCTTATAGGAGCGAAAAAAGTATCTGTTTTTTATTATAAGGAAGGGCGTTAAATAAATTTTATTATCTAAAAGGTAACCGGTTTCTCTTTTTTTTCTCAAACCAGAATCGTGGCGTAGCAACAGGACGATTAGAAGCGAGTCGCTTTGTACGCTGATTTTTGGGTGTTTTTGTGTAATGTCCATTTGTCTAAATTGTCGTCTTTTCAGGGCTTGTAATTACAGTGATGTGTAAAGATATGATTAATATGTAAAGTTGTGGCATTTGTGGCCGATGAAGAGCACGCACGACCGTGTTGTTGGTAGGGATGCTTCAGAGGTCATTCGGATAATAAAGGCGACGATAATCGTTGTCATTTATCCCCAATTTCCTTTGATGTTTTCTACTCTATTTTAAATTCAGCACGGTTAATTCGGCTCTCTCTCGTTTTGTCGGTAGCGCGATATCGGGGGAATAATCCCATTGCTGGATGACGGCCATGAAAATCTGGCATGAAGTGGCTGTCGGCGCTGCGTTGTCGCGGCGCGCTGTTTTCCATCGCGTCACTGCTGGATAAATGTCTGGTCATCAGCCGATGGGCTTGGAGCCTATCCTATTAGATCGCATTAATGGCCGTTTGGGATTGTGGAAGCATTCGACATCCCAGGTATATCGACGCTATGCCGGATGAGTATTTTCGCTCCCGCATATTGACCGGATGTCGTCAGTATAAAGCGTCTGACGTTTTGTCTGCGCTGCTCGTGTCAGGAATCGCCGCGCCAACAACGTCTGCTGGGATAGGCTCTTTGTTTTTTCCCCGTTTTGTCATCTCGCCTGCATATCCGTCATTCGTGTGAAGTGCTGATTTTGCGCTTTGAAAATAGACATCTCCCAATGTCTTCAATGCTGTCACTGCGCAATGTGATTTATGTTGGTGATTATTTGTTTAGATAATATTCACTTTTGTTTTTACTGTTATGGCTTTTCATTTTTGAATAAAAAAGGGAACAAGATTATGCGTTTATCTGATTGGAAAATAGGCTATCGGCTAGCGGCCGGGTTTGCCGTTTTAGTACTGATGATCTGTATCGTTAGCTTCGTCTCTATTTCCAGACTGTCGGATTTTCACGAGGATGCGCGGGGCATCGTGACGGATGTTTATCCGCAGACGGTACAGTCGAATAACTTGATTGATAACGTCAACGCCGTCGTCCTTGCCTATCAGAAACTGTTGCTGGTCCAGGATGCAGAAAAAACTCGCGTCATCATGAATGAAATTGCGGAGCAGGCGAAGAAAATCACCGCGTTGATGCAGGAAATCGACAAAACCGCCGAACAACTGAACGATGAGACTTCATCGCGCATTATGGATAATATCCATTCGATCCGCGGCGAATTCTTGATCTCGGGACGAAATATTATCGACCGCGTCAAAGCGGGGGATATTGATGGCGCGACCATCGAATTCAATACGCATTTAGACGTCATTCAAGGCAAATACCGCGCTGCCGTGGCCTCGCTCATCGACCATCAGGACGATGCCATGGGCGACACGATGCACAAAATGGAAAGCACCTACAACTTCACGCGTTGGCTGCTGCTGGGTATTTTGGCCGCCTGTGTGGTGTTAGTCGTGGTAATTGCTCGCGTACTGACGGGCAGCATTACTTCGCCGATCCGTCAGGCGCTGGGTCTGGCAGAAAGCGTGGCCCAAGGCGACCTCACCGCGGAAGTTCCGTCTTCGGGTAAAGATGAAATGGGTCAACTGCTGCGTTCGTTGGAGCACATGAACGTTAGCCTGAGCCAGATCGTCGGCCAGGTACGCGACGGCGCGGAAAGCATTTCCTCTGCTTCGTCGCAGATCGCGGCCGGCAACCAGGATCTATCCGCACGTACGGAAGAGCAGGCCAGTTCTCTGGAACAGACGGCTTCTTCTATGGAAGAACTAACCTCGACCATCACTAACACCGCCGAAAATACGCGCCATGCGACCAGCATTGCCGACCAGGCGTCGCTGGCGGCAAAGCAGAGCAGTGATGTCATGTTGTCCGTCACGCACAAAATGCGCGGGATTCGCGACTCATCCCAACGTATGGCGGAAATCATCGGCGTGATTGACGGCATCGCCTTCCAGACCAACATTCTGGCGCTGAACGCCGCGGTGGAAGCAGCTCGAGCCGGTGAGCAAGGCAGAGGCTTCGCCGTGGTGGCGGGTGAAGTTCGCTCTCTGGCGCAGCGCAGCGCGACGGCGGCGAAAGAGATCAAAGAGCTGATTGACGATTCTGTCAGCAAGATCCAGGAAGGTATGCAGCTCGTTGATTCTGCGGAAGACAATATCTCCAACCTGACCACGCATGTGCAGGACGTGAACGACATCATCATCGAAATCTCTCAGGCCAGCGGCGAACAGAGTGACGGTATCAATCAGATTAACATTGCAGTCGGCCAGATTGACTCAACGACGCAGCAGAACGCCGCGCTGGTTGAAGAGTCTGCGTCTGCGGCGCTGTGCCTTGGCAGTCTCAGGCAACCATGCTGACCGAGGCAGTGAGCACCTTCAAATTGAGCCACAGCTTCGTTGCAACGAGCGGTCGTCAGCAGCCGCAGTCGTCAGAGGCGAGCGCATTGCCTGTAGCGAAAGCCGCTAAGCAGGACAATCCGCAGCCAGCCACGGCTTCCGCCAGCTCTGAGGACTGGACTTCGTTCTAAGACGCAACGGCTGGCACAAGCCTCTAACGAGGTGAATTCTCGCCATCCGCTCCTGATATCCGCCGCGGCGGATATCAGCGTGCCACTCGGGCGGTCGCAAAAGTCAGCGATCGCCCTCCCGCCTGAAAAAAACTCAAAAAAAAGCCTGCCGTTTGATGCTGGCAGGCAGTATGAGCAAACCGATGCTATTGCACGGCGGCAAACGCCGCGGCAACCCTTTGTACGTTGCTGTGATTGAGTCCGGCTATGCAAACGCGGCCACTGGCGATGAGGTACACGCCAAACTCCTCGCGCAGCCGATCAACTTGTTCAGGGCTGAAACCAGTGTAGCTGAACATTCCGCGTTGCGTCAGCAGGTAGTCGAAATTGCGACCGGGCAAGGCTTGTTTTAGCGCATCCACCAGCGTTTGACGCATCTCAGCGATGCGTTGACGCATCGACGCCACTTCCGCGTGCCACTCAGCGTTGAGCGTTTCGTCATTGAGCACGTGAGAAACCAGCTGTCCGCCAAAGTTCGGCGGGCTGGAGTAATTACGACGGACCGCCGCCTTCAACTGACCCAGAACGCGCTCTGCCGCGTGGCTGTCTTCGCAAATGACGGAAAGCCCGCCCACGCGTTCGCTGTACAGCGAAAAGATTTTAGAAAACGAATTGCTGACCAGCGCCGGTAGACCGGAGCCTGCGATTGCGCGGAGGGCATAGGCATCATCGTCCATGCCTGCGCCAAATCCCTGATAAGCGATATCAAGGAAAGGGATCAGATGGCGCGAAAGCAGCACTTCAATAACCTGCTCCCATTGCGCACGGGTAAGGTCCGCGCCGGTCGGGTTGTGGCAGCAGGGGTGCAACAGGACGATGCTTTTTGCCGGCAACTGCTTCAGCGCATCAAGCATACCCTGGAAATTCACACCGCGGCTGGCGTCGTCGAAGTAGGGGTAGGTATGCACCTTGAAACCGGCGCCGGAGAAGATGGCGATATGGTTTTCCCAGGTTGGATCGCTGACCCATACTTCAGCGTCAGGAAAATAGCGTTTGAGGAAATCCGCGCCGACTTTCAGCGCGCCTGATCCGCCCACGGTCTGGATCGTGGCGATACGCCCGGCATTCAGCGCGGGGTGGTGAGCGCCAAACAGCAACTGCTGAATGGCGCTGCGGTAAGACGCCAATCCTTCCATCGGCAGGTAGCTGCTCGCCTGTTTAAACTGATTCGTCAGTTGAGCCTGTGCGGTGCTGACCGCTTTCAACTGGGGGATCACCGCGTGCTCGTCGTAGTAAAGCCCGATGCTGAGGTTAACTTTGTCGGCTCGGGGGTCCTGTTTAAATTGCTCCATCAACGACAGGATGGGATCGCCCGCATAGGCGTCAACATGTTGAAACACGGTCACGTACTCCTGAGTTAATCGATTTCTTGCGTAGTGATCTTGCGCATGGTCATACGACTTTACACCGCGTAGCGTCCCGGACGGTGATTCATGGCAATAATCAGATTCAGGATGGTCGCCCCCACAATCGAGGCCACCAGCATGGGTATGCTTACCACGAACAGCGACGCCAGCACAATAATCACATCCACCACCATTTGAAATTTGCCCGCTCGGATGACGTTTTTCTCTTGCAGATACAGCGCGAGAATATTGATGCCTCCCAGACTAGCTTTGTGGCGGAATAAGACAATGAATCCCAGTCCCATGATCACATTGCCAAAGAGTGTCGCATAAAAAGGATCGAGCAGGTCGATATGGATGAAATGCCCGTGAAGGTCGGAAAACACCGATACCAGCGCAACGGCGCAGAAGGTTTTGAGCGTAAAACGCCACCCCATTCGGCGGATAGCCAGATAATAAAATGGCAGATTAATCAGAAAGAACGCGACGCCGAACGAGATGTGAAGCACATAGTGCAGCAAAAAGGCCATCCCCGCCGTACCGCCGGTCAGGGCGCCGGACTGACGCAGCAAAACCACGCCGAAAGACACCATGAGCGTACCAATAAAGAGCGCGATCGTATCTTCGATCGGCGTGTGCGACAGATCGTCGTGGCTGATGACATTATCCATAAGAACAGTACGTTAATTGAAAGAACGGTGAGAAATAGGAAGCAAAAAATGCACCAAACCAGGCCAACTCACGTCAGTTTGGGGGATCTTCAAACAATTTTTGGCTAACGTATTGATATCTTTAAGGGTTGGATTTGCACGGAATGCGCATAAAAAGGGATATTTTGATTGTGATGTGCGATATGTCTTCATTTTATGCGTGATTTGACTAAGAGGCGTGCACCATCATAAAGCCTTATGCCCCGAAGTGGGGCAATCAGGCCGTCGTCGCCATCAGTCCATTTTCCTTAAGGCGGTTGAGAACCACCGAGGTTTTCAGGTGCGCCACGCTCTTGTTCTGCGACAGTATACGACTAATCAGTTCGCTGAGCCCGGGGAGGTCCGCCACCGCGACTTTCAGCAAATAGTCGGCGTCGCCGGTAGTTTTGTAGGCGTCGATAATAGCATCCACTTCGCCCAGCATTTGGTGGAAGCTGTCCACGCATTCTGGGGTGTGATTGATGAGGCGCACTTCGATCAACCCCAGCGTTTCCAGCCCGATCGCGTCCGGCGCAAGTCGGGCGTGATATCCCAGAATCAGTTGCGCCTGCTCAAGAGCGATGCGTCTTCGCGAGCATTGCGATGCGGACAGCCCGACCAGATCGCTCAGTTCCTGATTGGTGAGCCGGCCATTCGACTGCAGCAGCGTCAGGATTTTCAGGTCAAAGTCATCAATGTTGTACATGGTGATGTCTACCGGGCAAAAAACGAGTTTACAGACTAACAGGTTTTTGCCGCACGGAAACCCTGCCTGCGCTCCCGACGAGACGGTGTTGAAGGGCAACGCGTTTCGAGCGCGGCGGAATGCGGGTACGGATGAAAATTTCGCGAGCGGCTTGTAGACGAAAGTCTGGAGGACGACGCCAAGGACGGTGAGTTTGGAAGCGTGAGATAAGCGGATTGCTCTCTTACAGTTGGTGCGCCTGTCGGGATGTGTCATAAAGAGTGAAAAATTATCTCGTCGGCGCAAGCACGACGTCGCTCAACGTCAATGGTAAGGGTTAAATGAAATGAAGAAATGGTTCCCGCTGACTCTGTTGCTGGCTTCCGGCGCTGCAAGCGCCGCATCGCATCTGGATAGCGTGCAGCGGCAGGGCGTGCTGAGAGTCTGCACCACCGGAGATTACAAGCCCTACAGTCTGCTGCGGGAAGATGGCGAATACGAAGGGATTGATGTCGACATGGCGCACTCGCTGGCCGCCAGCCTGGGCGTGAAGGTCGCCTGGGTAAAAACGACCTGGAAAACGCTGATGCCCGACTTTCTGGCTGGGCGTTGCGATATTGCCGTCGGCGGGATTTCCGTGACGCTGGAGCGGCAGAAAAAAGCGTCCTTCACGAACAGGATCGATGTGGATGGGAAAATCCCGCTGGTGCGTTGCGAAGACCAAGCGAAGTATCAGACGATCGACCAAATCAACCGCCCATCCGTGCGTCTGATTGAGCCTGCCGGAGGCACGAATGAAGCATTTGCGCACGCGCATTTGCCTAATGCGCAGCTGATACTGCAAGACAACGTGACGATTTTCCAGCAACTGGCGGACGGCAAAGCGGACGTCATGATCACCGAGGCGTCGGAAGCGTTGTATCAACAGAAACATTATCCGTCGCTGTGCGCGGTCAATCCGGCGCATCCGTTGCAGTACGGCGAAAAAGCATTTTTGCTGCCGCGGGACGACGCGAGCTGGAAGCAGTATGTTGACCAATGGCTGCACTTGACAAAAGCCACCGGAGAGCACCAGGAGATTATGGGAAAATGGCTCTCGGTAACAAAATGATAAACTGCTTATGGTTAGATATCAGGTTGCTTGGACTGAAATAAGGGTATTATGCCATATTTAATGCGATCGCACCGATAGCTAAATAGAATAATTTTTTAACTATCGGTGCTTTTTTTGTTCATATTTTTTGAACGTGGCCAGCAAATTAACCCAATTTTAACAGCGCCGTAACTAGACTATCATTATTCACATCGAAGACAGACATCGTCTTCCTCACCATCATGTGAAGGATATTTTTATGAAAACCCTGAATACTGTTATTGCCGCTGTTGTTCTTTCCACTGCTTCATTCGCTACGCTGGCCGCGACCGAAGTCAACCAGGCTCAGGATACGTCGATCGGTAGCGTCTCCGCCAGCGCAAGAAACCTGGGCGACCTGCAGACCAACCTGTCTTCCGCAGCGGATGCCTCGGGTGCGAAGTCATTCCGCATCATCTCTACGATGGACAGCAGCAACCATATCCGTGGTGTCGCTGAACTTTATAACTAATTTCTCCGGTGGGACATCTTCATAAGGTTGGCAGCTCATGAAACCTATCGATGATAAGGCACCTGACAAAAAGGCCCGCAATAGTATTGCGGGCCTTTTTTACGTCTGCGTCAGAACAGGTGAGATCAGAAGGGTTCGTCCGTGTAAACGATTTCGGTGCGGGAAGTCAGGCGCGTCAACAGCTCATAGGCGCTGACGTCATTCACCGCCGCCACGCTTTCGATAGGCAGATGTTTTCCCCATAGCTCAACTTTATCGCCGACGCGATCCCGCGACTCCGGCCCGAGATCCACCGTGATCATATCCATCGATACCCGACCCGCCAGCGGGACTTCGCGTCCGTTGACCCACACCGGCGTACCGCTTTTCGCGCAACGGGGGTAGCCGTCTCCGTAGCCCATGGCGACCACGCCGAGTCGCGTATCGCGCGGGCTGGTCCAGGTACTGCCGTAGCCGACGGGTTCGCCGGAATGATGTTCGCGTACGGCAATCAGATGGGACGTCAACCGCATCGCGGGCTGTAACCCCCAGCGGGCGGCATTGTCGCCGTCGAGCGGCGAAACGCCATAAAGCACGATGCCGGGACGAATCTGGTCGCGGTGCGACTGCGGCCACAGCAGAATACCGCCGGACGCGGCGATGGACTGCGCTCCCGGCCTGCCTGCGGCAACCGCGTCGAACGTCGCCAACTGGTGCTTGGTGACATCCACCTCCGGCTCATCCGCACGGCAGAAATGGCTCATGATGTTCACCGGTTGCACCACATTGTGGCAACGGGATAGCCGTTGCCAGAAGTCGCAGGCCTGGTCCGGCCGCACGCCGAGGCGGTGCATGCCCGTGTCCAGCTTCATCCAAACCGTCAACGGACGCTCCAGCGTCGCTTGTTCCAGCGCTTCCAGTTGCTCGATGCTATGGACCGCGGTTTCCAGCCCCTTGGCCGCCAGCAGCGGAAGTTCCTCCGCAGAGAAAAAACCTTCCAGCAACAGGATAGGGTGGGTGATGCCCCCGGCGCGCAGGGCCAGGGCTTCGCTGAGGCGGGCGACGCCGAAGGCATCGGCGTCGCCCAAGGTTCGGGCGGCTTCCAACGCGCCATGCCCATAGGCGTTGGCTTTAACTATCGCGACCAGACGGCTATTGGGCGCACGCTGGCGGATGACTTGCAGATTGTGTCGCAGAGCGCGGCGATTAATGACGGCGGTTGCCGTTTGCATGCTCGTTCCCTTATCACATTATTCATCATCGTACTGTGGCCCGGCGTAGTTATCGAACCGCGACCACTGCCCGTTAAAGGTCAGTCGTACCGAGCCAATGGGGCCGTTACGCTGTTTCCCAATAATAATTTCAGCGATGCCTTTCAGGTCGCTGTTCTCGTGATAAACCTCGTCACGATAGATAAACATGATCAAGTCGGCATCCTGTTCGATGGAGCCGGACTCACGCAGGTCGGAGTTGACCGGACGTTTATCGGCGCGCTGCTCCAGACTACGGTTCAGCTGGGATAGCGCGATAACGGGCACTTGCAATTCTTTCGCCAATGCTTTGAGCGAGCGTGAAATTTCTGCGATTTCCAGCGTACGGTTTTCCGACAGCGACGGCACCCGCATCAGCTGCAGGTAGTCGATCATGATCAGGCTGAGGCCGTCATGTTCGCGGAACACGCGACGCGCGCGGGAGCGGACTTCCGTCGGCGTCAGGCCGGAGGAGTCATCAATGTACATGTTGCGCTTTTCAAGCAGCAGCCCCATGGTGCTGGAGATGCGAGCCCAGTCCTCGTCGTCCAACTGACCGGTACGAATACGGGTCTGATCGACGCGCGACAGCGACGCCAGCATACGCATCATGATCTGCTCGCCGGGCATTTCCAGACTGAAAATCAGCACGGGTTTTTCCTGCGTCATAGCGGCGTTTTCGCACAGGTTCATGGCGAAGGTGGTTTTCCCCATGGACGGTCGGGCGGCCACGATAATCAGGTCGGATTTCTGCAACCCGGCCGTTTTCTTATCCAGGTCCTGATAACCGCTGGAAACCCCGGTGACCCCGTCGTGCGGACGCTGATAAAGCTGCTCGATACGGGAGACGGTGTCTTCCAGAATACGGTCGATGCTTTTTGGGCCTTCGTCCTTGCTGGCGCGGTTCTCCGCGATTTGGAAGACGCGGGATTCCGCCAGATCCAGCAGATCTTCACTGCTGCGGCCTTGCGGATCGTAACCGGCATCGGCGATCTCGTTGGCGACGGCGATCATCTCACGCACGACGGCGCGTTCACGCACGATATCGGCATATGCGCCGATGTTCGCGGCGCTGGGGGTGTTCTTGGCCAGCTCGGCCAAATAGGCGAAGCCGCCGGCGGATTCCAACTCGCCTTTCTGCTCCAGCGACTCTGACAAGGTAATCAGGTCGATGGGTTTGCTCATCTCCAGTAAACGCTGCATTTCGCTGAAAATCAGCCGATGAGCGCGATTGAAGAAGTCATTGGTGACGACGCGTTCTGCTACGTTGTCCCAGCGCTCGTTGTCGAGCATCAGTCCACCCAACACAGACTGTTCCGCTTCCAATGAATGTGGGGGGAGCTTTAGCCCTTCGACCTGACGGTCGCGAGGTTCTGCGGATTTATTGGTGGATCTTTTCTTCTCAGCCATGAAGCGCGTTCTTACGGGTTGATTTACCAGAATGGAAGGGGGCATTGTATCTCTGAAAAGCGGGAATGGCACCCGCTGTCACCGTAAACCCTTAAATTGAGAAAGAACCTGGAGAGCATATGGCTAAGCGCATTCAATTCAGCCGCCCCGGCGGGCCGAGAGTGCTGGAGCTAATGGATTACCTCCCTGCCGAACCGGCCCGAAATGAGGTACAGATCGAAAACCGCGCCATCGGCGTCAACTTCATCGACACCTATTTCCGCTCCGGGCTGTATCCTACGCCGTCCTTGCCCTCCGGTCTGGGGAGCGAAGCGGCGGGCGTGGTGGTCAACGTCGGTGCCGACGTCTCGGCGCTGCGGGCGGGCGACCGCGTGGTCTATGCGCAGGGCGGGTTGGGCGCTTACAGCCAGGTGCACAACGTTGCAGCGGATAAGGTGGCGAAGCTGCCGGACGCCATCAGTTTCGAACACGCGGCGGCCAGTTTCCTGAAAGGGCTGACGGTTTACTATCTGCTGCGTAAAACCTACGACGTACAGCCGGGGGAAACCATTTTGTTTCATGCGGCGGCGGGCGGCGTTGGACTAATCGCTTGCCAGTGGGCCAAAGCGCTGGGCGCTCGACTAATCGGGACGGTGGGATCCGCGCAGAAAGCCGAGTTGGCGCAACAGGCCGGGGCGTGGGCGACGATCGACTACCAGCAGGAAGATATCGCGCAGCGCGTATTGGCGTTGACCGATGGCAACAAGGTCGGCGTGGTGTACGACTCAGTCGGGAAGGCCACCTGGGAAGCGTCGTTGGACTGCCTGCAACGCCGAGGATTGATGGTGAGTTTCGGCAATGCGTCCGGACCGGTGACGGGCATCGATCTCGGCATCCTCAACAAAAAAGGCTCGCTGTACGTCACGCGGCCGTCGCTGTTCGGTTACATCACCAATCGCGAAGAGCTGGAGGAAGCCAGCAACGCGCTGTTCTCCCTGCTTGCCAGCGGTGCAATTTCAGTAGACGTACCGGAGGCACAAAAATTTGCGTTGGCCGATGCCCGTCAGGCGCATCTGGCGCTGGAAGGTCGTCACACTCAAGGTTCCTGCCTGCTGATCCCGTGATGCTTGGGCGGGATGTGAGCCAGAGTTTCCAGCTACGCCCGCTTTGCGGGCGTTTTTTTGTGTGCAACGGGAGGATTCCCCCGGCTTGCGCCGGGGAGGCTGCGAGGTATTAACCTGCGCTTTGAGGGGGATGGACGCGCTCTACCGCCGGTAACGGGCGAAAGAAGCGCCGCGGATTTTCATCGCGCTGTCTTGTAGGGTACAGCGGTCCGTCGGGAGCAGGGGCCTCTAGGCGTTGTTGTTTTCTGTCCCGACGTTGATGAAAACAGGGGCCTGAGCGCGGCGTGCAGGCGGTGCTCAGACTGACGAGTCAGAAGCGTATCAGCTTGAGGACGTAAAAACGCATCGTCGACGCACAATTTTGACGATGGGTTTCACTCACCTCCACACGCAGGATGGCGGCTACCGGTAATAGCGCTGACGCTGTTTCTGCTGATAGCTGCGCCACATCCATACTGCGGCGACGGCCAGCAGCAGCCACGGCAGCATTTTGAACGCCATGACCAACAAACCGCCGAACAGCATAAAGACCGTGGCCGCCAGCAACGCGGCGAGCACGCCCAGCAGCGATATTCCCGTCATCAACAGCATGACGAAGAAACCGACGACGAAGAAAATTTCAAACATGGCGTACTCCTGTCAGGGTGGAGCCGGGCGTCACCCGGCGAGTGTGGCGTACAACGCCTGACAGGAGCTATTACAAGAAGCATGCCAACGCGATACTGAGCTAACCCGTTGACTTTATTCGCAGGAAGAGTGGCGTCAGGCCTGACGCCTCAGCGAAAACCACTAATTGTTAGCGAATCCCGCCGCATCGCGCGGTACCAGCGAGAGCGCTTTCTCCACGACGGACACATCCGCGCCGGGGCGATGCGCATTTTCGCTCAGGTAGCGACGCCAGCGTCTGGCGCCCGGCACGCCCTGGAATAGCCCCAGAATATGACGCGTGATATGGCCGAGATAGGCGCCCTTTGCCAGCTCGCGTTCGATATACGGATAGAGCGACTCCACCACGCTGAACGGGTCGGGCGCACTCTCCGCGCCGAACAGCTCGCGATCAACCTGCGCCAGCAGGCCGGGGTTCTGATACGCCTCGCGGCCCACCATCACGCCATCCAGATGCGTCAGATGTTCTCGGGCTTCCGCCAGCGTTTTAATTCCGCCGTTGAGGGCGAGGGTCAGCGCGGGAAAGTCCTGCTTGAGCTGGTAGACGCGCGGGTAATCCAGCGGCGGGATTTCGCGGTTTTCCTTCGGGCTGAGGCCCGACAGCCAGGCTTTACGGGCATGGACGATAAAGTTGTCGCAGCCGCCGCGTGTCGCCACCGTGTCGATAAAATCGCACAGGAACGGATAGCTGTCCTGCTCATCAATGCCGATGCGGGTTTTGACCGTGACGGGAATGTTCACCACGTCGCGCATCGCTTTGACACAGTCGGCCACCAGCGCCGCATTCGCCATCAGGCATGCGCCGAAGCGGCCGTTTTGCACGCGGTCGGACGGACAGCCGACGTTCAGGTTAATTTCGTCGTAGCCGCGGGCCTCGGCCTGTTTCGCGCACAGTGCCAGCGCCGCCGGATCGCTGCCGCCCAGCTGCAGGGCCACCGGATGCTCCTCCTCGCTATACGCCAGATAGTCCCCTTTACCGTGAATGATGGCGCCGGTCGTCACCATTTCTGTGTACAGCAGCGCCTGACGGCTCAGCAGCCGGTGAAAGTAGCGGCAGTGGCGATCCGTCCAGTCGAGCATCGGCGCGACGGAAAAACGGCACAGCGGGTAAGCGGTCTGCGCGTCGGAGGAAGTACGGGGATCTAACGTGTTTTCAGCTTTATTGTCTGGGTGCATGTCTTCATTTTCTGGCGTGTGGAGGCGGACTCAGCGCGTCGGTAAACGGCGTCCGACTGGGGTCGAACGTATGTTGCACTAATATAACATAAGGTCGCATTAACACGCGGATGCCGTGCGGAGAGAACGTGTAGGATGGCGGGATGCGCCGGCGCGATATCACATAAACGCGATGCGGCAGGGCGCGAAACGCTCGGTGCGTTGCTACACTTGCTGCGCCGGAGTCACGCAGGCAATGAACGTTTTCTGAACGGTTTTTCATGCACTTGGGGGAGTTATGCAGTGTGATTTAATCCTGGACGACGGGTTCTACCGCCCGCTCTCGACTTACGTCGACGGCCTGTCTTTTCATCTGTTGCAACATAATTTCACTTACGGCGTCTTTTCACGCCGACAGGACGAAGCGTCTGTCGTTGCCGGTTACGAAGTCTATCCCTATAAAGATCTGTCTCAGGAACGCGCGTCGTTGCACCGTCAACTGACGGCCGTCCTCGGGGACGAGGCGATCTCCACGCTCGTTTTGTGGGTCAATCTGGGCGTCGCCCGGCAGGAAATTCTGCTGTATGAAATTCTGGTCTGGCTTGCCGAGGGGCGCTGGGGCGATAAGGTCGCCGTGCGCTGCGTGGATCTCGCCGAGCTGCCTTCGCCCGCCTATCAGGAAGGAACGGCCGCTTACTACCTGCGGATTTACCATGATTTTTCGCTGCCGCAAAATAACAATCCCCTTACGCCTGAGTTGACCGCGGGCGCGCGAAATACGCTGTCGGAGCTGTATCACGCGGGTCACCTGATCGTCAGGCACAAAGACGTGCTGGCGGCGCTGCCGACGAATTTTTTCGATGAGGTTATCGTCTCCGTGGTGAGTACGCGCTATCAGCCGGTCAAGGTCCTGACTGCGAAGGTGATGTTGTCACTGTGGGCGAAAGGCTACGCCGAGGTGGAGGATGTGATCATCATGTCGCGCATTCTGTTCCTGGTCAGCCACGATCCCCGGTTACAGGCGCGGAAAAACATCTTCGATCAGAACCTGATTTCCAACGTTTATATCAAGCTGACGTGACGGCGGCGTCCGGCGGGCTCAACGCCGAAGCCGGACGCATCGCGCATGACTCTCTCACTTCCTGTCGTCATCGTCGATGAGGTGCTGCAAGCGCGCCGGGAATGCCTGCGCAACTCGTTGCAGATGTTCGGTCACGGTATCGACCAGCGCGGAGGCGGGGCGGTGCAGCGGGCGAATCAGGCTGACGGTAAAGGGGACGTCTATGCTAAAGCGGCGGACGACCACGCCGTGACGCGAGGCGGCATAGTCCGCGGCGGTCAACGGGTTGACGATGGACAGCCCCACGCCAGCGCGCACCATCGCGCAGACCGAGGCGGCGCTGTGCGTTTCCATCACCATACTGCGCTCCACGCCCGCTTCCTGAAACAGATGGTCGAGCCATTGGCGGTAGCTGTCTGCGCTGGACAGGCTGATGAACGGCTGGTGGCGAAAATCCTCCGGCGTCAGCACCGGCTTGCCGGCGAGCGGATGGCGAGATGGCACGACGCAGACTTCGCTGAGCTGCATCAGCGTCTGACGCTCGGTGCCTGCGGGCGTCGCGCTGTTTTCGGTCAGCCCGAGGTCGTGACGCTGCGCGGAGAGCCACTCCTCAAGCAGCGGCGACTCTTGGGGAATGATGTGCAGATTGAGCGTGGGGTACTCCGCCAGCAGCGGCTGACAGACCTCCGGCAGCAGCGACTGGGAAAACACCGGCAGGCAGGCGATGGACAGCTGCGCCTGTTGAAAGCGGCGGATATCGTCGGCTGCGCTGACGATCCGGTCCAGCCCGTAATAAGAGCGCTGGACCTCTTCGAACAGCTGTAGCCCCTGCGCGGTCGGATGCAGGCGGCCGCGCACCCGGTCGAACAACGCCATCTGCATGAGACGCTCGAAGCGCGCCAGCTCCCGGCTCACCGTCGGCTGCGACGTATTGAGCAGGCTGGCGGCTTCGGTCAGGTTGCCGGTGGTCATCACGGCATGAAAAATTTCGATATGTCGCAGGGAAATGGCCGCCACGGGAGACACCTTGCTGTGGGATAAAGCCATATCATAAATGAATAGACTCTGCGTAAAAGGATATTTGTCTCCCGAAAGGGAGATTACGCACAATGAGGACATGATTTCATTTATCAGGTTTTGACCGAATGCCGCACGATCTTAATACCCCGTCCCACGCGTTGAACGCAGACAGCCTGCGGGCGCTGCCGTCCCGTTTCGGCTGCCCGGTCTGGGCCTACGATGCCGACACCATCACCAGCCGCATTGCCCAGTTGCGCGACTTCGACACCATTCGGTTCGCCCAGAAGGCGTGCTCCAACATCCACATTCTGGCGTTAATGCGCCAGCACGGCGTCAAGGTCGACTCCGTCTCGCTGGGCGAGATCGAGCGTGCGCTGGCCGCCGGGTTCCAGCCGGGAACGCCGGATCATGAGATCGTCTTCACCGCCGATCTGTTGGATCAGGCTACGCTGGAACGGGTGGCTGCGCTGAACATTCCCGTCAACGCCGGGTCTGTGGACATGCTCGATCAGCTGGGCGCCGTGTCGCCGGGGCATCCGGTGTGGCTGCGCGTCAATCCGGGCTTCGGTCACGGACACAGCCAGAAAACCAATACGGGCGGCGAAAACAGCAAACACGGCATCTGGTTCGGCGATCTCCCGCTGGCGCTGGCGGCGATTGAGCGTTATCAGCTCAAATTAGTCGGATTGCATATGCACATCGGCTCCGGCGTGGACTACGGCCACCTGGAACAGGTTTGTGATGCGATGGTGCGGCAGGTGATCGACTTTGGCCAGGATCTGGAGGCCATTTCCGCAGGCGGCGGGCTGTCCATCCCTTACCGTTACGGTGAAGAGTCGATCGACACGCAACACTATTACGGGCTGTGGAACGGCGCGCGTGAGCGCATCGCCGCGCATCTTGGTCATCCGGTCATGCTGGAGATTGAACCCGGCCGCTTCCTGATGGCGGAAGCGGGCGTGCTGGTGGCGGAAGTCCGGGCGGTTAAGGCGATGGGCAGCCGTCACTTCGTGCTGGTCGACGCGGGTTTTAACGATCTGATGCGCCCGGCGATGTACGGCAGCTACCATCATATTTCCCTGCTGCCGGGGGATGGACGCGATCTCGACGGCGCTTCCCTACGCGATACGGTCGTGGCGGGGCCGCTATGCGAGTCCGGCGATGTCTTTACCCAGCAGGCGGGCGGCGGCGTCGAAACTATCGCCCTGCCGGACGCCAACGTCGGGGACTATCTGGTTTTCCACGATACCGGCGCTTACGGCGCTTCCATGTCCTCCAACTACAACAGCCGTCCGCTGCTGCCTGAAGTCTTGTTCGAAGGTGGGAAGCCGCGTCTGATCCGCCGTCGGCAGACGGTGGAAGAGCTGCTGGCGCTGGAACAGCTGTAATTTTCTTCTCGCCTTTCCCTGCATTGGGGAGAGGCGCATCTCATCGTCCCCGCCGTCCCCGTCGTCTGTGACCGGTCTCTCCCCGCCTTGTCTTTCCACACGGTTTTCATCGTGATTTCACCGGCTGAATTTGTGCTTGCGCACATAGGTGAACGCCGCCGTCAGCCCTAAAATAAGGGCTATCAAATCGTGGTTTTATCTTATCGACGTCCGTCGTCGCAACACCGTTTCTCTACCCTACGTAACAGATATAACAATAACGAGGTCATATTATGAACGGCATGGAACCCCTTGGTTGGTATGGGGCATTGATAGGTCTATTCATTGCCATCTTATTGATTCTTCGAAAAATAAACCCGGTCTATTCGCTATTTTTCGGTGCGATAGCGGGCGCGGTGATCGGCGGCGCGAGTCTCGACCAGACGCTGGCTCTGCTGACCGCCGGTACGCAGAGCGTGATGGGGACGGTGATCCGCGTTCTGGCCGCCGGTGTACTGGCCGGCGTGATGATGGAGTCCGGCGCGGCGGAGACGATCGCCCAGGCGGTGGTGAAAACCATGGGCGAGGGCAAAGCGATCATGGCGCTGGCGCTGGCCACCATGATCATCACCGCCGTCGGCGTTTTTATCCCGGTCGCGGTGCTGATCGTCGCGCCGATCGCGCTGTCGGTCGGCAACAAGATGGGGATCTCCAAGCTGGCGCTGCTGTTGGCGTTGTCCGGCGGCGGCAAGGCGGGCAACATCATCTCGCCGAATCCGAATGCCATCGCGGCCGCTAACGGTTTTCACATCACCCTGAGCGATGTGATGATCGCCGGTTTTATTCCCGCCGTGGGGGGGGTGTTGATGACGATCCTGATCGCGGGTTTGCTGAAAAATAGAGGCGCCAAGGTGACGGACGAGGAAGCCGCCGCGCTGTCCGCGCATCAGGTCCCCGGCGATAAACATTATCCGCCGTTGCATCAGGCGATCGTCGCGCCGCTGGTGGCGGTGATCCTGCTGATGATCAATCCTATCGGCTCGATCTTGCATATCCCGCTGCTCTCCGAGTGTAAGCTGGATGCGCTGTACGTCCTGCCGATTGCCGGGATCGTCGGCCTGCTGGCGATGGGGCAGCATCGAAAACTGATCGCCTACACCGCATCCGGGCTGGAGAAAATGACGGCGACGGTGCTGATCCTGATCGGCGCCGGGGCGATAGCGGGTCTGATTGCGGCGTCGAACCTGTCGGCGCAGGTGGTGGCGATCATCGACCTGATGGGGATCTCCGGCACGTTTCTGGCGCCGATTTCCGGGATCCTGATGGCGGCGGCCACGGCGTCGACCTCTACCGGCGTGATTCTGGCGACAGGGACGTTCGGCAGCGCCATCGCCAACGTCGGCGGCAGCCCGATCGCCTCCGCGGTCATGGTGCACACCGGGGCGACCGTGATCGACTCCTTGCCGCAGGGCAACTACTTCCACGTGACCGCGGGCAGCATGAACATGGCGTTGCGTCAGCGGATGTCGCTGATTCCTTATGAAGCGATGGTCGGCGGCACCATGACCCTCATCGCCACCGTGCTGTACGGTCTCCTTTAACCCGTGACGAGAAGATTCCTATGAAACATCAAACCTTTGTATTGGCGCCGGATTCGTTCAAAGAGAGCATGACCGCCAAAGAGGTCTGCGTGGCGATGGAGAAAGGGCTGCGCAAAGTCTTTCCCGGAGCGAACTACATTCATGTCCCGATGGCGGACGGCGGCGAGGGCACGGTGCAGTCGCTGGTCGACGCCACCCACGGCGAGCTGTTTCAGCTTCAGGTGACCGGGCCGCTGGGCACGCCGGTGGACGCGGTCTACGGCGTTATGGGCGACGGTCTGGTGGGGGTGATCGAAATGGCCTCGGCCAGCGGCATCCACCACGTCAATGAGCAAACCCGTAATCCGCGGGTGACGACGACCTATGGCACTGGCGAACTGATCCGGGCCTGTCTGGATAAAGGGATAGAAAAAATCATCCTCGGGATCGGCGGCAGCGCGACGAACGACGGCGGCGCGGGGATGGCCGAAGCGCTCGGCGCCCGTTTCTTCGACGGCGACGACAAGCCGCTGCCACGCGGCGGCGGGGCGCTCGGACAGCTTCGGCGTATCGACGTCAGCGGAATGGATCCGCGCCTGGCGCAGGTCGAGATCGTCGTCGCCTGCGACGTCACCAATCCTCTGTGCGGCGAACACGGCGCTTCCCGGGTCTTCGGACCGCAGAAAGGCGCAACGCCGGCGATGGTGGCGCAGCTGGACGCCAACCTGTCTCACTATGCCGACGTGGTGTTGCAGCAGTTAGGCAAGTCCGTGGGGACGGCGCCGGGCGCGGGCGCGGCGGGCGGACTGGGGGCGGGGCTGATGGCCTTCACCCGCTGTGTGATGCAGAAAGGCATCGATATCGTCATCGAGTACAGCGGCCTGCGGGATAAGTTGCAGGGAGCGGACTACTGCTTGACGGGCGAAGGCCGCATCGACAGTCAGACCCGTTTCGGCAAAACGCCTTACGGCGTGGCGAAGACCGCGCAGGCGCTACAGGTGCCGGTGATCGCTGTGTCCGGCTGTGTCGGCGACGGCATCGAGTCGCTGTATCAGGAAGGGATCGACGTCATCTTCGGGATGATCCCGCGCGCCGATCCGCTGGCGTCGTTACTGCAAGCGGGGCCTGCGAATATGGAACGCGCCTGTGAAAATATCGGTCGCTTAATCCGTATCTCCCATGCGCGCGGCGCGTCGACGAGAGGTTAACCCCGGCGTTGCGTCGGCGGGATCATGCTAGGCTGAGTGAGCGGGCGAGCGCGGTGTTGCCGCGCGCCTGCGCCACCGTCTGGAGAAAAGACATGTTGGAGTACCATTTTGACGCCACGCTGGCCGGTGCCATTGTCGCGCGCACGATGCAGATCATCGAATGCAACGTGAACGTGATGGATGCGACGGGGAGAATCATCGGCAGCGGCGACAAGGAGCGTATCGGCGAAATTCATGAGGGCGCGCTGCTGGCGCTCGCGCAGGAACGCATCGTCATGATCGACGACGCGTCCATGCACATCTTGCAGGGCGTGAAGCCCGGCATCAATCTTCCCCTGCGGCTCGACGGCGTGATCGTCGGGGTGGTGGGGCTGACGGGTCAGCCGGAGGGACTGCGTCAGTATGGCGAACTGGTCTGCATGACAGCGGAAATGATGCTGGAGCAGGCGCGGCTCATGCAACTGCTGGCGCGCAACAGCCGTCAGCGCGAAGAGCTGGTGTTGAACCTGATCCGCAGCGAGACCCATTCCGAGACGGTCAGCGAATGGTCGAGACGGTTGGGGATAGACTTGCAGAAGCCGCGCGTTGCGTTGGTGGTGGAGCTGGATAGCGGCCAGCTAGGCGTCAGTACGGCGATGACCGAGCTGCAACAGTTTCAGAATCTGCTGACGGAGCCGGGCATGGCGCCGGATCGGGAAGAGGGGCTGATGGCGATCGTCTCATTGACCGAGATGGTCGTGCTGCAACCGCTGTCCGAGCATGGCCGTTGGGATCCGGAGGCGCATCTGCGGCGCATCCAACTGCTGTATCAGCGCCTGCATGACGAAAGCCCTCTGCGGGTGCGGCTGGCGTTGGGCAACTTTTTTCCCGGCGAAGGGGGCCTGCAACGTTCCTATCAGACGGCGAAAACCACGATGAAAGTGGGCAAGCAGCGCCAGCCCGATGCGCATTGCTACAGCTACCAGGATATGGCGCTGCCGGTGCTGCTGGACAGCCTGCGCGGCGGCTGGCAGGCCAATGAGCTGATGCGGCCGCTAGGACGGCTGCGGGCGATGGACGGCAATGGGATCTTTCGCAAAACGCTCTACAGCTGGTTCTGCTACAACTTGCAAAACACGGTCACGGCGAACGCGCTGTACATCCATAAAAATACGCTGGAATATCGCCTGCGCCGCATCTCGGACATCACCGGACTCAACCTCTCCCGCGTCGACGATCGCCTGTTGCTGTATATCGCGCTCCAACTGGAAGAGGGGTGATCCGCCGCCTCGATTATGGATGGGCGGCGGTGGCGTAAGGTCCGGGCCGCACCGAATCGCGAATTTTCAGCACGCCGGTAAACGGCGTCAGCGGGGTGGCATCCTCTCCTGAAATCAGACGCAGCGCCTGCTCAATGGCGGCGCCCATCATCTCTTCGATCGGCAGATACACCGTCGACAACGACGGACTCAGATAGGCGGCGTTAGGCTCGTCGTCGAAACCGAACAGGGACAGATCCTCCGGCAGCGTTTTACCCGCTTCGTTAAACGCCTTCATTGCGCCGATGCACATGTCGTCGTTGCTGGAGAAGAGCGCGCTGAACGCCGTCCCGCGCACCAGCAGCGTACGCGCGGCGAGATAGCCGCTCTCCACGCTGCTGTCGCCGTGGACGATCAGTTGGGGATCGATCGTCAGATTGTGGTGGCGCAGCGCCGCTTTATAGCCGGACAGACGTGCCTGTGACGTCGGCGTCGTCATCGGACCGGTGATGCAGGCGATCTCCCGGTGGCCTTGGGTAATCAGATAGTCGACAACCTGAAAAGCCGCGCTCTGCTGCTCGAAGACAACGCTGCGATCGCGCCGCTGCGGCAGGTCGCGGTTGATCACCACTATCGGGACGCTGGACTCCGCCAGCAGCGTCATCAGCTCCTGTTCGGACATGTGGCGGGTGTAAAGGATGATGGCGTCGCAGCGGCGGTCGGCCAGCAGCTGAACCGACTGGCGTTCGTCCTCCGGCGTGTCGTGCCCGTCGGTGACGATCAGGTGTTTGCCGCTGCGCTCGGTCAGTTCGGCGGCCTGGCGCAGCAGGCGGCCAAAGTAGGGACCATCGAAATGAGACACGACGAGGCCGATGCTGTTCGAGCTGCGGTTGGCCAGCGAGCGCGCCAGAAAGTTGGGCCGGTAGCCTAACTCGGTCATGGCCTTGAAAACGCTTTCTTTGGTACTGGCTTTGACCTGGCCGGTGCCGTTCAGGACGCGTGATACCGTCGCTTTTGAAACACCGGCGCGGCGGGCCACATCAAGCATGGTTTTCATGGCGGTTTATCCGTCTTCAGTTGTTCAGTCTGAGTTCGCATACTATCACAAGGGCGAAAAAGCGCGCACAAGGGGGGATTTCGGGCCGTAAGCCCGAAAGTGTTTTTGCTTGAAAATAACCCTAGTCACAGGGTGTGATTACATGCTGGGTCAGAATTTTACACATGGTTGCACTTCATGCAGTTATCTTGCGATTCGTCACTAGAGAATAAATGTCTGACTCTCTAGAGTGAAAGTCCCAGAGGTATTAATGGGTGATAAGTGGATGTGATGTTCACCATGAACCATATTTATTTCACCAACCTACGCAGATGCGTAGGTTTTTTTTGCCGGTTGTTCCCCCGACGAACACGTTCTGTTCCTTTATCTGCGCGGCATTCCTGCCTGAACATACGGTGTTGCCCCGAAGCCGCTCACCCGGTTGTCGCGGATCGCTTTCTCCGCACGTTTCTCGGCCGCAACGTCGTGCGAGTTCTGGACGCCAGGACGCTTATTCTGGTGGCAACCGGTTGGCTATAGTATTTTGTGCTATTCAATTCGTTTAAAACCCCGCGAAGCACGGCGGCCGGACATGGCGTCCAGGCGTGGCAGCGAGGGTTTTACCTAGGGAGATGGGATGATTTACAACGCACTACGCTGGCTGTTACGTCGCCTGTACCGTATCGAAATCACCGGGGACGAACGCGTCTTCCGGCAGTCAAAACTCCTGATTACGCCAAACCACGCGTCGTTTATAGACGGCGTGCTGCTGGCCTTGTTCCTGCCTCTGCAAGAAAAACCGATCTTTGCCGTTTACTCCTCCATCGCCGACCGTTGGTTCATGCAGTGGACGAAGCGATTTGTGGACTTTGTGGCGCTGGACCCGACGCAGCCGATGGCCATCAAACATCTGATCCGCGTGGTTGAGCAGGGACGGCCGGTGGTGGTGTTCCCGGAAGGACGCATTACGATCACCGGCGCCTTGATGAAAATCTACAGCGGCGCGGCGTTTGTGGCGGCGCGTTCAGGGGCGACCGTCGTCCCGGTCCGTCTGGAAGGGCCGGAGTTCACGTTTTTCGGCCGTCTGGGCGGCGTTGTACGTCGTCGTCTCTTCCCGCAGATTTCCATGCATTGGCTGCCGGCCGTGCAACTCCCCATGCCTACGGCCGATGGATCGCGTGAGCGCCGTGAACTGGCCGGCGAGCATCTGCATCGCATCATGATGGAAGCCCGCATGGCGGTGCGTCCCCGTCATACGCTGTACCAGGCCTTTTTAGCCGCCTGCGGCCGCTATGGCTACGGCGCCTCCAGCATTGAGGACGTCGCCATGCAGGAAGACAGCTACCACGGCCTGTTGAAAAAATCGCTGGGGGTGTCGCGGATCCTGCAACGCTTCACGGCGGATAAGGAACACGTCGGCCTGCTGCTGCCGAACGCGACCATCACCGCCGCCACCATTCTGGGCTGCTCCCTGAGCGGTCGTGTCCCGGCCATGCTCAATTACACGGCGGGCGTCAAAGGGCTGCAAAGCGCTATTTTGGCGGCCAGCCTCAAAACGATTGTGACGTCGCGCCAGTTCCTCGAAAAAGGCAAGCTGACGCATCTGCCGCAGGAGGTGAAGGACGCCAACTGGGTCTATCTGGAGGACCTGAAAGGGACGGTGACGATCGCCGACAAATTGTGGATCCTGTTCCATCTGCTGTTCCCCGCACAGGCGATGGTGCCGCAGCAGCCTGACGATGCCGCAATGATCCTGTTTACTTCCGGATCGGAAGGCCACCCTAAAGGCGTGGTGCATTCCCACAATAGCCTGTTGGCGAACGTTGAGCAGATCCGCTCCGTCTCCGATTTCACGCCGCAGGACCGCTTTATGTCCGCGTTGCCGCTGTTTCACGCCTTTGGGCTGACGGTCGGGTTGCTGACGCCGCTGATGACTGGCGCGAAACTATTTCTCTACCCGAGTCCGTTGCACTACCGCATTGTGCCGGAGCTGGTCTACGACAGGAATTGCACCGTACTGTTTGGCACCTCGACCTTCCTGGGCAACTACGCGCGCTACGCGCACCCTTACGACTTCACCCGGTTGCGTTACGTCGTCGCCGGGGCGGAAAAACTTTCGGATACCACGCGCGATCTGTGGCAGGAACGCTTCGGCATCCGCATTCTGGAAGGTTATGGCGTCACCGAGTGCGCGCCCGTCGTGGCGATTAATGTGCCGATGGCGGCCAAGCCGCACACCGTCGGGCAGTTACTGCCGGAGATGGAAGGACGCCTGATCCCGGTGCCGGGCATTACCGCGGGCGCGCGTCTCCAACTGCGCGGACCGAACGTGATGAAAGGGTATCTGCGGGTAGAGCGGCCCGGCGTTCTGGAAACGCCTGCCGCCGAAAACGCGCAGGGCGAGCGGGAAGAGGGTTGGTATGACACCGGCGATATCGTCACGTTGGATGAACAGGGTTTCTGCGCCATCGTCGGGCGGGTGAAACGCTTTGCCAAGCTGGCGGGCGAGATGGTCTCGCTGGAGAGCGTGGAGCAACTGGCGTTACAGGCCTCCCCCCATGCGCAACATGCGGCCAGCGCCCGTACCGACAGCAGTAAAGGGGAAGCGCTGGTGCTGTTTACCACCGACGCCGACCTGACCCGCGACCAGCTACAGGCGCAGGCGCGTCAGCATGGCGTACCTGAGCTGGCGGTGCCGCGCGATATTCGTTATGTGAAGGCGCTGCCGATGCTGGGCAGCGGCAAGCCGGACTTCGTCACGCTGCGTGAAATGGCGGAAAATCAGGAGCTCACCGCATGAATCCCGTCTCAACGCCAGCAACGCCGCTGCTTTCACGCGGCATGATCGCCGTAATGGCGGCGCAGTTCTTTTCCGCTTTCGGCGACAATGCGCTGCTGTTCGCGACATTGGCGCTAGTGAAATCGCTGCTGTATCCCGACTGGAGCCAGCCGTTTTTACAAATGGGCTTCGTTGCCGCCTATATCCTACTGGCGCCGTTTGTCGGCCAGTTTGCGGACAGCTTCTCCAAAGGCCGCGTCATGATGCTGGCGAATGCCCTGAAGCTGGCGGGCGCGTTGCTGATTTGCGTGGGCGGTAACCCTTTCCTGGGCTATACGCTGGTCGGCGTTGGCGCGGCGGCGTATTCGCCCGCCAAATACGGCATTCTGGGCGAGATTAGCCACGGCGACCAGTTGGTGAAGGCCAACGGCCTGATGGAAGCCTCCACTATCGCCGCTATTCTACTTGGTTCGGTCGCGGGCGGCCTGTTGGCGGACTGGCATTTGGGCGCCGCGCTCGGCATCTGTGCGCTGGCCTACGGCATCGCGCTGGCGGCCAACCTGCTGATCCCGCGTCTGAATGCGGCGAAAAGCGGCTGTTCGTGGCATCCCCGGCAGATGGTCGGGGCTTTCGTCCATGCCTGCCGGGTGCTGTGGGGCAACGGTGAAACGCGGTTGTCTCTGCTGGGCACCAGCCTGTTCTGGGGCGCGGGCGTGACGCTGCGTTTTCTGTTGGTGCTTTGGGTGCCGCTGGCGCTGGGCATCAGCGACAACTCGACGCCCACGCTGCTAAACGCGATGGTCGCCGTGGGGATCGTCTTCGGCGCGGCGGCGGCGGGGCGTCTGGTGACGTTGAAAACCGTGCGCCGCTGTCTGCCCGCAGGTGTGATGATCGGCGTGATGGTGGTGTTCTTCACGTTGCAGCACACGCTGTTCGGCGCCTATACCTGCTTATTGGTCTTGGGGGCGCTGGGCGGTTTCTTTATTGTGCCGCTCAATGCATTGCTGCAGGAGATCGGCAAGGCCAGCGTCGGCGCGGGCAACGCCGTCGCGGTGCAAAACCTGATGGAAAACGGCGCGATGCTGCTGATGCTGGCGCTGTATTCGCTGGCGGTGAAGCTGGGCGTGCCGGTCATGGGCATTGGGATTGGCTTCGGCGCGCTGTTCGCGCTGGCGATAGCGGTGCTGTGGGCATGGGGACGAGTTAAGCGCTGATGACGAGCGAGGGGAGCGTGGCGACGTGACGACGGCGGTGGAGTGGCATGACTGGGGTGTTGACGATCTGACGGTGAAAAGCGTGTATCAGCTTCTGCGGCTGCGCAATCAGGTCTTTATCGTTGAGCAATCTTGTCCGTATCTGGACATCGACGGGCAGGATCTGACGCCGGGCCATCGCCATATCGTCGCCTACCGACACGGGCAATTAATGGCCTATGCGCGTCTGTTGGCGCCGACGCCTGCGCGCGACGCGGTCGCCATCGGCCGCGTGATCGTCTCCGCCGAGGCGCGTGGACAGAAACTGGGGCATCAACTGATGGCGCAGGCTCTGTCGGCCTGTGCTCGTCACTGGCCGCAGCGTCCGTGCTATTTGTCGGCGCAGGCGCATCTGCAAGACTTCTATCGTCAGCTGGGTTTCGTCGCCGTCGGCGAGCCTTACGACGAAGACGGCATACCGCATATCGACATGTCCCTTCCCGGCAGACCCTCCGCAGATTGAGTCTTATCCCGTTCAGCGCGTGCGTCGCTGAATGGCGCGCGCGCTTTTTTCCCCTTATTTTCTAAAGCGGTGGTCTCGCATCGACCCGCTTTAATTACGCGGCTGGCGGGGGGATATGAACGTCGTCGCGTGGGATAAACCGACAGAAAAACGCCCCAGACGTGAAATAACGCTTGGGGCGGAGTGTGATGCTCAGCGCTTTAGGGGGTTAGCTGGCGGTACGGGAGATAGAGCTGCCGAGCTTTTGCACGTCCTGACCAAATCCGCGCGTGGTGTTACAACCGCTCAGCAGGGTGGTTATCAACAGTACAGCCGTCAGTAATGTGATGTTTTTCATCGTGGTTTACCTGCTACCTCAGTGTCAGTCCTGACTTCACTTTGTCATATTCCCGCCTGCCAGATCAATGCGCTTCATCGCGGCGCCAGCGGATTTGATTCAGGCCCGTATCGCATGACGACGCGCGGCGAAATCAGTCGGCGAGAAAGCCTTCCAGCAGCGTATTCAGGAACAGTTTGCCGTGCTCGGTGATCTGCCAGTGGCGGTCGGTCTCCGTCAGAAAACCTTGCGCCAGCGCTGCGTCGATCTGCGGGCGGATCGCCTGCTCCGTCAGTCCAGTATAGTCCGTGAAATCAGCGCGCGGGGCGGGTTCGAGCAGACGAAAACGGTTCATAAAGAACTCGAACGGACGGTCTTGAAGCGCGACCTCCGTGGTGGTATGGCGATATTCGCCCCGCATGTAGCCACGCGGATGACGCATTTTGGCGGTGCGCACAATCCGTCCGTCGGCGAACGTCAGCTTGCCGTGTGCGCCGCAGCCAATGCCCAGATAGTCGCCGAAGCGCCAGTAGTTCAGATTATGTTGGCACTGGTAGCCCGGCTGGGCGTAGGCCGAGGTTTCATACTGTTGATAGCCTGCGGCGCTCAGCAGGTCGTGGCCGGCGCTGAAAATGTCCCAAAGCGCATCGTCGTCCGGCAGCGTCGGCGGCCGTGAGCCGAACAGCGTATTGGGTTCGATGGTGAGCTGATACCACGACAGATGCGGCGGGTTCAGCGCGATAGCCTGACGCAAATCGTCCAGCGCTTCTTCCAGAGACTGCTGCGGCAAGCCGTGCATCAGGTCGAGGTTGAAGCTGCGCAGGCCTAACCGTTCGGCCAGCCGCGCGGCGCGTTTCGCCTCTTCCGGCCCGTGAATGCGGCCCAGCCGCTTGAGTTTGTCCGGGCTAAAGCTTTGCACGCCGATGGAAATGCGGTTGATGCCCGCCTGTTGGTAGCCGCTAAAGCGATCAGCTTCGACGGTGCCGGGATTGGCCTCCATTGTGACTTCGGCCTCCGGCGATAGATCCAGTCTGGCGCGGACGCCGTCCATCAGCTGTTGCATCGCTTCGGCGCTCAGCAGGCTCGGTGTGCCGCCGCCGATGAAGATCGAGTGCAGCGGACGCCCCTGGGCCATCGCCAGATCCGCATCCAGATCGGCCAGCAGGTGATCCACATATTCCCCGTGCGGCACTTCGCCTTTGAGCGCGTGCGAGTTGAAGTCGCAGTACGGGCATTTCTGCACGCACCAGGGAATATGGATGTAGAGACTAAGCGGAGGTAGCTTAAGCATTGCGCAGGGCATCCAGCAGTTGGCGAAGGGCTTTACCGCGGTGCGATCGGCTCAGCTTTTCGCTGCGGGTCAGCTCTGCGGCGCTGACGCCGGCGTCCGGCACGATGAAAATCGGGTCATAGCCAAAACCGCCGCTACCCGCCGGTTCACGGGCGATAGTGCCCTGCCAGCTGCCGTGACACACCAGCGGCGTCGGGTCGTCCGCATGCATCAGAAAGACCAGCACGCAGTGAAAACGGGCGGTGCGCTGGTCATCCGGCACATCTTGCATGGCATCCAGCAGCTTGTTCAGATTTTGCTGGTCGTCGGCGTCTTCGCCCGCGTAGCGCGCGGAGTAGATCCCCGGCGCGCCGGCCAGCGCATCCACGGCCAGACCTGAGTCGTCGGCGATGGCGGGCAGTCCCGTGATGCGCGCGGCATGACGGGCCTTAAGGATGGCGTTCTCGATGAACGTCAGGCCGGTCTCTTCGGCGGCGTCCACGCCCAGATCGGTCTGCGCCACGATATCCAGCCCGAAGTCCGCCAGCAGATCGGCGAGTTCACGCACTTTACCGGCGTTGCCGGTGGCTAATACGACTTTTTGCATTAATGAGTTAGTCCTGAGAAGGTGAAGCAATGAGTTCCGCGACGTTGGCGGGGATCGTCTGCGGATCGACGATTTTGATCTGTTTATGCCGACCCAGCTCGCCTTTTTCAATAATGACTTTGCTTTTGGCGACGCGAAACTGCTTGGAGAGAAATTTGACCAGATGCGCGTTGGCCTGACCGTCGACCGGCGGCGCGGTGATCGCCACCTTAAGCTCTTCGCCGTGCAGGCCGACAATCTGGTCGCGGCTGGCTTTCGGCTGTATATACAGCCGAATCACCAGTTCGTCCCGATCGTAGCTGACTGCACTCACAGCAGGAACCACAGCCCGGGGAACAGATCCATGCCGAGGTAGTTCAGCAGATACAGGATCAGGATGACGACCATCGCGGAGAAGTCGAGGCCGCCCATCGCAGGCAGTATGCGGCGGATTGGCGCCATCAGCGGCTCGGTCAACTGATACAGCAGGTAATCGACCGGGCTGCGGCCCTGGCTGATCCAGCTCATCAACGAACGGATGATGACCATCCAGAACACCAGATAACCCGCGGATTTGACCAGCGACAGCAGTCCGACCAGCAGATTCATCGGGCTTAGCGACAGCGCGCCGACCTGTATGAGCAGCAGCAGCGGGTATTTCAGCGTGGTCAGCAGGAACGCCAGCAGCAGCGAGGCGCTATCGATAGGGCCGAGCGAGGGGATGATGCGGCGCAGCGGTCCGACGATCGGCTGGGTCAGCTTCACCACGAACTGCGATAGCGGGTTATAAAAATCGCTGCGCGACCACTGCATCCAGATGCGCAACAGCAGCACCATCACATACAGATCGATTAGCGTTTTGACTAAAAACGTCAGAGTAAGCATAAATGCAACGGTTCCTTTCGGGTCAGAGGGAGATGTCGTGGAGGCATAAGGCCACGATTAAAACAGCTTTTCCATTTCTTTGGCGCGAGCGACGGCGGCCTGCATGGCGTTAGACACGGTTTCAGTCAGGTGCTGTTCGTTGAAAACGCGCAGCGCTTCGGCCGTGGTGCCGCCCTTGGAGGTCACATTTTCGCGCAGGGTAGACAAATCTTTGTCCGGGCTGGCGGCGACCAGCGCGGCGGCGCCGGTGGCGGCCTGCTGAACCAGCTGGCGTGCCGTGTGAGCATCGAACCCCTGACGTTCGGCTTCCCGCTGCATGGCCTCCATAAACAGGAAGAAGTAGGCAGGCGCGCTGCCCGCCGCGGCGATGACGCCGTTGATCTGCGCTTCCTCATCGACCCAGCAGACTTCGCCGACGCTGCTCATCAGGGCGGCGGTGAAGTCACGGTCAGCCTTGCTCACGTTATCGGGCGCATACAGTCCGCTCATCCCCTGACAGACCAGAGACGGGGTGTTAGGCATGATCCGGACGATATTCAACGGCTTGCCCAGCAGCGCCTGAAAACGCGCGACGCCGACGCCCGCGGCGATGGACAGCACCAATTTGTCGCTGAAGTCGACGTTCGACGCCAGCGATGAGCATACCTCCGCCATCAACTGAGGTTTTACCGCCAGCACCACGACATCGGCGTGTTGTACGCAGTCGATGTTATCGCCGGAGCTGATAATGCCATACTCTCTGGCCAACGCATCGCGACGCGTCGCTGTCGGGGCGCTTACGGCAATGTGCGTGGCGGGATAGCCGCCGTCGATTAAGCCGGCAATAATGGCCTGCGCCATGTTACCTGCGCCGATAAAGGCAATTTTACGGTGTTCCATCGGATTCTCGCTGTAGTCGGGTGTCTGTTAAGCGTCAGGCGGCGGAGTAATCTCTCGCGCCGAAAATCGCCGTGCCAATTCGCACCAGCGTGCTGCCGGCGGCGATGGCCGCCGGCATGTCGTCCGTCATCCCCATGGAAAGGGTATCCGACTCTGGATAACGGCTCCTGAGCTGCTGAAAAAGATCGGACAGCTGGCGGAAAACCGCGAGCTGACGCTGATAGTCGCTTTCCGGCGCCGGGATCGCCATCAGGCCGCGCAAGCGCAGTCGGGGCATGGCGGCGACGCTGTCGGCCAGCGCGGGCAGTGCGTCCGCCATCATGCCTGACTTACTCGCTTCCTGACTGATGTTGATCTGTAACAGGACATTGAGCGGCGGCAGCCCGTCCGGACGCTGGTCGTTCAGGCGCTGCGCGATGCGCAGGCGATCGATAGTGTGGCACCAGTCGAAGTGCTCCGCCACCAGTCGGCTTTTGTTGGACTGCAAAGGACCGATGAAGTGCCATTCCAACGGCATATCGGGCTTCGCGGCGCGGAAATGTAGGATTTTATCGACGCCTTCCTGGACGTAATTTTCGCCGAAGGCGCGCTGTCCGGCTTCGATCGCCGCTTCGATCGCGCTGAGGGGTTTGGTCTTGCTGACGGCCAGCAGCGTGACGTCTTCGGGAAGGCGTCCGCAGCGTTCGGCCGCCGCAGAAATTTGCTGCCTGACGCCCTGTAGATTCTGCTGCACCGTCTGTGTCGTAAGGTTCGTGCTCATAGTCATTCAGGAGGCTTATAGGTGATTTGAAATATCGGTTCGGCAGATAGTGTAAAACAGAATGCCCTGGATCTGCACCTTGAAGGGTAACCAGTCCGGTGGGCGAAGCGCCTTAACGCATGAAAAAAGGCGTGCTCGCAAGAGTTTGGTCTAAGCTAAAAACCAGCAAGCCGGATAGGTGCGGCCTCGACCTGCCGGTTTGCTTCGTTCGACAGTTCTAAAGATGACCGCCGTTTATAGGGAATTTTCAATGAATAAAAAGAAAACAATCGCGACCATCGGCGTCGCCTTACTCCTTCCCCTGATGGCTGATTCAGCCAGCGCCGCCGCGCCTTCGTCCCCGCCTATCGGCAAGATTTGCAAAGCGACCACCTCGTTAATTTTCGGACGCAGCACCCAGATTATGAAGCTCGACGCCGTTGAAAACGGCATCGCTTATGTGCATTACTTCCGGCCTGGCGACCGTTCCCGCTGGGCGATCAAATGCAAGCTGGCGGGCAATCGTGTGTTGTGGGCCAGCAACAATCCCGACAGCATTGGCCGGTGGCGCGACGATCCCGCGGATGAAACCATCACCTACCGCATTCACGGCGATGCGCTCGATATCAGCGAAATCTACTCCGATGGCTCCAAGGAGCGGCAGTCTTACTCGTTAAACGCGCTTTAGCGTTGAAAACCGCTGGCCTTTCCGGACGAGGCCAGCCCGTCCGGAGCGCGGGCTTAAGCGTAGTCGATGCGCTCGGGCGTACGGCGCATGATCACCTTTCCGTGGCGCACGGACAGCAGCGCCTTGGCCTGACGACGCACGGCCTCGTAGTCATTTTCCGCGTCCATAATCAGTAGGTTGGCGGGCCGGCCGACGACCAGACCGTATTTTTCGCCCAGATGCATCGCTTTGGCGCTGTGATCAGTCACAAAGTCCAGACAGCGCTGTAGATCTTGGTAGCCCATCATGTGACAGATATGTAGCCCCGCATCCAGCACTCGCAGCAGGTTGCCGTTGCCCAGCGGATACCACGGATCTTTGATGGAATCCTGACCGAAACAGACGTTCATCCCTGCACGATCCAGCTCCGCGACGCGGGTAATGCCGCGCCGTTTTGGGAAGGTGTCGAAACGGCCTTGCAGGTGGATGCTTTCGGTCGGACAGGATATGAAGCTGATGCCGGAACGCTTAAGCAGACGAAACAGCTTGGAACAGTAGGCGTTATCGTAGGATCCCATCGCCACCGTATGGCTGGCGGTCACGCGCTCGCCCATGCCGCGCACACGCGCTTCTTCGGCCAGCACCTCCAGAAAACGCGACTGGGGATCGTCGGTCTCATCGCAGTGCACATCTACCAGACAGCCCCGGCGCTCCGCCAGATCCATCAGAAACTTCACCGAACTCACGCCTTGTTCGCGGGTATTTTCGAAGTGCGGGATCCCGCCGACGACGTCGGCGCCCAGGTCAATCGCCTGTTCCATCAGTTTGCGGCCATCGGGGAACGACTCGATCCCTTCCTGCGGAAACGCGACGATTTGCAGGTCGATCAGATCGCGTGCTTCCTCTTTGACTTCCAGCATAGATTTTAGCGCACCCAGCGTGGGATCGGTCACGTCGATGTGGGTACGCACATGCTGGATACCGTGATCTCGCAGCAGGCCGATGGTGCTGTGCGCCCGGCACTTGGTGTCTTCGTGGGTGATTGTGGCTTTGCGCTGGCTCCAGCGCTCAATACCTTCGAACAGCGTCCCGCTCATGTTCCATGCCGGTTCACCGGCGGTCAGGGTCGCATCGAGGTGGATATGCGGCTCCACCAGCGGCGGGATCACCAGCCGCCCGCCTGCATCGATGTCCTCGGGCGCCGCCGTTAGCTGACCGTTCTGCGGCTCGATGGCGGCGATCAGACCCTCGCGTAGGCTCAGGGTATATAGGCCCGGCTGATGGCGAAGCCCAGCATTGATAATGTTCATAGCAACTCCTGCTGTTGTGCGTTGGACATACGCCAGATCAGCAAAGCGACCGACGCATTCAAGCGAAATTGGGGATCGCTCAACGCATTCCCCGACTGTTGTTCGATGCGCTGCAAACGCTGATGCAGCGTATTGCGATGAATATGTAGCCGCTCGGCGGCTTTGATCAGATTGCCGTTTTCCTGCAACACGGCGTCGAGCGTTTCCACCAGTTGATGCGGATGTTTGCGGTGAGGCTCGAACAGCATCCCCAGCGTCTCCTCCATGAACTGCGTGATCAGTTCAGGCTCTTCGACGGCGGTCAGCAGTTTCAGCACGCCCAGCTCGCTATAGTCGCACTGGCCCTTGGCCGGCTGCATGCTCTGCGTGACATCCAGCGCGCGTCGCGCTTCGATCAATCCTTGTCGGTAGCGCGCCGCCGACATCACCGTGGACGAGATGCCGCAGAACAGGCGCAGCGGGCGGATAGTGTCGTCGATCGTTCGCTGTACGTGTTGCAACCGCTGTTGGCTGCGCCGGAATGGCCGATCGTCCTCGGGCAGCAGCAGGATGAACAGTTCGCCTAGTACGATCAGCGGCAGCCCGGCGTCGTGGCTGGTCAGCGCCGCCTCCAGCTGCTGTTGAATTTGTTGGCGGGCCGACTGTAATCGCGCTTCGGCCGTCGCGGGATCGTGCCTGCTGAACAGGGCTTGCGTGCCGCTCAGTCGCAGCGCGACGATCCGACGAGGCTGCTCCAGCGCGAGGTGGAGATAGCTGGCGCGCTGGTTAGCGATCGCCAGGCTCGGATACTCGCCGGTCAGCAATTGGATCAGAATGTCTCGTTGGGATCGCAGCGTCGCTTCTCGCTGGACCAGCGCAGTGCCGATCAACTGAGTGACGATCCCCATTTTGAGCGAGTAGGGCTGTTCTATCAATGGAATCCCTAGCGTGTCCGCAAGCGTGATAACGGTCTGCGGGATCGCATGAATAAACGCCTCTCCGGTGAGGATCACGATGCCCGCAATACCGCGTTGGCGGCCTTCTCGCAAGAGCCGCCGCAGGTTTTCCTCATCGCGCGGATGGTTGATCCCGGTGACGAACACCAGCTCGCCGCCCATGATCCACTCGGCGATCCCTTCATTTCCCGCCACGTAGTACCAGCGCACCGCGCGATGAATATTGTGCGCGCCGCCGCGCAGCGTCAGCGGCTCCAGCCCCGGTAGCGACAGAATTTCACCGATGGTCAAACTCATGACTGCTCCTTGCTTTCCGTCAGGACCGCACGGCGTCCGGTCAATCGCGTGAAGAGTATATAAAGGCCGGCGGAGGCTGCGATACCGACCAGCGGAAAGGCGACGCCCAGCTTGCCGCCCGCGAACATCGTTGCCGTAAAAAACGTACAGCTGAACAATACCATTGAGATCGAGAGCAACCCTTTGCGCTGATTTTTGGGTGTTTCACTCAAGGGAAACTCATTCCGTTCTGACATGGCGGTGGCCTCTGTTTAACGTAGGGAAGGGAAATACCTGAGTTAACAGAGCAATTAACGTGCCCGTTTTTTGATTCGGAGAAAGTAGGCGGTGGATACGTCAAGTATTGTGCAGTTTGCCCGGTTTTTGCGTCTTTATTTCCCGTAACCGCTCTATGATTGTGCGTTTTGCCCGTGAGATGCACTGATATCGACAGGCGTGCCGAAGGAAGAAAAGGGAAGAGGGGCGATAAAAGGTCGTCGCCGCCTTGATGGCGACGACGGTCGGGCGTTAGGGCAGTAGCGGAAGCTTATCGCCGATGCGGAACATCGCCATGGCTTCCACCAACTGGCGGGATTGCGCTTCCAGCGATTCGGTCGTGCTGGCGGAGGCTTTCACCAGCGCGGCGTTCTGTTGGGCGACCTTGTCTATTTGGGTAAAGGCGATATTGACCTGCTCAATGCCGCGATGCTGCTCCTGAGACGCATAGGCGATCTCTTTTATCAGGCTGGTGATGCGGTTGATCTCGCCGGACACCTCGTCCATGGTCTCGCCCGCCTGCGAGGCCAGCGTCAGGCCCTCGGTCACGTGGTTCTGCGAGTCCATGATGAGCGTTCGAATCTCCCGTGCGGCCTGTCCGCTGTGCTGGGCCAGATGGCGAACCTCGCTCGCCACTACCGCGAACCCTTTGCCTTGTTCTCCGGCGCGAGCTGCTTCCACCGCCGCGTTCAGCGCCAGAATGTTGGTCTGGAATGCGATGCCGTCGATGACACCGAGGATATCGCTGATGCGTTTGGCGCTGGCGGCGATTTCCTGCATTTTCTCGATGACGTAGCACACCGATTCGTTGCCCCGGTCGGTGGTGTCCGAAACGTTGTCCGTCAACTGATGCGCCAGCGTAGCGGTGTCGGCGTTGTGTTTGACCGTAGCGCTGAGCTGCTCCAGGCTGGCCGCCGTCTGCTCGAGCGCGGCCACTGAGGCTTCGGTGCGCTCTTCAAGGTGACGGTTGCCGGAGGTCAGTTCATGGCTGCCGTGGTCAATGTGAGTACTGGCGTCGCGCACCTGTCCGACCGATGTCATTAGTGCGAGCTGCATGCGTTCAATGGCGTCGCTCAGGCGGCCTAGTTCGTTATCACCGTTTGCCGGGATGCGCTGAGTCAGATCGCCCGCCGCCACCTGCTCCAATTGCTCAATGGCCCGGTCGAGCGGCTTGAGTAGCATATGCCGCAGCGCCTTCCAGCCAAGGAATACCAACAGCAGCGACAGCAGGCCGGCCACGCTAATCAGCAACAGCATGATGCGTTCGTTATCTTCGGCGTCCTGAATGCGTTCAACGGCTTGCTGCTGCGCATAGGTGCGAAACGCTTGAATCGCGCGGTCGAATGCCGTCGACAGCGGCGTCAGTTCGCTTTCCAATAGCGTGTAGTATTCGTCTGTGTACTGTTTTTGCAGCGATTCCACCATCGGGTTGAGGCCTTGTTCCAGATAGCGTTGATAGGATGTCGCGACGTTTTTCGCCAGCGAAAGTCCTTCCTCCGACGCATGTCCGGTCTGGGAAAATTGCTGGATAACCTGGGTTGCGCGCTGGACATCGCGGGTCAGACGCTCGGTTTCCTGTGCGCCGATATCGAGCAAGCCGACCTCGATTTTTCGGACGGCCAGCGTGGCCGAAGCTCTGGCCTGTAGCGTGAGGTTATAGCCGTTCATCAGGCCGCCCAGCTGTATACCCTGAATAAGGTTTAGCGCGCCGAGCGATTGTCGGCTTTGATTAATGGAGTGAATGCCCATGCCGCTGACGATAAGCAGCAGCAGGGTGACGAGCGTTAACAACGACAAAAGACCGGTACGAATGGAGAGGTTCTTCAAACGCATGATGTCTATTCCCTGTGTGTAGAAAAAATCACGGACGGCATCACTGCAACGCCGCCGGACGTTGCCTGCTATAGAATATGAAGCTCCCCCGACTGCCCCGGACAAATCTGGGCGGCGCTCGAAATCGTGGCGCACTCTCTGTACGCTGCGTTCCCGTAGTCTTTCCGAGTCCAAACGGGGCGTGAGGGATAAAGGCCACGAAGCGTGGATTTTGAACATATCAGAAGAGCGGCGAGGGCAGGAAACAGGATTCCCTTATCGTATGGCGGAGGCCAAAAAGGGAAAAATGGAGCGAAATTGTCGTTAAACGTTAAATAATTGGCCCTGATGTTTGCCGCTGGTTTATTATCTGCTGATAAAAAATGAGCATGTAGTGTGAGATGCCGTTTACGAATGTTGAGTTGCGAAGCACAGCGGGGAACCTGAAAGCACGGGGCGGCTTCCTCAGCGGCACCCGAAAATGTCCCCAGAGGTGAATGTGCAGTTAACACGTTTTACGGATTACGGCCTGCGAGCGCTGATCTATCTGGCGTCGTTGCCGGAAGGAAAAATGACCAGTATTACTGAAGTGACCGACGTTTACGGCGTCTCTCGCAATCACATGGTCAAAATTATCAATCAACTGAGCCGCGCCGGGCTGATTAACGCGGTCCGTGGCAAAAACGGCGGCATCCGACTGGGCCGTGACCCGGCTACCATCCGCATCAGCGACGTATTGCGAGAACTGGAGCCGCTGACTTTGGTCAACTGCGATCGCGATAGGTGTCACATAACTTCCGCCTGCCGTCTCAAGCAGGCCCTTCATCAGGCAGTGCAGAGTTTCCTGCAGGAGCTGGACAGTTACACGCTGGCTGATATGGTGAAAGAAAATCCGCCGCTATACCAATTACTTCTGGTTGAATAAGCAAGCCATTCAGCCACCTGCCGATGACAACGGAGGAAACTTAATGTCACAAGATCCATTTCTGGAACGAGAAGCAGAAAAATACGAATCACCGATTCCTAGCCGAGAATACATTCTGGCGCACCTCGCCAAGCGAGATACCCCTATCAGTCGTGAAGAACTGGCCACCGATCTGGACCTGACGTCTGACGAACAACAAGAAGCGCTGCGTCGTCGCCTGAGAGCGATGGAGCGTGACGGCCAGCTGGTCTTTACCCGTCGTAAATGTTACGCCCTGCCTGAAAAACTGGATTTGCTTCGCGGTACGGTCATGGGCCATCGCGACGGTTTCGGTTTCTTGCGCGTTGAGGGTCGCAAGGACGACCTGTACCTGTCCGCCGAACAGATGAAAACAACGATACACGGCGACGTCGTACTGGCTCAGCCCCTCGGCGAAGACCGCAAAGGCCGCAGAGAAGGGCGCATCGTCCGCGTGCTTGAGCCGCGAACCAGCCAGATCGTCGGCCGCTACTTTACCGAAGCCGGTACTGGCTTTGTGGTGCCGGACGACAGTCGTCTGAGCTTCGATATTCTGATCCCGCCTGAGGCGGTATCCACCGCCCGTATGGGGTCGGTCGTCGTGGTCGAGCTTACGCAGCGCGCCACGCGTCGTTCCAAAGCGATCGGTAAGATTGTGGAAGTGCTGGGCGAAAATATGGGAACCGGGCTGGCGGTGGATATCGCGCTGCGCACCCATGATATCCCGCACGCTTGGCCGCCGGAAGTGGAAGAACAGGTCGGCGAATACAGCAGCGAAGTACCTGAGAGCGCCAAACAGGGGCGCATCGATTTGCGTCAGCTGCCGTTAGTGACCATTGATGGCGAAGACGCCCGAGACTTCGATGATGCCGTTTTCTGCCAGAAGAAACGCGGCGGCGGCTGGCGTCTTTGGGTGGCGATTGCGGATGTCAGCTATTACGTGCGCCCGGAGACCCCGCTCGACACTGAAGCGCGCGCCCGCGGCACGTCGGTTTACTTCCCGTCTCAAGTCGTGCCGATGCTGCCGGAAGCGCTTTCCAACGGCCTGTGTTCGCTGAACCCGCAGGTGGATCGTCTGTGCATGGTGTGTGAAATGACCATCTCCGCGCAGGGACGGCTCTCCTCCTATAAATTTTACGAAGCGGTGATGAGCTCCCATGCGCGTCTCACCTATACCAAGGTGTGGAATATTCTGCAGGGCGACGAAGCGCTGCGTGCGCATTACCAGCCGTTGGTCGGCGCGCTGGAAGAGTTGCACGAGATGTACCAGGTGCTGGATAAAGCCCGTGAACAGCGAGGCGGCATCGCTTTCGAAACGGAAGAGGCGAAGTTTATCTTCAACGCCGATCGCCGTATCGACCGTGTGGAAGCCGTGGTGCGTAACGACGCGCACAAGCTGATTGAAGAGTGCATGATCCTGGCGAATATCGCGGCGGCCAAGTTTGTTGAGAAACATGAAGAGCCTGCGCTGTTCCGCGTGCACGATCGTCCTACCGAAGACCACGTTCTGGCGCTGCGCAGCGTCCTGGGCGAGCTGGGCCTGACGCTGAAAGGCGGCATGAAGCCACAGCCTCAGGATTATGCGGAGTTAATGACGCAGCTGGCCGACCGTCCAGACCGCGACATGCTGCAGACCATGCTGCTGCGTTCGATGAAGCAGGCGGTTTACGATCCGGAAAACCGCGGCCACTTCGGGCTGGCGCTGACGTCTTATGCGCACTTTACGTCGCCGATCCGCCGCTACCCCGATCTTTCGTTGCACCGGGCGATCAAGTATTTGCTAAGCGATCGCAAAGCGCGATCGACCGCGACCGGCGGCTGGCACAGCGATATGGCGGAATGTCTGCAATTGGGCCAGCACTGTTCCATGACGGAGCGCCGTGCGGATGAAGCGACGCGTGACGTGGCGGACTGGCTGAAATGCGACTTCATGCAGGATCATGTGGGCGAGGTCTTCACCGGCGTGATCTCCAGCGTCACCGGGTTCGGCTTCTTCGTGCGGCTCAACGATCTGTTTATCGATGGGTTAGTCCACGTCTCGTCGCTGGATAATGACTACTATCGCTATGATAATATCGGCCAGCGTCTGATCGGCGAATCACGCGGCCAGGTTTACCGGTTGGGCGATGTCGTGGAAATCCGTGTCGAAGCGGTGCATATGGACGAGCGCAATATCGACTTTGCGTTGGTCTCTTCCACGCGTAAAGTGCGCGGCGAAGGTAAAACCGCGCGTGACCGGATGAAGCAGGGCGACGGAAAAGACACTAAATCCCCCCGCCGCCGTAAGCCTGCCAATAAGCACGTCAACTTCGAGCCGGACAGCGCGTTCCGCAAGGATAACGACGGCGCGAAAAAAGGGAAGGCGGCCGATGGCGGGAAGAAAACGCCGTCCAGAGCCAAGAAGAACGCGCAGAAAACGCGTAAGATCGCGGCCGCCACCAAGGCCAAGCGAGCAGGCAAAAAGCCCCCCGCGGAATAAAGCCTGACATCTGGCGATAAGCGCAGCGTCGGCGCGGGGGAGTATCCCCCGGCTGAAACTGCGTATCATCAGCGTAGTGAAGCGTATCCATTATCAACATCGCGGGCGGTCTGCCGCCCGCGTTATCTGTCAAAAGAGTATCAATGAGCGAAATTATTTACGGTATCCACGCGGTGAAAGCCCTGCTGGAGCGCGACCCACAGCGTTTTCTCGAAGTGTTCATCCTGAAAGGTCGAGAAGACCGTCGTCTTCAGCCGGTTATCGCCGAGCTGGAATCCAACGGCATCGCCGTGCAGGTCGCCAACCGCCAATGGCTCGACAGTAAAGTCGAGGGTGCCGTACATCAGGGGATCATCGCTAACGTCAAACCGGGCCGCCAGTTTCAGGAAAACGATTTGCCTGAATTGCTGGCTGCCCACGATGCACCGTTTCTGCTGGTGCTGGACGGCGTGACCGACCCTCATAATCTTGGCGCCTGCCTGCGTAGCGCAGATGCGGCGGGCGTGAATGCGGTGATTGTTCCACGCGACCGTTCCGCTCAGTTGAACGCTACGGCGAAAAAAGTCGCCTGCGGCGCAGCGGAAAGCGTGCCGCTGATTCGTGTGACCAATTTGGCGCGGACGCTACGTTTGCTGCAAGAGCACAACGTGTGGATCGTGGGTACGGCGGGCGAGGCCGACCATACTCTGTATCAAAGCAAACTGACCGGGCCGATGGCGCTGGTGATGGGCGCGGAAGGCGAGGGGATGCGTCGATTGACGCGCGAGCATTGCGATGAGCTGATTAGCATTCCGATGGCGGGCAGCGTCTCTTCGCTGAATGTGTCGGTCGCGACCGGCGTGTGTCTGTTCGAAGCGGTGCGCCAGCGAAGCTGAGGCGGATTGTGATGGCGGGAGCGAGCGCTCCCGCTGACCTTTCTTATTTCGTCGTGGTGGACGACGATTTGGCCGCAATGCGTTGTTCAACCGCGTTACACCAAAGCACTGACGTCTTATTCGGCCAGGATCTCGCCGCCAGTTTACTCTCTACCGCCTGCTGCCAGGTCGTCGAACCAATCTGCACATTGATTTGCGATTGGCCGAGAATATTCAGTTCGGACTCCACCCATAAATTCCATTCCAGACTGCGGCAGGGCGCGGTGGTCGTGGTGGCTGCAGTGGCGGAACCCGCACTGAACAGCAGAACGGCGATGGCCAGTATTTTCTTCATTAGATCCTCTCAATCGGGTGGTTTCAGGGTCTCTGGGCCGCCGGTTGCCTGTACAGTACGGCAAAGGCTCTCCAGACGCCGGGGTTCAGCTTTTCGCTCTCCGTCCGGCTGACAATCCGGTAATACTGCGCGCCGCGCAGATTGGCCAGGCGCAGCACTTCTCTGTCCGCGTCATCAGGACTCCCGCGCACGATAACAGAAAGCGTGTCGATTCTATCCACTGACAGGCTCTGCTGCCGGTTAATCTCAATGGCATGTTGACCGGGCGGCGGCGCTGGCTCCGGCGCGTTCAGGCCGCAGGCGGAGAGTAGCAGAGAACATGAAAATATCGCCAGTCGCCAGCGTGTTGGCCGCCGTAATGGGGGTCAGTTTGGATATCGAAAATTATTGTACGTTAAGCTCGTTTTTTGAGCACAATAACGTTGCACAGAGGCTTAACTGACACACCGCTATGCAACGTAGGTCACGATCAATCGACTAATGAAACAATGCCTTCAAGAATGTCTATAAGCTCAATTTTGTCATTATTATCATCTCTATAAGTAGAGCATTTTATGATTTTTTCGGCAGTCATTAAGGGCCAGAACCTGTCCAGTACGTCGTTAGGTTTCGTGCTGGTTGCCCTTCCTATGATTTTTTTTGCGTCGCATGTATCTGTGAAAACAACCTGAACCCCTGTCTCATCCCTTATTAGATCTGGGCAAAGATAGTTTTCAATTTCACGTTTACGTGTGGCAAAAAACATTTTTCCGGCCTCTTCAACTTCCTTTTTTCGTTTTTCTATCGAAAGAACTTGTGCTCGATCCCCTCCAATATCCGAATCAAGAAAAACGCACCATGGTAGTCCAAGGTCATTTGCTAGATTTAACGTTACCCAATGTTTAACACTTCCACATCCTCCAATCAGTATGGGTACAATATTTACATCTTCTAGGCTTGCAGGAATATCTCCGGATTTTTTTAAACATTTTCCTGCGTGTCTAAGGAATGTTACATCTGATTTTCCCTCAACTAAAACTATACCCTTAGCTCTTTCCATACCAGTCTCTGGCAGAACGCCAAGACTTTCTGTCGCCTCCCTAAGAACTGCATCATCAGGCATTTTTACAACAGGCTGTCCATCAGCATCTTTTGTTACATATCGAATACCCTCGACTGGAATTAATCCTGCCAAAGCTGGTACATGTGTAGTTACAATAATTTGCCTATTAGGTTGACGTGACAGTGATAATAAAGCTTTCATCAACATAATTTGATAATTAGGGTGCTGTGATGTTTCTGGTTCTTCTATAGCATAAATAACGTTGCGCTGGGTCCCTGATACTGCTTTCTCAGCTTCAGCTCTAAAAAAATTAAGCAAAATAAGTCGCCTTACACCGCTTCCTCTTTTATTTATTGGAATTCCATTCTCACCATCGAGTGTAAAGTTAAATGTCCATTTGGGTTTTTCTTTAAACCGCGGAGTAAGCTCATTCGCAAGTTCTGGTGCCATTTCTCGCAGTTTATCCAGAGTCCTCTCAGCAACATCTAATACACTGTCCTGGATTTCTTGTTCAAGAGCTGAAATTTTCCCTTGCAAAGCCGCTTGAGCATCTTTAACAGCTTGTTGTAATGGGCTTTTTGCTTCAGAGTCACCATCGCTACTCTCTCTGTCGGCCTTGAAGAGAGCAAAGGTTGGTAGTTGTTCAAGAATCCGCCCCCATATTGACTTAGTTTCTGTCCCTAATCCCTTATCTACATCAAGTAAAATTTCAGCACATTCATATGGCATAGCAGCATCTCTGATAGCCTGTCGCCATAAAGATGCAGTTCGCTTATCCTCCACATTTTTCTCAACATCTTTTCCTGTGACTTTCAATTCTGATATTTTCATTCCCAGCAAATTGTTCAACGGTTCATTTACAGGGTGCTGGCAACGTATGTATGTTTTATCTGGTTTTCCAGTTGTTGTTGCTTTGAATGTTTTTACAATTTCGAAATGTCCATGACTGTTTAATAGATGTTCAGAAGCCAGAGTTGTGCTCACTCGTTCATCAATAAGTATAACGGGTGGCAAATCATCAAACTCACAAGAAATTTCAAAGTGAGTTTCCCCATTAGCCATGCTAAAGCAGTTCATGTCATTTTTATCTGCTTTAATTCCATCAATTTCAAAAAATATAGCTAATGCTTCAAGGATTGTTGATTTACCAAAATCATTACGGCCTACAATTCCCGTCATGGCTTCATCGACAGGAATTTCTATTGTATTTCTGTAACCCCTGAAATTAGTGAGTTTGATCTTTTTGAGTCGCATGTGTAGTCCTTATTTAGTGCATTAAAGAGTTTATTTATTTTGTTTATATATAGCCTGTATTCGACATACTTGCGAACAGCTATATCCTGTAGCATCAGCTGTTTCTCGAATACTCAGTTTCTTAATCTGGCGGTAGTAGGGCTCCGTTTGGGAAACGGAAAATATTGTACGTTAAGGCTATTTTTTAACCATTACGCCACTTGGGACTGTTATCAAAACCAGCCCCATTAATTATGCATACTAAGTGTGAAGGATGTCGTTGACTACCTGCCGTTTAATGGTTCACTGTATTAATTATTAAACGTAGTTTGCAGTTTCTCATACATCTTTTGAGCCTTTTGCAGCTCTGAAGAAGAAAGCTCTTTGGCGATTATGTCTCGTTCATCACTTGAATCTGGAGTTGCATCTGCGCCAATTGAACACCATGCCCAAGCGGCAATCACATCTTTGGTTACAGTAATGCCGTTATGAAGATAATGACATACTCTGTAGGCAGCGTAGGTGTAACCTTGGTTTGCGGCTTTCTGATACCAGAATAATGCACGCTCAGGATTTACAGGTTCCATCTCCTCATAAATCTCACCTAATCGTTCCTGTGCCCACATGCTGCCATTTTTGGCCGACAGCTCGAGCCATTTAACCGCTTCCTCTGTTTTTCCTTCGCGGAGAAAGTCCATACCAACGGCAAATTGTCCGCTGGCGTTACCTTTCTTGGCTGATTTCAAAAACCAGTTAAAGGACTCTTTTCTGTTTTTTTCTTCATCACGCAGAAAATATCCAAGCTGAAGCATTCCTTCTGGCGAACCATTTTTTGCGGAGTCTGTCAGCCACTTTTTCTTTTAATTCGTTTTTGTTTTTTAATAGCAGGAAAGGGTACTCTTCCAACAATTTTGCGAACTCCAACTGATCACTGGCACTACCTGATTGTGCCCATGTGGAATACCAATGCAGGGATTGTTCGGTGTCTGGTTTGCCACGTTCACCTCTGGCATAAACCGCCGCCAGTGCTTTCTGGGCAGGCCGATATCCCTGTTTGGCGGCACGCTGATACCAGTCAGTAGATTTGGGTTCATTACGGCGCGGATAAACGTTTTCATAATCAGGGTCTGCTGCCAGTATAGTCGCAAAATCGTACTCTGCTTTTACATCGCCGGATTTGGCCTGTACTTCTATTTCGTTATAGCGGCTACGAAGGGCATTTAATCGTTTTCTGGCCTCGTCTGACTTGCCAAAATGAATGGCACGACTGTAATAAAAGTATGCCTGACCAAGATTCTTTTCTATTCCATCACCACTTTCTAAACGCTTAGCCAGTTCGAGATTTGCCGCTGCATCACCACGGCCTGCTTTTAATCCTAAGTCGTGAATTTTATCTGAATCTGCAAAAGCAGTTGATACTGTAATTAATGACATAATCAGCGCAATGGATGGTAAAATTTTTGTTTTTTTCATCGCTACATCTCCTGGCATTCCGTTTGATAAACGAAAATTATTGTACGTCAAGGCCAAACCTGGACCATTCCGATAGGAGAGAACCGCTCTATGCGCGGGTTCTCGAATTGTGATCGGGTGATGCTGAGTTCGCACTCAATCGATCTTAAAAAGACCTTTTCTGTTTCAAGGTTTAACTACATTTAGCATATAATTTTTACTGAAATAACTTGCCGGTGCGATCATACTTCCGTACATTCCACCACTGATATTTATCTTAATTTCAACTACTTTATTCGGTGTGCCATAAACTTCTACACAGTTTCCATTATAACGCGGCTCTTTATGCAACATAGAGTCATCAGTATTTTCGTCAGGCAACAAGCAATTTCGCAGGGAAATACCCGCATCAGATGGTGTAACAGTACCAGGAATATAACCAGTTCGTTGGTGATACCATCCGCCCATAACAGATCCACCAATAATATCTATTTTAACAAAGTAAGGAACACCCACTGAGGCTGATTTCAATCTACTGCCTTCTGGCATATACTCGGCCTTCGGGCTTAATAAACCACATGCAGAAAGAAAAAACGCACAACCAATAATAAGAAAGGTTATAGTTCGCATTTTTATTTTAATGGTTTAAAAACCACCCCCCCAAAAAATCGATTGATGAAAAAAGATATATCTTTCCCATACTTTATTTGATTTTCCACTTGCCCCCATGAAAATAATTTCAAATGAACTGCTCCACTAACATCCTGTGTTACAGGACCATCCCAGACAATCCAGTGAGTGGGCACTGTCAATTTATCCGACAAGCTTCCATTTAATAATCCATCATTAATTAGGGTGATGACTTTATAACCTTTATTAATATATTCATTTAAATCTCGAATACCCTGAATGCCAGCCTGTGCTATCCCGACATTGCTGAACACCTTCTCATACCCAGCTTTTTCAAACCATTCCGTTAGCGTTTTCCACAGAGTGACACCAGCAACAGGAGAGTCAAGGGTATCAAAGCTAAATATGGTATTCTCTGAATCTCTTAGCCCTGCCAGAGTCATCCAATCAAGGCCGGAGATATTATTATAAAAATGCCCCGTAGGATGGCGGCATCCCTCACTAGGTTCTATCTCAAGTTCACCAATTTTTGTTTTCCCATACCGCCAAAGTTCACGAGCCGCCTGTGCATACACATCAGGGCGGTCTTTTTGCAGACAGTAAAAAAATGCAGCAGGACCACACACACTGGCTCCGGATTGATAAGGGTAAGATAAATGGTTAAATCTTTCCTGAATATCGCCTTCAATGCTGTCTTTTTCAAACGGATCCTGTGGTGTTCCTATTGGATATTCTTTCGCAATAAATGGACGTTCCGGGATAGTGATTTTAATCTGTTTTGTTTCGCCCCCCTGACTCTCAGGCTTCATTGTCCCTTTTGATTCAAAATAACAGGGGTTTTCTCGCTTCACCGGAGACCAGGCTTTGCCTGATGCAAATTCTTCCAGTGTATACATCTTAGTGAACGGAACAGGCGTTACACAGTGCGTATGCAACATGGTTTTTCGGTAAATGTTCATTTCCATAATATAAATAGATGAGAGTGACTCATTTATATTTCCGGTCATGTGGCTCTGTGTTTCATAATTGCCCTGAAATGGCTGTTGTTTTACATCCACCAGGGGATGTTTATTCCTTTCGGAGTCCATGCGGTAAATACACAGGTCATACCGAAGGGAATCAGCCGGGACATTAGAGTTTATTCTGGTACTGAGGTGGTAAACAGCCATCATTAATCCATTAATATATGCAGGTTAATATTTTCAGCGGATTCAGAAAAATGACACTCTGTCATCCCCTGGCTATCCGTATTCCCCGTTTCTGTATGACCGTCCGGGAACATCAGAACATACCGGCAATCCACCATCAGTCTGCCATCATCATCTGCACACTGAAAACGAAGGGTGTTACGTGAAGAAGGTTGCTGCACTGACTGGCTCTGTGCGCTGACAATTTTTGCCGTTGACGGGTTTCCCGCCGCAATAACGAAGTTCGTTCCGGTCGCACAACCACAGCGTACTGGTGAACCATTGACGGCTACGGCCCACCCCTGTGGGTTGGTCTGCCGGAGATCGCCGGAAGCAATCACGCCTGGCTGCCCGCATTTCGGGCAGAGTGACGTTTTATCGCCCACGTAGAGCTTTCGCCTTCCGTTCACCGACCAGCCCTGACTCCCGGCATAACAGACTGCCCCTGTTGACGTTTTATCACCATCAAGCCCGGAGTTTTTGCCGTGCACACCGCTCCATCTGTTGTCTGACATACATGTTTTCCTCAGTCCGTAAGAATATGCAGACTGATATCGTCTGCCGATTCGGCATAATGCCATCCGGTAACCCCGTGCTCATCGGTAACGCCAGCTTCAGAGCGTCCGTCCGGGAACATCAGGGTATAACGGCAACCGGCCATTAGCTGCCCCTCGTCACCGGCGCACTGAAAGCGAATACAGTTCCGGGCGCTGGAGTTCTGAGCTTGCTGTGCAGGAATGGAGGTATGATGGGTATTGCGGGAGGTCAGGGTACCCGGCATCGTGCTGGTATACTGTGTGGCAGAGCCAAAAACGTAATGGTCCGGGCAATGGCATAACACTCTGTCACCCGTGGCAACATAAGCCCGCCCTTCTTCGGCCCAGTCCTGAGCTGAAGCCAGAAGTTCAAAGTAGCCATCACATTTACTGCATGATGCCTTGTCACCGGTCCGGGCTATTGCTTTATTTCCTTCAAACCAGGTCGCAGTGGCAGAAATGATTTCTCCATAGCTCGTTTTGTCGCCAAGGCAGGCCAGTGCTCTTGCCATCATTAATCCCTCAATATATAAATGGTTATGCTCATAGGCATCATACAACAATCACGACTTAACCCAAATTTTCCGTTTCTGATTGCCGGTACAGCGCCTGAATGCGGCATATCTGGGAAGGGCTGTATCCCGTTGCATCCGCTGTTTCCCTGATACTGAGTTTCTTGACCTGCCGGTAGTACAGGACTTTCTGATGCCGATCCTGATCGGCTTGCTTACCCCGATATTTACCCAGCGTATGCGCCCGCTCAATTCCCTGTTTTTGTCGCTGGCGGCGGCTCAGCCAGTCCTTATGTGACATTGCGGCCATCAGGTCGATAAGCATATTGTTAATGGCGGTTATTACTGCGCGGGTGATAGGGTCGACCTGCGAAGGGTCTTTATCTGAGAGTGCCTGCCATGAGGTGGGGACATCCAGGCTGACAATTCGCAGCTCGTGTTGTTCTATCTGCTTTTTCAGCGTCATCCAGTCGCTGTTGCTCAGGCGGGTCAGGCGGTCTATCTGCTCGACCAGCAAAATATCATTACGATGACTGTCCATCAGCAAGCGCCCCAGCTCCGGGCGGTCAAGTTTTGTCCCGCTGATGTTCTCCCGGTAATAGCTGGCGATTTTATGCCCTCGTTCCTGAACGAACTGCTCCAGCATCTCTTTTGCCCGATCGGCGAACTGATCTTCCGTCGATGCTCTCAAATAAGCTCTGATGAACATTTTTCCACCGCGTTATCGCATTTAGGTTATTGCATTCACTCTATCGCATATAGGTTATGTCATACATCGTATGCCGTCACGTTTTGATTATGGCGTCAGGGTGTACCCTTATGCCATAAGCATTTTTGTAAAAAATACTGCATCGAATAATTTATGAGGGAAACTATATGGCAAGGAGGCAGATTCTTTCTCTGTCGGAAAGAGAATCATTACTGGCATTACCGGACGATGAGTTAACGCTGACCCGAATGGCGTATTTCAGCGAGCAGGATCTGGCATTTATTAATGCTCACCGTAAACCCGCCAGTCGGTTTGGTTTTGCCGTCCTTCTCTGTTATCTGAAAAATATCGGGTTTGCTCCGGATAAAAAAATCCCACCCTCTGATGCGTTGCTGAAGCATATCGCCAGCAGGCTAAAGCTTACCGGGGATCTCTGGCCCGCTTACCTTTCCGGCAGGGATACGACCCGGCGTGAGCATTTAACCGAACTGTACCGCTATCTTGGCGTAAAGGCGTTCACCGGAAAAATACAGCAGGACTGTATTACACACCTGCTGTCGATGGCGACGCGCACCGATAAGGGTATTCTCCTAGCCGAAGAGTTACTGGTCTGGCTCCGGCAGAACAACGTGATAATCCCTGCGATTGATGTAGTGGAACGTACCTGTGCGGAGGCCATGGCAGGCGGCGATAAAATCGTATTTCAGACCCTGAATGCCCCGTTAACTCCGGCTCACAGGGATGCCCTGGATCGTTTACTTGAGTCATCAGATAATCAGTCGTCCAGGCTGACATGGCTTCTGCAACCGCCGGGTAAAATCAATGGTAAAAACGTGCTGCAACATCTTGATCGGCTCAGTAGCATTGAATCGCTGGCATTACCGGAAGGTATAGATCGTATCATTCACCAGAACCGGTTGCTGAAACTGGCGCGGGAAGGCCGAAAGATGAGCAGCCGGGATTTAATTCGATTTTCAGCAGCCCGGCGTCATGCGATCCTGGTGTGCGTGCTGGAAGAAGCCAGAGCCACACTGACAGACGAAGTGATTGAGCTGCATGAGCGAATGCTGAACAGCCTTTTCAGCAAAGCCAAAAGAACACAGGCTGAGCGGCTTCAGCAGACCGGAAAGCTGATCCAGTCAAAACTGAGGCAGTATATTGATGTCGGTCAGGCGCTGTCTGATGCCCGTGATTCCGGTGGCGATCCATGGCTCGCAATAGAAAACATACTCCCATGGCCTGAATTTGTCGCCAGTCTGGAGGAAACACGCCATCTCGCCAGAAAAAATAATTTTGACCCGCTGCATATTATTACCGAGAAATACAGCACATTACGGAAATATGCCCCGCGCATGTTGTCAGCTTTACAGTTAGTCGCAACTCCGGCAGCGCAACCTCTGGCTGATGCGCTGGTTGTGATCAAGGATATGTACCGGAAGCAGTCACGTAAAGTTCCGGCCACCGCGCCGCTTGAGTTTGTCCCCGAAAGTTGGCGCAAGGTGGTAATTACACCTGCGGGTATTGACCGGCAGTACTATGAATTTTGTGCGCTCAGCGAGCTTAAGGGGGCGTTGCGCTCCGGGGACATCTGGGTTAAAGGTTCACGCCGCTACAAAAATTTTGATGATTACCTCATTCCCGAAAAGGACTTTGACAAACTCACACCGGCGCTGCCACTGCCCATATCTGCTGATTATCATGAGTACATTACCAGCCGTATGACCCTGCTTCAGTCCAGGCTTGAAGAGGTCAATGCCATGGCTGCCCTTGGTGAACTGCCCGATGTGGAAATATCTGACAGGGGCGTAAAAGTCTCTCCGCTGGATAACAGCGTTCCGGTGCAGGTTTCACCGCTGGCAGAGCTGGTTTACAGCATGCTACCGCGCCCTAAAATCACGGAAATTCTCGATGAGGTAAACAGCTGGACGACGTTTACCCGTCATTTTACGCATATAAAAAATGACATTACCCGTCCCGATACCCGCCTGCTCCTTACCACCATTCTTGCGGATGGCATCAATCTTGGCCTGACCAAAATGGCGGAAGCCTGCCCCGGGAGCACCAAATCATCACTCGAAGATATCCAGGCATGGTATATCCGCGACGAAACCTATTCAGCCGCCCTTGCAGAACTGGTAAATGCGCAGGGGAAACGTCCGCTGGCGGCATTCTGGGGTGACGGGACAACGTCATCATCAGATGGGCAGAATTTCAGAACAGGCAGCGCAGGCCGCTACGCTGGGCAGGTTAACCCGAAATATGGGCAGGAGCCTGGACGTCAGTTTTATACCCATATTTCGGATCAATACAGCCCGTTTTACACCTGCATAATTAGTCGGGTCAGGGATTCAACCCATGTTCTCGATGGCTTGCTGTATCACGAAAGCGACCTGGAAATCAGGGAGCATTACACCGATACTGCTGGTTTCACCGATCATGTCTTTGCCCTGATGCATCTGCTGGGCTTTGTGTTCTGTCCGCGAATCAGGGATCTCCACGACAAGAAGCTGTTTATCAGAGGGAAAGCGGACCAATACCCAACGCTTCAGTCACTGATATCAACGACCAGCCTGAACCTGAAAGAGATCGAAATTCACTGGCGCGAAGTGCTGCGTCTGGCGACCTCGATAAAGCAGGGAACCGTGACGGCATCCCTGATGCTGAAAAAGCTTGCCAGCTACCCCAAACAAAACGGACTTGCCAAAGCTCTGAGAGAAATTGGTCGCATTGAGCGAACCTTGTTTATGCTCGACTGGTTCCGCGATCCTGCACTGCGTCGGCGAGTACAGGCGGGACTGAATAAAGGAGAGGCCCGTAACGCGCTGGCGCGTGCGGTATTCCTGCACCGGCTGGGTGAAATCAGGGACAGAAAACCGGAAAATCAGAGCTATCGCGCCAGTGGACTGACGCTGCTGACGGCAGCTATCTCGCTGTGGAATACCGTCTATATGGAAAGAGCGGTCGATGCCCTGAAACGTAAAGGGGTGAAGATCAACGAGCAACTGCTGTCGCATTTGTCCCCGCTTGGCTGGGAACACATCAATCTGACAGGCGATTATATATGGAAAAGCAACCGGATACCGGCTTCCGGTAAGTTTCGTCGGCTGAGGCCAGCTAAAGTAGAAAGGTCAAAAAATAACCTTGACGTACAATAATTTTCGATATCCAAACTGACCCCTAATGCGTTGCGCGTCAAAGATAGCCACGCTGAAAACGCCCGCCGCGACTCCCGCCAGCCCGACAGTAGCGCCTTGCTGACACGCTGATAGGCAGACATAACGGCTGCCTTACTGCTTGCTTCATCGCGTTTTTTTCTGGACGTACGGCTGTCATTTGTCATTTTTCGCTTGCGAGGTGCGTTGTTACAGTCGTAATATTCGGTCGTCTTCATTTCCACTCACCTATCGCATTGCAAAGGAGGTTCAGTATGACTTATTCACATCCAACCCTTTGCAGGCCGCGTCAGGATTAATCACCGCAGTTCTCTTTTTCTTCGCGTATTGTCCCGACCCTGCCTGCCCACGCATTCTTTTTTTTAATTGATCAACAGGATTGATCTATGGGCAATACGATTCGCTTTATCTCTGCGCGCGTGAATGTGATCGCGTCGCAAAACACCTGGATTGATGATACCGCCATTCAGCAATTGACCGCTACCGCCGGTCTGCCGGATATGGCGCGGGTGTCCGGCATGCCGGACCTGCATCCGGGTCGCGGTTACCCCATTGGGGCCGCTTTTTTCTCTCTCCGCCGTTTTTATCCTGCGCTGGTCGGCAACGATATCGGCTGCGGCATGGCACTTTGGCGCACCGGCTTGCAGGCCGGAAAAATTTCTCTGGATAAGCTGGAGAAAAGGCTCGGCAATATCGACGGTCCGTTGGATGACGTGCCGGAGGTTCCCGACGATATGCTGCTTCACCGGTTTTCTCTCGGGACGCTGGGAGGCGGAAATCATTTTGCGGAGCTGCAACAGGTGGACCAGGTCTACCAGCCGTCGCTCTTCGAATCACTAATGCCGGATGCACGGCGATTGTTGCTGTTAGTGCATAGCGGATCGCGCGGGCTAGGTCAGACGATTCTGGAACGTCACCTGCGAAAGCATGGGCACCAAGGCGTACTGGAAGGCACGCCCGAAGCCGATGATTACTGGCGGCAGCATCAGCAGGCGCTGCGCTTCGCCGAGTTCAACCGGCAGTGCATCGCCCGCCGCATGTTGCAACGTTGGCATGCAGAAGGCGAAGCCTTGCTGGATGTGACTCACAATCTGGTGACGCCGACCACAATCGACGGTGAGGCTGGCTGGCTGCATCGCAAAGGTGCCACACCGTCCGACGCGGGACCGGTCGTCATACCCGGTTCCCGCGGCGATTACAGCTATCTGGTACAGCCGATGCCTGATGCGGTGAGCTTGTTCTCTTTGGCGCATGGCGCAGGTCGCAAATGGATGCGCGGCGAGTGCAAAGCGCGGCTCGAACAGCGTTACAGCGTGCAGGATCTGGCGCGCACCGAGCTGGGCAGCCGCGTCATCTGTCAGGATAAAGCGTTGATGTTTCAGGAAGCGCCTCAAGCGTACAAGTCGATTGATACGGTCATCGCCTCTCTGGAGAACGCGGGACTTATCACGCCGATTGCACGTTTGAAGCCGTTGTTGACGTATAAAACGCGGGGAGGCGTCGCATGATTTTTTTACAGCTATCCGCCGCGCAAGGGCCTGATGAGTGCATGTTGGCGACCGCCAAGGCATTGCACACGCTGACGCGCGAGGCGCACGCGTTGTCCGTCACGTTGGAAGTGGTGGAAAGCGAACCTGGAGACCGGCCGGGAACGCTGAGATCCGCGTTGGTTCTAGTGCAGGGCGACGCCGAGGAAGCACTGGCGAATTTATGGTGCGGAACGTTGCAGTGGGTTTGTCCCAGTCCTTGGCGTAAAGGGCCGGGACGAAAAAACTGGTTTATCGGCGTGCAGCGTTTCACGCCGCAACACACGTTCACTGATGGCGAGATCCGTATCGAGACGCTCCGTTCTTCCGGTCCCGGCGGTCAGCACGTCAACAAAACCGAGTCTGCCGTTCGTGCGACGCATGTCGCCAGCGGCATCAGCGTACGGGTGCAAAGCGAGCGCAGTCAGCATGCCAATCGCCGGCTGGCGCTTCAGCTGATCGAGTGGCGGTTACGGCAGCAGCACCAGCAGCGGACGGCGGCCTTGCGGGAGCAGCGACATCGTTGTCACCAGCAGATTGAGCGTGGCAACCCCGTTCGGGTGTTCAAAGGCGAGCGCTTCGAACCCTGCGGTTAGTCAGCAGTCAGTCGTTACGCTTTGCCGTTTTTTATCTATGGTTGGGGGATTTCCTTTCATCCCACCGGCGTGTTTGGCGCTATGGTAATGAGAGTGGATGCGCCGCCGACGGCTCTGGCGGGCAGATGAGCGATAAAAGGGAGGAGGCATAGATGATTGAAATCTCAGTAATTACGATAAACGGCGTTGAGGCGTTGCACGCCACGCCGTCAGGGAAACAGTCGGAGCCTCTGCCCACCGTTTTCTTCTTTCACGGCTTTACCTCCTCGAAGGAGGTTTACTCCTATTTCGCCTACGCGCTGGCGCATGCCGGATTTCGCGTGGTCTCCCCGGATGCGCCGATGCACGGCGCGCGATTCGATGGCGATGAGGCGCGGCGTTTGCGTCATTTCTGGGATATTTTTCAGCAGAATGTCCGAGAGCTGCCGGCGTATGTGGCGCATTTTCGTCAGTTAGGGTTGATTGACGACGGGCGGATCGGCGTTTGCGGAGCTTCTCTGGGGGGAATGACGGCGCTGGCATCAATGACACAGTATCCATGGATCAATGTGGTAGGGGCCTTTATGGGGTCGGGCTATGTGTCGTCGCTGTCGCAAGCGCTGTTCCCTCCGGTCGCGCCGGATGCACCGCAGAACGCGCCGCAATTGGCGTCGCTGGCGGAGCAGCTTGCACCTTACGACGTGGGGCATCAACTGGAGAAGGTGTCTGACAGACCGCTGCTGCTGTGGCATGGGCTGGCGGATACGCTGGTGCCGGCCGGTGAGACCGAACGTTTGTATCAGGCGTTGGCCAAACGTCAGCTGGACGCGAACGTGACTTATCTGACGGAGGCCGATATCGGCCATAAAATCACCCCCACCGCGCTGCGGGCGGCGCCCGCTTTTTCCGCCAGCACCTGTGAGCCGCCGCTTCCATCCTGTCGCCAATTACGTTGTTTAACTCAAGGCTGCGTATTTCATGCGCGGCCTTTCCGCTCCTTCGCCACATTGCCGCTTGTGTTACCTGTTCGGGGCACTTATAATTGCGCGTCATTTTTTCGGCCGCACACAACTACGTTCCTTGCTTCCATGGGCCGCGGCTGACCCTGACAGGAGGCTGAATAATCCGTAAGGAGCAATTCGATGCGTCATTACGAAATCGTTTTTATGGTTCATCCTGACCAAAGCGAACAGGTTCCAGGTATGATCGAACGTTACACCGGTGCTATCACTGGTGCTGAAGGTACGATCCACCGTCTGGAAGACTGGGGCCGCCGTCAGCTGGCTTACCCGATCAACAAACTGCACAAAGCTCACTACGTTCTGATGAACGTGGAAGCGCCGCAGGAAGTGATCGACGAGCTGGAAACAAACTTCCGCTTCAACGACGCCGTTATCCGCAGCATGGTTATGCGCGTTAAACACGCGGTAACTGAAGCTTCTCCGATGGTAAAAGCGAAAGACGAGCGCCGCGAGCGTCGTGAAGATTTCGCAGAAACCAGCGATGATGCTGAAGCTGGGGATTCTGCCGAGTAATTTGCCGTGACGAAGACGAATCGACTGGTACTGTCCGGCACCGTGTGCAAGACGCCCATTCGAAAAGTCAGTCCTTCAGGCATTCCTCACTGCCAGTTCGTGCTTGAGCACCGTTCTTTGCAAGAGGAGGCCGGATTAAACCGGCAAGCATGGTGTCGTATGCCCGTGGTTGTCAGTGGACATCAGTCACAAGCATTAACTCACAGTATAACGGTCGGCATGCAACTCACTGTTCATGGTTTCATCAGTTGCCACCAAGGGCGCAATGGCCTGAACAAAGTTGTCTTACATGCCGAGCAGATTGAATTGATAGATTCTGGAGACTAGCCAAATGGCACGTTATTTCCGTCGTCGCAAGTTCTGCCGTTTCACCGCGGAAGGCGTTCAAGAGATTGACTATAAAGACATCGCTACGCTGAAAAACTACATCACTGAAAGTGGTAAAATTGTACCGAGCCGTATCACCGGTACGCGTGCAAAATATCAGCGTCAACTGGCCCGTGCTATCAAGCGCGCGCGCTACCTGTCTTTGCTGCCGTACACCGATCGTCATCAGTAATCGGCCGCTGTCTAATAACAAGACTTTGAGAGGATAAGGTAATGCAAGTTATTCTGCTTGATAAAGTAGCAAACCTGGGCAGCCTGGGCGACCAGGTAAACGTTAAAGCGGGCTACGCTCGTAACTTCCTGGTTCCGCAGGGCAAAGCTGTGCCGGCAACCAAGAAAAACGTTGAGTTCTTCGAAGCTCGTCGCGCCGAACTGGAAGCCAAACTGGCTGACGTTCTGGCCGCAGCTGAAGCTCGCGCCGCTAAACTGAACGAACTGGCTAACGTCACCATCGCTTCCAAAGCGGGTGATGAAGGTAAACTGTTCGGTTCTATCGGCACGCGTGACATCGCTGATGCGGTTACCGCAGCAGGCGTTGAAGTTGCGAAAAGCGAAGTCCGTCTGCCGGAAGGCGTTCTGCGTACTCTGGGCGAACACGAAGTGAGCTTCCAGGTTCACAGCGACGTTTTCGCTAAGCTGAACGTGGTTATCGTTGCTGAAGCGTAATTTACGCTGACGTTAACGTCGTAAAACGCTGGCCTTGTGCCAGCGTTTTGCATTTCTGGGGGAGGGAAATCGAGTTTGGACCTGTCGTGACAAGAGCACTCTCCACTAATAGAAAGCGCCCGCTTTCCTACAACTTCTGATTTTTTATTCCGTCATCACGCTATGTCTAGCGTGTACGAACAAATGCGCCATCCGGCTGACGGATGAACTGCACCGTCTGGTTATCCGTCGTATCAATCTCTAATTCCGACACGACGTCCTGGGCATTCAGCCGCAGTCTGACTTTTTGTCCCGCATGAAGGCTGCTGAGCGGTTTGTCGTTACCTTCGACCTGCGCCATCGCGAACACATCGTTGACCGGAAGGTTATGATCGCGGAAGAGCTGCGCCAAGGTTTGTCCCGAGGCTATCTGATAATTTTGCCACGGTTTTTCGGCAGCGGCAGATGGCGCTTCGGGTTGCTCCGGCGCGGGGACGGAGTCAGCGCGCGGCGCCGGATTCGCCAACCTGGCCTGAACCGGTGTCGGCTCTGAGGTCAGCGGAACGTTGGTTGGGTTGTCGGCGCGAGTGGGCTGCGGGGTTGGAGAATAGGGCCAGAGCAGCACGATCAGCAGCAACGCCGCCGCAATCAGCAGCCAGCGACGATGCGGGTAGGGTAGCGGCTCCATCCATTGAAAGCCGTCCGGCAGATACCACAGCTGGCGCAACAGCAGCGAGACTCGGCCACAAGGATTGCGCCGCGTGGCGGAAGATGCGGACGATCTCCGCGCTGGCGTTTCATCGGCGGTGCTGAACTGCCAGGGCCGTTGGCGCCACCAACGCAGGCACGATTGCCACAGCGTGCGGGAATCCCAGCGGTTTTTACTTCTCCTGGGCGCGATTCTGCCCATGATGACCTCTCTTGCTACCGTGTAAGGTAAAAACGCCTTGAGTATATCGGTAATCCTTTAAGGATAGCCAGCAAGTCAGCGCGCTTTTGGGGCGGAGTACACGCTATCGGTCACAAGGTGTGTCAATGCGCGTCCAGCGGGGCTGGGCAGAGAAAATTTTACCCATAAACCTCACGCTGTTATGCTGCACGCTCGCTATTTTTACAGAAAAAGGAACATCAATGACAACGCCTTCTTATGACAGCGTAGAAGCCCAGGCAAGCTATGGCATCGGCCTGCAGATCGGTCAACAGTTACAGGAATCGGGTCTGGAAGGTCTGCTTCCTGAAGCGCTGGTCGCTGGCCTGCGTGATGCTCTTGACGGACAGGCGCCCGCCGTACCGGTCGACGTCGTTCACCGCGCGCTGCGTGAAGTTCATGACCGTGCGGACGCGGTACGTCGCGAACGTCAGCGTGAGCTGGCAGTAGAAGGTCAGCGTTTCCTGAAAGAGAATGTGCAGAAAGAAGGCGTAAGCAGCACTGAATCCGGTCTTCAGTTCCGCGTGTTGACTCAGGGCGAAGGCGACATTCCCGCCCGTCAGGACCGTGTGCGTGTGCACTACACCGGTCGTCTGATCGACGGTACGGTCTTCGACAGCTCCGTACAGCGCGGTCAGCCGGCGGAATTCCCGGTGAGCGGCGTTATCCCCGGTTGGGTGGAAGCACTGACGCTGATGCCGGTCGGTTCCAAGTGGGAGCTGTATATTCCGCAGGAACTGGCGTATGGCGAACGTGGCGCAGGCGCGTCCATCCCGCCGTTCAGCGCGCTGATTTTCGAAGTTGAGCTGCTGGAAATCCTGTAATACAGGAAGATGTCAGACAGTCGACGGGCTGTCTGACATCAGGTTTTATTACGATGACGCCGGGCGTCGACGCGCATCGTTAGAAGTTATATCCCACCATGGCGTAATACCCCCATCCTGTCGATTTAATCGGCCCCTGCGGCGTGCCAATCTCCGCGCCATCCTGCCACTGTCCGCCGTGATGGAAATAGCGCGCGACGAGGGCGTAGTGCCAATGGTCGTAGCCCAGTGACAGAATATGGCTTGAGGCGATGGCGTTGCTGGTCCGCACCCGTTTACCATTGCCGTCGACCCAGTTGCTGTCTTTAGCCAGATCGGAACCGAAGTCGAAGTTAGTGAAACCGATGTAGCTCAAGTTGCCGCCCCACAGCGGCGTTATCGGTACAAAATATTTTATTTTGATGCGATAGCCATCCCACTGATTTTCATTGGCCGCCTGGTAGTTTTCCCACTGATATTTGGCGTAGACGTTGAGGGACAGACTCATCGGCAGGCCGGTATCAATATCGGTGCCCAGCCCCATATACCAAGTATTTTGACGGCCGTCGGCGTTATGCCCGAGGTCGTAAATATAGTTATTGGCAAAGTACCACTGTTTGAAGGGGCCCACACTGAGATCGGTGCCGGTCAGGTTGTCGAGGGAAAAACGAGGTTCGATTTCCATAAACAGCGGAGATCCTTTGTCCCAGATGCCGCTGTCGGGCGTGTTGCCGATGCCAAACGATTTGGGAACATCTACATAGCCGTAAAAGTCGAGCCAGTCTGTTTTGGCGAAGGCTTCGTACTCCAGATAAAGGTCGTTATTCAGCTGAGGTCCGAAACGGGTATGGTAGCTGCCGACCACGTTGACGCTCTGGTGCCACCAGTCTGAAACGTACTGACTATCGGCTGAAGCCGCGCTAAAAGACGCAGCCAGTAGCGTACAGGCGGCAAAGGCGATTTTCTTCATGTATTTCCTCGTTAAAACAAAGAGCGTGTCCTGCTCGTTAAAAGTGTCGGCGTACTGAAGGCAAGCAAAGCGCTGTCGATATTGCCGCAAACTGCTGACAGCACGCTTCACAAAAGAGTGGGAAGTGAGCGCGTATCTGGCGGCCTTTCGCGAATACCTTCTCCGCAGCCGCTGCTCACCGAGTCGAGGGCCGCATGACGGCTAGCGTTGAGTATCCCTGCCACATCATTGTCATGCCCGGCCTAGATCGAAGTCCCTCGACTTCTTTTTGTGAGAAGCAAATGACATACCAGAAAAAATCGGCTTCATCGCTGCCTTTCATTTTGTTACCTGATGCAATCAATGACGAACGTTGCAACGAAAAATCCGCCTAAGGCCTGAGTCTTTCGCCTCTTTTTGGTGAAAGACATGTTGAAGGTGCACCAGCGAAGGGACAGGCAGCGCGGACGGGGGATGTCGTCTGCGGTGGGCGAGAGTATCCACCGAATGGCTGGAGGAAAGTTTGGCTTGCATCACGGCTTACCCGTTTTTTTCTTTCGAAATAAGTTCATACCAATGGTGTCCGCGCCTAATTAATTAAAAGTTGAAGATATACCGACTTTCAATACGTCAAAACGATGACTTAACAGCTGGATGGGTGCGCAGCTTAGGTGCAGGTGGAGGAAACCGCCACCACGCATGAAGGAACGCTGCTGATGGAAGAACACTGTTCCGGCCTCTCGTTTTCTCTGACTCGTTTGGCTCTGACTGTTCTGCTGGTGGGGGCGACGCTGCCGACGGCTGCTCATGCCGAAACCAAGGTGCGTATTGGCATGACGGCGGCGGAAGTCCCTGATCGAATCGCGGTGATGTAGGGCAGACGCATTGTCGAGCAGGCGCCGTTGGCCGAGCTGATGCACAGCCCGCGTCACCCTTATACGCGCGTGCTGCTCGGCACCCGGCCGCAAGGCGGGCTGGAAAAAGGAAGTCGTCTGGTCAGCATCTCTGGCGCGCCGCCGGATCTGGCTCACTTACCCGCGGGCTGCGCCTTTGCGCCGCGCTGCCCGCAGGCCAGCGAGCTCTGCCGGCAGCGGGTGCCTGAGGAGAGTCGCGTGGCGGCGGAACATCAGGTGTTTTGTCACCACTGGCAGGTGTGATGAACGAATTTTGTTCGACTCTGTATGGCATGACGGCCTTTTTGTGGCAGGAAATGCTGGTGTAAGCTTAATAACAGGAAATTAGCCATTTTCCGATAGAGCGTAGGGGGGAATCCCCGTATACCGTTGGCATACGCCGCATCGCGGCTATGCAGAGGGTATCATTATGATTAAACCGCTGTTGTTCGCTGCCGTTTTGGCAAGCGTGATGTATACGGCGCCCGCCGCGCAAGCCGACAGCCTGAGCCTGTCGCTGCCGGGCGTTCAGCTACACATTGGCGATCGCGACAGACGAGGTTACTACTGGGATGGCCGCTACTGGCGTGATCCTGACTATTGGCGTGAACGTCACCATTACCACCGGCCGCCTCCGCCGCCGCGCCATTACTACGAGCCGCCGCCGAGAGTGATTGTCGTGCAGCCGCCGCCGCGGGTCTATCGGGAGGATCGCCACCACCGCGGGCCTGACCGAGGCTGGGATCGCGATCGCGAACGTGGGCGTCGTCACCATCGGGACGACGATCATCGCCGGTAATCATCATTCAGGGGGGGCGAACTCACCCCGCTATGCCTGACCAGCCATGAATGAACCTCAAGGGATGCCAGCAATTGCGGCATCCCTTGTCGTTTCAGCCTTTCAGCCCACGCCGGCCCACTGGCGGCGCGAGTCCTGAATCCCCTGACATCGTGAAAATCCACATCGTTGTCTGCATCTCAGCGGCCCTGATGTGCTCCTGATATGGCACGAAGAGCCTTAGAGGACTCTCGGGTACTACGTGGCGAGGCGTGACCGTCATTCCCATGCCTGCGGGTGTCTTACGATGAGGTGCCTTCGTGAGGTGGTAGTGAAGAGCATATCCCATATAATCATGATGAATAGATGAAGTATCATCCATGAAGATGATGGGCGTGCGTAAGCGGCCATCGCCTGTAGGATTATGGCCGGCTCATCCCTTTTCAGCGTTATCCGATGGGGCGTCAGGCGGCCTCGGCAACCGGTAGAGAGGAGACATCATGCTAGATCATATTTGCCAGCTAGCGCGTGAGGCGGGTGACGCCATCATGCAAATCTATGAAGGACAGGAACCGGTTGAAGTTAAACATAAGCAGGATGACTCGCCGGTGACCGCGGCCGATATCGCCGCGCATAAAGTTATTGCCAGCGGGCTGACGGCCGCCTATCCCACAACCCCTTTGTTGTCTGAAGAGGATCCGCCGCCGTGGGCTGAACGCCAGCACTGGCAGCGTTATTGGCTGGTGGACCCGCTGGACGGGACAAAAGAGTTTATTGGCCGCAACGGTGAGTTCACCGTCAATATCGCGCTGATCGAAGACGGTAAGCCGGTGCTGGGTGTGGTCTATGTGCCGGTGACCGGCGTGATGTACGCCGCAGCGGAGGGTAAAGCCTGGAAAGAGGAGTGCGGCGTCCGTCTGCCGATCCAGGTGCAGGACGCGCGTCCGCCGCTGGTTGTCGTCAGCCGTTCCCATGCGGATGCGGAACTGCAGGACTACCTCGCCCAGTTAGGCGACCACCAAACCGTCGCTATCGGTTCGTCGCTGAAATTCTGCCTGGTGGCGGAAGGAAAAGCGCAGCTTTATCCGCGTTTCGGGCCCACCAGCGTGTGGGATACGGCCGCAGGGCATGCCGTGGCGCTGGCGGCGGGCGCGCAGGTCAATGACTGGAAAGGACAGCCGCTGTCTTATCTTCCTCGCGAATCGTTTCTCAATCCCGGATTTCGCGTTTCCCTGTATTAATCTCGTCTAAGGGCTGTCCGGGCCGAAGTGCCTGGCCCGGAGCCCCACAATGGCTATTCACGCCCTCTCTCACATTAAGCGCGTTAAAGTTTTATGAGGATTGTCCGAAACCTTTAAGCGCTGTCGTCATTTCGTCATAAAAAGACGATATAACACCGCACGGGATAAATGAGCCGGCTGAAATGGCGGAAGACGTCACTGGCGAACGCTGCGCTGTATTACCCTGGAATTTGAAGGTTTATTCTGATTTATCAAATTTTGCGTTTTTCTGTTCCGTAAACTAATGTAAAAGCGATAAATAATGCTGGCTTATAGGGAACTTCCCATTAAATATCTACCCTAAATGTAGGATAAAGCTTGGTGCGTCATACACCCTGTACCGGGTTGGTGGCAGGAGACGCACTTCTGGAACAACGTAAGGAGAGGAAGTATGAGGATCTTCGAACGCTATAACCCTTTTAAAGTCGCCAAATACGTGAAGACCTTATTTCGTGGACGGTTGTACATCAAAGGGGTCGGTGCTTTTGAGTTCGACTACGGCAAAATTTTATTGCCGAAAAAGAAAGACAAGCAGCATCTTGAAGTCATGTCTGAGGTCAACCGTCAGGTCATGAAACTGCAGTCAGAGCTGGCTTAACGCCGACTGCCACCCTCGCTATAAAATGCTGGAGACGACGGACTGGACTGTTGCGACACATGCAAAGAATTGATGCGTGATGTGTAAAAAAGAACAGGTTCGGCTCTGCGCCGGTATGAGGGTGACCGGTACGCCACGCGGTTATCCAGCGTCAAAAAAGGCCCTTTACGGGCCTTTTTTAATGAAGGAAAGACAGCCTTAAGGCTGCACGATGGTGACATCTGGACCAGCGCTACCGGCCGGTTTGTCTTCCAGTCGAGTGACCAGCAGCTGATCAATCTTGTAGCTGTCGATATCCACCACTTCGAACTTGTAGCCCGCGAAACGCACGAAATCGGTCCGCTTGGGAATTTTACGTAAAGTGTACATCATGAAACCGCCGATGGTTTCGTAGTTGCCGGAGTGGGGGAAGTCGTCGATATTCAGCACGCGCATCACGTCGTCGATTGGCGTGCCGCCCTCAATCAGCCAGGAGTTGGCATCACGGGCGACAATCTGCTCTTCCAACCCCTGTCCCACCAAGTCGCCCATGAGCGTTGTCATCACGTCGTTGAGGGTGATGATGCCGACCACCAGCGCATATTCATTCAGAATCACAGCGAAGTCTTCGCCCGCGGTCTTGAAGCTTTCCAGCGCCTCGGACAACGTTAGCGTATCCGGCACAATCAGCGCCGGGCGAATTTGGACGCCGCTGGTCAGTTCGAGGCTTTGATTGCCCAGCACCCGGTTCAGCAGGTCTTTAGAGTCGACGTAGCCGACGATCTGATCGATATGGCCGTCGCAAACCAGGAATTTGGAGTGCGGTTGCTGAGCGATTTTCTCCTTGATGCTTTCTTCGTTCGCATGCAGGTCGAAAAATACCACGCTTTCGCGCGAGGTCATGGAAGACGGGACGGTGCGGGATTCCAGCTCGAACACGTTTTCGATCAGTTCATGTTCCTGTTTGCGCAGCACGCCGGCCAGCGCGCCGGCTTCCACCACCGCGTAGATGTCGTCCGACGTAATGTCGTCCTTACGCACCATCGGCAGCTTCAGCATCCGGAAGATCATGTTCGCCAAACCATTAAACAGCCAGACCAGCGGCCGGAATATCAGCAGACAGAAGCGCATGGGGTTGATGATCCGAACGGCAACCGTTTCGGGGGCGATCATGCCTATGCGTTTCGGCGTCAAATCGCCAAGCAGGATAAACAGGCTGGTAACCAGCACAAAGGAGCAAATAAAGCTGACGCGCTCGGCCATCTCCGGCGACATCACATTTTCGAAAAGCATACTGAAGTAGGGGGAGAAGGCGGCATCGCCAACGACACCGGCGAGAATGGCGACGGCGTTGACGCCGATCTGAATCACGGTAAAGAAAATACCGGGCGTTTCCTGGAGCTTCATCACGCGCTCAGCGTTCTGGTTGCCCTCGTCGGCCATGAGTTTGAGCTTTATTTTGCGCGATGCAGCCAGGGAAATTTCAGATACGGAGAAAAACGCGCTAACGGCGATAAGAAAAATAATTAATAACAAACTGTTTAACATAGTTTTTTCGCTTTGCCTCAATAGACAGGGCGATCCTCAGGAAGGAAAATAATCATGAACCGACGGCAGGGAGCCGTGGACAAGGCCGGTTATCAGCCTCATGTCGGCGGCATTATAGCAGGAGCGCTTAAAGAACCGCCAGCACTGGCGTGCGGCGATCGGCGGGTCGCTAATACAGCGTGTCAACGAGGGAAAAATGCCGCCGGTTTTACGCGACGGCATGCCGTGAAATCAGCGTTGTGGCGGCAGACAAACGCCGATGCCGCCTAGCCCGCAATACCCTTCCGGATTTTTGTACAAATATTGCTGATGCTCATCTTCCGCATAGTAGAACGGTCCGGCCTCCGCGATTTCGGTGGAGACCGTTCGCTTATCGCCCGCGGCGGCCATCGCCTGCTGGAAGCGCTGCAGACTCTCATTCGCGGCCTGTTCCTGCTGTACCGTCAGTGTGTAGATCGCTGAACGGTACTGCGTGCCGACATCTCCCCCCTGACGCATCCCCTGAGCCGGATCGTGATTTTCCCAGAAGATGTGCAGCAGCTTCTCGTAGCTGATGATCGTCGGGTCGAACACCACCCGCACGACTTCCGCATGACCGGTTTTGCCGGTACAGACCTCCCGATAGGTCGGATTAGGCGTAAAACCACCGCTGTAGCCGGCCGCCGTGCTGTAAACGCCCGCCTGCTCCCAGAACAGGCGTTCTACGCCCCAGAAACAGCCCATGGCGAAAATAGCGACGTCCATGCCCTCCGGGACATGCGTCATCGAGTGCTGATTGACCACATGAAGCCGGGCGACAGGCATCGGGGTTGACCGGCCTGGCAGCGCGTCGGCCTGGCTTATCGACTGCGTTTTATCAAAAAGTGAGACCACGTTGAGCTCCCATTTGCTGATTGGATCATCGTTATCGGTTAGGGTTCCGGTATCTGCCGGGCAGGATAAAAGGGTGTGCGAGCAACTTTCCCCTTGTATACACTATATTTTAGGCTTTACCGGCTAATATCTATGGCTAAAGAGAAATAATTTAATTCAATCGGGTGATCAGGGAGCGCAGTGGCGATTTTTACATTGAAGAGGAATTTTTATCGCACTGGCGGCATCCGCCTGTGTCGTGTGTTAGGTCTGTGCGGATTGATGCTGGCAAGTGCTTCTGTCGGTGCCGCTTCCAACGTTCGTTTGCAGGTTACGGGGCTGACGGGAGAACTGCAAAAGAACGTGCGGGCGCAGCTGTCTACCATTACCGCTGACGAAGTCAGCGCCGATGGACGCTTCCGCTCACGCGTCAACAATGCCATCCGGCAAGGGTTGCGGGCGCTTGGTTATTACGATCCTGAAATCGACTTTCAGTTCTTACCGGCGGTCAGCGGCGGCCGACCGGTGCTGATGGTCAAAGTCTCGCCGGGAGAGCCGGTAAAAATCGCCGGTGTGGACGTCGATATAGAAGGACATGCCCATGATGACGAGGATTTCCTGAAGCTGCGGAAAGAAAAGACGCCGGCGATAGGCATGGTCCTCAATCACGGCGATTATGACGATTTCAAAAGCGATCTGAATACCCTGGCCGTCAGTAAAGGCTACTTCGACGCACACTTTCTCAAAAGCCAGCTAGGGGTGATGGACTCGACCCATCAGCCTTCTGGGACATCGACTACGACAGCGGCGAGCGCTACCGCTTCGGCGCACTGAGCATTGAAGGCTCGCAGATCCGGGAAGAGTATGTCCGCGCGCTGCTGCCTTTCCATGAAGGCGATTACTACACCTCTGAGCAGCTGGGCGAATTCAACCGCCGACTCTCGGCCACCGGATGGTTTAACTCCGTGGTGGTTTCCCCCGATCTGCAACGGGGAAGAGAAAAGACAAATAAAGAGCTGCCGATGGAGGCGGTGCTATCTCCACGTACCCATAACACGGTGGAAACCGGGGTCGGCTACGCCACAGACGTCGGTCCGCGCCTGAAAACCACCTGGAACAAACCCTGGGTCAACTCCAGCGGCCACAGTCTGCAAAGCAGTTTCAGCGTTTCTGCACCGGAGCAGCAGCTCGATCTAAGCTATAAAATCCCGCTACTCGCCAATCCTCTGGAGCAGTATTACCTGCTGCAAGGCGGCTTCAAGCGTGAAGATCTCAATGATACCAAGGCGGACTCCACTACCCTGAACGTGGCCCGTTATTGGAACTATTCAAGCGGCTGGCAGCGGTCGGTCAACCTGCGCTGGAGTCTGGATCACTTTACTCAGGGGTCGGTGACTGACACAACGATGCTGCTCTACCCCGGTTTCAATGTGAACCGCACCCGTCAGCGGGGCGGGTTGATGCCGACGTGGGGAGATTCGCAAAGCTACTCCATCGATGTGTCCAATACTGCCTGGGGATCCGATATCGATTTCTCCGTCTTCCAGGCGCAGAACGTCTGGATCCGTACCTTGGAAGAAAAACACCGGTTCGTCGTGCGCGGCAATCTGGGCTGGATTGAAACCGGCAGCTTCTCCCGCGTGCCGCCGTCCCTGCGTTTCTTTGCCGGTGGCGATCGCAGCATTCGTGGCTACAAATACAAATCTATCTCCCCCCGCGACGGCGACGACAAGTTGACCGGGGCCGCCCGTCTCGCGACGGGCTCGCTCGAATACCAATACAACGTTACCGGCAAATGGTGGGGCGCGGCGTTTATCGACAGCGGTGAGGCGGTTAACGACTTCAAACAGAGCAACTTTAAAACCGGGGCGGGGGTTGGCGTTCGCTGGGCTTCCCCTGTCGGGCCAATCAAGCTGGATATCGCACGGCCTATCGGCGATCCGGAAAAACACGGTTTACAGTTCTACATCGGTTTGGGGCCGGAATTATGAGTAAGTTGAAAAAAATCGGGATCGGCCTCATTGCCGTATTACTTGCGCTGATCGTGGCGCTGACGCTGCTGGTGACGACGACGCCAGGGCTGCATTTCATGCTGAACTCGGCTACGCGCTGGGTGCCGGGATTAGCCATAGGGAAAGTGGACGGCGGCTGGCGCGACCTGACGTTACAGGACTTCAGCTATCAGATGCCGGGCGTGACGGTGAAGGCGACCCGTCTGCATTTGGCTCTGACGCCGAGCTGTCTGTGGCACAGTAAGCTGTGTATCAACGACCTGTCATTACAGGGGCTGGACGTGGTGGTGGACACAAAAGCCATGCCGCCCGCAGCTCAGGAGACGACGACCGCCAGCGAACCGACCACGGAGATCTCCACTCCGCTGACGCTCGACCTGCAACATTTCAGCCTGCAAAACACCCGCGTGACGGTGGACGATATCGCCATGTCGCTGGCGGAGTTTCAGACCGGTATGTTTTGGCAGGGGCGGTCGCTGACGTTACAGCCGACCCGCATCGCCTCTTTACTGGTCGCGTTGCCTAAAACCCCTGCGGGACTGGTCGTCAAAGACGACGTGACGGCGGGCGACGTCGCGCAGACGCTGCCGCAGGTCGCGAAAGCGTCTCAGGATAAGGGCGCCAAGGACGCGGCGAAGGAGAAAACGCCGGCTGAACCGCCGTTAGGCGAACGGTTGCAGGCGATATTCGCCAAACCGCTGCTGAATGACATGCCGGCCATCACTCTGCCGCTGGACGTTACTATCGCCGATATCACCGGCGAGCAGCTGCGTGTCACCGGCGATCAGGATGTGACGATCAACCGACTGCAACTCCAGGCCTCGACGCTGAAACAGGCGGTGACGCTACAGCGGTTCAGCGTGCAGTCCCCGCAGGGATCGCTGTTCGCAAACGGCGCGGCGACGCTCAATGGCGACTGGCCGGTGACGTTTAACGCCAATGGCGCGCTCAATATCGACCCGTTGAAGGGAGAGCGCCTGAAGCTCACCGTTGACGGCGCTTTGCGACAGCAACTGAAGCTGGCGATGAATCTCTCCGGTCCGCAACGCGCGCAGCTGAATATCGACACGGCGCTGGCCGAGCAGGGGCTGCCGCTGACGCTGAAGCTGCAAAGTTCCCAACTGCGCTGGCCGATGACCGGCACCGCGCAGTATCAAATGAACAATCTGCTGGTGAATTTCGGCGGCAAAGCGACGGACTATGCGCTCAACGTGAAGGGCGATATCCGCGGCAGCGCCGTTCCGCCCGCTTCGTTGCGGGTCGAAGGGAAGGGTGACTTACAGCAGTTCGAACTGGCGCACCTGCGTCTCGACGCGTTCAAAGGCTACAGCGATATCACCGCGAAAGTCGATTGGCGCGATGCCATCAACTGGAGCAGCGCGTTGACCATTAGCGGGATCAATACGGGCCGACAGTGGCCCGACTGGCCGGTGCGTCTCAACGGCATCATCAAGGCTAATGGGAAAGTGGTGTCCGGCAGCGATTGGCAGGTACAGGTGCCTCAGTTGCAGATGGACGGCAGCATCCGCGAGAACAAGCTGACGGCGAAAGGTTCGCTGAGCGGGAATGCGGCAGGGCAGTGGAACGTGCCCGGGCTAAATCTGGCGCTCGGCCGCAACCAGATCGATGTTAAGGGAAAGCTGGACGACCGCTGGCAGCTGTTGGCCGATATCAACGCGCCGGAGCTCAATGGCATGCTGCCCGGTCTGGGCGGGCATATCCTCGGAAATCTTCGCCTGGACGGCCGTCGGGACGCGCCTCAGGTGCACGCCGACTTAACGGCTTCTGCGCTGCGCTGGCAGGATCTGCGGATCCAGCGTATCGATCTGAAAAGCGATGTCCGCACGGACCAGCAGATCCAAGGGACGCTGGCGCTGAAGGTGGCCCAGCTCACGCAAGGTTCGTTGAAGGTGAGCTCGGTCGATCTGGAAGCGGGCGGCAATGAAATCAAACATCAACTTCAGCTCACGGTGAAAGGCGAGCCGGTTTCCGGCCAGCTTGCGCTGAACGGCAGCTTCGACCGCGCTCAGGAACGCTGGCGCGGGACGCTGAACAATACCCGTTTTGACACGCCGGTCGGCGAGTGGCGGCTGACGCAAGCCATGTCGCTGGACTATCTGGCGGCGGCGCAGAAAATCACCGTCGGCACCCACTGCTGGGTCAATCCGCATGCGGAAGTGTGCGTGCCGAAGCCGATTGAGGCCGGCCCCAGCGGACAGGCCAGCGTGCGGCTTAATCGCTTCGATCTGGCGATGCTTGAGCCTTTCCTGAGTGAAGATACGGTGCTGACCGGGCGGTTCTCCGGCGATGCCGACGTCAGCTGGCAGGCAAACGGCGGACTGCCGCAGGCCAAGGTCACGCTGAACGGCGACGGTGTGAGCGTGCGTCAACAGATGCAGGGGGGCGCGCTGCCGGTGGTGTTTGACACGCTGACGCTGAATGCCGGCCTTGACCGTGGTCAGGCCAAAATCGGCTGGCGGATGGCGATTCGCGGCAATGGCCGTCTGAACGGGGACGTGCTGATTAGCGACCCGCAGCAGCGGCGCAACCTGAGCGGTACGGTCACCATCGATACGCTGTCGCTGGACATGCTCAACCCAGCTTTGCAGCAAGGCGAGAAGGCTGCCGGTATTGTGAACGCCAATCTGCGACTGGGCGGCAGCGTCGAACGTCCGCAGCTCTTCGGTCAGATGGTGTTGGAAAAACTGGATATTGACGGCAACTGGATGCCGGTCGACCTGAAGAATGGCCGCCTTGCGGTGTACTTCAACGGGATGTCCTCCACGCTGCAAGGGTTCCTCAAGACCACACAGGGACAGGTCAACCTGGCCGGGGGCGCCGACTGGTCGCAGCCCGATGCCTGGCGCGCGCGCGTTGCCGTGAAAGGCGATCGCATGCGGGTGACGGTGCCGCCGATGGTGCGTCTGGATGTGTCGCCCGATATCGTTTTCGAAGCCACGCCTCAGCTGCTGGCGCTGAACGGGTCGGTGAACATTCCGTGGGCGCGCATCGTTGTGCATGATCTACCGGCCAGTTCGGTCAGCGTCTCGTCCGATGAGGTAATGCTGAATGAAGAAGGGAAACCGACGCAGCAGAAATCGACCTCGATTCCGATTAACAGCAATCTGACTATCCACATCGGGGACGACGTCAAACTCGACGCCTACGGTCTGAAAGCCAATCTGGCGGGGGATTTGAAAGTGGCGCAGGATGAGCGTGGTTTGGGCCTTAATGGTCAAATCAATATTCCCAGCGGACGATTCAAAGCGTATGGTCAGGATCTGCAGGTTCGCAAAGGTCAGCTGCTATTTGCGGGGCCGCCGGGACAGCCGATGCTAAATATCGAGGCGATTCGTAACCCCGACAACACGGAAGATGATGTCACGGTGGGGATTCGCGTCACCGGCTCCGCGTCGGCGCCCAAGCTGGAGGTCTTCTCCGATCCGACTCTGTCGCAGCAGGAAGCATTGTCCTATCTGCTACGCGGTCAGGGGCTGGATAGCAGCGGAACCGATAGCTCAATGATGACCTCCGCACTGATCGGTCTGGGGGTTGCGCAGACAGGTCAAGTTGTGGGTAAAATCGGCGAGGCTTTTGGCGTAAGCAATTTAGCTCTGGACACACAGGGCGCTGGCGATAGTTCCCAAGTCGTCGTCAGCGGTTACGTCGCGCCGGGCCTGCAAGTCAAATATGGCGTGGGTATATTTGATTCACTGGCAACGTTAACGCTGCGTTATCGTTTAATGCCGAAACTATATCTGGAGGCGGTGTCTGGCGTCAGTCAGGCATTAGATGTGCTCTATCAGTTCGAGTTTTAGCGATGCGAATTATTGTGTATGGCAGTTTACGACGCAAACAGGGAAATAGTCATTGGATGACCAATGCACAATGGTTAGGCGACCACCAGCTTGAAGGTTATGAGCTGTATGATTTGGGTCACTATCCGGCGGCAGTGGCGGGTGAGGGGGCGGTATACGGCGAAGTCTATCGCATAAGTTCCTCCATCCTGACCGAGTTGGATGCTTTAAAACGAGACGGGGGCGAATATCAACGCAAGCTGATATTTACCCCTTACGGTAGCGCTTGGATCTATCTTTATCAGCGCTCCGTGATGGGGCTGCGGCGCATCAGTAGCGGCGACTGGTCTAAACGCGACGACGACGCGTAACTGCCTTTCATCGTTCTGCTACCCCGACACGCGGCGCTTTGCTCATGACGGGGCAGGGCAGGCGTAAAAACCGGGAAATCGTTTTTCATTCTGCTTCAGTAACTAAAAAACACCGCCAGTTGCGGTGTTTTTTTATGCCTGTCGCTAGGGAATGCCTCTCCCATCAATTACCCCTTCTTACCGCCAATGCGCGCGATCGCGAAAAGGGGCCGGGGGAGAACAACGGGCAGGCGTTCAAACGACAAGGGGGCTGAGACATTAAGCCTCAGCCCCCTTGCAGAGACAGGTCATGCGCTGCCGGGAACGTCTTCCCGCTGCGCTTTCACTGCGGGATTACTTGTTTTTGGCGCGTTCGAACGAAGCAACGATTTCCGCTTTTGCGGCTTCAGCGTTGTCCCAGCCTTCCACTTTCACCCACTTGCCTTTTTCCAGATCTTTGTAGTGCTCAAAGAAATGGCCGATCTGCGCACGGAGCAGTTCAGGCAGATCGTTCACATCCTGAATGTGCTCGTACTCTTTGCTCAGTTTGCTGTGCGGTACGGCAACGACCTTGGCATCTTCACCGGATTCGTCGGTCATTTTCAGTACGCCGACCGGACGGCAACGGATCACTGAGCCTGGCTGCAGCGGATATGGGGTTGGAACCAGTACATCGACCGGATCGCCGTCCAGCGACAGAGTGTGGTTGATGTAACCGTAGTTGCACGGGTAGAACATCGCTGTAGACATAAAGCGGTCGACAAACAGCGCGCCGGTTTCTTTGTCTACTTCATATTTAATGGGATCGGAATTCGCGGGAATTTCGATGACTACATAAATATCTTCCGGAAGCGATTTGCCTGCCGGCACCGTATTCAAGCTCATGTCGGTTTCCTTCTCTTTCAAACCAGAAATGGAGTGGCGGTCATTATAGCCAACTCGTCGTGAAAGTCGCGGTTTTTAGCAGTACGGACGCCGGTTCGGCGTGCCGCAGGGCTAGGGCTGCTTCAGCCGGGGGCTTACGTCATTGAGGGGTCACTAGCAAGCTAATCATAACCAATATAATAATTAATTTAATTGAAGAGTCAGGGTGATGATCCGATAAGAAGGGGGCTTCTTTAATGAGATTTATCTATTTTTCACGGCTTTTTCATTAAGTTAAGAGGGATTTTGGGATGTTGAAAAATATCACGGTGAAGTCCAGCCTGATTGTGTTGTTGAGCGTCATGGTACTGCTGCTGCTGCTGGTCAGCGGTATTGGCGCCAACGCAATCAGCCAGGGAAATGCTTCGTTAAGCTCGATCGATAAAATACAGGGGAAAGAACTTGGGACGCTGGCGGCGAGCTATACGGCGACGCTGCGAGCCCGCACTACCGCCTATCAGGCCGCACGGCAGATGGATGAAGGCAATGTTACCCGGGCGAAGGAAACGCTGTCGCGCGTTGAAAGTTATCTGGACCGTTCTCGCAAGGATATGGATGAGTTTCTGGCGTACGGCACGGTGACCGCCAAAGGCGCGATCTTGGCCGAGCAGATCAAAACCAGCTATGAAAACTACCGTAATCTGGGCATCACCCCGATGATGGAAGCGTTGAAAAAAGGCGACACCGTCGAGTTCTACAAAATCACACAAGATGTTGTGGTGCCTTATAGCATGGCGATGGATAAAGCCATTAACGACTTCCGCGTCTTCGCCGTCATGGTGGGGGACAATCTGCTCACCAAAGCCGAAGAGCTGGCGTTAAGTCGCCTGTCGATTATCGGTCTCTCCTGCGTGCTGACGTTGCTGCTGTCCGGTGTGGCCTGGGTCGTGATCAAGCGTCTGATCCTGCAACCGTTGGATCGCTCCGTCTATCAGCTGGAAGTCATTGCTGGCGGCGATCTGTCCCAGCATATTGAAGACGGCGGCAAGAATGAAATTGGCCGCCTGATTCAAGCGATGAAGACGATGCAGGAGGCGCTGGCGAACGCTGTCGGACGAGTGCGCGATGCGGGGAGTCATATTGAGGTCGGCACGCGAGAGCTGGCTGCCGGCAACGTCAATCTGGCGGAGCGTACCGAGGAGTCAGCGGCCTCATTGGAGCAGACCGCCGCCAGCATGGAGCAGTTGTCTTCTACGGTTAAACTGAATGCGGAAAGCGCCGACCAGGCCTACCTGCTGTCGCAGAACGTGGCCGATATCGCCGACAAGGGCAGCGACGCCGTTCGTCGGATGCTGGAAAAAATGGAGCTGATCTCCCAGAGCACGGCGAGCGTGGCGGACATTCTGGCGATGATCGACGGCATCGCTTTCCAGACCAACATTCTCGCGTTGAACGCGGCGGTTGAAGCAGCGCGTGCAGGCGAGCAGGGACGCGGCTTCGCCGTAGTGGCCGGCGAAGTCCGTAGTCTGGCCCAGCGCAGCGCGCAGTCTGCTAAAGAGATTAAAACGCTGTTGGAAGATTCGCATGTTCAGGTGCGTGAAGGCACGGAAATCGCGCAGGTCGCCGGTGAAACTATGAAAGACGTTTCGTCCGCCGTGGTGCAGGTGACGACGCTGATGGGCGAGATTTCCACCGCGACCCGCGAACAAAGCAACGGCATCGATCAGGTCAACACCGCCGTTTCGCAGATGGACAGCGTGGCGCAGCAGAACGCGTCTTTGGTTGAGGAGTCGGCTTCTGCGACGCGTTCGCTGGAAGAACAGTCGATAGAACTGGCGGCCAGTATGGCGCTGTTTAAGCTGGGAAATGAGCCGTTGGCCGCGATTGCCCGCAGCTAAACGGAACTCACGCGTCGCTGCGTGTCAGCGGCGTCGTGAACAAAACGATGCGGGTTACTTCTGTTCGGAAGAGGATGAAGAGGCGTTCCCGTGTCGTTTTTTCCAGATTTTGGTCTCCCGACCACGCCATAAACGCTGGATGTTGTCATGGTGGCGGACCAATATCAGGCAGGAGAGCATGGCGACAGGGAAGGTCAACTGCGGTTTAAACCACCAGACGTAAAACGGCGCGATGAGCGCACTCACAATAGCGCCTAGCGACGAATACCCGCTTAGCAGCACGGTTAACAGCCACGTCCCCGTCATCAATCCGGTTAAATCCCAGCCGATAGGCGCGATCGCGCCGAACGCCGTCGCTACCCCTTTACCGCCGTGAAAGCGAAAGAACAGCGGATAGATATGGCCCAAACAGGCGGCGATGGCGATCAAGCCGAGATAAAAGGGCGGGACGCCCAGCGCGTAAGCGCCCCACACCGGCAGCATTCCCTTGAGAACATCGAAAAGCAGTACGGCGGCGGCAGCCCCTTTACCGCCGACGCGTAAGACGTTGGTGGCGCCCGGGTTTCCGGAGCCGTTTTCGCGTGGGTCTGGCAATCCTGCGATCCTACAGACCAGAATCGCACTGGAAATCGAGCCGCACAGATACGCGAGGATAATCATTCCCAGCGCGGTAGCACTCATAGTATGCGTCCGTCTAATAAAGGTCGTTTTAATATTAGCATCCAAGGATAATACGCATATTCGGCCGGAAGTGGTATCCGGCAGCCGCAAAAACAGAGGGTAAGGTAATGGATATCGTATTTATCGAAGAACTTAGCGTGATTACCACGATCGGCGTTTACGACTGGGAGCAGACCATTCAGCAGAAGCTGGTGTTCGATATTGAAATGGGCTGGGACAACCGCGCCGCCGCCGCCAGCGATGACGTTAAAGATTGTCTAAGCTATGCGGATGTCAGCGAGGCGGTTATTGAGCTGGTCTCCACACAGCGGTTCGCGCTGGTTGAACGCGTGGCCGAAGATGTGGTCCAAATGCTGATGAAACGATTCGGGATACCGTGGATGCGTCTTAAAGTCAGCAAACCGGGAGCAGTCGCTCAGGCTCGCGCGGTCGGCGTGGTGATCGAGCGAGGAATGAGATAATTCCGGTATGTCATGATTAGAGACCCTTCCTAAGGTCATTATCTCGTAATCTCATTATTTTAATGTCGTTTCATATGCAGCGGCTCGCGTGCAGCGAGGCCGCTTTTTTATGGTTACGGTTTGATGGAGCTGAACAGGTAATGACGGATTCATACACGTTGCTGGTGGCGTTTATCCTTGGGATCGTCGAGGGTCTGACGGAGTTTTTACCGGTCTCCTCGACCGGACATATGATCCTGGTCGGTCATTGGTTGGGATTTGAGAACGATCTGTCGAAAACCTTCGAGGTGGTGATTCAGCTGGGGTCTATTCTGGCAGTGGTCGTCGTGTTCTGGCGGCGCATGTTCGGCCTGATCGGCATCCATTTTGGACGCCAGCCCCATGAGGGCATCAAGCCCACAGGGCGTTTGACGCTGGTGCATATCTTGTTGGGAATGGGGCCGGCGGTGGTGCTGGGGATGTTTTTCCACGACGCCATCAAAACGCTGTTTAATCCGCAGATGGTGGCATGGGCGTTGATCGCCGGCGGTATTTTGCTGCTGATTGCCGAAAAATGGCGTCCTAAAACCCCGCGCGCGGAGGGGCTGGATGATATCAGTTATCGCCAGGCTTTCTATATCGGGTGCTTTCAGTGTCTGGCGCTATGGCCGGGATTTTCCCGCTCCGGCGCGACCATCTCCGGCGGGATGTTGACGGGCGTGAGCCGTTATGCGGCGTCTGAGTTTTCCTTCATCCTGGCGGTGCCGATGATGCTGGGGGCCAGCGGGCTGGATTTGTATAAAAACTGGCATCTGATGAGCATGTCGGCGGTGCCGATGTTTGCCATTGGCTTTGTCACGGCGTTCGTCGTCGCCATGATCGCGATTAAAACGTTCCTGGCGGTGATCAAGCGGATGTCGTTTGTGCCCTTCGCCATTTACCGTTTCATCGTCGGCGCGGCGGTGTATCTGATCTTCATGTAACAAAGCGGGAAGAGCCCCGCGACCAGTATGGCTCAACATACGGCCTTTCCCCCTGCGGCGACGCATGAAGGAAAGGCCGTTTTTTTAGTCCGCGTCCTGCTGGTCTTTCCAGTTTTGCAGCGCGCGGCGGCGTCGCCAGTGCAGTTCGTCGCGAATCGCCACGTTGCGAAAGCCATCGGCTACGACCTGTGCGCTGGTGACGCTGCTCGCAACCTTGAAAGCTTCACGCAGATAATCGCCTTGCGGATAAGGCTTGTTCTCAAAGCCGGTACGGCCGCGCGCATCGGCTTCGCTGGTGAGGATCAGCTGGTCCAGACGATGAGGTTTGCGCCAGACATCGATGCTGTCGAACAGCTTCAGCAGCGTCTTGGGCTGTAGGATCGGCGCGGTGTGCAGCAGATCGTGGAACTCCGCCACCAGTTTCGCCAAATCGCGTATCTGATTGGGGATCCGCAGCCGTTGACACAACGCTTCAATTAGCTTGATGCCCGCCGGACCATGTCCGTGGTGGCGCGGCCACAGCGACGGCGGCGTCAGACCTTTGCCGACGTCGTGGCACAGCGAGGCGAACCGCACGTCGATCTCGGGGCTGAGCTGCGCCGCGATCCCCAGCGTCATCATGACATGAACGCCGGTGTCGATTTCCGGGTGCCATTGCGCAGGCGCGGGGACGCCAAACAGATTGTCGATTTCGGGGAACAAGACCTGCAGCGCGCCGCAGTCCCGCAGCCGTTCGAAATAGACCTGTGGCGAGTTCGACCCCAGCGCCTTTTCGGTCTCTTTCCACACGCGTTCCGGCGTCAGGCTGTCGAGTTCGCCGCTGTCGACCATCTGACGCATTAGGGCCAGCGTTTCCGGCGCTATCGTAAAGCCTAGATGAGCGTAGCGGGCGGCGAATCGCGCAACGCGCAACACCCGTAGCGGATCTTCGCCGAATGCATCGGAAACGTGGCGGAGTTGTTTGGATTCGAGATCGCGCTGGCCGCCGTAGGGATCGATCAGGCTGCCGTCTTCATCTTGCGCGATGGCATTGATGGTCAGATCGCGGCGCTGGAGATCGTCTTCCAGCGTGACATCCGGACTGGCGTTGCAGACAAAACCGGTATATCCCTGCCCGGATTTACGTTCCGTTCGGGCCAGGGCGTACTCTTCGCGGCTGGTGGGATGCAGGAAGACGGGGAAGTCCCTGCCGACCTGCTGATAGCCGAGTGTTAACAGTGTTTCGGGCGTGGCACCGACCACCACCCAGTCGCGCTCGGTGACGGGTTGATGCAACAAACCATCGCGCACGGCGCCACCCACAAGGTAAATCTTCAAACCCAACTCCTGAATCTACGGTTTCTTAGTGACTATGGCTCACTATAACCTTTATTGATGTTCAGCGTCGGGTTTGAATACGGGCAAAGGATTAGCCCATCCAGCGATCGTTTTTCTTGCGACGTGGGATCAGATGCGGCAACACCAGCCCCAGCAGCAGACCAGCGCCTGCTACGCCGCCGCCGTACATGAACCACTGTAGGATCAACGTGCGCTGTTTGTCATCCAATTGCACGTTGGCGGCGTTGACCTTCTTCTGCGCCACGACCAGCTGATTTTTCAGATCCTGATTTTCGCGCTGCAGCCCGGTGATCACGTTATCGCTGGCGGCGACTTTTTGCTGCATATCCGCAGTGCGCTGGTTCCAGCTCTGGTCGATGTGGGTCAGCTTGTCGGTCAGGACTTTCACCTGATTCTCCAGATCCGGCACGCGGGTGCGCAGGCTAGGCATCTGGCTCAGCTGATCGAGCGGGATCCAGCTGGCGCGGCCTTTGCTGTCGCGGATCTGGGCATAGCCCGCTCCATCGTTGACTTCCACGACGGAGACTTCTTCACCCGCCTTCAGCGTGCCGACAATACGGTACTGGTTGCCCGGTCCGCTGTGAATGTAGGTGATGAGTTCATCGGAGATGTAGCGTTTTTCTTCCGCCTGGGCGCCAAAGGTGACGGCAAGGCCAACGAGGCCGGCAATAATAAAGCGTAATTTCTGCATAAGATCATCAGGTTGCGTGAATGAATGTGTAATATTCGTCGGATAAGTCTGACGACGCGGGTGACAAACCTAAATGGGAACTGTCTTACTCTTGTTTGTCAGCCGAAGACGCAGGATAACCGATGATGGTGATGGCCGCACGTCTGGCGGCCTGCAGCGGCGAGGCGATGGCAACGGTGGCAAGGTAGCGTAAAATGTTATTTACTGACGAGATTCCCGCAGCATCCGGTGTAGCTAACTATTATGAGTGAAGAGATCGAACTGAAATTTATCGTCCATCCAGCCACGGTGCCCGCTTTGCAAGCGCAGCTGAACCAGTGGAAGAGCGACTACAGCCACAGCAAGCATTTACATGCGCATCAGTTGGCGAACATTTATTACGAAACGCCGGACGGCTACCTGCGTCAGCACGGTATCGGGCTGCGTATCCGTGGGGAAAACGGCCGCTACGAAATGACCGCCAAAACGGCGGGCAAGGTGGTCGGCGGCCTGCATCAGCATCCGGAATATAACGTCGAGCTGGCAGGACCGCAGTTGGACATTCGTCTGTTGCCGGACGATATTTGGCCGGAGCACTGCGACCTTGACGCATTGGCGGCAGAGTTAACGCCGTTGTTCAGCACCGATTTCCGTCGTGAAGTCTGGGTCGTGTCTCATCACCAAAGCATTATCGAAATGGTGCTCGATCGCGGCGAGGTGGTGGCCGGGGAATGGCAGGAGCCGATTTGCGAGCTGGAGTTGGAGCTGAAGGTCGGACAGCGTAGCGACCTGCTGGAATTCGCCGACGAGCTTTCCGACGTGGGCGGCCTGCGGCAGGGCTACTTGAGCAAAGCGGCCCGCGGTTATCAGCTGGCTAAAGGCAATCCGCCGCGTGACCGACACGCCCTGACGTTCATGCCGGTTAAAGACAAAATGACGCTCGATGAGGGAATTGAGGCGGGTCTGGAGTTTGGGCTGACGCACTGGCAGTATCACGAAGAGCTGTGGGTGCGGGGCGATCAGGCCGCGCGCGACAGCATGCTGGAAGCGGGAACGCTGTTGCGGGAAATGCTGGTGCTGGTCGGCGGCGTGGTGCCGCGTAAAGTGACCTCGGCATTTCGCGGCGCCTTGACGGCGCTGGAAGCGAAGGCTTTGACCGATCTCGACGCAGAGACCGTCTGCTTCGATAAGGATTACCTGAAAAGTAAACTGGTGCTGACGACCTGGCTGCTGGAAGCAGGCTGGCGTCGTTATATGGATAACCGCGAGCGCATGCGTTTGCGGAGTTCCTATAAACGCTTCGCTGATATCATGCTGAGCCGGAGTCTGGCGGAGCTGAAGTCCGTCTTTGCGCATTCGCTGACGTCGCTGCATTACGAACAGCAACTGCCGCGTTTGGAACGTGGACTGAGCGCTTTTATGCTGCTGGGCGGTTTCTATCCGGCGGCGGCGGCGGGCGATTATGTTCGCGTCTGGCGCGAGCTGGCGCAGCAAATCGCCAAGCTTAATGTCCACCAACCGGCGCCTGTCGCGTTGGATGATATCCGTAAGCAGGCGATTACCTGTCCGCCTTTCTGGCTGAACAGCGGACAACCATGATGCAATGAACCCAGCCGCCTGTCGTCGGAGCAGGCGGCGGTGTGAGGATAGGTCGATGAGCAGCACTCCTGCGCCCCGTTTCCCATTACCCGCCTCGTTACTCTCTCAGGCCCAGCATGCGGGGTCCCGCTGGCCCTCTTCTCCTGCGCTCACGACGTTGACGGCGGAGGAGCAGGCGGCGGTCGCGATGAGCGATTTCGTCAGCGACGCGCTGGCGCGCTTCCCTGCCTGGCTACACGACATCAGACAATCTCCGCCGGTCCCCGAAGAGTGGGAAAACTATGCGGACGCGCTGCGACTGGCGCTGAGCGAGGTGCGCGATGACGCCGCGCTGATGGCTACGCTTCGCACGTTTCGGCGTCGCATGCTGGTCCGCATCGCCTTCGCGCAGGCGCTGGGTACGTGCGGCACAGAGGAAACGCTACGGCAACTGAGCGAGTTGGCGGAAGTGTCCGTCATCGCCGCCCGCGACTGGCTATACGACGCCTGCTGCCGGGAATGGGGTACGCCCTGCAATCCACAGGGCGACCCTCAGCCGCTGATGGTGATCGGCATGGGCAAGCTGGGCGGTCGGGAACTGAATTTCTCCTCGGACATCGATTTGATTTTCGCCTATCCGGAAAACGGAAATACGCGTGGCGGACGGCGGGAGCTGGACAACGCTCAGTTCTTTACCCGGCTGGGTCAACGGCTCATCAAAGCGCTCGATCACATCACCGAAGATGGTTTTGTGTACCGGGTGGATATGCGCCTGAGGCCGTTCGGAGACAGCGGTCCGCTGGTGCTGAGCTTCACCGCGCTGGAAGACTACTACCAAGAGCAGGGGCGCGACTGGGAGCGCTACGCGATGGTAAAAGCGCGGCCACTCGGCGAAGCGGATGCGGCGTATCGTCAGGAGCTGAATCAACTGCTGCGTCCGTTCGTGTTCCGGCGCTACATGGACTTCAGCGTTATCCAGTCCCTGCGCAACATGAAAAACATGATCGCGCGCGAAGTACGTCGCCGCGATCTGCGTAATAACATCAAACTCGGTCCCGGCGGCATTCGGGAAGTGGAGTTCATCACCCAGGTCTTCCAGCTGATTCGCGGAGGACGCGAGCCGCAGCTGCAATCGCGTTCGCTGTTGCCGACGTTGCAACAGTTGGGCGAACTGGGCGTGTTGCCTGCGGAGCAAACGTCGCGACTGCGGGAAGCTTATCTGTTTCTGCGGCGGCTGGAAAACTTGTTACAAGCTATCGCCGACGAACAGACTCAGACTCTACCGGAGGACGCGCTCAATCAGGCCCGCCTGTCTTGGGGAATGGCCTGCGATAGCTGGCCGTCACTTTGCGAAGCATTGACGCGACACACGCAGGCGGTGCGTGACGTCTTCAACGAACTGATCGGCGACGACGCCCCCGACGGCAGCGATGATCCGGCTCACGAACATTTTCGCAGCTTGTGGCAGGACGGGTTGGACGAGGCCGAGTTAGCGTCCCTGACCCCGCATTTGCCGGAAGCGAACCGGACGAATTTGTTACAACAGCTACAGGACTTTCGTTCCGAGCTGTCTCGCCGCACTATCGGTCCACGTGGCCGGGACGTGTTGGACCAGTTGATGCCCGCGCTGCTGGCGGAAGCCTGTCAGCAGGAGCAAGCCGATATCATCGTCTCGCGCATCACGCCGCTGCTCACCGGCATCGTCACGCGAACGACCTATCTGGAGCTGCTGCTCGAATCACGTCCGGCCTTGAAGCACCTCATCCGCCTGTGCGCGGCCTCCCCGATGCTCGCCAGCCAGCTGGCGCGCTATCCGCTGCTGCTGGATGAGCTGCTCGACCCTGCTACGCTTTATCAACCGACGGCGCAACATGCCTATGCGGATGAACTGCGCCAATACTTGATGCGGGTACCGGAAGAGGACGAGGAGCAACAGCTGGAAGCGCTGCGCCAGTTCAAGCTGACGCAGCAGCTAAGAATTGCCGCCGGAGATATCGCGGGCGCGCTGCCGGTCATGAAAGTCAGCGACCATTTGACCTATCTGGCCGAGGCGATTATCGCCGCCGTGGTGCAACAGGCTTGGCTGAGTATGGTGACGCGTTATGGCCAGCCGTCGCACCTGCAACAGCGAGAAGGGCGCGGGTTCGCGGTGATCGGCTACGGCAAGCTGGGCGGCTGGGAGCTAGGCTATGGTTCGGATCTCGATCTGGTCTTTCTGCACGACTGCCCGGCGAACGTGATGACCGATGGCGATCGCAGTATCGACGGCCACCAGTTCTATCTGCGGCTGGCCCAGCGCGTCATGCATCTGTTCAGCACGCGCACCTCGTCCGGGATCCTCTACGAGGTGGACGCGCGACTGCGGCCGTCCGGCGCGGCGGGGATGTTGGTCAGTACTGTCGGCGCGTTTGACGACTATCAGCGCCACGATGCCTGGACATGGGAGCATCAGGCGCTGGTTCGCGCGCGTATGGTTTATGGTGAAACCGGCGTCCAGCGTCAATTTGAGGCGACCCGACGACATGTTCTTTGTCGGGCGCGCGACGGCGAAGCATTACGCGCCGAGGTACGGGAGATGCGTGAGAAGATGCGGCGTCACCAGTCCCGACGGGATCCGGATGCGTTCAATCTGAAAGCGGATGCCGGCGGTATCATCGACATCGAATTTATCGTGCAGTATCTGGTCCTGCGTTATGCGCACGCGCAGCCGGCATTAACGCGCTGGTCCGATAATGTACGTATTCTGGAGATGATGGCTCAGCACGGCGTGATGGAGGAAGACGAGGCCAATGCATTAACGCGGGCTTACATCACGTTGCGCGACGAACTGCATCGTCTGGCCTTGCAGGAGCGCTCCGGGCGCGTGAGCCAAGCGCTTTTCCGCGCTGAGCGCGAGCAGGTGGAACGCAGCTGGAAAAACTGGCTGGGCTGATAAATTGCGCGAGAAATCGCCGCCGCCTCCGCGGATTTCCCCTGCGGGGGGCCGTGACGTCGTGCGAGCTGTGGTAGTATAGCGCGCGTTAAAATGAACCCTTTTTGGAGCAGGGAATGAAAGTTACGCTACCTGATTTTCGTCAAGCCGGTGTCCTGGTGGTGGGCGATGTCATGCTCGACCGGTACTGGTATGGTCCTACCAGCCGTATTTCGCCGGAAGCGCCGGTACCGGTGGTCAAGGTCGACACCATCGAGGAGCGTCCGGGCGGCGCGGCAAACGTGGCGATGAATATCGCGGCGCTGGGCGCCGGTTCGCGTCTGGTCGGCCTAACCGGGATCGATGATGCGGCTCGGGCGCTGAATGCCAAACTGAACGAAGTCAACGTGCAGTGTGATTTCGTCTCCGTCGCGACGCATCCCACGATTACCAAGCTGCGGGTGTTGTCTCGCAACCAGCAACTGATCCGTCTGGACTTTGAGGAAGGGTTCGACAACGTTGACCCGGAGCCGATGATTGAGCGCATTCAGCAGGCACTGCCGAAAATTGGCGCGCTGGTGCTGTCGGACTACGCCAAAGGCGCGCTGGTCCACGTTCAAAGCATGATTCAGACGGCGAAAGCGGCCGGCGTGCCGGTGCTGATCGACCCAAAAGGCACCGATTTTGCTCGTTATCGCGGCGCAACGCTGTTGACGCCGAACCTGTCGGAATTCGAAGCCGTCGCAGGGCGCTGCCGCGACGAAGACGATCTGGTCGCGCGCGGTATGCAGCTGATGGCGGATCTGGATCTCTCCGCGCTGCTGGTGACCCGTTCAGAGCAGGGCATGACGCTGCTGCAGCCGGGTAAAACGCCGCTGCATCTTCCGACGCAGGCGCAGGAAGTGTATGACGTGACCGGCGCTGGCGATACGGTCATCGGCGTACTGGCCGCCGCTCTGGCTGCCGGAAATCCGCTGGAAGAAGCCTGCTTCCTGGCCAATGCCGCCGCAGGCGTCGTGGTCGGCAAGTTGGGCACCTCCACCGTTACGCCGATCGAGCTGGAAAACGCGGTCCGCGGTCGTGCGGAAACCGGGTTCGGCGCGATGGACGAAGCGCAGCTGAAAGCGGCGGTCGCTCAGGCGCGTCAGCGCGGCGAGCGTATTGTGATGACCAACGGCTGCTTCGATATTCTGCATGCCGGCCATGTTTCCTATTTGGCGAACGCCCGCAAATTGGGCGACCGTCTGATTGTCGCCGTGAACAGCGATGCATCGACTCAGCGGCTGAAAGGCCCCACTCGTCCGGTCAATCCGCTGATGCAGCGAATGATCGTGCTGGGCGCGTTGGAAGCCGTCGACTGGGTGGTGCCGTTCGAAGAGGACACTCCCCAGCGTCTGATTGCCGAAATCCTGCCGGATATTCTGGTGAAAGGCGGCGATTACAAGCCGGAAGAGATCGCGGGCAGCAAAGAAGTCTGGGACAACGGCGGCGAAGTCAAAGTACTGAACTTTGAGGACGGCTGTTCGACCACTAATATCATCAATACCATCAAGGCCAGCCGCTGATCGATGTCGTTATGTCAGAGAAAGGGTTTACTCCATTGAATTCACAGTCTGTTGAAGCACGTCTTGAAACGCTGCGCACCCAGCTTCGTTATCACGAGCACAAGTATCATGTGGAGGATGCGCCGGAAATTCCTGATGCGGAATACGACCGTCTGATGCGTGAGCTGAAAGCGCTTGAGCAAGAACATCCGGCGCTGATCACGCCGGACTCGCCGACGCAGCGAGTCGGCGCGGAGCCGCTGGCGGCGTTCGAGTCGGTACGGCACGAAGTGCCAATGTTGTCGCTGGACAACGTTTTCGACGAACACAGTTTTCTGGCGTTCTGCAAGCGTATCAACGATCGCCTGAAACATGAGGACGATCTCTCGTTCTGCTGTGAACTGAAATTGGATGGACTGGCGGTCAGCCTGCTGTATGAAGAGGGCGTGCTGGTGCGTGCCGCTACCCGCGGCGACGGGACGACGGGGGAGAACATCACCTCGAATATTCGCACCATCGGCGCGATCCCGCTTCGGCTGAGCGGCGACGATATCCCGCGTCGGGTGGAGGTGCGCGGCGAAGTCTTTATGACGCATGGCGGCTTTGAGACGCTGAACGAGGAAGCGCGTCGCACGGGCGGCAAGGTGTTTGCCAACCCGCGTAACGCCGCCGCCGGTTCGCTGCGTCAGTTGGATCCGCGCATTACGGCTAAACGTCCGCTGACCTTTTTCTGCTACGGCGTCGGACTGGTGGAGGACGGCTCGCTGCCGGACTCCCACTGGGAGCGACTGCAACGCTTCAAATCCTGGGGGCTACCGGTCAGCGATCGTATTCGGCGATGCTGTGGCAGCGACGCCGTGCTGGACTTCTATCGTCAGGTGGAAGAAACGCGCAGCGGTCTGGGATTCGATATCGACGGCGTGGTGATCAAAGTCGACGATCTCGCGCTGCAAGAGCGTCTTGGCTTCGTGGCCCGCGCGCCTCGCTGGGCGGTCGCCTACAAGTTCCCGGCGCAGGAGCAGCTGACCTGGCTGCGCGACGTGGAGTTTCAGGTTGGCCGCACCGGGGCGATTACGCCGGTCGCGCGGCTGGAGCCGGTGGCCGTCGCTGGGGTGGTGGTCAGCAACGCCACGCTGCACAACGCCGATGAAATTGAACGTCTCGGCATTCGTATCGGCGACCGCGTAACGGTGCGCCGCGCCGGAGACGTCATCCCACAGATCGTCAGCGTTGTGTTAACGGAACGTCCGCAGGAAACGCAGCCTATCGTTTTCCCTGACCATTGTCCGGTCTGCGGCTCCGACGTCGAGCGGGTGGAAGGCGAGGCGGTGACCCGCTGCACCGGCGGCTTGTTCTGCGGCGCCCAGCGTAAAGAAGCGCTGAAGCACTTTGTTTCCCGCCGGGCGATGGACGTTGACGGCATGGGCGACAAGATTATCGACCAACTGGTGGAAAAGGAGTACGTGCACACGCCCGCAGACCTGTTCCGCCTGACGGCAGGTATTCTCACCGGGCTGGATCGCATGGGGCCGAAGTCGGCGCAGAATCTGGTCAACTCGCTGGAGAAAGCGAAGTCGACCACCTTTGCCCGTTTCCTCTACGCATTGGGCATCCGGGACGTTGGCGAGGCGACCGCGGCAAGTCTGGCTGCGCATTTCCTGACGCCGCAGGCGCTGTCTGACGCGGATCTGGACGCGTTGCAGCAGGTACAGGACGTCGGGATAGTCGTGGCGACGCGCGTGCGCAATTTCCTGGATGAAGAGCATAACCAGCAGGTGATCCGGGAGCTTACCGACGAGATTGGCATCCATTGGCCCGAACCGGTTGCCGTCGACGTGGACGCATCCTCCAGCCCGTTCGCCGGTAAAACGCTGGTATTAACGGGGTCGTTGAGCGTCTTGTCGCGCGACGAAGCGAAAGATCGTCTGACGGCGCTTGGCGCGAAGGTCAGCGGCAGCGTATCGAAAAAAACCGATCTGGTGATCGCGGGCGAAGCGGCGGGGTCAAAGCTGACCAAAGCACAGTCGCTGGGCATTCCGGTCATTGACGAGGCGGAAATGATGCGCTTGCTGGAGCAATAGCGATGGAAAAAACCGACCTGCTGGCGATAGCCAACACGACGATGCCGTTTGGTAAATACAAAGGTCGGGCGTTGATCGATCTGCCGGAAGAGTATTTGCTATGGTTCGCGCGTAAAGAGGTGTTTCCCGAAGGGCGTTTAGGCGAGCTGCTGCAACTGACGATGGTGATCAAAATGGAAGGCTTGCAGGGGTTAATCAAACCTCTGAAAGACGCCTCAAACGGCCGGTCTGACTGACCGGCTCGTTCCTTTTCCCGCTCGCGATTACACGTAGACGTTGATCTGGTTGCTGGCGGTGGGACGATTAATGCCGTCCGCCAATGTCGAGAAAGTGCTGGTCGGCGTGCTGCTGTTGCTGGAATAACCTTGCGTTTGCGAAGATTGCAGCTGGGAAATCTGGGCTGCGAGCGCCTGAATCTGCGCTTCAATCATCTGAATCTGCATCTGAGCGCTTGAATCTTCACCGCTGCTGGACGTGGCCTGACTCAGTTGTTGGGTCAGCTGCTGTATCTGCTGTTGCAACCGGGCAATCCTTTGTGTGTTATCACGGTTGCTGGACGAATCGCTGAATGATGTCGACGCTATTGCACTGATTACGGCCATGATGTCTTCCTCCATTTGTCAGCCTTGGCAGGCTATGGAGTGATTATAAAACAGGTGAGTTGGGTGAATATTTAGCACTTTGTCTGAAAAAACGCAGAATTTTGCGGCAAAGCGTGGGGAAAACGTAAAGAGACGGTTTATCACAGGGGACGCGGGGCTTAGACCGCCGTGGCCTCAAGGGGCGGAGAACGCGGTCGGCCATCAAGGCCCGACCGTGGGTCACTCTCCAGGATAGCGCGAAAAGCGCCGACCTTTCGGAGGACCATCAGATATAGATGTCAATCTGATTGCTTTCGGTCGGCTGGTTGACGCCTTCCTTTTTGTTGCCGGAATTCGACGCATTGCTGCTTTCAGCGACGCTCTGCTGTCGCTGACTTTGCTGCGCCTGCGCCATTTGCTCCTGAGCCTGCTGGGTTTGGAGCTGCTCAATCTGAGCTTCAATCATCTCAATCTGTGCCTGCAACATCTGCGTTTGAGTGGCTTTTGTCTCTTCATCCGCATTTGAATTGGACACATCCTTCAACTGCTCGGTGGTTTTTTCCAGTTTCTGATTGAGCTGGTTGATTTTCTGCGTGTAGTTGGTCGAGCCGCCAGATGAACTGCTGCTGACGGAAGACACTGAGCTAATACTTGTCATTTTCGCTCCTTAATCATTGTGCCATGCCATGATACTCATCCCTTACCCTGTGCTAACGTACGCAGAGGGTAAGATCTTATTGTCGGCAAATCGTTATCATCTTTTAAGGCTAGTTCAGTATAAAACATTCCCTATTATGCTCATCAGCCTCCTTCGCGCTAGCGTCCATAGACGTTGACCGCTTCCGTCAGGCGGATGGCCTGCTGTTTCAATCCTGTGGCTACGCCGGACGATTGGGTGACCATCTCGCTATTACCCTGCGTCATTTGCTCGATCTGGGCGATGGAGTCGTTAATTAACGCCAGCGCTGACGTCTGTTCGCGCGTGGCGAGACCGATTTCGTGGATGAGGCGGCTGACCTGCCCGACATGTTCCACGATGCTTGAAATATGTTGGTCAGCCTTTTCTACCAGACGGCTGCCGTTTTGAACGCTGGCGACGTTATCGTCAATCAAGGCTTTGATCTCTTTGGCGGCGGAAGCGGAATTCTGCGCCAACTGCCGGACTTCGGCGGCGACGACCGCGAATCCTTTACCTTGTTCGCCCGCGCGGCGGCTTCCACGGCGGCGTTAAGAGCCAGAATATTGGTCTGGAACGCGATGCTGTCGATGACGGCAATGATATCCACCACCTTTGCACTTGCCGCGTTAATCGCGTTCATCATCTCGACAGTCTGCCGCATGATGTCGCCGCCTTCCTGTGCCGCCTGAGTGGCGTCGTCGGTCAGTTGAATTGCGTTCGCCGCCGTTTCGGCGCTTTGGTGGACGGCTGAGGTGATCTCTTCGATCGCTGCCGCTGTTTGCTGCAGGTTGCCCGCCGTCTCTTCCGTGCGATGGCTCAGGTCGACGTTGCCAGCCGCCAACTGCTCGCTGACGCTTTTCATGCCCGCTACCTGAGTGCTGACGTCGTCGACCAGCGAGTTCAGATTGAGTGAGAATTGGTTAACTACTCGCAGTAGCATGCCGATTTCATCCACGCGGTTGAACCGCAGGGCATCGACTTTTCTGCCCGAAACGACGCGCTGCGCCTGACGGAGTAGGGTTTGCAGAGGGCGGGCGATTTGCTGCTGTAAAAAGAGGTCCAGCAACAGCATGGTCAGCAGCGAAGCGAAGGCTTGTGGGAGAATGCCGGCGCCGGATAGGGAAAATAGAAAAGGAATCACGCCGCCAGCCAATATGGCGCTGCGTAGACGCCAGCGTACCGGCATTTTTTGAAATAGGGAGAGAATGGATAACAGGCCCGTTCTGACTACCAGCCCTTTATAGAATGTGCGACGACCCGCCTGCTGTTTGATGACCGCGTCATAGAGCGCCGCGGCGGCTTTTATTTCTTCTGCTTCCGGCGTATTACGCACGGAAATATAGCCAGAAAGTTTATCGTTATGATAAACCGGCGTGACGTTAGCGCGGACCCAATAATAATCACCGTTTCTGCGGCGATTTTTCACCATACCAGTCCAGCTGTCTCCCTGTTGCAGGGTATACCACATGTCTGCAAAGGCAGCGGGAGGCATATCCGGATGACGGACAATATTATGGGGTTGTCCGACAAGGTCTTCGGCGTCAAATCCGCTGACCCGAATAAAGGCCGAATTGGCATAGGTAATATGGCTTTTAATGTCAGTCGTTGACATTAATGTGGTATTCGCGCTTAACGAATATTCTTGTTGGGTAACAGGTGAATTAACCCTCATAACTAAACCCCGAGTGTGTGTTGTCGTAAAAGAAATAAATGAAAAATAACTAACCTATTAAATAAGAAATTTTATTAAAAAGAGTGGCGCTTTATTATTATCGATGGTGGTTTGGGAAATTGACTTATTTATATAAGCCAAATTCCGTCTGTCCGGGGGTAATTCCACCAGGCTGGGGATTATCCGGTAAAGAATGATGTTGTCAATTTATTCGTAATGTTAGGTCGTAGGTAATAATCATTCTCGCGATAATGATTATTTAAACTATAAAGTCATTTGATGAGATTAAATAAGCTGAAAATAAAAATCGATTTTATTGAGTTGTTAAAAATATAACGAATTATTTATTTGTCCCCCTCAAGGTGTTCACAAAGCGGATAAAATAAAATGACATTAACTCCCCCCTTGAAGAGGGGAGTGATGATGACGTTTTGTTAATCGGCAAGGTATTGCCCCGCCGCTTGCTCGACATGCGTCATTTCATCCAGCAGCTCCAGCCACTCCGGCTCTAGTGCTTCTGCCGTGACGCCGCGACGCAGCTGCTGTTCCAGATAGGCGCAATGTTGCTTAAGACGAGGCACGCCGCTATAGCTACAGCTGCCGTGCAGTTTATGGATGGTTTCCAGCAGCGATGCCTGATTTTGGCCGTTTAATTTCGCTTCAATCTGTGGGCGCACCTGGGCCAGGAAATCGAGCAACATTTTAAGTAAATCACGAGCCAGTTCCGGCTTGTTGGCGGCCTGCCGTTGTGCCAGCGCCCAGTCCAGCGACGGCGTCGCCTCGGCGGCGTTGACCGGAGTGGCTTCCGGCTCGGCCACGTGCCTGCGCAGCACGCTGTACAGCATCTTTTCATCAATGGGTTTGGACAGATAGTCGTCCATGCCGGACTGGAGGAACTGTTCCCGTTCGCCGTGCATGACCTGCGCTGTGACGGCGATGATCGGCGTGTCTTTGTGGTTGGGCAATTGGCGGATCAGTTCGCTGGCACGCAGGCCATCCATCCCCGGCATTTGGATATCCATCAGTATCACGTTCAAATCGTTTTGCCTGGCTTGCTCTACCGCTTCCGCGCCGCTTTCGCACAGAATGATGTCGACCACCAACTCTTTCAGCAGCGTACCAATCAATTTCAGGTTCGCCAGATTGTCGTCAACCGCCATCACCCGCAGCGGCAGTCGCGGGGTTTCCTGTTTAGGATGAAGTTCCAGCCCAGTCGTGTTCGCATAGTTGCACTGGAACAGATTGGTGTCCTGCAACAGCGGCAACAGGCGCGCCGAGGTGATGGGTTTGCTCAGGCAGGCATGAACGCCCAGCGATTTCAGCTGTTCCGCATCCATCTGCGCCAGACTGGGCAGGGCGAGAATGACGCAGGGCGCGCGACGGCAAAGGTTGTGGATCTTGGGCGTGAAGTCCAGCAGCGTATTGCGGTAATGGACGGGAATGCCCACCAGCAGAATATCGAACTTTTGCGCCGGCAACAGCTCGGTGGTAGGGCTGTAGCTGACGGCCAGCGGCGTTCGCCTTAATACATCCAGCGTCGCCTGCGCGGCGGCGGGGTTGGCTTCGACATAGGCCAGATTTTTCCCCTGTAGCATATCGAAGTAGTTGTTGAGCACGGCGGGGTGCGGATTGAGCTGCAAATTCAGCGTGCACCAGAAGGTAGACCCCTTATCGGGCACGCTGTGGAAGCGGATATTGCCGCCCATTTCCTGCACCAGCCTCTGGGTGATCACCAGACCCAGCCCCGTACCGCCATGCCGACGGGAAATGCTGGTGTCGGCTTGTCGGAAAGCTTGAAACAGCTGGGTTTGCTGGGTTTCATCAATCCCGATCCCGGTATCTTTGATTTGAATTTCCAACTGTGCCTGCTGGTGGTGCTGGGAACGTTTTTCCACGCGGATATCAATGTTGCCGTGCTCGGTGAACTTAATCGCGTTGCCCAGCAGGTTAGTGACGATTTGCTGGATGCGTAATGGGTCGCCGATAAACTGCTCCGGGACATCACGCTTGATGTTCAGCGTCAGCTCCAGCCCTTTCTCGTGCGCGGTATGGGCCAGCAGGATCACCATTTCATCCAGCGTGTTGTGCAGAGAGAAAGGGATGTGTTCCAGCACCAGCTTGCCGGCTTCCAGTTTGGAGAAGTCCAGCACGTCATTGATGATGTTTAGCAGGTTGTTGGCAGAACGTTCAATGGTATGCAGGTAGTCTTGCTGTGTGGGCGTCAGCTGCGTTTTCAGAGTTTGTCGGGTGAATCCGATCACGCCGTTGAGCGGTGTGCGCAGCTCATGCGACATATTGGCGAGAAACTCGGACTTGATGCGGGCGGCTTCCTGAGCGCGCTTCTTGGCTAGATCCAGTTCGACGTTCTGAATCTCCATCTGCTCCAGCGTTTCTCTCAGATCGTAAGTTGCCTGATCGATGTTCTGCTGCATCTCTTCGTGGTAGGCGGTCAATGACATCGCCATCGAGTTGATGCCGTTTTTCAGCATGTGCAGTTCGCCGAGCATTTTGCCTTCGACGCGACTGTCCAACTGGCCCCGGCGAATGCGGTCGACGGTATCCACCATATTGCCGATGGGCGTAGTGACGTCCCGCATCAGGCGATAGGCGAACAGCAGCGCGCACCCCATACTGATCAGCAACAGCAGACCCGCCAGAGCGATTTCCCGATACTGCTGCAGTTCGATGTTATCCAAATTCAGGGCGATGGCGACATACCCTACCGGCGCTAAACGAACACTATTGGTAGTCAGCGACGGGGATAGCGCCTCCTCCGTCAGCAGCGGCATACGCATGATGAAGTGATTGTCCCGTTCGAAGATCTGGAGCGAATCCGGCACCGGCGATCCCTCCGGCAGCGCCAGAATATTGTTGATATCGCGGGAGTAGGTGCTCACTAGGGGACGATGATGCGTATCGAAAATGCTGATGGCGCGAACCACATCGGCGTGGCGGCGGTGTAGCCGGTGTACCAGCTGGCGCAGTGTTTCCGGTTGATGCTGGGCGATGGCGAATGCGCTGTTGATCGCCAGAGGTTCAATAATGCTGCTGCCGGCTTCCGTCAGCTGATCCTGCAACTGATTATAACGATGAATGATGAAGAAGCCGCTGAGCAGGAGTCCCACCAGCAGCGTGGGCGCCAGAATCAGAATCATCATTCGTGCACGCAGACTGTATTTGGTCATGGGGGTCCAATGTGGGAGAATTGAGGCTGATTAATCCGTTAATACATGACATCACACTTATATGGCGCAATTCTACTCCCCAAAACGGCGTGTGACGACCCGTCAACGCATCACCGTGTCGGTCAACGACCTCGACCCGTTCGGTCAGGGTGTGGCGCGTCATCAGGGGAAAACGATTTTCATCGCCGGCGCGCTGCCGGGGGAACAGGCCGAAGTCCAGGTGACTGAGGATAAGAAACAGTTTTCCCGGGCGAGCCTAAAACAGCTGTTGAGCAAGAGCGAAGATCGTGTCGATCCTCGCTGCCCACATTTCAACGTCTGCGGGGGCTGTCAGCAGCAGCATGCCAGTCAGGCGCTTCAGGAACGGAGTAAATCCAGCGCGTTAATGCGGCTGATGGCGAGGGAGATTGGCGCTACCGTTCCTTCGCCGGATGTGATTAGCGGCCCGGCCTACGCCTACCGACGCCGTGCCCGGCTTGGGTTATACTTTCAGGCTAAATCACAGCGATTGCAGATGGGATATCGCCAGGCGGCCTCGCACGATTTGGTGGAGGTGCGTCACTGTCCAATACTCTGTTCCGAGCTGGAAGCGCTGCTGGTACCTTTGCACGAGTGCCTCAGCAGCCTTCAGGCGAAAAGGCGTCTCGGTCACGTCGAGCTGGTGCTGGCCGACCAGGGACCGCTGGTGATTCTGCGTCATCTCGATCCGCTTAGCGCCGCAGACCGTCAGGCGCTGATCGCACTGGCGCGCGCGCGGTCGATATCGCTGTTTCTCGCCGGTGAGACAGACGCCCTTGAGTGTCTGCACGGCGAAATGCCGACCTATCAAATCGACGATCTTTCCCTGGCGTTCAGTCCGCGGGACTTCATTCAGGTGAACGACGTTATCAATCGGCAAATGGTTAGTCAGGCCTTGTCCTGGCTTGATGTAAAACCGCAGGACCGTGTGCTTGACCTGTTTTGCGGCATGGGCAATTTTACGCTGCCGCTGGCCCGGCGGGCCGAAGTCGTCGGCGTGGAAGGCGTGCCGGCGTTGGTGGCCAAGGGACAGGAAAATGCCCGACGCAACGGTTTATCCAACGCCGTGTTCTTTCATCATAACCTGGAAGAGGACGTCACCCGGCAGCCGTGGGCATCGCAGGGGTTCAATAAAATAGTGCTCGATCCGGCCCGTGCCGGCGCGCCGGGCGTTATGTCTCACATCGTGAAACTGGCGCCTGAGCGGGTGGTCTACATATCCTGTAACCCGACCACGCTGGCGCGAGACAGCAAAGTGCTATTGGCGGCCGGCTATCAGCTGGCGCGGATAGCGATGCTGGATATGTTTCCACACACCGGGCATCTTGAATCCATGGCGTTGTTTCTGCCCGGCGCCGGTGGTTGGTAAAGAAAGGGAGAATTTATGGTTGCGGTAAGAAGTGCACATTTAAATACCGAAGGCGAATTCGAACCCGATGTGTGGATCGCGTCTTTGGGGATCGCCAACCAGCAGTCATGCGAGCGCCTGAAAGACACCTGGCGCTATTGTGAACAGCAGACGAAAGATCATCCGGATGCGATGTTGCTGTTGTGGCGCGGCATCGAAATGGTCGAGATCCTCTCCACGCTGAGTATGGATAACGACAGCCTGCGCGCGGCCATGCTGTTCCCGCTGGTCAATGCGGATGTTGTCGACGAAGAGACGCTGAAAGAAGCGTTCGGTCAGAATATTGCTAATCTGGTGCATGGCGTCAGGGATATGGATGCGATACGTCAGCTCAAGGCCACGCAACACGACTCCGTCGCGTCGGAGCAAGTGGATAACATCCGGCGGATGTTGCTGGCGATGGTGGAAGATTTCCGCTGCGTCGTCATCAAGCTGGCGGAGCGTATCGCTCACCTGCGCGAAGTCAAGGACGCCCCGGAAGAAGAGCGGGTGCTGGCGGCGAAAGAGTGCACCAACATCTATGCTCCCCTGGCGAACCGGCTGGGCATCGGTCAATTGAAGTGGGAGCTGGAAGATTTCTGCTTCCGCTATCTCCACCCCGAAGAGTACAAACGCATTGCCAGCCTGTTGCATGAGCGGCGCATCGACCGTGAACAGTATATCGACGACTTCGTGACCAATCTGCGTCAGGCGATGGAGAAAGACGGGCTGAAAGCCGAAGTGTACGGCCGTCCGAAACATATCTACAGCATCTGGCGCAAGATGCAGAAAAAATCGCTGTCCTTTGACGAGCTGTTCGACGTCCGCGCCGTGCGGATCGTGGTCGAGCGTCTACAGGACTGCTACGGCGCGCTCGGGATCGTACACACCCACTACCGTCATCTGCCGGATGAGTTCGACGACTATGTCGCGAACCCGAAGCCGAACGGCTATCAGTCTATCCACACCGTGGTGTTGGGGCCGCGCGGTAAAACGCTGGAGATCCAGATCCGTACCCGCGAAATGCATGAGAACTCGGAACTGGGCGTTGCCGCGCACTGGAAGTATAAAGAAGGCGCGTCGACCACCACCCGCTCCGGCTACGAAGGGCGTATCGCCTGGTTGCGTAAGCTGCTGGCCTGGCAGGAGGAGATGGCGGATTCGGATGAAATGCTGGATGAGGTGCGCAGCCAGGTCTTCGACGATCGCGTCTACGTGTTTACGCCGAAAGGCGATGTCATTGATTTGCCGACCGGTTCGACGCCGCTGGACTTCGCTTACCATATTCATAGCGACATCGGGCATCGCTGCATCGGCGCCAAGGTCGGCGGCCGCATAGTACCGTTTACCTATCAGTTGCAGATGGGCGACCAGATCGAAGTCATTACTCAGAAACAGCCGAACCCCAGCCGGGATTGGTTGAATCCTAATCTGGGCTATGTCACCACCAGCCGCGGGCGGTCCAAGATCCATAACTGGTTCCGGAAGCAGGATCGCGATAAAAACATCCTGGCGGGCAAGCAGATCCTCGACAACGAGCTGGAAAACCTGGGCCTCAGCCAGAAGATGGCCGAAAAACTGTTGTTACCGCGTTACAACATCAATTCGATGGATGAGTTTCTGGCCGGAATCGGCGGCGGCGATATTCGTCTGAATCAGGTCGTCAACTTCCTGCAGTCCAAGGTTAATCAGCCGAGCGCGGAAGAGCAGGATCGCGAGGCGCTGCGCCAACTGACCCAGAAGACCCCGGCACCGACGCGCGCAAGCAAAGACAATGGGCGCGTGGTGGTGGAAGGCGTCGGCAATCTGATGCATCACATTGCACGCTGCTGTCAGCCGATCCCAGGCGACGACATCGTCGGCTTCATCACCAAAGGCCGTGGGATCTCTATCCATCGGGCCGACTGCGAACAGCTGGACGAACTGCGCGGCCATGCGCCGGAACGTGTGGTGGATGCGGTTTGGGGGGAAAGCTACTCCAGCGGATACTCGCTGGTGGTGCGTGTGACCGCCAACGACCGCAGCGGTCTGCTGCGCGACATCACGACCATCCTCGCCAACGAGAAGGTCAACGTGCTCGGCGTTTCCAGCCGCAGCGACGTCAAACAGCAGCTCGCGACGATCGACATGGAAATCGAAATCTACAACCTGCAGGTGCTGGGCCGGGTACTGGCCAAGCTGAATCAGCTGCCTGACGTCATTGACGCGCGTCGTCAGCAGGGCAGCTGAGCCGCAGTCCCATCATCTGGGCGGGCCCGTTGCCCGCCCATTCAGCCTTAACCAGGAAACGTTATGTCCTCATCCATCTCCCGACTGCTCGCTATCATGACGCAACTGCGCGACCCGCAAGGCGGCTGCCCATGGGACAGCAAACAAACCTTCGATTCAATAATTCCTTATACGCTGGAAGAAACCTATGAAGTGCTGGACGCTATCCGGCGTAAGGATTTTGACGATTTGCGCAGCGAGCTTGGCGATCTGCTGTATCAGGTCGTGTTTTACGCCCAGATGGCTCAGGAACAGGGTCTGTTCGACTTTTCCGAGGTCTGCGACGCCATCAGCGACAAGCTGGAGCGGCGTCATCCGCATATTTTCGCCGGGGCCGATGCGCCAGAGGCCGCCAACGCGCTGAAAAGTTGGGAACAGACCAAGTCCAAGGAGCGAGCCGAAAAGGCCCTACACTCGCAGGTCGATGACATTCCGGAAGCGTTGCCAGCGCTGATGCAGGCGCAAAAAATCCAGCAGCGCTGCTCGGCGGTGGGGTTTGACTGGGAAACGCTGGGGCCTGTCGTGGACAAGCTGTACGAAGAAATCGACGAGGTCATGTTTGAGGCGAAGCAGGCGGTCGTGGATCAGGAACGCCTGGGTGAAGAGCTGGGCGATATGTTCTTCGCCGCCGTCAATCTTTCACGACATTTGGGCCACAAGGCGGAAATCACGCTGCAGGACGCAAATCGTAAATTCTGCCGCCGTTTTCGTCAGGTAGAGCAAATCATTAGCGAAAAAGGGAAAACACTTTCCGAAGCCCGCCTTGAGGAAATGGAGGCCGCCTGGCAGCAGGTAAAACGTGAAGAAAAAGGGCATTAAGGGATTTTAGGCCTGAAATGGCTGATAATTCACATATTTTGATTTATCAGTATGATTTTTCAGGAAGATGTTTCGCCGCGACTTTGCAAGGTCGCGGCGGCCATGGACAGGATGACTATCCGATATTAGGCAAAACGAACATTTGTGGCGCCCATCAGGTTCCGGTATACTACTTTCCCGTCTTGGTCTTCCATCATCCTTAAACCTAAACTCTCAGGTTCAGCATGACAACTAATTATATTTTTGTGACCGGCGGGGTCGTATCCTCTCTGGGTAAAGGCATTGCCGCAGCCTCTCTGGCGGCTATTCTCGAAGCCCGCGGCCTCAACGTGACCATCATGAAACTGGACCCGTATATCAATGTGGATCCAGGGACAATGAGCCCTACGCAGCACGGTGAAGTGTTCGTCACCGAAGATGGCGCCGAAACCGATCTCGACCTGGGCCACTATGAGCGTTTTATTCGCACTAAAATGACGCGCCGCAATAACTTCACCACCGGACGGATCTATTCTGACGTCCTGCGCAAAGAGCGCCGTGGTGATTATCTGGGTGCGACCATTCAGGTTATTCCCCATATCACCAACGCGATCAAAGAGCGCATCATCGAAGGCGGCGAAGGCCACGATGTGGTGCTGGTCGAAATCGGCGGTACGGTGGGCGATATCGAATCGCTGCCGTTCCTTGAAGCGATTCGTCAGATGGCAGTGGAAGTCGGTCGTGAGCACACCCTGTTCATGCACCTGACGCTGGTACCATATTTGGCGGCCGCAGGCGAGGTGAAAACCAAGCCTACGCAGCACTCCGTGAAGGAACTGTTGTCCATCGGGATTCAGCCGGACGTGCTGATTTGTCGTTCCGATCGCACGGTACCTGCGAACGAGCGCGCGAAAATTGCATTATTCTGCAATGTGCCGGAAAAAGCGGTGATATCTCTTAAAGATATTGATTCTATTTATAAAATTCCGTCGCTATTGAAATCGCAGGGCCTGGACGATTATATTTGTAAACGATTCAGCCTAGAGTGCCCGGAAGCGAACCTGTCAGAATGGGAACAGGTCGTTTACGAAGAAGCCAACCCGGGCGGCGAAGTGACTATCGGTATGATCGGCAAGTACGTTGAACTGCCGGATGCCTATAAGTCCGTTGTCGAAGCGCTGAAGCACGGCGGTTTGAAAAATCGTCTGACCGTGAACATCAAGTTCATCGACTCGCAGGATGTAGAAAGCCGCGGCGTCGAAGTTCTGAAAGATTTAGACGCTATCCTGGTGCCGGGTGGTTTTGGCTACCGCGGCGTGGAAGGCAAGATGATGGCAGCGCGATATGCTCGCGAGAACAAGATCCCTTACCTGGGCATCTGTCTCGGCATGCAGGTCGCGCTGATGGAGTTCTCCCGCAACGTCGTGGGTATGGAAGGCGCGAACTCCACCGAATTTGTGCCTGACTGCAAATACCCCGTTGTGGCGCTGATCACCGAATGGCGCGATGCCGATGGCAACCTGGAAGTGCGTAGCGAAGAGAGCGACCTCGGCGGTACAATGCGCGTCGGCGGGCAGGAATGCCATCTGACTGAAGGCAGCCTGGTTCGCAGCCTGTATGGCGAGTCGACGATCATCGAGCGTCATCGTCATCGTTATGAAGTCAACAACATGTTGTTGAAACAGATTGAAGCGGCGGGATTACGTATTGCTGGTTATTCCGCCGACCGCCGACTGGTAGAGATTGTCGAGATCCCTGATCATCCGTGGTTCGTCGCTTGTCAGTTCCATCCGGAATTTACGTCCACGCCACGTGATGGGCATCCGCTGTTCGCCGGCTTTGTGAAAGCCGCGGGAGCGTACCAGAAACGTCAGGAAAAATAGGGTTTTGTCAGCAACGCGCGTCCAGAGGTCGCGCGTTGTTCGTCTGAGGTTTTAGTTTAACTTGTACTGAGGAAAATCTAATGTCCAAAATTGTTAAAGTCATTGGCCGTGAAATCATCGACTCACGCGGAAATCCGACCGTTGAGGCTGAAGTTCACCTGGAAGGTGGTTTCGTAGGTCTGGCTGCTGCACCGTCAGGTGCTTCCACTGGTTCCCGCGAAGCACTGGAACTGCGTGATGGCGACAAATCTCGTTTCCTGGGTAAAGGCGTGACCAAAGCTGTTGCAGCTGTTAACGGCCCGATCGCACAGGCTGTTCTGGGCAAAGATGCCAAAGACCAAGCTAACATCGACCAGATCATGATCGACCTGGATGGCACTGAAAACAAATCCAAATTCGGCGCTAACGCAATCCTGGCCGTTTCTCTGGCTTCTGCTAAAGCTGCTGCCGCTTCCAAAGGCCTGCCGCTGTACGCACACATCGCTGAACTGAACGGCACTCCGGGTCAGTACTCCATGCCGCTGCCGATGATGAACATCATCAATGGTGGTGAGCACGCTGACAACAACGTCGACATTCAGGAATTCATGATTCAGCCTGTTGGCGCGAAAACCCTTAAAGAAGCCGTTCGCATGGGTTCAGAAGTGTTCCACAACCTGGCTAAAGTTCTGAAAGCCAAGGGTATGAACACTGCAGTCGGCGACGAAGGTGGTTATGCACCGAACCTGGAATCCAACGCTGCTGCGCTGGCTGCCATCAAAGAAGCCGTTGAAAAAGCAGGTTACGTTCTGGGTAAAGACGTGACTCTGGCTATGGACTGCGCCGCTTCCGAGTTCTACAACAACGAAACGGGCAACTATGAACTGAAAGGCGAAGGCAAAACCTTCACTTCTCAGGAATTCACTCACTATCTGGAAGAACTGACCAAACAGTATCCGATCGTGTCCATCGAAGATGGCCTGAACGAATCTGATTGGGACGGTTTTGCATACCAGACTAAAGTCCTGGGCGACAAAATCCAGCTGGTGGGCGACGACCTGTTCGTCACCAACACCAAGATCCTGAAAGAAGGTATCGACAAAGGCATCGCTAACTCCATCCTGATCAAATTCAACCAGATCGGTTCTCTGACCGAAACGCTGGCTGCAATCAAGATGGCGAAAGACGCTGGCTACACTGCCGTTATCTCTCACCGTTCTGGCGAAACTGAAGATGCGACCATCGCTGACCTGGCGGTAGGTACTGCAGCTGGCCAGATCAAAACCGGTTCCATGAGCCGTTCTGACCGTGTTGCTAAATACAACCAGCTGATTCGTATCGAAGAAGCTCTGGGTGCTAAAGCGCCGTTCAACGGTCTGAAAGAAGTGAAAGGCCAGGCTTAATCGCCTCCTTTTCTTCTCTGGAGTCTGATGCGGAATAGCGTTCAGGCTCCGATGGGATTGAATACAAATCCGGAAGCGCGTCATGCGCCTCCGGATTTTTTTTGCCCGTCACTCAAGTCTGCCGGGGCGCGTCATGTTTTCTCCGCTCTTCTTTCCCGAACTGAGACTTTCTCTTTTATGCGCTTTCTCAATGCGTCAGCTTTGAGTCGAGGAGCGAATGAATGGGTGAAGAGGAGGTGGGGGGATATGGCAGGGAGAACGTTCCCCCTGCCGTAGACGTGACTTACTGCGCAGCCAGCCCTGACAGGCTGTAGTTGGACGGAACCCAGCGATAGCCGTTTGGTTGGCCATCGCTGTCTTTCAGCACTTTGACGTGGCCCAGACCGGGGAAGCTGATATGCGCGCCCGCGACCCAGTAGCCTTTGTCAGCGGCATCGGCCAGAATGGAAGCGCGATTTTTCGCTGCGCTATCCATATCCGAGTCGAAATTGATTGTGGTGGCCGGCAACGGGAACTGAACGGCGGCGGCATGGATAATGTCGCCCCACACTAAGAGCTTGGCCCCATCGCTATCGACCCACATCCCCGAGTGGCCCGGCGTGTGTCCTGACAGCGGCAGGCTGGTGATCCCCGGAACGATCCTATCGTTGCCGCTATACACCTTCATTTTCTTCGCGGCGTTGATGACCTGGAACGTATTCTGAGCCAGCTGGAAATTCGCTTTGCCGTCGGCAGGCGCTTTTTGCAGGTTCGCTTCACTCAGCCAGTAATCTCTATCTGCTTTACTGATGTAGACCGCTGCATTGGGGAAGGTCGGTTTGCCGTTAGTCAGCAGACCGCCAATGTGATCGCTGTGCAAATGGGTCAGGATCACTGTATCGACCTGGTCCGGTCGATAACCCGCAGCTTTCAAATTACTCAAAAGGCGGCCTACCGGCGCTCCCGGTTGTTCGCCGATACCGGTATCGATCAGAACCAGATTTTTGCGGGTGTTGATTAGAAAGGTATTGATAGAGGTTTCGACGGCGGACGCGTCCAGCGCGTCATCAGCCAGACGCTGTTTAATGATGTCTGCCGGCGTGCGGGCCAGCAGGGTTCCCATCGGCATCGTAAATGTGCCGTCTGAGAGCGCGGTCACTTCAAATTGTCCGAGCATCAATCGGTAGTAGCCCGGCTGGGTTTTTACCTGCGGGACGGCCTGAGCGTTCACCACCATGGGAACGGCGAACAACGTCATTAAACATAACGTCAGAGATTTCAGCGAACTCATGTCTTTCGTTCCTTGTCGTTTACGGGTTTTGATGGATTAAGCCTAGCACTAATTAGCGATTATTAACCGGTCGTGAGTCATGACTTAATTTAAACCTATCAGGCTAATGCTGACGGTTGTTTGGCGACTCATCGGCGATCTGCGATAATAGTTTTTTTACGCAACCGCTACAGTGGAAAAACATGCAGTACCCGATTAACGAAATGTTCCAGACCTTACAGGGAGAGGGCTATTTTACCGGCGTTCCCGCGGTGTTTATCCGTTTGCAGGGATGCCCGGTGGGGTGCAGCTGGTGTGACACCAAACATACCTGGGAAAAGCGTCCGGAGCGGGAAATTCCGCTCAAACAGATCGTCGATAAAACGACGGAGAGCGATGCCTGGGGACAGGCCAGCGTGGACGATATCGTGGGCCATATGACGCAGCTGGGGTATACCGCCCGGCATGTGGTGATTACCGGCGGCGAACCCTGCATCCATGATCTGACGGCGTTGACACAGCGACTGGAAGCGTTGGGCTTCAGCACACAAATCGAAACCAGCGGGACGCACGAAATCCGCTGCTCAACCGACTGCTGGGTCACGGTCTCGCCAAAGGTGAATATGCGCGGCGGCATGGTTGTTATCGATCAGGCGCTGCAGCGGTCGGATGAAATTAAACATCCGGTGGCGCGGGAGCGTGATATTGAAACGTTGGATGCGCTGTTGAACCGGTTGGATGATGATAAGGCGCGGGTCATTGCGTTACAGCCTATCAGCCAGAAAGAAGAAGCGACTCGGTTATGCATTGCCACCTGCATAGCGCGCAACTGGCGTTTATCCATGCAGACCCACAAATACCTGAACATAGCCTGACGACAACCTGACCGGTGCGTCCGTGCTGGTCAGGCGACTACTTTTCCTCTCCCCGATACACACAACCCGCCGTGCAGGTTTCTTTGACCCGGACGGCGGTCAAGAGCGGCAGTATCGGTTTCAGTCTTTGCCAAATCCACTGAGCCAGAATTTCACTGGTGGGATTTTCCAACCCAGGAATTTCGTTCAGATAGTGGTGGTCCAACTGCTCCCAGATCGGACGAGAGATGGCTTTCAGTTCGGCAAAATCCATCACCCAGCCGGTATAGGCATCGACTTCGCCGGTAATTTCCAGTCGAACCATAAATGAGTGGCCATGCAGGCGGCCACATTTGTGTCCGTCTGGAACATGGGGAAGCCGATGAGCGGCTTCAAACTGAAAATCTTTAAACAGCATGGTTGGCATGACGGTGAATCTCATATGACCTGAAAAAACCGACGCATACTACCGGAAAGTGCGCCTTTGCGCTATTTTCCGCCGTAAAGAAGCGTAAATGGTAATTTTTATCATTTGGTTTTTGGTGCGCTTTAGTGATTTTTATCCTTATAAAACAAACAATTATTTCTATTTTTCGGCTATATCGCTTTTTGTGGTAAAGGGTATATAAAAAACCCTTTAGTCATTTTGGTTATTTGATATTTCCATCATTTCTTTAATTGTTAAGATGGGGGTCGCTACCTTAATAACCCATCCAACTTTGTACCGCACCAAATCGGCATTGGCGCCAGCGACCTGAACAAGGAAAAAGTATCACAATGACTAATCCGGTTTCTCCGACTTCGCTATTTCCTCTAAGCGCGGATCAACTTGCGCGCCTGCAGGCGGCAACCGGTGACTTCTCACCCACCCAGCTTGCCTGGTTATCCGGTTATTTCTGGGGGATTTCTCAGCAGCCCGCGGGCGTTTCTACCAGCGCAATGGCGACAGCCGGCACCCCCGCCGCTGCGGCGCCTTCATCGATTACGCTGATCTCGCGTCTCAGACGGGGAATGCGCGTCGGGTCGCTGAACAGACTCGGGATGATCTGCTGGCTGCGGGGTTGCCAGTTACGCTCGTCAACGCGGGCGATTACAAATTTAAGCAAATTGCTCAAGAAAAACTGCTCGTCGTTGTGGCATCGACGCAGGGCGAGGGCGAGCCGCCGGAAGAAGCCGTGGCACTGTATAAGTACCTGTTCTCCAAAAAAGCGCCGACCTTAGAAGGCACCGCATTTGCGGTCTTCGGCCTCGGGGACTCCTCGTACGAGTTTTTCTGCAAAGCCGGTAAAGACTTCGACGGTCGTCTGGCGGAACTGGGGGCGGAGCGCCTGTTAGATCGTGTGGACGCTGACGTGGCGTTCCAGCCAGACGCAGAGCAGTGGCGGCAACGGTTGACGGAAACGCTGAAGTCTCGCCATCAGGCGCAGGATGCGGCTGCCGTTCAGACGGCGGCAGTGGGCGCGCTGGATGAGATTACCGCGAGTCCGTACGGCAAAGAAACGCCTTATACCGCGGCGCTGTCGGTCAATCAAAAGATCACCGGTCGCGGCTCGGACAAAGACGTGCGTCACCTGGAAATTGACTTGGGCGAGTCGGGTCTGCGCTATCGTCCCGGCGATGCGCTGGGCGTGTGGTATGAGAATGACCCGGCGCTGGTCGAGGAATTACTAGGACTGCTGAAACTGAAAGGGGATGAAACGGTGACGGTGTCCGGTAAGACGCTGTCGCTCGCCGAGGCCCTGCAACGGCATTTTGAGCTGACGCAAAACACGGCGCCATTGGTAGAGAAATATGCCGGGTTGTCGGGGGATAAAGCACTCCAGGGGCGGGTCGGAGACAAATCCGCGCTGCAGCGGTACGCGCAGCAGACGCCGCTGGTGGATATGGTGCGCTCGGCGCCCGCCGAACTGACGCCGGAACAGCTGGTCGGTTGGTTGCGTCCGCTGACGCCGCGCCTTTACTCCATTGCCTCATCTCTGGAAGAGGTCGGCAACGAAGTGCACATCACCGTCGGCGTCGTGCGCTATACCCATGAAGGGCGCGAGCGCACCGGCGGCGCCTCCGGTTTTCTGGCCGATCGGCTGGAAGAGGACGGCGACGTCCGCGTCTTCATTGAGCATAACGATAACTTCCGTCTGCCCGCGGACCCGAATACGCCGGTCATCATGATTGGTCCGGGGACGGGCATCGCGCCGTTCAGGGCCTTCATGCAGCAGCGTGAAGCGGAGGGCGCCGGGGGTAAAAACTGGCTGTTCTTCGGCAATCCGCACTTTGTGGAAGATTTCCTGTATCAGGTAGAGTGGCAGCGCTACATCAAGGACGGGTTGCTGACCCACATCGATTTGGCCTGGTCGCGCGATCAGGAGCACAAAATTTACGTTCAGGACCGCCTCCGTGAAAAGAGCGCGGAAGTCTGGCGCTGGATCCAGGATGGCGCGCACATTTACGTATGCGGCGATGCCAACCGCATGGCGAAGGATGTCGAGCAGGCGCTGTTGGCAGTGATTGCCGAGCAGGGCGGGATGGATGCCGAACAGGCGGATGAATTTTTAAGCGAGCTGCGGCTTGAGCGGCGCTATCAGAGAGACGTGTACTAATGAGCGAGAGATATTCTGGCCCGCTGGTGGTAGAAGGCAAACTCACCGATGCGGAGCGTCTAAAACAGCAGAGCAACTTTCTGCGCGGCACCATCGCAGACGATCTTAACGATGGCCTGACCGGTGGCTTTACCGGCGACAACTTTCTGCTGATCCGTTTTCACGGCATGTATCAGCAGGACGACCGCGATATTCGCGCCGAGCGCGTCGCGCAGAAGCTCGAGCCGCGTCATGCGATGATGCTGCGCTGTCGCCTGCCGGGCGGCGTCATGACGCCGAAGCAGTGGTTGGCGATCGACGCTTTTGCTAAGGCCAAGACGATCTACGGCAGTATCCGTATTACCAACCGTCAAACGTTCCAGTTTCACGGCATCCTGAAATCCGACCTGAAATCGGCGCACCAGTTGCTGCATGATGTGGGGCTGGATTCACTGGCCACGGCGAACGATGTCAACCGTAACGTGATGTGTACGTCCAATCCGGCCGAGTCAGCGCTGCACCAGCAGGCGTACGACTGGGCGAAGAAGATCTCTGAGCATCTGTTGCCGCGTACTCGCGCTTATGCCGAGATCTGGCTCGATCGGGAAAAAATAGCGACGACGGACGAAGAGCCGATTCTGGGATCGAACTACCTGCCGCGAAAATTCAAAACCACGGTGGTGATCCCGCCGCAGAACGACGTGGATCTGCATGCGAATGACCTGAACTTTGTCGCCATCGCCGAAAACGGCCGCCTGGTCGGCTTCAACGTGCTGGTGGGCGGCGGATTGTCCATCGCTCACGGCGACAAGGCAACCTACGCGCGCACCGCCAGCGAGTTCGGCTATATCCCCGTCGAGAAGACGCTGGCCGTGGCGGAAGCGGTAGTGACCACCCAGCGCGACTGGGGTAACCGCACCAACCGTAAGAATGCCAAGACCAAATATACGCTGGAGCGCGTTGGCGTCGATACGTTCAAACAGGAAGTGGAACGTCGGTCCGGCGTGACGTTCGAAGAGATCCGTCCGTATGAATTTACCGGCCGCGGCGACCGTATCGGCTGGGTCAAAGGCATCGATAACAAGTGGCACCTGACGCTGTTTATCGAAAATGGCCGCATCCTGGACTATCCAGGCCGGCCTTTGAAAACCGGGCTGAATGAAATCGCGAAAATCCACAAAGGGGATTTCCGCCTGACGGCCAATCAAAACTTGATTGTGGCGGGCGTGGCCACGCGCGATAAAGCGAAAATTGAAGCGCTGGCGCGCGAACACGGGCTGATTGACGATGCGGTCAGCGAGCAGCGTAAAAACTCGATGGCCTGCGTTTCGCTGCCGACGTGTCCGCTGGCGATGGCGGAAGCCGAACGTTTTCTGCCGCAGTTTGTCACAAAAGTAGAAGGGATCATGCAGCAGCACGGCGTCGGCGATGAGCACATCGTGCTGCGTGTCACCGGCTGCCCTAACGGCTGCGGCCGTTCGCTGCTGGCAGAGATCGGCCTGGTGGGTAAAGCCATCGGCCGTTACAACCTGCATCTCGGCGGCAACCGGGAAGGAACGCGCATTCCGCGTATGTACCGGGAGAATATCACCGAAGCTGACATCCTCAGCGAAATCGACCAGTTGGTAGGGCGTTGGGCGCAGGAGCGCGAAGCGGGCGAAGGATTTGGCGATTTCGCCATTCGTGCCCACATCATCAAACCGGTGCTCGACCCCGCTGTCGATTTCTATGACTAAGAGGAGAGCCTGATGTCTGCACTCATTCTGGATGCGCTCAACGCGTTGCCGAAGCAGGAACAAGAGGCTGAGCTTGCGGAAATCAACGCCGAGCTGGAAAGCCTTTCCGCCGAAAACCGAATCGCCTGGGCGCTGGAAAACCTGCCGGGTGAGTTTGTCCTGACGTCGAGCTTTGGTATTCAGGCGGCGATTTCACTGCATCTGGTGACTCAGCAGTGTCCGCGGATCCCGGTGATCCTGACGGATACCGGCTACCTGTTCCCGGAAACCTATCAGTTCATCGACAGCCTCACCGACCAGTTGAATCTGAACCTGAAGGTGTTTCGCGCCGCGCTGTCGCCAGCGTGGCAGGAAGCGCGCTACGGCAAGCTGTGGGAGCAAGGCGTAGAAGGTATCGAACGCTACAACCAGATGAACAAGGTTGAGCCGATGAACCGGGCGCTGCAAGAACTTGGCGCGGGGACCTGGTTCGCCGGACTGCGCCGCGAGCAGTCGAGCAGCCGTGAATCGTTGCCGGTGCTGTCTATGCAGCGCGGCGTATTCAAATTCCTGCCGATCATCGACTGGGACAACCGACAGGTCCATCAGTACCTAAAGGCCAATGGCCTGAGCTACCACCCGCTGTGGGATCAGGGCTATCTGTCGGTGGGTGATACCCATACCACCCGCAAGTGGGAGCCGGGCATGAGCGAAGAAGAGACGCGCTTCTTCGGTCTCAAGCGCGAGTGCGGTTTGCATGAAGGTTAACCCACAGCCCTTCTCCAGAGGGGCTTTCTTTCGTGACGACGAGACTTCAACCGCCTTCTGTTTTAGGGCCGACAAAACCACCTTCAACCTGATGTGTCGTCACTCTGAGTGAGCGCCGCGATTGAGATGCGAGGAGAAAAATTCATCGGGTATCGCCGTGATGCCCCCGGCGTGGCGTGATATTTTTACCGCTGTTGGCTGAATGGAGCGGTGTAGGGTGTCTGAGAGGAAGAAAATGTGGCGGCGAGACATCGACGACCGAGAGGGCGTCTGGCAGGGATTAGCGCTGGAAAGTCCTTCCGGCCAGCGATCGGCGGGAAAGCTGCAACTGCTTGTGGGCGAGCAGGGTAGGGCGCGGGCGATTTGCGGAGATGAAACCTTATTCTGGGCGGTGATAGCGGAGAATGGCGCCGAGGCTAGCGTACTTTGTCCTCGCAAAGCGATCGGCCAGCGTTCTCTGCTCCCCCCGATTCGCTCCGCCGACGTCATGCGGGCGCAAGCCGTGCAAACGTCCACCGCGCGTCAGGCTGCGTGGTGTCGCTTCTTTGCCGAGTGCTTGCTCTCTTCGCCTCAACCGCTGCTGAACAGCGGCCAGTGGCTGCTGCGGCCTATGTCGTATGTGGTGCCCGCCGCGCCGCGCGGAACTCAGCCGCAGCCGATAAATGCGTGGCGGTTTATCGCTCCTCAGGCCGCGGGCGACTATTGTCCTCGTTGGGATCTGTTCGGCGAAGACATCCCGGATTTGTCCGCGTCAGACGCGGTGTTTCTTATTGATCGCTGGTGGGAAAGCACGCAGTTACTGCCGCTGTCTGTGGTCGACCCGGCCTCGTCGCGGGTGAAGTGGTGGCGGAAGAAGGCACGGGAAAGAACGTTGCCTCCCATTCTGCTGTGGTTTGTCTCCGGGCTGGGCGCCTATGTGATTTTAGATGGGCATTCGCGGTTGCAAGCCGCGAGAGATGAAGGTGTACCACCGCTGTTTATCGTGTTGAGCGGCCTATATCACCAACGCTGGAAACCGGATGCAGAACAGCGACAGCGGGTGGTTGATGCGCTGGCGCGTCAGCAGCGGTCAAATCCTGCGCTGAATCAGGATGCGATAAACCAGACGTTAATCAATGCTTATGATGACCGTGGCGTGCTGGCCGGAGTGACTTATAGTCGAGTGGCGTCGCTGGGCGATGCTTGGCAACGGGAGGTAAAAGCGTATCTGCTTGTTCATCAGCTGACGGAACATTTGGGCAGTTTCGGTATACCCGATTGAGTCCCAATCCCCCATTTAGGGGCGTGAATACGCTTTTTACCGCTTATCGAGTGCTTCTTTATTCCATTACGGAACTTATCATGCGAATTCGGCATTTCATTACGCTTACCCCCTCGTTTTATAGTCCCATTATCACTTTTTTATCTTAGTAAAGGCATCTGTGAACTATCTCCCTGTATTCGCCGATCTACGGCAGCGCCCCGTGCTGGTGGTGGGCGGCGGCGAAGTGGCCATGCGTAAAATCACGCTATTGCTGCGGGCGGGCGCAGAGGTCCGGGTGGCGGCGCGCGAACTGTGCGCCTCGCTTGATGCTTTGCATCAGGCCGGAAAGGTGGTCTGGATTGCCCGTGAGTTCAGCCCTGAACAGCTGGACCCGGTGTTCCTGGTTATTGCCGCCACCGATGATGCGAAGCTCAATGAAACGGTCTCAGCGTCCGCGGATCGTCGGCAAAAGCTGGTCAACGTGGTCGACGATCAGCCGAAGTGCTCCTTTATTTTTCCGTCGTTGATTGATCGATCACCGCTGATGGTGGCGATCTCGTCCAGCGGGACGGCGCCGGTATTGGCGCGACTGCTGCGTGAAAAGCTGGAGGCGCTACTGCCCTCTCGCTTAGGACAGATGGCCGAGCTGGCGGGCCAGTGGCGTACTCGTATTAAACAGCAACTGCCGACGATGACAGGCCGACGCCGATTTTGGGAGCGCCTGTTCGACAGTCGTTTTGCTTCATTGGTGACGTCGGGAAAATTGACCGAAGCCGAGGACGCGCTGGAAAAACAGCTGATGGAGCCGCAGAGCCTGCAGGGCGAGGTATCTCTGGTGGGCGCGGGACCGGGCGATGCTGGCCTGCTGACGCTACGCGGTCTACAGGTGATCCAGCAGGCGGACGTCGTGCTGTACGACTATTTGGTGAGCGCGGACGTGCTGGAACTGGTTCGACGCGACGCCGAGATGATTTGCGTGGGCAAACGCGCCAGCGCGCATCTGATGCCGCAGGACGAGATTAACCGGCGGCTGGTGACGTTGGCGCAGCAAGGCAAACGGGTCGTTCGCCTGAAGGGCGGCGATCCTTTTATTTTTGGTCGGGGCGGCGAGGAATTGCAGCACGTGGCCAAGGCGGGCATTCCCTTCCAGGTGGTGCCGGGGGTGACGGCGGCGGCGGGCGTGACCGCGTACGCGGGGATCCCGCTGACCCATCGCGACTATGCGCAAAGCGTGGCCTTTATTACCGGACACCATCGCGTAGACGGCAAAGCGCCGGACTGGTCTACGCTGGCGCGCGAGCGGCAAACGCTGGTGATTTACATGGGGACGATGAAAGCCGCGGATATCAGCCGTCAGCTGATAGAAAACGGACGATCCGCTGCAACGCCGGTCGCCGTGATCAGCCGCGGCACGTGCCGGGATCAGCAGGTGCTGACCGGCACATTGCAACAGTTAGAACCGCTGGCGCAGCAGGCGGCTACACCGGCATTGCTGGTGATTGGCGAGGTGGTGAATTTGCATGAGCAAATCGCCTGGTTTGGAGATCATTCGCGGGTGTCGGCCTCAGAACGTCGGCCAACAGTGGTGAATTTGGCTTAAGGTACGATTTTATGGACGAGAAAAGACTGACGCATCTGCAACAGCTTGAAGCAGAAAGTATTCATATCATTCGCGAAGTCGCGGCGGAGTTCAGTAATCCGGTGATGATGTATTCCATCGGTAAAGACTCCTCGGTCATGCTGCATCTGGCGCGCAAGGCTTTCTATCCCGGCACGCTGCCGTTCCCGCTGCTGCACGTCGATACCGGCTGGAAGTTTCGCGAAATGTACGAGTTTCGTGACCGGACGGCCGAGGCTTACGGCTGCGAACTGCTGGTACACCGAAACCCGGAAGGGGTCGCGATGGGGATCAACCCGTTCGTGCACGGCAGCGCGAAGCATACCGACATCATGAAGACCGAGGGGCTGAAACAGGCGCTGAACAAGTATGGCTTTGATGCCGCCTTCGGCGGCGCGCGGCGCGACGAAGAAAAATCGCGCGCCAAAGAGCGTATCTACTCGTTCCGCGACCGCTTCCATCGCTGGGATCCGAAAAACCAGCGACCCGAGCTATGGCGCAACTACAACGGTCAGATCAACAAGGGGGAAAGCATCCGCGTGTTCCCCCTGTCTAACTGGACGGAGCTGGATATCTGGCAGTACATCTTCCTCGAAAAAATCGACATCGTGCCGCTGTATCTGGCCGCAGAGCGCCCGGTGGTCGAGCGTGACGGTATGCTGATGATGGTCGACGACGACCGCTTCGAGCCGCAGCCGGGTGAAACCATCACTCAGCGCATGGTGCGTTTCCGCACGCTAGGATGTTGGCCATTGACGGGCGCGGTTGAGTCGCAGGCGCAAACTCTACCGGAGATCATCGAAGAAATGTTGGTCTCCACCACAAGCGAGCGTCAGGGACGGGTGATCGACCGCGATCAGGCCGGGTCGATGGAGCTGAAAAAGCGTCAGGGATATTTCTGAGGAGTGGCAGCATGAATCACGATATAGCACAACAGATCGCCGAGCAGGGCGGAGTCGAGGCCTATCTGCTTGCACAACAGGACAAAAGCCTGCTGCGCTTCCTGACCTGCGGCAGCGTTGACGACGGTAAAAGCACTTTGATCGGCCGTCTTCTGCATGATACCCGTCAGATCTACGAAGATCAGCTTTCCACGTTGCACAATGACAGCAAACGGCTGGGAACACAGGGTGAAAAGCTGGATTTAGCTTTGCTGGTCGACGGCTTACAAGCTGAGCGCGAACAGGGGATCACCATTGATGTCGCTTACCGCTATTTCTCTACCGAGAAGCGCAAGTTCATCATTGCCGACACCCCGGGGCATGAGCAGTACACGCGTAACATGGCGACCGGCGCATCCACCTGTGAACTGGCGATTCTGCTGATCGATGCCCGAAAAGGCGTGTTGGATCAGACGCGCCGTCATAGCTTCATCGCCACCCTACTGGGCATCCGTCATCTGGTCGTGGCGGTCAACAAAATGGATCTGGTCGACTATCAGCAGTCGGTCTTCGAACAGTTTAAGCAGGACTACCTGGACTTTGCGCAGCAGCTACCGGCGGATCTCAACGTGACCTTCGTCCCGCTCTCCGCGCTGGAAGGGGATAACGTGGCGACGCCCAGCACCCAGATGAGCTGGTATAGCGGCCCTACGCTGCTGGAAGTGCTGGAGACGGTTGATGTTGCGCCGCACAGCCTGTCCCAGCCGCTGCGCTTCCCGGTGCAGTATGTCAACCGACCCAACCTGGATTTCCGCGGCTATGCGGGCACGGTGGCGTCCGGTGTGGTCCACGTCGGCCAACGCGTCAAGGTGCTGCCTTCCGGCGTTGAGTCGGCCATCGCTCGCATCGTGACGTTTGACGGTGATGTGCCGCAGGCACAGGTTGGCGAAGCGGTGACGCTGGTGCTGGAAAAGGAAATCGATATCAGCCGCGGCGATCTGATCGTCGATCATGCGGAAACGCTGGAAGCGGTGCAGAGCGCGCAGGTGGATGTCGTGTGGATGGCGGAACAGCCGCTGGTCGCGGGGCAAAGCTACGACATCAAAATTGCGGGCAAAAAAACGCGGGCGCGCGTGGAAAATATTCAGTATCAGGTCGAAATCAATACGCTGACTCAACGGGTGACCGAATCGTTACCGTTGAACGGCATCGGGCTGGTGGCGCTGACCTTCGACGAACCCCTGGTGCTGGACCGCTATCCGCAGAACCACGTCACTGGCGGGATGATCTTTATCGACCGTCTGAGTAACGTCACGGTGGGGGCGGGTCTGGTGCGAGAAGGCATCGAACGGACCTATGAAGAGCCCGGCGCTTACAGTGCGTTTGAGCTGGAGCTGAACGCGTTGGTGCGGCGCCACTTCCCGCACTGGGGCGCGCGCGATCTGCTGGGGGGGAAATAAGGTGTCCGACTCATCATCCCTGCCGCCAGCCAATGAGAACGTGGTTTGGCATTCTCACGCGGTGATGCGTGCGGATCGTGAGCGTCGTCACGGCCACCGTGGCGCGGTCATCTGGTTTACCGGGCTGTCCGGCTCGGGAAAATCGACGCTGGCAGGGGCGCTGGAGCAGGCGCTGCACGCTGCTGGCGTCAGCACCTATTTGCTGGACGGCGACAACGTTCGGCACGCCTTGTGTCGCGACCTGGGATTTACGGACGACGACCGGCGCGAAAATATCCGTCGCGTCGGGGAGGTGGCCAAGCTGATGGTAGACGCCGGCTTGGTTGTTCTCACCGCGTTTATCTCGCCGCATCGCGCCGAACGGCAGATGGTGCGCGACTTGCTGGAAGAACGTCAGTTTATCGAGGTGTTCGTGGACACGCCGCTGGCGGTGTGCGAAGCGCGCGATCCCAAAGGTCTCTACAAGAAAGCCCGCGCCGGCGAGCTGCGCAATTTCACGGGTATTGACGCGATCTATGAAGCGCCTGAGCAGCCGGAAGCGCATCTCAATGGAGAACAATTAGTAACAGATTTGATCGCGCAACTGTTAGCGATGCTGCGCCGTCTGGCTATCATAGACGCTTAACACTCTTGTCAAGCGTTGCCAAAACGCGTTGTGCCGGGAATACGAGCCGAATGGGAAAAACTGTCCAGCGTGTTACGCTATTGCCGCATCGCCAGATCCATCCTCCTTCACAGGACACGCCGGTGTCATACCCCAGCCTGGGGGCGATAGCCGGCTTCTGCTTCTACTGGTTGGCGTTTGCGCTCACTTTCTTGTTGTATGGTCTTGATGCCACGCGGCTGCTGATGCTCTATACCTGGCCCCTGTTTCTGGCGTTGCTGCTTCTCTGCGTCATGGTGGGTGTGCTGTTCGGCCTGCTGTGGCAGCGGCGGGTATTGCCCATGCTCCTGTGCTGCGGCGGTTCCGTGCTGTTCTGCTTCTGGCTGGTCTTCTCGGTAATTTCGGGCTGGTAGGCTATTATTCATAGCCGGACGGCCTCTGCGCCGGACTTCCGGTACCGGGACCTCGCTCCCTTTTGACGCGTAGGGTCTGGTGTTCTGGAGTGCCTGTGCCGAATTGTCTTCAGCAATTGCATCCGCACAGTGGAGTCCTGATAAAAGTTATGGGATGATTAGGCGGCTTTTCAGGGGGCGGGATGGGAAAACTTACGCTGTTATTATTGGTCATTCTAGGCTGGCTGCAGTATTCGCTTTGGCTTGGAAAAAACGGTATTCACGACTTGGTGCAGGTGAAGGATGGCGTTGCCGTTCAGCAGGCTAGCAATGCCAAGTTGAAATCCCGTAACGAACTGCTTTTCGCCGAAATCGACGATCTCAATGGCGGGCAGGAAGCGATCGAAGAGCGCGCTCGTAACGAACTGAGTATGATTAAACCCGGTGAATCCTTCTATCGTCTGGTGCCAAACCAGTCGGGCCATCAGACCAACTCGACCTCTACGTCCCCTCAATCTTCCTCTTATCCGACCCCACGCTAGGTATGCTGACTCTGAAGGATGACCCATCTGAGGTGATTGCCGTGCTGCCTGCCGCCGGAAACGGCAGCAGAATGCAGACCGATCGCCCGAAACAATATTTGAATATCGGTAACAAAACGATTCTGGAACATACGGTGGACGCGCTGTTTCAGCATCCGCGTATCCGTAAGGCCATTATCGCCATCAGCCCCGATGACGACGACTTTCAAACGCTGCCGTTGGCCTCCGATCCTCGCATTCAAATCGTCCAGGGCGGACGTCAAAGGGCCGACTCCGTGCTGGCCGGTCTGCAGCAGGTTCAGGACGTGAAATGGGTGTTGGTGCATGATGCAGCCCGTCCATGCTTGCATCCAGACGATTTGGCTCGCTTGCTGGAACTGACTTCGCAAAGCGACGTTGGCGGTATTTTGGCTGCGCCAGTGCGAGATACTATGAAGCGCAGCAACGCGCAGGGCGCTATTGAACACACGGTCGAGCGAAACGCGCTCTGGCACGCCCTGACGCCACAGCTATTTCCTTTTATGCTGCTGAAAAACAGTCTGGAACGCGCGCTGTCCGAAGGGGCGGAGATAACCGATGAAGCGTCGGCATTGGAGTTTTGCGGTTACCATCCCCAGATTGTCAGCGGACGGGCGGATAATATCAAAGTCACCCGCCCGGAAGATTTGGCCCTGGCGGAGTTTTATCTGACTCGTAACCTTGAAAATCAAACTATTGTATAAATAAAGGAGCGTGTGCGATGCGTATCGGTCACGGTTTTGATGTCCATAAATTCGGTGGCGAAGGCCCGCTTGTACTCGGTGGAGTGAGAGTTCCCTACACTCAAGGTTTGCTTGCGCATTCCGACGGCGACGTGGTGCTGCATGCAGTCACCGACGCGCTGCTGGGCGCCGCCGCGCTTGGCGATATCGGCAAACTGTTTCCGGATACCGATCCTGCCTTCAAGGGCGCGGATAGTCGCGAACTCTTGCGGGAAGCCTGGCGCCGTATTTCCGAGATGGGGTACAGCCTGGGCAATGTGGACGTGACCATTATCGCTCAGGCGCCGAAAATGGCGCCGCATATTCCGCAAATGAGAGTCAATTTGGCGGAAGATCTTCAGTGCCACATGGACGACGTCAACGTTAAAGCGACCACTACCGAGCAACTGGGATTTACCGGCCGCGGCGAGGGGATCGCCTGTGAGGCCGTGGCTCTGTTGGTGAAAAGCGATGCGTCGGGAGTCGTGGCATGGTAATGGAAACCTCTAATGAGCTCTACTGGATGCACGGTAAGCCTTCCGCAAGCGGCGTATTGAAAGCATCGGCAGAAGACTTTGAGGTGATCGAAGATCTCGGATTCCAGCCAGATGGCGATGGCGAACACATTTTGGTCCGGGTGCGTAAACGCGGCTGCAATACGTCTTTTGTTGCCGAAGCGCTGGCGAAGTTCGCCCGTCTGCCCGCCCGCGCGGTTAGCTATGCGGGGCTGAAAGACCGCCATGCGGTCACTGAACAATGGTTCGGCCTGCATATGCCGGGCAAAGCCGATCCGGACTGGCGGACTTTCGAGCTGGAAGGATGCGAAATTCTGGAAACCGCCCGTCACCGCCGTAAACTGCGTATCGGCGCCTTGAAGGGAAATGCGTTCACGCTGGTGCTTCGTCACATCAGCGACCGAGCGGAAATTGAGACGCGATTACAACATATCTCCGAACAGGGCGTGCCCAACTATTTCGGCAGCCAGCGTTTTGGCCGTAACGGCAATAATCTTGAGCAGGCTCGGCGCTGGGCCAATAATGAGATTCGTGTTAAAGAACGCAGTAAACGCAGTTTTTATCTGTCGGCCAGCCGTAGTGAACTGTTCAACCGTGTCGCCAGCGCCCGTCTGACTCAAAAGTTGGAAAAAACCGTGTTGAACGGGGATGCGCTGCAATTGACCGGTCGCGGCAGCTGGTTCGTCGCACAGCCCGACGAGCTTGAGACGTTGCAACAGCGCCTGGATGCGGGAGAGCTACAGGTGACGGCCCCTATGCCGGGCGATGGCGAAGCGGGTACGCAGGGCGATGCGCTGGCATTCGAGTCGTCCTGTCTGGAAGAGAACGAGCTGCTGCTGTCGCTGCTGCGCCGGGAGCGTCTGGAGCCGGCGCGGAGAGCTGTCTTGGTGACTCCGCAACACATGGCGTGGTCCTGGCAGAATGATGACGTCGTCACCGTGCGTTTCTGGTTGCCATCGGGCTGTTATGCCACCAGCGTCGTGCGCGAGCTGATGCAGGTCGAAGAACAGGCATTTGACAGCGGGATGTAGCGGTATTCGGGCGCGACGGAGAGCACAACGCTGCGGCAGGGGCATGCCTTTGTCCAAGCAGCATAGATAACGTTGATGAGGTTAGCCAAAGCTGGGGTTTGCGGGGAATGGTGAACAAACGCGTGCAGACATTACTGGAACAGTTGAGTCGGCAGGGAATTAAGGATGAACGCCTGTTACAGGCGATGGCCGCCGTACCGCGAGAACGCTTCGTTGATGAAGCTTTTGAACACAAAGCCTATGAAAATACGGCGTTGCCCATAGGTTCTGGCCAGACGATTTCGCAACCTTACATGGTCGCCAGAATGACCGAATTGCTGCGTCTGACGCCCGTATCCCGGGTTCTGGAGATTGGTACGGGGTCGGGTTATCAAACCGCCGTGCTGGCGCATCTGGTGCGGCATGTGTGCTCTGTGGAGCGGATTAAAGGACTCCAGTGGCAGGCTAAACGTCGTCTCAAGCAGCTCGATCTGCATAACGTGTCCACACGGCACGGCGACGGCTGGTTAGGATGGGCGTCTAAAGGGCCTTTCGACGCGATTATCGTTACGGCTGCGCCGCCGGAAATTCCCGCTGCGCTGATGGAGCAACTGGATGAAGGCGGCATCATGGTACTGCCGGTGGGTGAAGAGCAGCAAACACTCAAGGTGGTTCAACGCAATAACGGAGAGTTGATTATTCAAACCGTTGAGGGGGTTCGCTTTGTGCCGCTGGTCAAGGGCGAACTGGCCTGACGCTTTGCGATGATCGCCAGCCCGCCTTAAAATTTCAATACAACTATCTTATGGTACTAATTTGTTGATATTGCTAGCATCAACGAATGGTGCTGTCTCTATGGCCCGTCGAAACCCGTTTTATTCAGAAACGAGGGAGCGCGTTGTTGAGTTTATTCGGAAATGAAAGGTTCCAACTCTCGGCATTTTAGCCAATTTTTTGAGACAGCTGGCGACAATTAACGAGTCAATTTTGGGTCATAGGGGGATTCGGCGCATGGGGAGCCAAATGATGAACTGGCGTCAGCTCGCGGTATGTACGGCAATTGCTCTGGGGTTGGCGGGCTGCGCCGACGGTAACGATCAGCCTGCCTCCATAAGCAGCGTGGGCGATGGTGGCAATGCCTCTGGCCGTAGCGGCGCGATCGCTTCACCGCCACGCCTCTCTTCATCGGCGAATTCACGACCTGCGGCCGTGGTCAGCACGCCGGTCACTTCCGCTTCCGTTAACTCGCAAGGCGGCAAAATCGTTTATAACCGCAGCTATGACGCGATTCCTAAGGGGAGTTATACCGGGAATACCTATACCGTAAAGCGCGGCGATACGCTGTTCTACATCGCCTGGATTACAGGCAACGATTATCGCGAGCTGGCGCAGCGCAATAATATCCCAGAACCCTACAGTCTGAATGTCGGACAGAGTCTGGCGCTGGGAAATAATATGAATACGAGCTCAGCGCAGGGCATAGCGGTTGCCAGCGCGCCTTCAGGCGCAGTCGTAAGCGCGTCCAGTTCGCGCAGCGGTCACATGCTTCCAGCCAATGCGGCGTCAGGAGGAGTTTCACAGGCGCCTGGCAGTACGCAAATACAAACTTCACAGGTTGATTCCACCTCAACTAATGCGTATTCTGCAAATTCGGGTAAACAGAATGTGGGTAAGATGTTACCTGCTACAGGAGCCGCAGTTTCCGCTCCTGCTACCGAACCAACGCCGGTACCTAGCAGCAGTAATGCCGCTATTACTGGTTGGCGTTGGCCTACAGATGGGAAAGTCATTGATAATTTCTCAGCCTCTGAGGGGGGAAATAAAGGGATTGATATCGCTGGCTCACGTGGGCAAACCGTGGTTGCTACCGCCGGAGGGCGCGTGGTGTACGCGGGCAACGCTTTGCGCGGTTACGGGAATCTGATAATCATCAAGCATAATGATGACTACCTGAGCGCCTATGCCCATAACGAAACCATGCTGGTCCGGGAACAACAAGAGGTTAAGGCGGGACAACAAATAGCTACCATGGGTAGCACCGGAACCAGTTCAGTACGCTTGCATTTTGAAATTCGTTACAAGGGGAAATCCGTAAACCCGCTGCGTTTTATTCCGCAGCGATAAATCGGGCAGAGTGCTTCGGTATTCTGCCAAGGGATCACGGGTAGGAGCCGCTTATGAGCCAAAGTACGCTGAAAGTTAACGAGTTACATGAAGATACTGATTTCGACGAGAATGGGCTTGACGTATTTGACGATAAGGCGCTGGCAGAGGAAGAAACCAGTGACAATGACTCTTTAGACGATGAGTTATTGTCACAAGTTAGCACCCAGCGTGTTTTAGATGCTACTCAACTCTATCTGGGAGAAATTGGCTATTCGCCTCTTTTAACCGCCGAAGAAGAGGTCTATTTTGCCCGGCGAGCGTTGCGTGGTGACGTATCATCACGCAAACGTATGATCGAGAGTAACCTGCGGTTGGTGGTGAAAATCGCCCGTCGCTACAACAATCGGGGGCTAGCTTTGCTGGACCTGATTGAAGAAGGAAACCTTGGTCTGATCCGAGCCGTTGAGAAGTTTGACCCGGAAAGAGGGTTCCGCTTTTCAACGTATGCGACCTGGTGGATCAGGCAAACCATAGAGCGGGCGATAATGAATCAAACCCGCACCATCCGTTTACCTATTCACATTGTCAAAGAACTTAATGTTTACCTGCGCACAGCACGCGAGTTATCCCATAAGCTAGATCATGAGCCCAGTGCGGAAGAAATTGCCGAACAGCTCGATAAACCAGTTGATGACGTGAACCGTATGTTGCGTCTGAACGAACGTATTACTTCCGTTGACACGCCGCTGGGCGGAGATTCTGAAAAGGCGTTACTGGATATTCTGGCCGATGAGAAAGACAACGGTCCTGAGGACACTACGCAGGATAACGATATGAAGCAAAATATCGTTAAGTGGTTGTTCGAACTGAATGCAAAACAGCGAGAAGTTCTGGCTCGTCGCTTCGGCCTTCTGGGTTATGAAGCGGCCACGCTGGAAGATGTTGGTCGTGAAATTGGTCTGACTCGCGAACGCGTACGTCAGATTCAGGTTGAAGGACTGCGTCGTCTGCGTGAAATCCTGCAAATGCAGGGGCTCGATATTGAAGAGCTGTTCCGTGCATAGTCGCCACTTATAGTGACGAGAATAAAAAAATGGTGGGGTAACCCACCATTTTTTATGACTGAAACTGGGACGCGATTAACGCACGACCTGCGAGAGCAGGATGTCCACCACCTCACCAGTCTTAATCATCTGTTTCTCACCCTGACGACGGTTTTTGTACTCGATATCATCGTTATCCAGGTTACGATCGCCAATGACGATGGTGTGAGGAATACCAATCAGCTCCATGTCAGCAAACATCACGCCCGGCGTTCTTTACGGTCGTCCATCAATACCTCTACGCCATTGTCGCGCAACTGCTGATAAATGCGTTCCGCCACTTCTTTTACGCGGAAGGATTTATGCATGTTCATCGGCAGAATGGCGACCTGGAACGGTGCAAGCACGTCTGGCCAGATAATGCCGCGGTCGTCATGATTTTGTTCGATTGCTGCGGCTATCACGCGTGAGATACCAATACCATAGCATCCCATCGTCAGCGTCTGGTTACGGCCATCTTCGCCCTGTACCGTTGCCTTCATGGCTTCGGAATATTTTGTGCCGAGCTGGAAGATGTGGCCGACTTCGATACCGCGCTTAATTTGCAACGTGCCTTTACCGTCAGGGCTTTGATCGCCTTCCACCACTTTGCGCAGATCAGCCACCTTCGGTAGCGCAACGTCACGCTCCCAGTTGATGCCGAAATAGTGCTTGCCGTCGATGTTGGCGCCCGCGCTGAAATCGCTCATGCCCGCAACGGTTCTGTCGATGATGACCGGCAAAGACAGATTGACGGGACCCAGCGAGCCTGGACCTGCATTCACCAACGCGCGAATTTCTTCTTCCGTGGCGAAGGTCAGCGGACTCGCAACCAGATCCAGCTTCTCGGCTTTCACTTCGTTCAACTCGTGATCGCCGCGAACCAGCAGGGCAACCAGCGGGTACGCGCTTTCTTCCGTCGCTTTCACCAGCAGTGTTTTGACCGTTTTTTCTACCGGCACGTTGAACTGGTCGACCAGCTCAACGATAGTTTTGGCATTGGGCGTTTCAACCAGCGTCATGTCCTGCGTCGGCGCGGCGCGTTCAACGTTCGGAGCAACCGCTTCGGCAAGCTCAATATTAGCGGCGAAGTCGGATTCGGTAGAAAAGGCGATGTCGTCTTCGCCGCATGCGGCCAGTACCTGGAATTCGTGAGACGCGCTACCACCAATAGAGCCAGTGTCCGCCTGTACGGCGCGGAAGTTCAGACCCATACGGCTGAAGATTTTTGTGTATGCCGCATACAACGCATCGTAAGTTGCCTGCAGTGACTCTTGAGTGGTATGGAAGGAGTAAGCGTCCTTCATCAAGAACTCGCGTGCGCGCATGATGCCGAAGCGCGGACGGACTTCGTCACGGAACTTGGTCTGGATCTGATAGAAGGTTAGGGGTAGCTGTTTGTAGGAGCTGATTTCATTACGCACCAGATCGGTGATGACCTCTTCATGCGTCGGGCCCAGCACGAACGGACGTTCGCCGCGGTCGGCGAAGCGCAGCAGCTCGGGACCATACTGTTCCCAACGACCACTCTCCTGCCACAGGTCCGCAGGCTGAACGACAGGCATCGAAATTTCGATGGCGCCGGCGCTATCCATTTCTTCGCGCACGATATTTTCGACTTTTTTCAAAACGCGCAAACCCGTCGGCAACCAGGTGTAGAGACCCGAGGCGAGTTTACGAATCATTCCTGCGCGCAGCATCAGCTGATGACTGATAACCTCGGCGTCGGCGGGCGTCTCCTTTTGAGTGGAGAGCAAATATTGACTTGTACGCATGGTGTTGTAGTTCCGTAAGAACGATAAATAGCGTGGGCCGAAGGGCCTGAGCATAAATAAAAAGTGGCTTAGTTTACCAGCGAGGAACGTTCCCCAAAAGAGATGCAGACGTTTTTTAACGGGTATCCAGGCATATTACTTCTGTTTGTCCGTTGGTCACTCTCCAACGCACGTTGAATTCCAGTAATAGCGCAGCATATTCCTTCTCATCATGGCTTGTTTTACGGTAGGCCGGACGTGGATCTTGCGCTAATACCTGGGTGATGAAACGGCGTAGCTGCGGGTAACGATCTTGCCATGCAACCAGCTGTTGTTCCGCCAGAGGAGAAAATATCACCGGCATGTCTGCTTCCGGTGCGCAGGGCGCGAAGCCTGCCCGAGCCTGTGGCTGGCTTTCGGCGAAGGGAAGGTAGGGCTTAATGTCGATCACGGGCGTGTCATCCACCAAATCCAGACTGCCGAGTTCCAGCACCAGCTCGTGCTTGTCGACACGCACGCCTTTGAGCTCGACCAAAGACATCCCGATAGGATTGGGACGAAACGTCGAACGGGTAGCGAAAACGCCCATACGCGCGTTGCCTCCCAAGCGAGGAGGACGGACCGTAGGACGCCAGCCTGCAGACGCCGTCTGATGAAAAACGAACAGTACCCATAGGTGGCTGAAGTCGGAAAGCCCGCGCACAGCTTCCTGTTGGTTGTAGGGCGGCAGCAAGCGTAGTTCACCTCCGCCATCTTCAATCAGTCCCGGTTGTCGAGGAACGGCAAACTTCTCTTTATAAGGGGAGCGGATAACACCGATCTGATCGAAGGTAAACTCGTTCATTGAGAGGAGACTTTCAGCGCAGTGCCTTCACAGATAGCTTGGCGATAGCAGCTGTCGACATCGCTCACAATCTGGCACTGATGCAGCAGCACCGCATTCGCTTTCAGGCTGGTCGCCCGGCTTTGTAATCTTTTTCTTGCTGTGGCGATACTCGGCTGAGGATCCTGTGCCGTTGCCTGGCATGAGGAACCAGAGACTTCGCCCATATCATGGAAAGGCTTCCCTACCAGTTCCTCGGCGCTTTTGTACAGTACGGCCGGCGTAGCAGGTGGAGCGGGTCTGGTTTTAGGCGTTGTTTCAATGGTTGACGGTGTCTCGGGCTGGGATGTGGTAGGCGTAGTCGATTTGTGTAGCAGAGAACATCCTGTCAGCGACAGCGATAACATTACAATGGGCAAGGCACGCATAGCTTTTCCTCTGGCTTTCATAAGTGCGCTTATTGAAGCAAGCTATGCGAAAAATAACAAGACGGGCCGAGGCCCGTCAGTAGGATATTTTATCGTTTCATGCAATGGGAAACTTACCAACCTTTGACGGCACCGCCATTAAAAGTTTTCAACGCGGCCTGATTCACTTCATCAGACTGGTAAGCACTGACGAATTTCTTCACATTTTCCGCATCTTTATTGTCTTCACGGGCGACCAGCAGATTGACGTACGGTGAGTCTTTATCTTCAACAAACAATCCGTCTTTAGTCGGCGTCAGATTAATCTGGCTGGCGTAAGTGGTATTGATAACGGCCAAGGCAATCTGGTCGTCATCCAGCGAACGTGGCAACTGAGGCGCCTCCAGTTCTACCAGCTTCACATGTTTCGGGTTTTCGACGATGTCGAGAGAGGTCGGCAACAGCCCAACATTGTCTTTCAGTTTGATCAGCCCCTGTTTTTGGAGTAGCAGCAGGGAACGGCCCAGGTTGGTCGGGTCGTTAGGAATGGCGATTTGCGCGCCGTCCTGCAGTTCGCTCAGAGATTTGATCTTTTTCGAATAGCCCGCGATGGGGTAAACGAAGGTGTTGCCGACGGACACCAGTTTATAGCCGCGATCTTTGATCTGCTGATCCAGATAGGGTTTGTGCTGGAACGCGTTCAGATCGATGTCGCCCTTGCTCAACGCTTCGTTGGGGAGAACGTAATCGTTGAAGGTGACCAGCTCAACGTCCAGACCATATTTGTCCTTGGCCACTTTCTGGGCTACTTCGGCGACCTGCTGTTCGGCACCGACAATGACGCCGATCTTGATATGGTTAGGATCCTTTTCTTCCTGTCCGCATCCTGCCAGCGCCAGAGCACCAACCAATGCGCCTACTGCGGCGATAGATTTCAATTTAATAGCCATATTCCTTACCTCTGCTTAACAGTCTTGTTATCACGCACTTTCAAGGTGCATGGCAATGGAACAATTACTTGCGAGTGACAGCCCGAACTGCGCGATCGCCGCAGAATTGAATGATAAAAACCAACACAACCAACAGTACTAATACCGTATTCATCACCGTGGAGTTATAGCCTACATAACCATACTGATAACCGATTTGTCCCAGGCCGCCGGCGCCTACGGCACCCCCCATTGCAGAATAGCCCACCAGAGTAATCAACGTGATGGTAGCGGCGTTAATCAGGCCGGGCAGCGCTTCTGGCAGCAAGATTTTTTTGATGATCTGCATCGGCGTGGCTCCCATCGCCCGTGCGGCTTCAATCAACCCGCCGGGGATTTCCAACAGCGTATTTTCCACCATACGGGCGATAAACGGCGCGGCACCTACGGTCAGCGGTACGATCGCGGCCTGAAGACCAATGGAAGTGCCGACAATCATGCGGGTAAAAGGAATCATCCACACCAGCAATATAATGAAGGGGATGGAACGAAAGATATTTACGATGGCCGAAAGCGCCCGGTAAAGTTTGGGGTTGGCGATAATCTGTCCCGGGCGCGTTATATAGAGAAGCACGCCGACAGGCAGCCCCAGTACGAAGCCGAAAAAGCCTGAAACCAGGGTCATCACGATTGTTTCCCACACGCCGCGGGCCATTAACCACATCATGGCTTCAGACATAACCGAGTACCTCTATATTTGCGTGGTTGTCTTGCAGGAATTGAATAGCTGCCGTGGTGTCCGCTTCCGTGCCGGCCATTTCCGCCAGCATGATGCCGAACTTAACTCCACCGGCGTAATCCATCTGCGCACTGATAATATTGTTGTTTACGTTGAAGCGCCGTGCGATTTCCGACAGCAGCGGAGCATCAACAGACTGACCGGTAAATTCCATGCGCAGCAGAGGAATACTGCCCTCATGAGGCGTTGGCGTCAGACGAGCGATATAGTCATCCGGAATATCCAGATGTAATGTTGAATGAATGAACTTCTGAGCCAGCGGCGTTTTGGGATGAGAGAACATCTGTCCGACGGTGTCTTGCTCAATCAGACGTCCTTCACTGATAACGGCGACCTGGTCGCAGATGCGTTTCACTACATCCATTTCATGGGTGATCAACAGAATGGTCAACCCCAAGCGGCGATTAATATCTTTCAGCAACTCCAGAATCGCGCGAGTCGTGGCCGGGTCCAGCGCGCTTGTCGCTTCATCGCACAACAGAACTTTGGGATTGCTGGCCAACGCGCGGGCGATTGCGACGCGCTGTTTCTGGCCTCCAGATAGGTTGGCGGGATACACATCGTGCTTATCCGACAACCCAACCAGCTCCAGCAATTCATCGACGCGCTGTTTGATCTTGGCGGACGGCAGACTGTCCAGCTCCAGCGGTAATGCGACGTTACCGAATACCGTCCGGGAAGAGAGCAGATTGAAATGCTGGAAAATCATGCCGATTTGGCGGCGTGCGCGCGTCAATTGGCTATTCGATAACGCCATTAAATCCTGTTCGGCGACCAGAACGGTTCCAGATGTGGGACGCTCCAGCAGATTAATGCAGCGGATCAAGGTGCTTTTACCCGCGCCGGAAGAGCCGATGACGCCATAGATTTGGCCCGCCGGAACGTGCAGCGTAACGTCGTCGAGCGCCGTAATGGCTCGACCGTTTTGCTGAAAAATCTTTGTAATACGAGAAAGTTTTATCATGAGTTCTATCAATAAGGGCCGCGGGCCGATGAATAACACTTACTTATACTGACTATTTGTTGTCGGGATGCTAAGGCGTCTAGACGTCCAAGTCAATCGAGATTGTAACTCTGCTATCATTCTCTCCAGCAGCGAAAACTGCGATACTACGGCGCAATTTTCTCTATCGGGAGCAAAGTAAAGTGGCAACCAGCGTTCCAGCAATTTTTCTCGACCGCGACGGCACGATTAATGTCGATCACGGTTATGTACACGAAATCGATCAGTTCCAGTTCATCGACGGCGTTATCGATGCACTGCGCGAGCTGAAGTCCATGGGATTTGCCTTGGTGCTGATTACCAATCAGTCGGGTATCGCGCGCGGCAAATTTACGGAAGAGCAGTTCATGCAACTGACCGAATGGATGGATTGGTCTTTGGCCGACCGAGGGGTAGACCTGGACGGCATCTATTTCTGTCCGCATCATCCGGAAGGCTCTGAGGAAGAGTATCGCCAGACGTGTGACTGCAGGAAACCACAGCCGGGTATGCTGAAATCTGCCCAAGAGCATCTGCACATCGATATGGCTTCTTCTTATATGGTCGGCGACAAAGTCGAAGATATGCAGGCGGCCGCAGCGGCAGGAGTAGGCACTAAAGTCCTCGTACGCACGGGTAAACCTGTGACGGAAGAGGGAGAAGAACTGGCTGATAGCGTGATAGAGAGTCTGGCAGACCTGCCTAAAGCCATAAAAAGCTTAAAAAACAAGCGTTGAGGCTGAAAAACGCGCGTATAGCAAAAAAGATTAAAAAAGGGGTTGTGCAACCCGGAGAGATCCCTATAATGCGCTCCCACTGACACGGCAAAGCGGACAG
>NZ_LUTP01000004.1 GCF_002111585.1 Lonsdalea iberica
GATAGTCACACTCCCGCCTGCCGGGACTGGATTGAGGGCCATGAGTCGGTTATCGGTCACGGCCCTAGCTGCTTAAAATGCCTGCCGTGATGAACCCTCCCTGTTCAACGGCTTGTTCCCCTGGAGCTGTTTCCTTTACTCATCCTGAGCAACCTAACCGAAACGCCCGTCGCCCCGTATCGTGTGTCAGCGTCGGCCGGGAAACGCGAAAGGGCCGTCATACGAAGGATAGACTTGCTGACACTCGCCATCGTGCAGACCCAGGCGCGCCAGATCTGATCTGCGCTACTTTGTTTGATACTGGCTCTTGGTGCTGATTGTCGAGGACTTTCTCGGTTGCTGGATAACGGTAACCGCCGCAGGGCACCAAGATCCCCTCTAACCCCTAACGAGTTAAATCAAGGACTAAGATCTGGAGGGTTAGCCGGCACTCAAATTCCGGGGCCCCAATAAACTTGATACATAACGACGTCGATCGTTAAGCCATTTATCAGCATGATTTATAAGGCCATACACTCCCCGTCTTTCCATGACAGAGCGTTGTGTGATGATCGAAAATGGCTAAATGGCGCATGCTCTGGATTAGAATCTCGCACTCCATAGAGCATGAGGGCAGAACTGCAGGTAAGAGCACTTATATCCAAGCCTATCGGCCATCTAGCCAATGGCATATAAACGCGGCGATAGCGGGAGGATGGTTCAGATCTAGTTGAGGCGTGGGGGTGTTTAAGGGCACATCGCTGGCGATCGCCAGAGTGTCGTCATCGATCAACGTAGCTATCTCATGGCCGGTTTCCTGACGGTACAGGACGATCTTGGGGATCTTCTCGTGGCGAAAGCCTTCTACCAACACCAGATCGAGCTTTGTATGATCCATTCTGCTAGCCAGCCATGCGAGTTCGGGGTTTGACTGATCCGGCGTTTCCGTCATTAATGCCCAGCGATTGTCGCTGGCGACCAGCGTCTGCTCGGCACCCGCTTTGCGAAGACGATAGCTATCTTTCCCCGGTGTATCGATATCCATCTCGTGGTGCGTATGTTTGATCATGCCGACACGGATGCCGGATGCTTTTAGCAAAGGGATCAACTGCGTTAACAACGTTGTTTTTCCGGTACCGCTGTATGCGGCGATCGCCAGAAGCGGCACGGGACTAGTCATGTTTTTGGCCCCCTTGCCATTCAGCCAGTTCTTCAGGCGTGTTCAGATTACGAAATGCCTGAGGCTGGTCGCTGAAAGATACGGGCTGAGCATGGATGTAATTGAGAAATAGCATCAGTTTGCGATCGCCCCTGGAGAGGAACTCTTCAAGCGCCGCAGTTTGGCTTTTATTAATGAGAAGCAATGTAGGATGGTGGTGTTCGTCATCGGTGGCATAAGCGGCGGGGTGGTGACCGATGTGTTGTTGTAAACGAGAGACGAGATTTAACGGTAACGCCGGCACGTCGCAGGGAGCGAAGAGCGCCCATTCGGTCTCCGTGGTGACCAACCCCGTATACATCCCCGCTAACGGACCCGCAAACTGGCGGTTGATATCACCGATCACCGGATACCCGCTTTGCTGGTAACGTTCATGATGACGGTTGGCATTGATCAGTACGCTATCTACCTGGCTCGCCAGCCGTGTTAAAACGTGTTGATACAGCGGTATGCCGTCCAATAGGAGGAGGCCTTTATCTTGGCCGCCCATCCGTGAGGATTGTCCGCCAGCCAGAATGATTCCCGTGATCATAATTGTTTGACCTGAAAATAAATGATGCCGACAGAGGGAAAACGATGGCGTAACGCCAAGCGCTTTCCTCATACTAAGTACATGACTATTTAAGCTGAGTATGGAGAACCGACCATGAAATGTCATCGCGTGAATGAGTTAGTTGAACTGTTGCATCCGGCCTGGCAGCAGGAGCCCGATTTGAATTTGATGGAATTTTTACAAAAACTTGCAAAGGAAGCTGGGTTCGAGGGTGCGCTTGGCGATCTGACAGATGATATCCTTATCTACCATTTAAAAATGCGTGGTTCCGAACAAGAGCAACCGATCCCAGGGTTGCAGAAAGATTATGAAGTTGACTTCAAAACGGCCCTCCTGCGGGCCCGTGGCGTCATCAAAGATTAATGAAAAGCTCGTTTTCCGCGTCGATGCGGGCGTACGCCTTTTGCTACAGGAACGTTAAACGCAATGCATGATGCTGTTTTCAATTTTCACACGCTCTCGCCAGACGTCATTATGGATGCGCTATGGTCTGCTGGCGTACGCGTAGACTCCGGATTAATCGCGCTTAATAGCTACGAAAACCGGGTATACCAACTCAGTGATGAAGATCGTCGGCGTTACGTGGTCAAATTTTATCGTCCACGGCGTTGGAGCAAGGATCAAATCGTCGAAGAGCATCTGTTTGCCGCTGAACTGGCGCAGGATGAAGTGCCGGTTGTCGCGCCTTTGGCTTTGCAGGGAAAGACCTTGCATGAGTATGACGGCTTTTTCTTTACCGTGTTTCCCAGCGTAGGGGGAAGGCAGTATGAAATGGATAACGATGATCAGCTGGAAGGCGTCGGTCGTTATTTAGGGCGCATTCATCAAACGGGCCGCAAACGCGATTTCGATGCCCGGCCGACTATCGGCCTGCAAGAGTATCTGTATGAACCATTTAATGCGTTATCCCAATGCGCTTTAATCCCCGCCTCGCTGCGGGAAACCTTCCTGAACGCGACCGATCGCCTGATTCAGGAAGTGAAGCGCTGCTGGCATGACGACTGGGCGTCAGCCCGCCTGCACGGGGATTGCCACCCCGGCAACATCCTGTGGCGTGACGGCCCCTTGTTCGTCGATCTGGATGATGCCCGTAACGGCCCCGCCATTCAGGATTTGTGGATGCTTTTGCATGGCGAGCGACGCGAGCAACGAATCCAACTGGATATTTTGTTGGAAGCTTACAGCGAGTTTTCTTCTTTCGATGAGAAGGAGCTGGCGCTCATCGAGCCGCTGCGGGCGATGAGAATGATTCACTATCTGGCCTGGGTTGCCCGACGTTGGCAGGACCCTGCGTTTCCAAGGAGTTTTCCCTGGATGCAGGATGCCGATTTTTGGGCGAAACAAGCCTCCACCTTTGTCGAGCAGGTTAAGCTGTTGCAGGAACCGCCTTTGCAGCTGACGCCGATGTACTAAAGTTAACGGAGAAAAGAGTGATATGAAGAAAGTATGGCTAACACTGATTGGTGTGATCATGGCGTTCAGTGCCTCTGCGGCTGATTTCAGCGAGGGGAAACAATTTGTCACGGTGGATAAGCCCGCAACGCAGGAGCCGCAGGTGCTGGAGTTTTTCTCTTTCTACTGCCCGCACTGCTATCAATTTTCCCAGATTTATCACATTCCCGACGCGATACAGAAGGCGTTGCCGGCTGGTACCAAAATGGTGAAGTATCACGTGGACTTCCTGGGACCTTTGGGCAAAAATTTGACGGAAGCGTGGGCCGTCGCTATTGCTCTGGGGATTGAAGATAAAATCAGTCCGCTGCTGTTTGATGCGGTACAGAAAACCCAGACGGTCCAGAAACCGGAAGATATTCGTAACGTCTTTATCTCCGCGGGCGTGAAAGGCGAAGACTACGACAGCGCTCTCAACAGCTTCGTTGTAAAATCACTGGTAGTGCAGCAGGAAAAAGCGGCGGCGGACTTGCAGCTGCGCGGTGTTCCATCCCTGTTTGTGAACGGCAAATATATGGTTAAGAATGACGGTCTCGATACCAGCTCCATGGACGCTTACGTCCAGCAATATGCTGATGTAGTGAAATTCCTGATTTCTAAAAAGTAATTTAAGGCAACGTCATGCGGTGTGAGCCGCGTGGCGTTGGTTTTCCCTCAAGCCATTCTTTCAGCGAAAATAACCTAGTGAAATTGAATGACATTTTCATAGGTATCCACAAATCTTATATTTTCCGTTAACGATAAGTGAATGTGTTTTTTTATTTTAGTTAACTGATTTTGCTTGATAATTTAATTACCCCTCGCGACATTTATTCCCCTGTTAATTATTTAAGTATTTCTATGCACAAAGTTATCCACAGGGGGTTCTGCGGTTCGTCAAGAAAGCATGGCCGTATTGGCGCGTTATTATTCGTCTCTTCCTGCCACCTATGGCATGCTTATACGATGGCTGGAAATAACAATTGAAACAGATTATGGCTCAAATAGCAGACAACCCTTTAATTCTCGTCGACGGTTCCTCTTACTTGTACCGTGCCTATCACGCTTTTCCTCCGCTGACGAACAGTGCGGGCGAACCTACCGGAGCGATGTACGGCGTACTGAACATGCTGCGCAGCCTGTTGCTTCAATATCATCCCAGCCACGTTGCGGTTGTGTTTGATGCAAAAGGAAAAACCTTCCGCGATGAGTTGTTTGAACATTACAAATCTCACCGACCGCCGATGCCGGAAGATCTGCGAGCTCAAATCGAGCCGTTGCATAAAATGGTCAGGGCGATGGGCCTGCCGTTGTTAGCGGTTACCGGCGTGGAAGCGGACGATGTCATCGGCACGCTGGCTCAACAGGCGGAGTTGAACTCGACGCCGGTGCTGATCAGCACCGGGGATAAAGATATGGCGCAGCTGGTGACGCCGAACGTCACCCTTATCAATACCATGAACAACGCTATCCTGGGTCCTCAGGAGGTATGCGACAAATATGGTATCCCACCGGAGCTGATCATCGACTTCCTCGCGCTGATGGGCGACGCCTCCGACAATATTCCCGGCGTGCCGGGCATTGGCGAGAAAACGGCACAGGCGCTGCTACAGGGATTGGGCGGTTTGGATACGCTGTACGCCAATCTGGATAAAATCGCCGATCTTTCCTTCCGTGGCGCGAAAACCATGGCGGCTAAACTGGAACAGCATAAAGAGGTCGCTTATCTCTCTTACCAGTTGGCTACCATCAAAACTGATGTCGAACTGGCGCTGAGCTGTGAACAGCTGGCGGTCACCGAGCCGCAGGTGGACGAGCTGAGTGAGCTGTTCAAGCATTATGAGTTCCGGCGTTGGCAGATTGAACTGGAATCGGGCGTCTGGTTGTCGGGTAAAAAGAGCCCGGTCGTGGCGAAAAGCAAACCCGCGGAGGAAGAAAAGAGCGCGCCTGCGGCTGAGCGCGCGCTATCGCAGGAAGGCTATGTCACCATACTGGATGAAAAGACGCTTGAGACGTGGATCGACCGTCTAAAGTCGGCCGACGTTTTCGCCTTCGATACGGAAACCGACAGTCTGGATACGTTGAGCGCTAATCTGGTCGGTATCTCGTTTTCCGATAAGCCGGGTGAGGCCGCCTATCTGCCGCTGGGCCACGACTATTTGGATGCCCCGGAACAGATGACGCGCGAAAGAGCGTTGGAACTGCTCAAGCCGCTGCTGGAAGATCCCGCCGTACTGAAAGTCGGTCAAAATCTGAAGTATGACCGCGGGGTGCTGGCCCGCTACCATATCGAGCTGCAAGGCATGGCGTTCGACACAATGCTGGAATCTTACGTGCTGGATAGCGTGGGCGGCCGTCATGATATGGACAGCATGGCATCACGCTACCTGCAGCATAAAACCATCTCGTTTGAAGAGATCGCCGGCAAAGGCAAAAAACAGCTTACCTTTAATCAAATCCCGCTGGAACAGGCGGCGGTGTATGCGGCGGAAGACGCCGATGTCACGCTGCATCTGCATCAGAAGCTATGGGAAAAGCTGGAAAAAGAGCCTGAGCTAAGAAACGTCTTCGACAATATAGATATGCCGCTGGTGCCAATTCTGTCGCGTATGGAACGCAATGGCGTATTGATTGACGCGGGCATTCTCGCCGAGCACTCCAAGGAGTTGACGACGCGGCTGGCGGAGCTTGAGATTGAAGTGCATGAACTGGCTGGCGAGCCTTTCAACCTCTCTTCTACCAAGCAGTTGCAGCACATTCTGTATGAAAAGCTGCAGCTCCCTGTCAGGAAAAAAACCCCGAAAGGGGCGCCGTCCACTAACGAAGAAGTGCTGGCGGAACTGGCGTTAGACTATCCGTTGCCGAAGTTGATTCTGGAATATCGTGGCTTGGCAAAGCTGAAATCCACCTATACGGATAAACTGCCGTTGATGATCAATCCGCTGACGGGAAGGGTGCATACGTCCTATCATCAGGCGGTGACGGCGACAGGTCGGTTGTCTTCCAGCGATCCTAACCTGCAAAACATACCGGTGCGTAACGAGGAAGGGCGGCGTATCCGCCAGGCGTTTATCGCTCGCGAAGGCTACAGCATCGTTGCGGCGGATTATTCACAAATTGAACTGCGCATTATGGCTCATCTTTCTCGAGATGCCGGGTTGTTGCGGGCTTTCTCCGAGGGATTGGATATTCACCGCGCCACGGCGGCGGAAGTCTTTGGTTCACCACTGGATAAGGTGACGTCTGAGCAGCGTCGCAGCGCCAAAGCGATCAACTTTGGTCTCATCTATGGCATGAGCGCATTTGGTTTGTCTCGGCAGCTCAATATTCCGCGCAATGAATCTCAGAAATACATGAATCTCTATTTTGAGCGTTATCCGGGCGTGCAAGAGTACATGGAGCGTACGCGTGAGCAGGCGGCCGAGCGCGGTTATGTTTCGACGCTGGATGGTCGACGCCTCTACCTGCCGGAGATCAACGCGCGAAATGCCATGAGCCGTAAGGCGGCGGAGCGTGCGGCTATCAATGCCCCGATGCAGGGGACGGCGGCGGATATCATCAAGAAAGCGATGATTGCCATTGACGGCTGGCTGCAGCAACAGGATGAACCGCTGGTGACCATGATTATGCAGGTTCACGATGAATTGGTCTTCGAAGTCCATGATTCCGTGCTGGAACAATCCAAGGCGAAAATCAAAGCGTTGATGGAAGGATGCATGAAGCTGGATGTGCCGCTGCGTGTCGACGTGGGAACTGGTATTAACTGGGATCAGGCACACTAAATCACGCCCTTTTCCTGCCTGAAACCGTCCTATTCTGCTTGCCCCTTTTATGACCTGGGGCAGGCAGAACCTGCACAATTAACGCCCGTATTTCATCATGTTATCTAGCCTGTGACTTGACAAACTTGAGTCAACTTCATCGGAAAATGGTCCTTTTTGTAATTAAGCTACAGGATCATGCAGCGATGCGTCCTTTTATGGCGATGCTTTATGCAATGTGTGAAAGTAAACAACAAAAAAATCTTTGTAGCGGCAAAAAAATAGGGTAGAGTTATTTCCGTAGGGTACAGAGGTAAGATGTTCTATCTTTCAGACCTTTTACTTCACGTAATCGGATTTGGCTGAATATTAGCCGCCCCGCTCAGAATCCTGAGCGGGGCGTTTTTTATTGTGGCGCTGAAATTTTTAAGGCAAGGCATGTCAATTTAGATGATTCACCAACCCTCGATATCGAGCATTATTCGCCCTGTTCGGGGAAGTCTTCGAAGGGGGTGCCGTTAAACCAGCTGTCCAATTTTTCGCGCAGCTTATCCACGCCGCTCTTTTTCAGAGATGAGAAGGTTTCCACCTGAACATCGCCCATCAACGGCAATATTGCTTCACGCACCATGTTCAGTTGCGCTTTGCGCGCCCCCTGGGCCAGCTTGTCCGCTTTGGTCAGCAATACGAGCACCGGCAGTTCCGCAGCAACTGCCCACTCCAACATCTGCTGGTCGAGATCTTTCAGCGGATGGCGAATGTCCATCAGCACCACTAATCCTTGCAGGCACTGACGTTTTTGCAGGTATTCGCCTAAGGCTCGCTGCCATTTTCGCTTCATTTCTTCCGGTACTTCCGCGTAGCCGTAGCCGGGCAAGTCCACCAGTCGTACGCCGTCGACCACTTCAAACAGGTTGATGAGCTGGGTGCGCCCTGGGGTTTTACTGGTTCTTGCCAGGCTTTTTTGATTGGTTAGCGTATTGAGCGCGCTGGACTTTCCGGCGTTCGAACGTCCAGCAAAGGCGACTTCAATACCGCTATCTGCGGGCAAATGGCGAATGTCCGGGGCACTGGTAACGAAATGGGTCACCTGGTAGTTGTATTGATGGGTCACAATCTTCGTCTCTGTCTGGATTAATAGTTACTCAGCGATTATACCTGTAACTTGCCGTGGCTGTGGTCTTTATCTGTATCGTCACTTTGACGACGTCAGCGTAATATTGTGAAAAAATAAAAGCCTCTTCCGTGAAGTTGGGTGCTTTTTTATTCGTACGCTTTCTGCTAGATTCCGCCGCAATTCCCTACATTCTTAATAATCTGAGAGCGATGCCATGAAACAACCATTCAAACGGCCGGGCGGTAAGGCCGCCAAACCTAAAATCAAAAGAAAAACCCGTGAAGAATTGGATACCGAAGCTCGTGCGCGTAAGCGTCAGAAAAAACGTCGTGGACTGGCTGCGGGAAGTCGCGCCCAGGGTGGAAACGATAACAAGACGGCCCCTGGGCTGGAAAAAGTTGTCGATCCGCGCATAGGCAGCAAGAAAAAGATCCCGCTGACCCCGGCTGACGCCGCGCCGGTTTCTTCTATTCCTGAGCCTGAACGGGAGAAAAAAGTGACGTTATCTCCAGAAGTCGAGCTGGAGATGCTGGAAAACGATCCGCGACTGGACGAGCTGCTCGATCTGCTGGAGAAAGGGGAAACGCTTTCAGTGAAAGACCAGTCCTGGGTTGATGAGAAGCTCGACCGCATCGATGCGCTGATGGAGTTGCTGGGCATAGAGCTGGGTGATGACGACGACGACGAAGAAGAACCTCAGGAAGATATGCTGCAGTTACTCAAGCGCAATAATCCCAAAGACGGTTATTGATGTTAAAAGGGCTCTTTCTGATATTAACCTTGCTGGTTATGTGTTTTTTGCTGAGTCTGTTGGCTAAACTGTGGTGTCTGTCGAACAGGAAGACGCGATTGCTGCGACGCAGTCTGTCTTCCCGACAGCAGCCAATACCGCAGAGACGGTCAGGCAATAAACGATACCGCAAGGAGTAAGCAGCAAAATGTCTGGAATGAGCATCGATTGGGATCTGGAGCTGATACAAAAGTATAACTATTCCGGGCCCCGCTATACGTCTTACCCTACCGCGCTGGAATTCACCGAAAGCTACGATGAATCCGCTTTTCTGCAAGCGGCCGCTCGTTACCCCGAGCGACCGCTTTCCCTGTATGTCCACATCCCGTTTTGCCATCGTCTGTGCTATTTCTGCGGGTGCAACAAGCTGGTAACGCGTCAACTGCACAAGGCGGACGAGTATCTGGATGTCCTTGAGCAGGAAATTCGTCAACGAGCGCCCCTGTTCGCCGGACGTACCGTGACTCAGATGCATTGGGGCGGCGGAACCCCGACGTTTCTGAATGCAAAACAGATCACCCGGTTAATGACGCTATTGCGTGATCATTTCGCGTTTGACGCGCACGCTGAAATGTCGCTGGAAATAGACCCGCGCGAAATCGAGTTGGATATCGTCGATCACCTGCATCAGGAAGGGTTCAACCGCCTGAGCATGGGGGTACAGGACTTCAATAAAGAGGTTCAGCGATTGGTCAATCGCGAACAGGATGAAGCGTTTATCTTTTCCCTCATCGAACGGGCGAAAGCGCTTGGGTTTACCTCCACCAATATCGATTTGATTTACGGCTTGCCGAAACAGACGCCGGAGAGTTTCGCTTATACGCTGCAACGAGTAGCCGAGCTGGGTCCGCACCGATTGAGCGTGTTCAACTACGCCCATCTTCCAACGTTATTTGCCGCGCAGCGGAAAATTAAGGAAGCGGATTTACCTTGTGCCGAGCAGAAGCTGGATATTTTACAGCAGACGATTCATGACCTGACCGCCTCGGGCTATCAGTTTATCGGTATGGACCATTTTGCGCGTCCCGACGATGAGCTGGCAGTGGCGCAGCGCGAAGGGAAGCTGCATCGTAATTTTCAGGGCTATACGACACAGGGCGAGACTGATTTGCTGGGGATGGGCGTCTCCGCGATTAGTATGATCGGTGATAGTTATGCTCAGAATCAGAAGGTCTTGAAGGACTACTACAAGCAGGTTCAGACCCAGGGCAATGCGCTGTGGCGGGGAGTGGAACTGACGCGTGACGACTGCCTCCGCCGAGATGTCATCAAAACGCTGATCTGCAATTTTCGGCTGAGCTATGCGGCGATTGAATCTGACTACCATATTGTTTTCGAAGATTATTTTTCTGAGGATCTGAAGTTGCTGGAGCCGATGTTGGCAGACGGTCTGATCGAGGTGGCGCCGCGGGAGCTGGTGGTGACGCCAAAAGGACGCTTATTAATCCGTAATATTTGCATGTGTTTCGACATCTACCTGCGGGGTAAGATGCGAAGTCGCCAATTCTCACGGGTGATATGAACTTTCGATAGAAATAAAAACAGCCGCAATGCGGCTGTTTTTATCTTTTCTGCCAGCGTGAATCCACGATGATATGCGGGTTCAGCTAAAAAAGTTAATCAAGGCGGCACACAAAACGGCTGCGATGGCGGTCTGCGGGGAGTGTCCCACCGCATTGCCCATTTCAGCGCCGTGTGACAGCGCCGAAAAAAGTGATTCCAGCATGGTTACGTTCTCCTGTCAGCGCAGTGATCATACTGCTAGTGATGATCATGTAAAGTATAAATTTGCGACAATAATACCTGCGCTGAGATGACTCTTTTCCGCTCCTCCGACAAGCGAAAAAACCGGTAAGAGGAGCGGCGATGGGACTACTCCATCCCCAACTCTTTCAGTTTGCGTGTGAGCGTATTACGCCCCCAGCCCAATAGACGAGCGGCTTCCTGTTTATGTCCCTGCGTGTGACGCAACGCGGTCGTCAGCAACGTTCTCTCCATCTCTGGCTGGGCTTCCGCCAATAGGTTTTGATGACCGGAACGTAGCGCCCGGTCAGCCCATTGCGCCAGCAGAGTTGCCCAACTGTCGGGCTGAACATGGACCGTAGCGTCAGGCGCGGTGGTTTCGAACAGCTCTGGCGGTAAATCCTGGATCAGCACTTCCTGACCGGCGGCCATAACGGTCAACCAGCGGCAGGTATTCTCCAGCTGGCGGACGTTGCCGGGCCACGGCAGACGCGTGAGCGCCGCTTCCGTTTCGGGATGCAGGTTCTTGGGTTCAACGCCCAGCTCCTTGGCGGTCGCTTGCAAAAAGTAGCGGGCGAGGCGAGGAATGTCTTCTCGACGTTCCCGCAGCGGCGGCAGATGAACGCGAATGACGTTCAGGCGGTGGAACAAATCTTCGCGAAACTTGCCTTCCTGAACTCGCAGCTCCAGATTCTGGTGGGTTGCCGCGATAATCCGGACATCGACCTTGACCGCCGCATATCCCCCAACGCGGTAGAACTGCCCATCGGACAGTACGCGCAACAGTCGAGTTTGCACATCCAACGGCATGTCGCCGATTTCATCCAGAAACAGCGTACCGCCATCGGCCTGTTCAAAGCGGCCCTGCCGAATCTGATTCGCGCCGGTGAAGGCGCCTTTCTCATGGCCGAACAGCTCTGATTCGATCAAATCCTTGGGAATGGCAGCCATGTTCAGCGCGATAAAGGGCGCTTTGGCGCGAGGGCTGTGGCGATGCAAAGCGTGTGCAACCAGCTCTTTACCCGTACCGGATTCCCCGTTGATCAAGACGCTGATGGAAGAGCGTGAAAGACGGCCGATGATCCGGAAAACGTCCTGCATCGCGGGCGCCTCCCCGATGATATCCGTCGTCGGTCCGCTGATAGGTTGATTACGGACCGGTTGCTGCTGCTCCATATAGTGGCTGATGGCGCGTTCGACCAGCGCCACGGCCTCATCAATATCAAATGGCTTGGGCAGGTAGTCGAAAGCACCTTGCTGATAGGCGCTGACGGCCGCGTCTAAATCGGAATGCGCCGTCATGATAATGACCGGCAGCATAGGGTGGCGCTGTTTTATCTGTTGCAGCAGAGCCAGCCCATCCATTCCGGGCATACGAATATCGGAAAGCAGCACGTCTGGCGTTTGCGTAGATAATGCGTTTAATGCCTGATTTCCGTTATCAAACGTCGCGCAGGTTAAGCCGGCTCCTGTGAGCGCGCGTTCCAGCACCCAGCGGATGGAGCTATCGTCGTCGACAATCCAGACTATCCCTCGTTGCATCATGGACCTCACTGGCGGATGGGCAGATAGACCGAAAATTCGGTGTGACCTGGCCAACTGTTAAATTCAATTTTACCGGAGTGTTGATCGATAAGATTACGGGCGATCGACAGTCCTAGTCCGGTGCCCCCTTCACGTCCGCTAACCATCGGGTAAAACAGGGTATCTTGCAAATGGGCGGGGACGCCTGGGCCATCATCTGCGATATCGATACGGGCCACTAAACGATAGCGGACGCCGTGCAGCGTCAGCTGGAAAGCTGTGCGAGTACGGATCGTAATGGAGCCGCCTTCTTCACCCAACGCCTGCAATGCATTGCGGGTGATATTCAGCAGGACTTGTTCAATCTGATCCGGGTCGTGCATCAGTTCCGGCAAGCTGGGGTCGTAATCTCTGACCAGCGTGACGTTATCGGCTTTTTCCAGCGAAACCAGCTGGAAGATGCGCTCCGCGACCTGATGGATACTTTGCGTGACGTGCAGCCCCGGTTGCTGCGGCCCTAACAGGCGATCGACCAGGTTACGCAGGCGGTCCGCCTGTTCGATGATGACTTTGGTATATTCCGTCAGCGACGGATCGGGCAGTGCTTTGGACAGTAGCTGCGCCGCGCCGCGCAGGCCTCCCAGCGGGTTTTTAATTTCATGAGCCAGACCGCGAACCAGATCTCGCGCCGCCAGCTGCTGCGCATGTTGCAATTGCTCCTGACTGAGTTTGCGCTGGTTATCCATCGGCGCCATTTCCATCAGAATATAATCATTCTGAATACGCTGTGCCGTCAGCGACATGATATGGGCTCTGCCATCCACCACGATGGTGACCTCGTTATCGGTAAACCCCTGTCCGGAGTTGAGGCTGTCCATCATCAGGTCAATATTTAGCGAAAAGTAGCCAAGCAGTTCAGGCAATGGCGTTCCCGACAGCTTACGCGAGCTTTGCGCCAGCAGTTGTTGCGCTGCGGGGTTCGAATAATGGATCGCCAGATTTTTATCCAGCAATAAGATACTGTTAATCAATGAATTGAGGATCTGCCCAGCATCGGGCAGCGTGCCTGTTGCCATAACGCAGACTCCTGCACCTTTTTAGTGCGTCACATTCTGGATTGATAAATATTGCTAAGCAACCGTGCGATGTTGCGCGGAGAAAAAAGCCCATCCGAAGATGGGCTGAAAAGTTTCCACGGCAACAAAATAAACAAGAAATTTTGTCGGCGACGGCAGCTTCAACATCGTTATTATTCAGGCTGCCGTCGTTGCGCGAATAATTACACGCTGTAGTACAGTTCGAACTCTACCGGGTGCGGAGTCATACGTACGCGGTCGTTTTCAGCACGACGCAGTTCGATGTAAGCATCGATGGAGTCTTCGGTGAATACGCCGCCGCGCGTCAGGAACTCACGGTCTTCGTTCAACGCATTCAGCGCTTCTTCCAGCGACCCTGCTACGGTCGGGATTTCACTCGCTTCTTCCGGCGGCAAATCGTACAAGTTCTTATCCATGGCATCGCCAGGGTGGATCTTATTGATGATACCGTCCAGGCCAGCCATCAGCAGTGCGGTGAAAGCCAGGTACGGGTTGGCTGCCGGATCCGGGAAGCGAACTTCGATACGACGCGCTTTCGGGCTCGCGACCACCGGGATACGGATGGAGGCAGAACGGTTGCGCGCAGAGTAAGCCAGCATGACGGGGGCTTCATAACCCGGAACCAGTCGTTTGTACGAGTTGGTCGCTGGGTTGGTCAGGGCGTTGATGGCTTTCGCATGTTTGATTACGCCGCCGATGTAGTACAGCGCCATTTCGGACAGACCGCCGTATTTATCGCCGGAGAACAGGTTCACGCCGTCTTTGGACAGAGACATGTGGCAGTGCATACCGGAGCCGTTGTCGCCGAACATCGGTTTCGGCATGAACGTTGCCGTTTTACCGAAAGCATGGGCGACGTTGTGGACAACGTATTTGTAAATCTGGATTTCGTCGGCTTTCTTGGTCATGGTGTTGAAGCGGGTGGCCACTTCATTCTGACCAGCTGTCGCCACTTCGTGGTGATGCGCCTCAACCACCAGACCCATCTGCTCCATGGTCAAACACATGGTGGAACGGATGTCCTGAGAAGAGTCGACCGGAGGAACCGGGAAATAACCGCCTTTGACGGACGGACGGTGGCCTTTGTTGCCGCCTTCATATTCTTTGCTGGAGTTCCAGGCACCCTCGATATCGTCGATAGTGACGTGGGAGCCTGAGATGCTGCTGCCGAAGCGAACGTCATCAAACAGGAAAAACTCGGGTTCTGGCCCGAACAGTACGGTATCCGCGATACCGGAAGAACGCAGAAAGTCTTCTGCGCGTTTGGCGATGGAGCGCGGATCGCGATCGTAGCCCTGCATCGTGCCGGGTTCGAGGATGTCACAACGGATGATCAGCGTTGACTCTTCGTAGAATGGGTCGAGAACGGCGGTCGTGACGTCAGGCATTAACACCATGTCTGATTCGTTGATTCCTTTCCATCCGCCGATAGAAGAACCATCGAACATTTTGCCGTCTTCGAAGAAATCTGCGTCTACCTGATGGGAAGGGATCGTGACGTGCTGTTCTTTACCTTTAGTATCGGTGAAACGAAGGTCGACGAATTTCACCTCATGTTCTTTCAGCAGCGTCAAAACGTGTTCAACTGACATACTTGGTTCTCCCGGGTTATATCATTTATCGTCGTGGAACGAATATCGTTGTGGAATGTTGTTGTGACCGTACGTAGACTATAGCTAAATCTGTGCCAACTTTAGTATTTGTGCCTGAGAGCCGGTTCTCTGGTTTTCTAAGTGGTCTTCGACTGCACCAATATAGTAATCTGCACCAAAATAGTGCTTTATTTTGCATTGTTAGCACCATGTTGGTGCTCTTCAATGTGTTTGCCGCGAAATTGCACCGTGAAAGGGATCACAACGCCTCAATGTGAGGTTGTTTGCAAGAGATGTTTGTGATCCTGTTTAGTCCCTCGATTAATCCGTGTACAATAGCGCGCTATTTCTAAATGCCTGAGGCAAAGCTGTGATCGAAAATTTGCGTAACATCGCTATTATTGCGCACGTTGACCATGGGAAAACCACCCTGGTCGACAAGCTGCTACAACAGTCCGGTACGTTCGATGAACGTAGTGAAGCCACCGAACGTGTTATGGACTCCAACGATTTGGAGAAAGAGCGCGGGATCACCATCCTCGCTAAAAATACCGCCATCAATTGGAAAGACTATCGCATCAACATCGTTGATACCCCAGGACACGCCGACTTCGGCGGTGAGGTAGAACGTGTTATGTCGATGGTCGACTCGGTGCTACTGGTCGTTGATGCAATGGATGGCCCGATGCCGCAGACCCGTTTCGTGACCAAAAAAGCTTTTGCCAATGGTCTGAAGCCGATCGTGGTCATCAACAAGGTTGACCGTCCGGGCGCACGCCCTGACTGGGTTGTCGATCAGGTGTTCGACCTGTTTGTAAACCTGGATGCTACTGATGAGCAGCTGGACTTCCCTATCGTTTACGCTTCCGCGTTGAACGGTATTGCTGGTCTGGATCACTCCGATATGGCCAGCGACATGACGCCGCTGTTTGAAGCGATCGTCGAACACGTTGACGCGCCGAAAGTTGACCGTGACGGTCCGCTGCAGATGCAGATCTCCCAGCTGGACTACAACAACTACGTGGGTGTTATCGGTATCGGCCGTATCAAGCGTGGTCTGGTTAAGCCTAACCAGCAGGTCACTATCATCGACAGCGAAGGCAAAACCCGTAACGGTAAAGTCGGTAAAGTCTTGGGCCACATGGGTCTGGAGCGTATCGAATCCACGCTGGCGGAAGCGGGTGACATCATCGCTATCACCGGTCTGGGCGAGCTGAACATTTCCGATACCATCTGCGATCCGACGAACGTTGAAGCGCTGCCTGCGCTGAGCGTCGACGAACCGACAGTGACCATGTTCTTCTGCGTCAACACGTCTCCTTTCTGCGGTAAAGAAGGTAAGTTCGTGACGTCGCGTCAGATCCTTGAGCGTCTGAACAAAGAGCTGATCCACAACGTTGCACTGCGCGTTGAAGAGACAGATGATGCGGATGCTTTCCGCGTATCTGGTCGTGGTGAGCTTCACCTGTCTGTCCTGATTGAAAACATGCGTCGCGAAGGCTTTGAAATGGCCGTTTCGCGTCCGAAAGTGATCAACCGCGTGATCGACGGTCGCAACCAAGAACCGTTTGAAAACGTGACGCTGGATATCGAAGAACAGCATCAGGGCTCCGTCATGCAGGCGATGGGCGAGCGTAAAGGCGACGTTAAAGACATGGTTCCAGATGGCAAGGGCCGTATTCGTCTCGACTACGTTATCCCAAGCCGCGGTCTGATCGGTTTCCGTACCGAGTTCATGACCATGACGTCTGGTACTGGTCTGCTGTACTCCACGTTCAGCCACTACGATGACGTGCGTCCGGGCGAGATCGGTCAGCGTCAGAACGGCGTGCTGATCTCCAACGGTCAGGGTAAAGCTGTTGCGTTTGCCCTGTACGGCCTGCAGGACCGCGGTAAGCTGTTCCTGGGACATGGCGCCGAAGTTTATGAAGGCCAGATCATCGGTATTCACTCACGCTCTAACGACTTGACCGTGAACTGTCTGACCGGTAAGAAACTGACCAACATGCGTGCTTCGGGTACGGATGAAGCGACGACACTGGTACCGCCGGTCAAGATGACTCTGGAGCAGGCTCTGGAATTTATCGATGACGACGAATTGGTTGAAGTTACGCCGACGTCTGTCCGTCTGCGTAAACGTCACCTGACCGAAAACGACCGCCGCCGCGCGGGTCGTTCGAGCAAAGAAGGCTAAGCGCCTTTTCTGTAACAACGGTCTCGTTTAGAAAGAGCCAGTCAGCGAAAGCTGACTGGCTCTTTTGTTTTATTTTCAGTTGATTATCGTCATTATACAGAGCAACCCCACACCGGCTGATGGTGTATTCGGGCTCCGATCTTCTCTGTTCAGTTCTCCCTTTTACCGTTACAGTGAAAGCCTACCGACTCATCAGGAGGACCTATGTTGTATATCTTTGATTTGGGCAACGTCGTCATTGATATCGATTTCAAACGGGTGCTGGGAGTATGGAGCAACCTTAGCGGTGTCCCCCTGGCAAGCCTAAGCGAACGCTTCGTTATGGGGCAGGCGTTTGAGCAGCACGAGCGCGGCGAGATCGATGATGAGGCATTTGCTTCTCAGTTGTGCCACGAAATGGGGATTGCCCTCAGCTTTGAGCAGTTTGCCGCGGGCTGGGAATCCATCTTTATCGGGGTGCGTCCTGAAGCGCTGGATATCATGAAGCAATTACGGCGAGACGGTCAGCGGGTTGTGGTGTTGTCCAATACCAACCGCCTGCATCATCAACAGTGGTCTGCGCTCTACCCCGAAATAGAACAGGCCGCCGACCGTCTGTATTTATCTCAGGAGCTGGGTATGCGTAAACCTGATGCGGCAATCTACGAGTATGTGCTGCAACAGGAAGGCTGCCGTGTCGAGGACGCCATCTTCTTCGATGATAATGCGGACAATATCACCGCGGCATCTGCGTTGGGCATCCATGCTATTCAGGTCAACGATCGTCAGGTTCTGACGGACTTCTTTTCTTCTCAGCCCGCCGTGGAGAGTGAATAGCGCCAAGCAGTTTCGATTCGGCATCAGACAGGAGCAGCAACGTTTTATGATTGGGTTAATTCAGCGTGTCTCCAGCGCCAGCGTCACCGTGGACAACGACATTATCGGGAAAATCGATGCGGGATTACTGGTTTTGTTGGGCGTTGAGCAGGGCGATGACGAAAAAAACGCCGCACGGTTGTGCGAACGGGTGATCGGGTACCGAATTTTTGGTGATGAGCAGGGGAAAATGAACCTTAACGTGCGTCAGGCGGGCGGCAGTCTGCTGGTGGTATCGCAGTTTACGCTAGCGGCCGACACACAAAGGGGGATGCGCCCCAGTTTTTCCCGCGGCGCGGCGCCTGCCGAGGCGGATCGGTTGTATCAATACTTTATCGGTCAATGCCGGGAGCAGGGCATTGTCACGGAAACCGGCCGTTTTGCCGCCGACATGAAGGTTGAGCTCGTCAATGACGGGCCGGTGACCTTCTGGCTACAGGCATAAAACGGATCGCTTCTCTTGGTTAACTGAGGCTGTGTATGTATCACTTGAGAGTGCCGGAAAGCGCCGAAGAGCTAGAAGCCTACTATCAGTTCCGCTGGGAGATGTTGCGTAAGCCGTTGCGACAGCCAATGGGATCGGAGCGCGACGCTTATGATTTGCTGGCGCACCATCAGACCGTTGTTGATGTGCAAGGGCGGCTGGTGGCCGTTGGGCGACTCTACATTAATGCCGATAATGAAGCCTCTATCCGTTTTCTGGCGGTTCACCCTGCCGTGAGACGTAAAGGGTTGGGTACTTTGCTGGCGATGGCGCTGGAGTCGGTGGCGCGCCAGGAGGGAGCCAAGCGCGTGGTGTGCAGCGCCCGCGAAGAGGCGATGCCCTTTTTTGCCAAATTAGGGTTTGAGGATCAGGGCGAGGTCACGACGCCGCAGACGACACCCATTCGACACTTCCTGATGATCAAACCTGTGGCGACGCTGGATGATATTTTGCATCGCCCGGACTGGTGCGGTCAGCTGCAGCAAGCCTGGCACGATCATATTCCGCTCAGCGAAAAGATGGGTGTGCGCATCAGCCAGTACACCGGCAAGAAATTTATCACCACGATGCCGGAAGCCGTCAATCAAAACCCCCATCACACCATCTTCGCCGGCAGCCTGTTTTCGCTGGCGACCTTGACAGGCTGGGGGCTTATTTGGCTATTGCTGCGGGAGCGTCAACTGGGAGGCACCATTGTTTTGGCGGATGCCCATATTCGTTACAGCTCGCCGGTTATTGGTCGTCCCAGTGCGGTAGCCAACCTTGGGTCGCTGAGCGGCGATCTGGACAAGTTGGCGCGTGGCCGTCGGGCGAGGGTTCATCTGAACGTCGAATTGTTTGGTGAAGGTCCAAAAGGGGCGTTGTTCGAAGGCGTATACATGGTCTTGCCGCCCGCGCAGGATGATCCTCTGGAGCCTGCTGGTTTGTCGGGAGACTAATTTAAGGCGCAGAAAGCGATGGCTGCGGGAATCGCTTCCCATGGATAACTGAAGGCCGGATGATGAGTCCGGCCTTCTTCTTGGCATCACTTCGTCCGCTCTAGGGCGTGGGCATTTGGTCCTGTAAGACACCTTGATGCAACGGCTGTTGAAGCGGTTGGCCCGCGCTGTCAGTCCCCTGCAAAATGCCATTCAACGTAGGTTTCAGCGGTGTGGCATTTTCCATCTTGCCATTCAGTCGTAGCTGAAAGTTGAGATTCCCCGACGGCATGTGCGTCGGCGTTGGCCAGCCCCAGTGCAACAACGTGTCGAACGACGTCGATTTACCCTTCATATCGAGCGTGAATTCACGCGCGGGAGTTTGATCGACACTCGCTGTTGCTTCCAACAGTCCCCCCTGCGTGAAGGCACTGAGGTCGGTAAAAGTGATCCGATCGTTGTTAGCCGTCAATGCCAGCGACGGACGTCGAATATCCACTTTATTGAACGTGGCATCGCTGGCGTTCAGGTTCAGCGAGCCCTGCCAAATACCCCACTGATGCTGGCGAGCTAGCAACAAGTCGCTGCCATAGCCGTCAAGTGCGGTCACCTGGGAGGGGAAGTCCGGGTTAATATCGATCAACAAGTTGCGATTGGCGGTCAATTTTTTGACGGATATCTCTTCCAGCCAGGAAGGCAGCGTTTGTTGCCAGCGTTGACGCCAGTCTCCCGGCAGGGTGTATTCCATTCCCGCGATAACCAGCTCATCTAGCGTCAGCCGGTGGCCGTTGCGCAGCCAGTTGCCACTGGCTCGCAGCAGCCCCTTCTCCCAACGGGTTGAGAACTGGCGAATGGCAACCCCTTGCGCGGACAGGTCCAGATTGATAATCGGGTCGATCAGATGCATATCGCCGTTAATGAGATCGGTTGCATTGAACGAGAGCGAGCCGTCCTCACTTTGCCAGTTATCCTGTCGGAAGGTGACATGCTGTAGTGTGGCGTCAAGATCGCTGGCGGCCCAGCCGGGTCCCTCAATACGCGCGTTTATCAGGTCAAAACGGTCGACGCTGACGGCGGGCAGCGCTGCGACGGGCTGCCAGAAATCAGAGAGGGAACGCGAGGTTTGCAGCCTCACGTGACTCAGTCTGAGCCGATGAATCTGCCAACCGCCATCCTCCGCACGCTGTGCACTGCCGGTCAGTTCTCCCCGGGCGACATTAGCGCCGACGTTGCTCAGCGTCAGGCGCCGATTCTCTAAAGTACCTTCCACTAATACCTGACTAGCGGGAATATCGTTCAGCGTCAGCGAGCGGGCGCTGAGCTGAAAACGCGCGTTATTTCCTAGCAAATTATCGGGTTGCGGCTCCCACGGCGTGATGCCGCCGTTGACCTGTTGCCCGTTGAGCCGCCAGTCGCCATCCTGCGCCTGTAGCGCCATATCCTTGAACTGCAACACGTCAGCCTTAAAAGGCAGGGCGTAGCCGGATTGACTTAGATTGAGCGTTCCCCCCTCTAGCCGCAGGCTGGCCAAGTGGGAAGGCGTGGTGATTTGGCGCACGCTAAGTCCCACGGAGACCTGTTTAGCGACCAGCGTGGGCGGCTGATTTTCTCGGCCGAAAGAGATCTCCTCGAGCTGGAAGACGCTGGGCGATGTCCAGCTGTGAGACACTTTTTTCAGTGCGAGTCGGTATTCGGTATGTTGACTGACCCAACGGCTGATCTCGTTGGCTCCCCATCCGGTCTGCAGCGCGAAATAAAGCGCCACCAGAGCCAGAAGGGTCAGTAACAGCAGTGAGATGAGTAGTTTCCCGATAAATTTCATCGTATCAGTCCATGCCTGTCGTCGAGGATTGAAATGTTATGCCGCAATGTCTGCCGCGGCTCAAGTCGGTCATCATACTCCTGACAAGAATCAGGGACCGATGTTGCATCATGGGGCCCTGATTAGCACGGTAAATACGAAATATCTGGAAGCAGGCTCCCTATTCTTTTTCTTCTTTCTCTTGCGGGAACACGAGATTCAAGACGATGGCGGTGATTCCGCCAGCGGCGATGCCGGAAGACAGGAGGGTTTTCAGCCAGTCAGGCGCGAACTGCAAGATCAGCGGCTGCTGAGCTACGCCCAGACCCACGGCCAGCGACAGGGCGATGATCATGATCGCCCGGCGGTCGAGCGGTTCTCGAGACACGATGCGCACGCCTGAGGCGGCGATTGTGCCGAACATCACGATGGTCGCGCCTCCCAGCACCGGTTCTGGAATATGTTGAACGAACCCGCTAACCGCCGGGAACAGGCCGAGGGCAATCAGCATCAGCGCGACGACGAAACCGACATGGCGGCTGGCGACGCCGGTCAGTTGGATCACGCCGTTGTTCTGGCCGAAGCAGGAGTTGGGAAAGGTATTGAATACCGCCGAAAGCATGGAGTTCAGGCCGTTGGCCAGTACGCCGCCTTTGAGGCGTTTCATATACAGCGGCCCGCGTACCGGCTGTTCAGAGACATCGGAGGTGGCAGTAATGTCGCCGATAGTTTCCAGCGATGTCACCATGAATACCAGCATCAGTGGCACGATCAGGCTCCAGTCAAAGCCCAGACCGTAATACAACGGCGTCGGCACCATGATGGCGGACTGCGCTGAGCTGGACATTTCCTTCGGCAGCATGCCCATCAGCCACGCTGCCAGGTACCCGACGGCCATGGCGATCACCAGAGAGGCGACGCGCAGATAGGGATTGCGTTGGCGATTCAGCAGGATGATAACCAGTAGGACCACGCCAGCCAGCAGCAGATTTTTAGGCGCGCCGAACGAGTGATCGTTGAGAGCCGCAAACCCGCCGCCGATCGAGGTCAGCCCGACTTGAATCAGCGACAGACCAATAATCATGACCACCACGCCGGATACCAGCGGGGTAATAATCCTGCGGGCCAGATGAAGAACGCGGGACAGCAGGATCTCGGTACAGGAGGCGACCATCAGTGTGCCGAACAGCGCGGCCATCATGGTCGGCACATCTGCGCCGCCGTTTTTCAACGCCAACCCGCCCATGATAAGCGGCGTCACGAAGTTAAAGCTGGTGCCCTGAATCGACAGCAGTCCGGAGCCAATGGGCCCCCAGGTTTTGATTTGCAGTATGGAGGCCAGACCGGAAGCAAACAGCGACATGCTGATGATGTGTTGCGTATCCTGCGCGGGGAGTCCGAGTGCCTGGCAGATCAGCAGCGCTGGCGTAATAACGGCGACGAACATCGCTAACAGGTGCTGAGCGGCGGCAAACAGCGTTTGCGGTAGCGGCGGGCGGTCTTCAAGACGGTAGATGAGTTCGCTGCGTGGATGGGCAGCTGCGGGTTCTTCCGGGCGCAAAGGTTCGGCAGAGGGAATACGCATGGCGGTTGGCACTCCAGAACGACAAAAAACGCATTTTAATGATCTGCCTAACAAAAGCAAACGGTTGCGTATTTCATCTTCCTGCATGACCGTGGGGGAGGTAATCGCTTCTGGCGTTTAGGCGTTGGTGTAGCGCGCGCTTTCCGGCAGCCAGCGTTCTATCAGGGCTTGCGCGTGTTCGGGATAGCGCTCATGGATATGGCGCGCAAGACGCTGGACCGGTGGGATCAGCGCCTGGTCTCGCAGAAGGTCGGCGACTTTGAATTCGGCACTGCCGGTTTGACGGGTGCCGAGCAACTCACCCGGTCCACGGATCTCGAGATCGCGTTGAGCGATCACAAAGCCGTCGTTGCTATCTCGTAAAACCTGCAGCCGCTTCTGCGCGGTTTTGCTGAGCGGTGATTTGTACAACAGCACGCAGTGGGAAGCGACAGAACCGCGGCCGACGCGTCCACGCAGCTGGTGCAGCTGCGCCAGACCGAGCCGTTCCGGGTTTTCGATAATCATCAGGCTGGCATTGGGGACGTCGACCCCGACTTCAATCACGGTGGTAGCGACGAGCAGCTGAATTTGGCCTGCCTTGAACGCTTCCATCACCTGTTGTTTTTCCTGCGCCTTCATTCGTCCGTGCACCAGCCCGATAGTGAGCGCCGGCAGCGCTTCGCGCAGTTCCTGACAGGTAGCTTCCGCTGCCTGCGCCTCCAGAAGGTCTGACTCCTCAATCAAGGTACACACCCAGTAGGCCTGACGCCCTTCCTGCTGACAGGCATTGTCGACGCGCTGGATGATATCGCTACGGCGAGTGTCGGGGATGGCGACGGTAGTGACGGGCGTTCTGCCCGGCGGTAGTTCGTCGATGACGGACGTTTCCAGGTCGGCGTATGCGGTCATCGCCAGCGTACGTGGGATCGGCGTTGCAGTCATAATCAGCTGGTGGGGGTGAAATCCTTGCTGCTCGCCTTTTTCCCACAGGGCAAGCCGCTGATGTACGCCGAACCGGTGCTGTTCATCGATGATGACCAGCGCCAGACCATTAAACTGGACCTGCTGCTGGAAAATGGCGTGAGTACCGACCACCATGCTTACATCGCCATTGGCGATCGCGTCCTGCTGAGTCTGACGAGCTTTGCCCTTCTGCTTTCCAGCCAGCCATCCGACGTTAATGCCGAGCGGCGCAAACCACTGACGGAAGTTGTGCGCATGTTGTTCCGCCAACAGTTCGGTCGGCGCCATGAGGGCCACCTGCTTGCCGTGAGCAATGGCGCGCAATGCGGCCAAAGCCGCCACCAGCGTTTTGCCGGAGCCGACGTCGCCTTGAACTAGCCGCATCATAGGATAAGGGTGATTCAAATCCTGTTCGATTTCGGCCACGACGCGCTCCTGCGCCCGAGTCGGCGAAAACGGCAGGGCGGCCAGCAACTGTTGTTTCAACGCATCGCGGGGAGGTAACGCCAGCGCATGGTGGCGCTGGGCGCCGGCACGTGCAGCCAGCATGCTCAGGTTGTGGGCCAATAGCTCTTCCATGATCAACCGTTGCTGAGCCGGATGTTTACCCTGCTCCAGTTCGCTCAATTGCATGTCGGGCGGAGGCCGATGAAGCGTATGCAGCGCCTCCGTCAGGCTCATCGTCGTGTGATTAAGCTCTTGCGGCAGCAGTTCATCAATCGGATGGCGGTCCAGCAGTTTTAGCGCCTGGTCGGTTAGCTTGCGTAGCGTGGCCTGACGGATTCCGTCGGTGGTGGGATAGACCGGCGTCAGCGTTTCCTGCAGCACCACATCGCTTTCTTCGCCTTGGACCCGATACTCCGGGTGGATAATTTCAGCCCCCAGCTTGCCGCGGCGGATTTCGCCATAGGCGATGACTCGCTGGCCCGGCGACAGGCTGTTTTTCATGGCGGCGTTGAAGTTGAAAAAGCGCAGCGTGAGCATACCGCTACCATCGCTGATCTGGCAGGTCAGCATACGACGGCGGCCGAAGGCGACGTCACAGCGCAAAATTTCACCCTCTACGGTTGCGTAGATGCCCGGAAGAAGATCGTTGATGGGATAAAGCTGAGTGCGGTCTTCGTAGCGCAGCGGTAGATGAAATAGCAGGTCTTCCACCGTTTCCAGACCGATGCGGGCCAATTTATTCGCCTGACTGGGCCCGACGCCGACAAGCGTGTTCAGCGGTTGGGTATTCAGCAGGCGCCCGCGCATTATTGTTCCGTGGACTGCATGGCGGCCCACCACGGGGTGTCGGCGACCACCTGACCCTGCTGGTCTATGCGCGGCCGTGGCAGTCCCTTACGTTTCGCGACGCGGGCGAGAACGGGATAACCGCCTTCGAACAACAGCCGCTGTTGCTCTTCTTCGTCCAACGGGCTGGTGTCACGTTGATACATCCCTGCCATCTGACGCTGGCGCTGCGCCTCATAAAGAATCAATGCGGAAGCGACGGAGACATTGAGGGACTGGACCATACCGGTCATCGGAATAATGATGTCTTGGTCTGCCAAAGCCAGCGCTTCGGCGGAGATGCCGGTTTTTTCCTGACCGAGAAGAATGCAGGTAGGGCGGGTGTAATCAATATCCCGAAAATCAACGGCTTTGTCAGAAAGGTGGGTGGCCAGAACTTGCATACCCTGCGTTTTCAGATGTCCAACGGCGTCGTTAATGGTGGCGTGGGTTTTGACTTTTACCCAGCTATTGCTGCCCGCGGCGGTAGAAACCAGCGTTCTCATATGGCCCGTCGGCCATATGGCGTGAACCTGGTGAACGCCTACGGCATCCGCCGTACGAATAACGGCGGAGACATTATGAGGCTTATGGACTTGCTCCATACACACCGTCAGGTCGGGCTGGCGGTGATTCAGCATCTCTCTGATGCGCGCATAGCGTTCTGGCGTCATAACGGATTAGTTTCGGTTACGGTTAACTTTAATCACATCCGGCATCACGCGGATCTTGCGCATAATATTCGCAAGATGGACACGGTCGCGTGCTGTCAGGCGTATGAAGGCACTGTATACCCTGCCGTCTTTTTCTTCCGTATTGATGCTTTGGATATTGGCATTAGCGGTGTTAATGGCGGCGGTCAGGTTGGCCAGTACGCCCTGATGGTTGAGCATGTCCACCTTGATTTCCGTCAGGAACTCCTGCTCAGTCACCTTGTCCCATTCCACCGCCATGAATTTTTCAGGTTCTTTTTGGTAACCGCGGATATTGCGGCAGGACTCATGGTGGATCACCAGACCTTTACCCGGGCTGACGTGCGCAATGATCGGGTCGCCCGGAATGGGGCGGCAGCATTTGGCGAAGGTCACCAACACGCCGTCGGCGCCTTTGATCGGGAGCTTACGGATGCCGGAGCTGTTCAATCCGGTATCTTCTTCCAGCAGATTTCTGGCCACCACGATGCTCATGGCGTTGCCAAGGCCGATTTCCGCCAGTAGATCGTCCAGCGAGGAGAGTTTCATACGGTCCAGCTCGCGCTGAATATTGGGCGCGGGAACTTCGGACAGCTTGCGGCCGTGGCCCAGCGCATGATTCAACAGACGACGTCCTAAGCTGACGGAATCGTCACGTTTTAGGTTTTTCAGTAGCTGACGGATTCTGGCGCGGGCTTTGGAGCTGACAACAAAATTCAGCCAGGCGGCGTTGGGCCGTGCGCCCGGCGCTGTGATGATCTCGACCGTCTGACCGTTTTTCAGCGCTTGAGACAGCGGATACGGCTGACGGTCGACACGTGCGCCCACGCAGGCGTGACCGATGTCGGTATGCACCGCATAGGCGAAGTCCACCGGTGTGGCGCCGGAGGGCAGTTCGACAATGCGGCCTTCCGGCGTGAAGACGTACATTTCGTCCGGAAACAAATCCGACTTCACGCTTTCGATAAATTCAAATGAACTGCCAGCGCTTTGCTGCAGTTCCATCAGGCTCTGCATCCAGCGGCGCGCGCGGACTTGTGCGGTCGTGCTGCTTTCACCTTCTTTATACGCCCAGTGTGCGGCTACGCCCATCTCAGCCATTTGATCCATATCTTCCGTACGGATCTGCACTTCGACCGGTACGCCGTGCGGGCCGATCAAAGAGGTATGCAACGATTGATAGCCGTTGGCTTTCGGGATGGCGATATAGTCTTTAACGCGACCGGGGCGGGGTTTGTATAGGCCGTGTACCTGGCCCAATACGCGATAGCAGGTATCCAAATCGCTGACGATCACCCGAAAGGCGTAAATATCCATAATGGAGTGAAAACGCTGTTCTTTCAGGTGCATCTTGCAGTAGATGGAGTAGAGGTGTTTTTCCCGGCCGCCAACGCGACAGGGGATGCCGGCTTCCAGCAAGCGCCCTTCGATTTCAGACAGGATCTTCTGAATCATCTCCTTGCGGTTGCCGCGTGCGGCTTTCACCACTTCTTTGATGACACGGTAACGGTTCGGATAGAGTGCTTCAAACCCCAGCTCTTCCAGCTCGGTTTTCAGATGATGAATACCAAGCCGATGGGCCAGCGGGCTGTAAATTTCTAATGTTTCCCGGGCGATGCGTCGGCGTTTATCCGGCCTTAGCGCTCCCAGCGTCCGCATATTGTGGGTACGGTCGGCAAGTTTGATCAGAATGACGCGGATGTCTTGCACCATCGCCATGATCATTTTGCGAAAATTTTCCGCCTGAGCTTCTTTCTTGTCGCGAAACTTAAGCTTATCCAGCTTGGAGACGCCTTCCACCAGCTCGGCAACGCTTTTGCCAAACAGCTGTTCCATATCCTGGTAGGTGGCGGGCGTGTCTTCGATCACGTCATGCAGTAGCGCCGCCATGAGCGTTTCATAATCGAGACGCATCTCGGCCAAAATGCAGGCTACGGCTACTGGATGGGTGATGTAAGGCTCGCCGCTGGAGCGAGTCTGACCCTCGTGAGCATCACGTGCGACAAGGTAAGCCTGCCGGAGACGTTTTATCTGGTCTTCGGGCAGGTAATTCTGAATCAGCAGATTAAGGCTTTCAAACAGATACAAGGGCGACTCTTGGTGTTATTAGCGGCGACCTTCAGCGATTGCGGTGACCGCCTGAATTTCTGCGGCTTCCTGCTCCTGCTGCTCCTGACGTTCACGGGCGTCGAGAATTTGCGAAGTGATCAGACCTTCTTCGATCTCACGCAGTGCGATAACCGTGTACTTGTCGTTTTCTTCAGGAACCAGAGCATCTTTGCCCCCAACCTGGATCTGACGGGCGCGACGGGCAGCGACCAACACCAGGTCAAAACGGTTACCAATTTTTTCTACAGCGTCTTGAACAGTTACGCGTGCCATAATGAGGGACTCCACAGGGAAATAAAAAAAGACTGGGCATGATACTGAATGTGCCGTCAGTCTGCCAATAGTTTGGTGATTAAACCGTCATGCCGCACTTTCTGGCGGGATAAACGCAGACGTTCGGCGCGAATAATGGTTTTCAAGTCCTGCAACGCCAAATTAAAGTCATCGTTGACGAGAAGATAATCGTATTCAGCATAGTGGCTCATTTCGGCAATCGCCTGCGCCATGCGTCGATCAATCACTTCCTCGCTATCCTGGCCACGGCCGCGCAAGCGACGTTCTAGCTCTTCTTTAGAAGGCGGCAGGATGAAAATACTCCGAGCGGAAGGCATCCGCTCGCGAATCTGCTTAGCGCCCTGCCAGTCTATGTCCAGGAATACATCTACGCCGGTAGACAGCACTTGCTCAATGGCGGTACGAGACGTTCCATAATAATTACCGAAAACCTCGGCATACTCCAGAAACTCATCGTTCCCAATCATGCGCTTGAACTCATCAACCGGCACGAAATAATAGTGCTCGCCGTGATTTTCTCCCGGCCGTTTGTCGCGAGTGGTATGAGAAATGGAAACCTGTGTGTCATACAGCGGCTGCGTTTTCAACAGCGCAGTAATCAAACTGGATTTTCCGGCACCGCTCGGTGCGGAAACAATATATAACGTGCCTTGAGCCATAGTGAATGTATCTGATTCAGTAGTTAGAATTGATGCAGCGGAACGTGCAGTTGTCTGCATTATACATGTCACGCCGCCGTCAGTCGCGCAGCGTAGGTATTGAACCCACCTTGTTTGACAAATTGGCTTATCTTTTTACCGCGATCAAATGCTTTTCTCTTCCTTGCCTATCCATTGTGTAGTGCGCCGCAATTTTTTATCCCCTTCCTGTAACGGCGCAAATTGTCTGCGGAACGGCTCGCAACTGTAATGCCTGGCGCTGGGTCCGTGGTTGGTCTCCGTGCTTTACTTTCGCTGCGCTGAACGGAGGAGGCTGGAGGAATTATGCGATACGGATATTGGTTGGGCATAGCGGCGATGTTGTTGACAGAGCTGGCTTTGGCTACCGAAGCTTGCCCGGAATGGGCTCCCCAGCGGGCCCGTCGGGAAATTCAGCGACTGGGGCAGCAGTTGGCGCAATGGGATAAGGCGTATCATGAAGAGGGCCTCAGCCCGGTTCCGGATGATACATACGACCAGATGCGCACCATGTTGGCAGGCTGGCAGCGCTGTTTTCCAACGCAGGACGCGGTGTTTGAGGTGCGTTTACCCGGTCAGGGAAAAAAGCTTCACCCGGTAGCGCAGACTGGCCTTAGAAAACTTTCCGACGAGGGCGAGCTACGGCAATGGATGGCGGCCCGGCGCCATCTTTGGGTTCAACCCAAGGTGGATGGTGTGGCTGTGACGCTGGTTTATCAGCAAGGCCGCCTGGTCTCTGCCGTCAGCAGAGGCAATGGGCGGCAAGGAGAAGACTGGACGGAGAAGGTTCGTCAGATCGTCGCTATCCCTCAGCAAATTCGGCTCATGCGGGGCCATAACACTGGAATATCTGAGCGTGTGGTTCTGCAGGGCGAGCTGTTTCTTCCGGTGGAGAATCATCGTCAGAATAAGCTCGGCGGCCTCAACGCCCGGGCGCTGGTCGCAGGAGAAATGCGGCGCAAACAACCTTCCCCGCGGTTGGCGAATATCGGGGTTTTTATCTGGGCGTGGCCCGACGGGCCCCGCAGCATGACGCAGCGGCTGGCGGCGTTGCGTGATATGGGGTTTGCGCTGACGGAGCGCTATTCCGAACCTATCGTCTCGCTGGCCGAGGCTGGACGCTGGCGTGAGCACTGGTATCAATCCCCATTGCCGTTTGTCACCGATGGCGTGGTGATCCGTCAGGAAGACGAGCCAGCAGGCCGCTACTGGCAGCCAGGAGCGTCTGAATGGGCGATAGCCTGGAAATATCCGTCGGTTCACCGCATCGCGGAGGTCGAGGGCGTTGAATTTCCGGTGGGGCGAACCGGAAAAATAGGGGCCGTTTTGGCGCTGGAGACGGTGACGCTGGATGATAAGCAGGTCAGCAGAGTGAATGTTGGCTCTGTGGCACGATGGCGGCGGTGGGATGTCATGCCTGGAGATCGCGTGACCGTGAGTCTCGCGGGGCGAGGCATACCCCGGCTCGATGGTGTCGTGTGGCGTGGCGTGGAGCGTTTGATGGTGGAGGCGCCTGACACAGCGCAGTTCGATGAGTTTTCCTGCTTCCGGTGGAGCAAAGCGTGCCAGCCGCAATTTCTGGCGCGTCTGGCCTGGTTAAGCAGCGATGCGGGGTTGGCGATATCGGGATTACGCGAAGGCCTGTGGAAACGATTGATACAGGCGCAGCAGCTGAAGGACTTGATTGGCTGGCTGGCTCTGGGGCGAGACCAGATCAGCGCCGCGGCGTCTGTCGGTGAAATGCGCGCGGGGCTGCTGCACCAACAGTTCCAATCGACGCGACATCTGCCGCTATCGCGTTGGCTGCTGGCCTTGGGGATGCCGTTGCCACCGTCAGCTCATGTCGCGCTGTCGGGACACTCTTTTTCACAGCTCCAGCAACGCAGCATTGCTGAGTGGCAGCAGTTACCCGGCGTTGGTCATCGGCGTGCGCGCAAGATAAGTCAGTTTTTACATCATCCGGAGGTGCTATCGATGATGCGGCAAATTGAGTCGTACGGTATTAAATAGCGGAAAAATTCAATTTTTCAGAAATATTCCGATGGCTGTAATGAAAAAAGCGAGTGTGATGACGAATAAATAATTTTATTAAAAGGAAATACTGCTGATAAAAGGTAAAAGAATTATTTATCGTTATATATAAACTAAGGCCACAGAGTTTATTCACGCATAAAAACTAATGGATTAGGCGACCATTTTACAGAATCAATGAATTAATCTAATCAGTTAGTGAGCCCAACCGTTGGTCGAGCGGTCAGGTATGGCTACTGGCAGGTCGAACGTTTGTACTGCGTCGAATTTATTACGTTTATATCTTAAAGATAATGAACTCAGCGGGGGGCTCCGGTGTCTGTTTACAGATGTGAGCCTCTGGAGCAGATTAATAAGAATGAAAGTGTCGATGTCGTTTTCCCAACCCAAAGTTTCCTGGATACTCGCTTTTTATATAGGCTTATTCCTGAATTGGTCCGTTTATTACCGCCGTTTCGATTCTCTGGCTATTTTCGACCTCAAGCATGCCACGCATTTTCTTTCTGCCGTGGCTGAACTGCTGGCTTGCATTCTGTTCACTTTTTTCCTGATGCGGCTTATTTCTTTAGGCGGAAAAAAATGCTTTCGTATTCTGGCATCGTTACTGACATTAATCTCAGTGGCGGCTAGCTATTACATGACCTTTTTTAATGTGGTTATCGGCTATGGCATCATCGCTTCCGTAATGACGACAGATATCGATCTCGCGCGCGAGGTGATCGGCGTCAATTTCGTGCTCTGGATGCTACTCGTCAGCCTGCCGCCGCTGGCGATCATCTGGACAAGCCGTCTGCAACACACGTTACTGGATCAGTTGAAAACGCCAGGAAAACGTCTGCGAGCCGCGCTGGGTTTGGCGGTTATCGTTGCGCTGGTCTGGTTGCCTATGGATTACATGGGCAAGGTCAATGCTGACGCTGAGAAAGCCTCCAATCAGGATTTACCTAGCTATGGCGGCGTGGTAGCCCACTCGTATCTGCCCTCTAACTGGTTGTCCTCCTTGGGATTGTTCGCTTACGCCCATTACGATGAGAATCAGGACGCGTCTTCCCTGTTCGATCCGAGCACACATTTCACCTATCAGGCTCCCAAAGATATCGATGATACCTACGTCGTATTCATCATCGGCGAGACGACGCGGTGGGATCATCTGGGACTGTTAGGCTACTCGCGGGACACGACGCCTCAGTTGGAGAAAGAGAAAAACTTGCTGGCGTTTCGCGGCCGTTCTTGCGATACCGCGACCAAACTCTCCATGCGCTGTATGTTCGTACGCGAAGGTGGGACGGAAGATAATCCTCAGCGGACGTTAAAAGAGCATAATATTTTTTCCGTGATGAAAGGATTGGGGTTCTCGTCGGAGCTGTTCGCCATGCAAAGCGAAGTCTGGTTCTACAACAACATCCGGGCTGATAACTACTCTATCCGTGAAATGATCGCCTCTGAAAAACGCAACGATGGGAAATCAGTGGATGACATGCTGTTGGTGGACGAGATGAAGGCCTCATTGGCGCGTTATACCAAAGGTAAACATCTGATCGTCTTGCATACTAAAGGGTCGCACTACCAGTATTCGATGCGTTACCCGCGCAGCTTCGCCCGCTATCAGCCGGAATGCATGAGCGTGGATGCCTCCTGTACCCGGGAACAGCTTATCAACTCTTTCGACAACAGCATTCTTTACACGGATGCATTCATCGAACAGGTCATCGATCAGATGAGGGATAAGAAAGCGTTGGTGTTCTATTCCTCCGATCATGGCGAATCAATCGATGAGAACTCGCACCTGCACGGCACTCCGCGTCATGTCGCGCCGCCGGAGCAGTTTCGTTCGCCGATAATGATGTGGGCGTCCGACAAGTTTCTGGCTGAGCCAGAACATCAGCAGGCTTTCGCTCATCTCAAGGCCAGAAAGGATGCCGGTGAAATTCTGCGCCATGAGGAGATCTTCGACTCGGTGTTGGGATGCCTGGGGTACACCTCGCCCAATGGCGGCATTAATCAGCAAAACAACTGGTGTTCGAAGCCGATTCATTGATTAAAATCAATAAGATGCTTGCTCCATCTGTTCTCGAAAACAGCGTTGTATGCTTTGTCACCAACGCCAAAGCCGTTTGTTAAAAAGGGATTGACGCGTTATCAGGGGCGCAGTAATATGCGCCCCGCATTCGGTGAGTGGCGCAGCTTGGTAGCGCACTTCGTTCGGGACGAAGGGGTCGGAGGTTCGAATCCTCTCTCACCGACCAATTCCAAGGAGACAATACCCGGTTGTCTTCATCAAGAAACCCGCTTACTACAGCGGGTTTTTTTGTTTTTATCTCTTCTGAACATAGATTTTTCCTGTCTCATTTCACCGTCCCCGTCGATTTTAGTGCAATACCGGCACAGGCTCAGGGGAGGCAATAGGCAACCCCCGCGATTTCTGCCAAAATGCCAGCCGTCTTTTTTAACCGAGAATGTCCGACGTTTTTATGAGCCAGATAAAAGACGCGCTAGAAAACCGGCAAACGGAAATTTATTTTTTGACCATGATCGCAGCGGCGGTCGTGGCTGTCTGCTGGCCGACGGTGTCGGGCGTGGTAGCGGTTCTCAATCCGGCCCTGGCGTTCATGTTGTTTGTCACGTTTTTATCGCTGCCGCTGCGGGAGATGCTTCGCGCATTTCGCCATGTGCGTTTCCTGTTGGCCCTGTTTATCGCCAATTTTGTCGCGATACCTGCGCTAGTGGCGTGGTTGTTGATGCTCTTTCCCCTGCCGCCGGTGGTGGCCTATGGCGTCGCTATGGTGTTGTTGTGTCCCTGCATCGACTATGTCGTGACGTTTTGTCAGCAGGGACAGGCGGATTCCCGTTTGCTGCTAGCCGCGACGCCGCTGTTGCTGCTCTTGCAAATGCTGCTGTTGCCGCTTTATTTAAGCCAGTTATTCGATACGGCGCAGGTGGTTAACTTCGAGCCTTTCCTGCATGCTTTTATCACCATGATTGCGATCCCGCTGCTGTTGGCTTTGGTTTTTCAACGTTGGAGTGAGACGACATCTGCAGGGCAGGTTATGACGAACTGGCTCGGATGTCTTCCCGTGCCGGCGACGGCGCTGGTGCTGGCGGTGATCACGGCGTTTATTGCACCGCAGCTAGCCCAGTCGCGAGGTACAGCGCTGGCGGTGTTGCCTGTTTATCTTTTGTTTTCTGTGCTCGCACCTCTGGCGGGCTGGTGCGTTGCGCGGCTTTTGAAGCTGGATGCGGCGGCGGGAAGGGGCGTAATGTTTAGCGCGGCGACGCGAAATTCGCTGGTGATTTTGCCGCTGGCGCTGGCGGTTCCAGGGGCGTTACCGCTGATGCCTGTCGTGGTGGTGACGCAGACGCTGGTCGAGCTGATTGCCGAATTGATTTACGTTCGTTGGGCCCCGCGCCTGCGCTTTCACGCAGGCAAGTAAGACGTTATTTGCCCAGTGCCTGAGCGCAAGCCCAGGCCGAGCTCCAGGCCCATTGGAAGTTGTAACCGCCGAGCCAGCCAGTGACGTCCACGACTTCGCCGATAAAGTACAGTCCAGGCACCTTGCTAGCTTCCAGCGTCTTTGATGAAAGCTCGTGGGTATCGACTCCGCCCAGCGTCACTTCTGCCGTGCGGTAGCCTTCGGTGCCGTTAGGCTGTACCCGCCATTGCTGTAACGTGTTCTCTACCTGAGTTTGCTGTGGTTTTTGCATCTGTTTAAGCGTGACATCCGGTAACTGTCCCAGCGCCTGGAGACACTCCACTAGACGCTTGGGCAACCACTGCGCCAGCGTATTTTTCAGACTTTGATTGGGATGGGCGAGGCGTTCTGCATCGAGCAGTGCGGTCAGATCCTGGTCGGGCAGCAGATTAATGGTGACGAATTCGCCCGGCTGCCAGTAGCTGGAAAGCTGAAGTACTGCCGGGCCGGACAGGCCGCGATGGGTGAATAGGATATTCTCGCGGAAGGTTAAGCCGTTTTCCGCTTCGATCAGCGACGGCACAGAGACGCCGGACAGCGTCTGCAACTGTTCCAGCAGCGGTTTGTGCAAGGTGAAGGGCACCAGCGCAGCGCGGGTGGGCAGTACGTTGATGGAAAACTGCTGGGCAAGCTGATAACCGAAGGGCGTGGCGCCAAGTCCGGGCATCGACAGGCCACCTGTCGCTATCACCAGCTCCGGGCTCTGAATCACACCGTTATTCAAGCGGATCGTAAACACATCGCCTTTTTCCACCTCCAGCACTTCGCTGCGCAAACGTAGCGTGACCTGGCCTTGCTCACACTCTTTTAGCAGCATATCCGTGATTTGCTGGGCGGAGTCGTCGCAGAACAATTGCCCGAGTGTCTTTTCGTGATAGGCGATGCCGTGGCGGTTAACCAGATCGATAAAGTCCCATTGGGTGTAGCGCGCCAGAGCGGACTTGCAGAAATGCGGATTTTGAGACAGGTAAGCGCCGGGTTCTGCGTAGAGATTGGTGAAATTGCAGCGACCGCCGCCGGACATCAAAATCTTGCGGCCCGGCTTTTTACCATTGTCCAACAGCAGTACCCGTAGGCCTCTCTGTCCTGCCTGCGCCGCGCAGAAAAGTCCTGCCGCGCCTGCGCCAATTACAACCACATCATACTGTTCCACTTGTTTTGCTCCCACGCAATTCGTCAGGTTTCGGCCTGCGGCCGAATTGCCGTTCAGGGCGGCAGATTGTAGTGAACGCCCTGTGATCTGACCAGTGTTACAAATTGCAGAATTTCGTAATAAGGTCCAATTGTCTGATTTTTATTGAATAAATTATTATCCGAAGGATGATTGGGTTAAAATAAGTCAAAATAATGTCAGATTTTCCTTTTCCCAAGCCCCGCTTGTCGCCGATAATGCGCCGCGTTGATGACCACGATATGGCCTAACGCTTATGCTACATTTATTTGCCGGAATTGATTTCCACACCGGTCTGATGTTGATTTTGGCTTTGCTGTTTGTATTGTTTTACGAAGCCATTAACGGCTTTCACGATACTGCCAATGCTGTTGCTACCGTTATTTATACTCGTGCCATGCGCGCCCAGCTCGCTGTGGTGATGGCGGGAATATTTAACTTCCTTGGGGTACTTCTGGGCGGATTAAGTGTGGCTTACGCCATCGTCCACCTGCTGCCTACCGATCTGTTGCTGAACGTCAGCTCCGCTCACGGCCTGGCTATGGTCTTTTCCATGCTGTTGGCTGCGATCATCTGGAACTTGGGTACCTGGTACTTCGGGTTGCCAGCGTCTAGTTCTCATACCCTGATCGGCTCTATTATCGGTATCGGTTTGACCAACGCACTGCTGACGAATACGTCGGTCGTGGATGCGCTCAATATCCCGAAGATGGTCAGCATTTTTCTGTCGCTGATCCTGTCTCCGATAGTGGGCATGATCATCGCCGGAGTCATGGTGTTCCTGCTGCGTCGTTACTGGAGCAACACCAAGAAAAGAAAACGGGTTCATCTCACGCCGGCTGAGCGCGAGAAACAGGATGGCAAGCGCAAACCGCCGTTCTGGACGCGTACGGCCTTGATCCTGTCCGCCGTCGGCGTCAGCTTTTCTCACGGCGCCAACGATGGTCAGAAAGGTATCGGTCTGATTATGTTGGTGTTGATTGGCGTCGCGCCCGCAGGCTTCGTGCTGAACATGAATGCGTCGGGTTATGACATCAGTCGAACTCGTGATGCGATAGTCAATCTGCAGGGGTACTACCATTCTCACGGCGAAGCGCTGAAGCATGTAGTTGATTTGTCCCCGCCGATGCTACCCGCGCCGGAAAAAACCATTCCTGTCGAGGGTAAGCCGGACTTCCATTGCGATAGCTCGCGCGTCATGCTGGCCATCGACCACTCTTTAGGCCTGCTGAACAACCTGAAAGACTACAGCGAGTTGTCCAGCGACGACCGTGGTCAGGTTCGCCGTCTGCTGATGTGTATTTCCGACACCATGGACCGCGTCATCAAGCTGCCGGAAACGAACAGCGAAGACAAACGTCTGCTGACCAATCTGCGTACCGATTTGCTGCATACCGTAGAGTATGCGCCGCTGTGGATCATCGTAGCCGTGGCGTTGGCTCTGTCTCTCGGAACCATGGTGGGGTGGAAGCGTGTTGCCGTCACTATCGGTGAGAAGATCGGTAAGAAAGGGATGACCTATGCTCAGGGGGTCTCGGCTCAGGTCACGGCCGCGCTCTCGATTGGGGTCGCCAGCTATACCGGTATGCCGGTGTCCACCACGCATGTGCTCTCCTCCGCGGTAGCGGGGACGATGATCGTAGATGGCGGCGGCGTGCAGAGTAAAACGGTGAAAAGCATCCTGCTGGCCTGGATCTTTACGCTGCCGGTATCGCTGGTACTGTCCGGCGTATTGTACTGGTTGACGCTGAAGCTGATTTAAGGCCGCGCGACGACAGCAAGACGTACGATAAAAAGGCGACCTCAGGTCGCCTTTTTTATGGACGCAGTTCGAGAAAATCTCGTTCGCCGTGGCCCTGAATCGGTAGCGTCTTTAGTGCCAGACGAGCATGGCGATAAGGCTTACCACGACTAATCCGCACAACGCGGAAGTCAGCAGGAACTGTCCACGAACACGTTCGCAGCGACGGATGAACTCGGGGTCGTGATGATCCAGATAGCGCTGGCTGTATATGTAACGCACGAGTCTTAGTTGCTTGCTGGGTTGGCCGTGAGCGGTGAAGAAGCCGCGTCCGTCCACGTACTGGTACAGCAGCGGATCGCAGTCTCGCAATACCAGCAGCAGCACTCGCAAAGAAGAGTAATAACGCGCCATATTGATGACGCAAATGATGCATAAAGCCCAGAAAAGCGCAAACGTGCTAATAACCATGCTCCCCTCCCGCTTAGCTATCCGGCAGGTGTTTATACGTCACGAATCTCCGTCGTTTACACCTGTGGATAGTCATCCCAAATATCATGTATGCGATGTTTCCGTGCGGCCCGAACGTTGCGTATCAAGGCGCGGTCTGCGGATAATGTCTACTGCTGGCGGCATTCTTCTTCTCCGCGCGGGGTCAACGACGCGGGATTATTTTCATTGTAGAAGACCGTTTCATTTTTTTACTATAACGCCGTTAAGGTCTCTTAGACATGCTAATGTGATGAAAAATTGGCAGGATCCCCCGGTCATCCCCGCCAGTCCTATAAGCCTTATCGCGTGCGATCTTTAGCTATACTTATGCGTTCACGCGATTTTTCGTCGGCGAAGCGGCTTATCGGCGTACACTGACGTTAACTTCAAAATAGGGAGGCGTGGTGATGGGTTCCGTGACTACAGCTAACCGCCACTCTACGGCGTTGTGATCTGCTAAACATCTCCCTTTCGATGGCGAGTGTTATGATGCAGATCGCCAGTAAGTATCAGTTTGGCAGGAGAAAACACTGCTGACCCATTCATTAGTCTTTATGGAAGGAGCTTATTATGGCTTACAAACACATTCTTATTGCCGTCGATCTGTCGCCAGAAAGCAAAATGCTGGTCGACAAGGCTGTCTCAATGGCCAAGCCGTATAATGCCAAGGTTTCCCTGATTCATGTCGACGTCAACTACTCCGATCTCTACACCGGGTTGATTGATGTCAACCTCGGCGATATGCAGCAGCGTATCTCTGAAGAGACGCAAAATGCCTTGAAAGACCTGTCGCAAAACGCGGGATATCCGATTGCGGAAACGCTGAGCGGGAGCGGCGATTTGGGCCAGGTGCTGTTGGATGCTATTCATAAGTACGATGTCGATTTGGTCATGTGCGGACACCATCAGGACTTCTGGAGCAAGCTGATGTCCTCCGCGCGTCAGCTGATCAATACCATCCATGTCGATATGCTGATTGTCCCGCTGCAGGATGACGACGAAGTTTAACGTGGGGCCGCCCGCCGCTTAAGAAACAGGGTGGCGGGTGCGGCCTGAAGTCTTTCCTAACCTTGTGCTTTCCGCTTTGCTGCTCCTCTTTTCTCCCCTACTGTCGTTGGACGAATCAACGCTGTTGCGTGGTATTCGCAGCCTTAGGCGGGACCGTTTCATTAATCATTACCTCATCACGTATCGCAGCCTGAAACACGGCGAACCGCTCGCACAGCAAGGGATACCATTTCCGGTACGATCTTCAGGCAGCCAATGAAATTCCCAGCTTATTGACGTCAGCCTAGAATAAAGTTGAGCGAAATTAAGTGATGCAAAAATTCGTCTGGGTGAAAGGGTGACTGCTGAGACTTATTCAAAGGGATCTTTTCGTCATAAACGCGAGTTAATGCGGATGGAAGAAAAAATAAAAAAGCGGAGAGTGCGTCCGTTATTTTATTCGCCGTGGCGTTAGTTGGTCTGGCTTATTATCTTTATTGTCATGGCATAACATGATCAATGTCACATTTTTAAAAAGCAATCTACAGCAATTCCGCGACTGATTAGGGAAAGCTCGTCCTTGTTCTATATTCACTGGCATCGCTGCATAAAGGCGCGTTAGCATACAAATTATTACTTCGACACCGGTACGAATTATGACAATCAAACTTATTGCGATCGACATGGACGGCACGCTGCTGAACCCACAAAACGTCGTCTCTCCGGCGGTAAAAGCGGCGATCGCCGCCGCACGGGATAAAGGCGTGCACGTCGTTCTCGCGACCGGAAGGCCTTATATTGGCGTGAAGCGTTATCTGGAAGAATTGGGTTTATATCAGGACGATCATTTCTGCATCACCAACAATGGCGCGCTGGTTCAGAAAGCCGCCAGCGGCGAGTGCGTTGCAGAAACTACGCTGAATTTTGATGATTACCTCTATTGCGAAAAGTTGGCGCGCGATCTGAACGTTCATTTTCACGCGTTGGATTTTAATTATGTCTATACCGCCAATAAGGATATCGGTCGTTATACGGTGCATGAGGCTTTTCTCACTGGTATGCCTCTGCGGTACAGGGCCGTTGAAGAGATGGACCGTAGCCTGCATTTCCCTAAGCTCATGATGATCGATGAACCTTCGTTGTTAGATGAGGCCATTAAAAAAGTGCCGGCGGAGGTTTTCGAACGCTACACCATAATGAAAAGTGCTGATTTTTATCTGGAAATTCTGAATAAACGCGTCAATAAGGGCACTGGCGTCAAGATGCTGGCGGAACACCTGAATCTTGGGCGTGATGAAATCATGTCGCTGGGCGACCAGGAAAATGATCTCGCGATGCTGGATTATGCGGGGCTTGGCGTAGCAATGGGTAACGCAATTGAAAAGGTGAAAGCAGCCAGTCAGTTCGTCACCAAAACCAATCAGGAAGACGGTGTGGCTTATGCCATCGAGAAGTTTGTCTTGAAGGGATAATGCGAGGCGGCTTAGTTTCGTCACGGCCCCGATTTATCCGGCTGAGACGGATAAACCGGGCATGAAGTTCAGCTGCGGGCCTATTTATAGAAGTTTGCAGTTCCGTGCAACACCTGGTCGCCGGTGGTTTTGGTGATGGTGTAAGCCTTCGCACCGGCTTTATCAGCTTTGGCCGAGAGTTTGTGCTGAAGCGTCGTTAAGTCTTTGCCGGTATCAGAGGCTTCGCCGATTTTTTCCATATTTTGCGCCTGTAGCACGCTGATATATTGGGCCGCATACGAGCCAAAAGAGAGGGTGGAAAGTACGACAGCTGCAACGATAATTTTAACGTTTTTCATAGTCTTATACCTTCTATATCAATAACGAAAAGAAATGGCGCATTCTTCTGTGGCAAAACGCCCGCTTTGTTGGTACGACAATAAACCGTCATCAGTGCGACTATCTTCCTCCGGTTTTAACGAGAAGAAAGTCAGGTACTGTAAATAACGATTTGTTTTATCTATTTAATTTTTATTTTCCGGATAGATTTTTATTATAGGTTAATAATCGATACACCTTGTGGAATTTTACGATGAATGAAGAATTTCAATTAACCTCGGGTTCCGTTTCTCATCAGCTCACGAACGTCAATATTTGGACATGCGATGGTCGATGGGTGCTGTACGACGTCAGACCAACGGGTTCTTCATTTACCGGCCGTCGGGTTATGCGTGTGAACATTGAAACCCGACAGACGGAAGTCGTGTATGAGGCGAGAGAAAATGCGTGTGTCGGTGTGATCACCGGTAGCCCCGCATTACCTCAACGCTATGTCTTTATCCACGGTCCGGAACGTCCGGATGACGATTGGCACTATGATTTCCATCATCGTCGCGGTGTTATCGTCGCCGACGACAAACGTGATCAGGCCGTTACGCTGGATGCATTGTCGATCACGCCCCCCTATGTTGCTGGCGCGCTGCGCGGCGGGACACATGTCCACGTCTTCAGCCCTGATGGAACGCGTTTGAGCTTCACCTACAACGATCACGTCCTGCACGAGCGGGATCCGTCTCTCGACCTGCGCAACGTCGGGGTGGGTGTGCCGCTGCGCCCGGTCATCGTGCCGAAACATCACCCAAGAGAATATGACGGCAGCCATTACTGTGTTCTGGTCAGCCGTACCACGCCATATCCTCGCCCAGGCAGTGATGAAATTAACCGGGCCTATGAGGAGGGCTGGATCGGTGAAAGGGGGTATCTCCGGCCGGAAGGCTGTCGCCAGCGTTGGGCGTTGGCATTTATCGGCGATACGGTATCGACAACAGGAACGCGGGTGCCGGAGGTATTCATCGTCGATCTGCCGGAGGCGCTCGAAGCCTATGCGCGGCCAGGATCTGAACCGCTTGCCGGGACCGCCGATACGCTGCCTTCGCCTCCGGCGGGCGTCACTCAACGACGTTTGACATTTAGCGGCGACAGACGATATCCCGGCGTGGTAAATCAGCCGCGTCATTGGTTGAGATCCTCGCCGGATGGCAGCCAAATTGCGTTTTTGATGCGGGATGATGACGGTATTGTTCAGCTGTGGACGGTGTCGCCGAATGGCGGGGCTCCTAGTCAGGCGACGAATGGGTCCGATTCCATACAATCGGCCTTTACCTGGCATCCCAACGGACAATATCTGACTTTTGTCTGTGACAACAGCATTATGGTGTGTGACCTTTCTACGGGGCAATTATTCCGGCAAACGCCACGAAGTGCGGTGCCGCCGTCAGGGGATGCCGTCGTCTTTTCTCCCAGCGGCGAAGAGATTGCGTATTTGCGGGAGGTGGGTGGCGTGAATCAGATTTTCAAAGTCAGAGTGCAGCTTGAGGAAGCGGACTGAACGGAGCGCGCAGCCCCGGACGCAGTAGCCGAACTGAGCGTTCCCGCCTAACTTGCGACCTCAGCGTCGCGTTTGACTGGCAATCGCGGGCGTAGCAGGCGCTGTGCTGAAAGGGGCGTCGCTCTCACTGTCGCTGACTCTGTCGTGCAAGGATTTGTCGGATTTATCATCGGAATGATAATAGTCGTAGGGCAGCAGCAGCGTGTCCAACGCGGCAGAGAAGGGGATATCAATCGCGACCAGGGGCATCATCGCCCAGCTGGTGTGGTCGTCTTCCAGCATGTCGATGCCCGCGCGGGTACCCGAGTAATAGCCCTGGTCGCCTCCCGTTCGTGTCATCACACTGGAGCATCCGCTTAGGGCAACGACGATGCCAACGGCCAGAACGAAAGCAGATAAGACACTTTTCAATATGGTCATAACGTTATCCACAGGGAGACCGCTCCGCAAATTCTCTTGGGCCTGCATACCCACCAATTGTTATCGCGTTTGTGCTGTTATCGAAGTGCACAAATGATTGTACTGATTTTGGCAAAATGTGCCTCGTTTAGTGTAGGCGATAACCGTTTCATCCGGGAGATCTTATTGGGTTAATTTCCACTCTTTCCGGCGAAAATCTTCATCGTCCCTCTTGAAAAAAAACGCGTGGCCGCCATATGAATAGCAGAGCCGCAGAGAGACGTATGCCGACAGGGTATTTCTTTCCGGCAAGAGGCCTGTCCTGATGGAAGGCTGTCATAAATACCTCGCTGAAGCTTAGGAGGCTATAATGCGTAACCCTGATTTTTCTCCGCTGTACCGTTCCGCTATTGGTTTTGATCGTCTGTTAAATTTGCTGGAAGCTGGCCAAAGCCAGGGTAACGGCGGTTATCCCCCCTACAACGTCGAGCTTGTCGACGAGAATCAGTACCGCATCGCGATTGCCGTTGCCGGCTTTGCTGAAGACGAACTGGATATCACCGCGCACGATAACGTGCTGATCGTGAAAGGCGCCCACGGCGGCGAGGCTACCCCAGCCCCTCGCAATTACCTCTATCAGGGTATCGCCGAACGTAACTTCGAGCGCAAATTCCAGTTGGCCGAGCATATTCAGATTAAAGGCGCACACCTGGAAAACGGGCTGTTGTATATCGATCTGGAACGAATCATCCCTGAGACGTTGAAACCGCGTCGTATCGAAATCAAGTAATAAACGGGTTAACCGTTGTTAGCACCGGCGAGAGATAATAACGTCTCGCCGTGACATGTGGCGCCTGCCGAATGGGGGCGCGCCGGAATGTTTGACGCTCCGGACGAATTTCTCGCTTCAAAGAAGGAGTCATGACTATGCGTAACTATGATTTATCCCCGCTGCTGCGTCAGTGGATTGGCTTCGATAAGCTGGCTAGCGCTATGGGCAGTCAGGAAACGGCCGAGTTTCCTCCTTACAACATCGAAAAACAGGATGATGACCGCTATCGCATCACGCTGGCGCTGGCTGGATTCCGTCAGGAGGATCTGGCTATCGAGATCGAAGGGCCGCGCCTGACGATCAAAGGTTCGCCCGTTCCGGCGGACAAGGCTGTGAAGTATGTCCATCAGGGGCTTGTGTTTAAACCGTTTACCCTGAGCTTCACGCTAGCTGAACACATTCGCGTGGCGGAAGCGAAATTCGAACACGGATTGCTGCACATCGACCTTGTCCGCGAAGTGCCCAAAGAGCTGCAGCCACAGCGTATCGCCATCGGCACGTCGCGCGCTGGGCAGCTGGATAAACCCTCTGAAGAGGTGATTGACGCTTAACCCCCGCGTCTAAAATCGTTGATGAACGCCCATGGCTTCTCGCCGTGGGCTTTTTTTTTGCTTGAGGATTTGTTGTTTGGTTTGTGAGAAGGAAACTTGGCAATGATTGTTGGGAACGCCGTTTTTTTCGTCAATGCATCTCATGTTTTATGTGCAGTTCTTAATATTGTCTCTGCCGCATTCCCTGTCATTGGATATCGTTGCTGCATATCGCAGCAGAAATATTAAATTAACGTATGGCCAATATTACGGGCTATGAAGTGTTTAATTGATAAATAGATAACTATCGGTTATTGCGTTAATTTTATGTTCTATTGTTGTGAGAACTTTGCTTGTCGTGAACTAACTGTTTTTATTTGTTAATACCCAAATTATTAAATTATAATTAAATTATTAAATACATTTAGTAACTAAAGTAAAGGGTTCGGTAACGCCATTTATAATACTATTTGGACCGTTGAACATTCATCGAATTTATGGGGCAAGAGGATCGCTGAAACGCTATTATTTTCTTGCCTTTTTTACTGTCGTTGTACCCGTTGTATTTATTAATGGGGAAATAAAAGAGAATAACGACCCCCCACTCATGACAGGGTACACCCGGTAAAAGCGTCAGATTTCGTTTTAATATGAGTGGTGTATGTATGTCTGCGAATAATAGCAGGTTAGTTAAACTTCTGTTCATCCTCGGCATTGCCGTCGGATTATGGTTTGTTCCCGTCCCCGAGGGCGTTAGCCCCTCAGCCTGGCACTTGATGGCCATCTTCATTGCGACCGTCGTGGGTTTGATTCTTTCTCCTTATCCGTTGGGTGCCATCGCGATATTCAGCATCACGGCGGTTGCCGCCATGGGGCTGCTGAGCGTCAAAGACGTGCTGGCGGGTTTCAGCGACCCGACCATCTGGATGATCGCCTGCGCCTTCTTCATCTCGCGAGGTTTTATCAAAACCGGCTTTGGCCGCCGTATCGGTTTGCTGTTTATCAGCAAGCTGGGCAACAGTAGTCTGGGTCTGGCCTATGGTCTGGTCTTCACCGATCTACTGTTTGCTCCGGCGATGCCTTCTACCTCAGCGCGCTGCGGCGGTATTATCACTCCGCTGTTTCGTTCTATCGCTGAAGCCTACGGCTCGACGCCGGCCCAGGGAACGCAGAAACGTATTGGCGCCTTCCTGGTGCAAACCATCTTTCAGTGTAACTCTGTAACATCCGCGATGTTTATGACGTCCATGGCCGGTAACCCGATGATCAGCAAACTGGCTGGGCAGTTCGGCGTGCACATCAGCTGGACCCAGTGGGCGATGGCGACATTGCTGCCGGGGATTGTTTCTCTGATTGTTATCCCGCTGGTGATGTATCGCTTTTATCCTCCCGAGCTGAAGAAAACGAGCGAAATGCGCGCGATGGCCGTCGAAAAACTGCGTGAAATGGGTTCGATGAGCCGCGATGAGTGGGTCGTGCTTGGCGTATTCCTGGGACTGGTCACCTTCTGGGTTCTAGGGGCGACGCTGCATATCGACGCAACGCTGACGGCGTTGGCGGGTTTAAGCGTGCTGCTATTGACTCGTGCTTTAACGTGGGACGACGTGGTGAGCGAGAAAGAAGCCTGGCACACCGTGGTGTGGTTCGCGGTGCTGATCATGCTGGCGACGCAGTTGAATAAATTGGGCCTGATCGGCTGGCTGGGCAACATGGCAGGGGATTCCGTCAAAGGGATGCACTGGCTGCCAATGCTGGGACTGCTGCTGCTGGTCTACTACTACAGCCATTACCTGATGGCGAGCGCTGTGGCGCACATCAGCGCCATGTATGCGATTTTCGTCTCCATCGCTATCGCCGCAGGTGCTCCTCCTATGCTGACGGTTCTGGCCTTTGCCGCCTTCAGTAACCTGTTCATGTCTACCACGCACTACTCCGGCGGTCCGGCGCCCATCCTGTTCGGCTGTGGCTATATGTCACTGTCTACTTGGTGGAAGATAGGTTTCCTGACCGGGCTGGTCGTCATCCCCATCTGGTTGATTGTCGGTAGCTTCTGGTGGAAAGTTCTGGGCCTGTGGTAACAGGCAGTCAGCACCCACAAGTGAAATAAACCGCCGCCGCCGCTTTATGGCGGCGGTATGTTATATGAACTGCGCGAAATCGGCTTAAACGGTATAAGATAGTGGGTTACGACAATCTTTCGGAGCGAGCCATGAGTAAGAAGAAGACTCCGCTGAAGCTGAGTACGTCCATCATCCTTATGGTGTCGGCGGTGATTGGTTCTGTACTGCTGGTGGTGTATGCCCTACTGTTTTTCCGTATCAGTGAGCTGACGGAAAACCACCTTAGAGAGAAGGCCTTCGCCATCGCTCGCACCGTCGCCTACGCCCCTGTAGTCATCCATGAGTTGAGTAATGTCGGCAATCCGGAAGAGGTACAGCGCTTTTCGGAAGAAGTAAAATGGCGTAACCACTTACTGTTCGTCATCGTGACCGATATGAAAGGGATTCGTCATTCGCATCCCGAGTCCGACCAGATTGGCCGCCACTTCATCGGCAACGACCTCTACCCGGCTCTAATGGGCCTTGAGAATTCGGCGGTGAACCGAGGGGTGCTGGAACCTGCGCTGCGGGTATTTGTCCCGGTCTTCGACCAGAGCGGCAAACAGTTGGGCGCGGTCGCGGTGGGGATCTCGTTGACCAGCGTGCAGTCGCTGATCAATGAAAACCGCTGGGTTATTCCTTGGACTATCCTTTTTGGAGCGCTGGTCGGATTGTTGGGCACGTATTTTCTGGTGAAAGCCCTGAAACGAATCATGCTTGGCTTCGAACCCTTCGAGATTTCAAATCTGTTTGAGCAGCGTAACGCCATGCTGAAGCAGATTAAGGAAGGCGTTATTGCGGTCGATACTGAATTACGCGTGACGATAGTCAACGATGAAGCCCAGCGCTTGTTCAGCCAGCACTCCGCCAGCAATGAACTCACTATCGGCAGTACGATCAGTCGCTGGCCCGCTCTGATGAGTCTGGAAAAAGTCGTGAAATCCGGAAAACCACAGCGAGACGAAGAGATCAATTTCAACGGCAACCCGCTGCTGACCAACACGGTGCCGGTCGTGGTGAATGGGGAAACGATAGGCGCCATCGCCACGCTGCGGGATAAAACCGAAATCAGCCAACTGGTGCAACGGTTGACCGGGATGTCGTATTACGCCGACGCATTGCGCGCGCAGTCTCATGAATTCATGAACAAACTGCACGTCATTCTGGGTATGCTGCATTTGAAATATTACCCGCAGCTTGAAGAGTACATTCTCAAAACGGCGAATCATTATCAGGCGGAAATCGGCGCCATTATTCGTAAGATCAAATCTCCCGTGATAGCAGGGTTTTTGCTCGGGAAGATTAACCGGGCGCGGGATTTGGGTATCAACCTGTCGATTAGCGAAGACAGTCTGCTGCCGGATACCGATGATGTGGAAGCAACAAACGAATTGATTACGGTTCTGGGGAACCTGATCGAAAATGCGTTAGACGCGATGACCGGCCTCGAAAACCGCGAGATCCGCGTCACGTTCCATCATAAAAAAGGGCATCTGCACTGTATGGTCAGCGACGATGGCCCGGGTATACCGCTAGATATTCAGCAAAAGATTTACCAGGAAGGATTCTCGACCAAAGGCAGTGGACGCGGCATTGGCTTGTATTTGACTAAACAAAGTCTGGAAAAAATTGGCGGCACCATCGATCTTGACTCTGAACCCGAGGTGTATACCCAGTTTTTCGTGAATATTCCTTATAAAGCAAGGCAGATTGACCATGATTAATGTACTGATCGTTGACGACGATGCCATGGTGGCTGAGTTGAATAAGTGTTACCTGAATCAGGTTTCCGGATTCAACTGTTACGCTACTGTCTCCACGTTGCAGCAGGCCAGAAATCTGCTGATGCAGCCAGATTGCGAAATCGATCTGGTGCTGCTGGATATTTACATGCAGCAGGATAATGGGCTGGACCTGTTGCCGGCTATCCGCGAATTCAGCGAGCATACTGACGTGATCATTATCTCGTCAGCCAGCGACGTCTACACCATCAAAAAAGCCCTGCACTACGGTGTGGTGGACTACCTGATCAAACCTTTCCAGTTTGCTCGTTTCGAGCAGGCGCTGACCGCTTACCGCGAAGAGGCAAACCTGCTTAAGCATCGTGAATTCGTGGCGCAAACGGATATCGACAACTTGATTAGACGCACCAGCGGGAACCCTGTCGCTGAGCGTAAGAAGCTGCCAAAAGGGCTGACGAGCCTGACGCTGCGCACCGTATGCGAGTGGATTGAAGGTAATCAAGGGGCGGAGTTCTCCACTGAAATGCTGGCCAATGCGATTGGCATCTCGCGCGTTTCCTGTCGTAAGTACCTCATCTACCTGGCGGATACCGGCATTCTCGCCACCAATATCCTGTATGGTTCGACGGGGCGTCCGGTTTATCTCTACCGTCTACTGCCTGAAAAGCAGGATGCATTGCGCCAATATTGCGAATAATCCAGATAAATTGGCCTGCAGAGCATGCTCTCAGGGCGAATGATGGTGAGTGGTAAGGTCTGAACTGAAAAACGGCTCCACCGACTGAATGAAAACCCGCGACCTCTTGGAGGTGGTGGGTTTTTTTTATCGTTCTTCTTTCTCGACTCCTTCAAAAACGGCTTTTTTTGGATGCAGGCAAAAAAACCACCGCTCAGTGGCGGTGGTTTTCCGGAGCTGATTTCGACTAGACGAACAATCTCAGCAACAGCGTGGCGCCGATGACCGTAGATGCACCGCCAATACGTGTTGCGATTTGCGCGAACGGCATCAGCGACATGCGGTTGGAGGCGGAAAGGATAGCGACGTCGCCGGTGCCGCCAAGGCCGCTGTGACAGGTCGTGACAATGGATGACTCAATAGGATACATATTGAGATAAGGCGCGATGAAGAAGCTGACCAGCGCCATAGAGATCACCACAGAACCACATACCAGTACGTAACCGACAGAGAAGACCGCGACAACGCTTTCCAACGGGACATACAGCATGCCGAGCCCAATCATTAGTGGCCACACCAGAGAGCTGGAAACGAATTTGTAAAAGCTGCTGGCTCCGGTTTCCATGCTGGAAGGGATGACGCGAGCATATTTACAGATGACGGCGATCAGGATCATCAGAACAGGGCCGGGGATGTGCACGATTTTCTCCGCCAGACCGCCAACGATGAAGAAGGTGCAGATAAGCAGCAGCCCGCCGCCCATCAGCGTGAAGTCCACCGGCTTTGGCGCTTCTTTCACATTGAAGATTTCATTGTCTTTATCGCTGCGAATCAGTCGCCCTTGGCCGTTGAGATCTTTACGGGCCATGCCCAGTCGCGCCAGCATACCTGCGCAGATGATAGCGAAAATGTTGCCCACAACGGCAGCGGGCGCCAACTGGGCCACATAGACGTCGGGAGACTGACCCAGAATGGCGGAGTAGGCCAGGGAAAGCGGCAGAATGCCTTCGCCGATACCGCCGCCGATGATGGGAACGATGATGAAAAAGAAGGTATGGTAGAAGGTATAACCGCACAATTTACCCACCAGCAGGCCGGTAGACACGGCAGTAACAGTACCGATGACCAGCGGAACGAACATTCGCACCATGCCCTGAATCAAAATGATGCGGTTCATGCCGAGAATACTACCCACCACCAAACTGGCGATGACGAAATAGAGGAAGTTGGCCTCTTTCATCAGCAGGGTCACGGTATCCAGCGTGGTGTCATTAAAGAACTCGTAATAGACCAGTACCGACGGCACGATCAGGCACAGAATTGCGGGTCCGCCAATCTCTTTTAACACCGGAATATTGCGGCCGATATGCGCCAATAAAAATCCCATCGACATGATTACGGCGAAACCGCCGATCATATTTCTGGGCAAAACACCGGTATAGGCGGCGACAAAAACAATGGCGGAAATGACGATAAAGAGAACTAAAGGAACGGATCCAATCGTGGTTTTATTCAAGCTACCCATCAAGCCAGGAGGCGGAGTATTTACGAGGGTATCCTCATGGAGGATATCAGCATCAATTTTTTTCATTATATTCACCTTGTTGTGGTGGTAGGGCATACAAAGGAAAAATGTAAGATTATGAATATTAAATCGTTATTTTATTTTTGCTCACACGCGTAATGTGAATGGGTGTGGTATTTCGGGTACTGCTATTGAATATCAGGCAATTTATCATGGCTTATTGTTAAAAATAATAGCCATTAATTGAGTGCGTGATGTAATTGTGAACTGAACGGCACTTCCATTTTAAATAATTTAATTCTTAGTTTTGTAATTAAAATTAATTCAGGGTTAGGGAGTAGCGTTATTGAAGCGGGGAATTTGTTTTTTATCTTGATAGAATTGCATGGTAAAAATAACCCATGGTGCTCAAATAATAAAATTTTAAAACTAATGTAAATCTTTCGGGGGAAATATGAGATCACGCCAGTCATTATTCACATCTTAGTTTTTAATATTTGCAGTAGTTTGTCTAAGAGATCACATAATTACCTCCATTTCAGCCCACTTCCTCGTTTTTATTCCCCTTTATTTTGTGACAACAGTCACGCCGCACCGTTTCTTTTCACGGATAAACGGGGCTCTAAGGCCTCTGCATCTATTTGCTGCGGGAGTATTGCCTGTGTTAAGTCGGTCGCTCATGTCACCACTTTTTTCACCTCACGCAGATAGTCATTTTAAACCTCATGAAATGAAAACCTGTCGATCACAACACGCCATCTTTTGTGACCCAAATATCATTATTACAAGAAGATGCCGAAAAGGTGGGGTTAAAAATCAGAAAGGTAAGATGAAATTCATATAGTTATTTTTTATCTTTAAATTACTCTATTTGGTTTTTTCTGTAATTTTAGGCCTGTTTTTTTATGTATATCGGATTTTAAATCTGAATTCAGAATGTTTTTTCTTTTTTTTAGTTCGTACCCGCGCACTCGATAGCGTTGTAAATCCATATTAGGCGTATTGACCTGAATGTGAACAGTTGACAAATTGATGACACGACAGGAAAGAGCTTCGTCCGTGTGGGGGCTTTCCCTTTCTTTATTCGGCAAGCAGGGGGCATCGCACGGCTTATTTTCCTGATGCCTGTCGCAGTAACGCTGCAGTATGCGGACCACGAAATAAAAACAACGGTCCGTCTGCTATCACACAACATCCACACCATGAGGCATACATAAATGGCTAAATCCATGATGACATCAAGGATGCTAAGGCTTGGCCTTGGACTGCTGGCGCTCTCGGTTGCAGCGGGCGTGCAGGCGAAAACGTTAGTGTATTGCTTGGAAGGTTCTCCGGAAGGTTTCAATCCGCAGTTATACACGTCGGGCACGACGTTTGATGCCAGTTCGTCTCCCATTTATAACCGGCTGATTGAATTCAAAAGTGGCACAACGGAGATCGAACCTGGCCTGGCGGAAAAGTGGGACATCAGTGACGACGGTAAAACGTACACCTTCCATCTGCGCACCGACGTAAAGTGGCAAAGCAGCAAAGATTTCAAGCCGACGCGCGGCTTTAATGCCGACGACGTGCCCAACGTCAGCTGGATGTGAATCACCCTTATCACAAAGTCTCAGGCGGCAACTATGAGTACTTTGAAGGCATGGGAATGCGAGACCTGATTGAGAAGGTGGAAAAAGTTGACGACCACACGGTGCGTTTCCATCTAACCCGCGCTGAGGCCCCCTTTGCCGCCGATCTGGCGATGGATTTCGCCTCCATGTTATCCGCTGAATATGCCGATGCGATGATGAAGGCCGGAACGCCTGAAAAAGTCGATCTGAATCCGCTCGGCACCGGTCCGTTCCAGTTGCAGCAATATCAAAAAGACTCCCGTATTTTGTATAAGGCGTTCGACGGCTTCTGGGGACAGAAACCGGGCATAGACCGCCTGGTGTTCTCCATCACGCCGGACGCCTCTGTGCGTTACGCCAAGCTACAGAAAAACGAATGCCAGATCATGCCTTATCCCAATCCGGCGGACTTGGCCAGCATGCGGAAGGATAAGAACCTGATTCTGCTAGAAAAGCCGGGGCTGAACGTTGGCTATCTCTCTTATAACGTCGAGAAAAAGCCGCTGGATAACCTCAAAGTACGCCAGGCGTTGAACTATGCCGTCAACAAACAGGCCATTATCGAGGCCGTCTATCAGGGCGCCGGTCAGGCGGCCAAAAACCTGATCCCGCCCACCATGTGGGGTTACAACGATGCGGTGCAGGATTACACCTATGATCCGCAAAAAGCGAAGGCGCTCTTACAGGAAGCCGGGCTAGGCGATGGTTTTACTATTGACCTGTGGGCCATGCCGGTTCAGCGACCGTATAACCCGAATGCGCGCCGCATGGCGGAGATGATTCAGTCGGACTGGGCCAAAATCGGCGTGAACGCCAAGATTGTGACCTACGAATGGGGCGAATATTTGAAACGTTCTAAAGACGGGGAGCATCAGACCGTCCTGTTTGGCTGGACTGGCGACAACGGGGATCCGGATAACTTTTTCGCGACGCTGTTTAGCTGCGATGCCGCTCGCAAAGGCTCTAACTACTCCCGCTGGTGTTACAAGGCTTTTGAGGATGTCATCCAGCCAGCTCGGGCCATCTCCGATGAGGCCAAGCGCATCGAGCTGTATAAGCAGGCGCAGGTCATCATGCACGATCAGGCCCCGGCGCTGATCATCGCTCACTCGACGGTGTACGAGCCGATTCGCAGCAACGTCAAAGGTTACGTCATCGAACCGCGCGGCGTGCATAACTTCAATCACGTTTCCCTGGATTAATTCCTGACCCCGATGCGGATGTCGCTGTGTGCTTGCGGGCGCGCAGCGGCGATGAATGCTACAGGTCGCGACCCTGATCGAGCCGCCGACGGGTCGGTCATACACAGAGAGTGCGGATATGTTTCAGTTCATACTCCGGCGTTTGGGGCTGGTTATCCCTACGTTTATCGGTATCACCCTACTGACCTTTGCCTTTGTGCATCTGATCCCCGGCGATCCTGTCATGATCATGGCTGGCGAACGGGGGATCACCCCGGAACGTCATGCCCAACTGATGGCGGAAATGGGGCTGGATAAGCCAATGTGGCAACAGTATCTCCACTATATCGGCGGCGTTCTGCATGGCGATTTAGGCACCTCGCTCAAAAGCCGCACTGCCGTATGGGAAGAGTTTGTTCCGCGTTTCAAAGCCACATTGGAACTTGGCGTGTGCGCCATGCTTTTCGCCATCGCGGTGGGTATTCCGGTGGGCGTGTTAGCGGCAGTCAAGCGGGGCTCTTTCTTCGATCATGCGGCGGTGAGCGCAGCCTTGGCGGGTTATTCCATGCCGATCTTCTGGTGGGGAATGATGCTGATCATGCTGGTTTCCGTTCATCTCAATCTGACGCCGGTGTCCGGCCGGGTGGGGGATACCCTGTTTCTGGATGAGTCGCTGCCGCTGACCGGCTTCATGCTCATCGATACCTTTATCTGGGGGGAACAGGGCGATTTCGCCGATGCGGTGATGCATATCATTTTACCCGCCATCGTGCTTGGCACCATTCCTCTGGCGGTCATTGTGCGCATGACCCGTTCTTCCATGCTGGAAGTGCTGGGTGAAGATTATATCCGCACGGCGCGCGCCAAAGGGTTAAGCCGTCAGCGTGTCGTTGTGGTGCATGCGCTGCGTAATGCCATGCTGCCGGTGGTCACGGTGATTGGGCTCCAAGTCGGCACTTTGCTGGCGGGCGCCATTCTGACGGAAACCATTTTCTCTTGGCCGGGGTTGGGACGCTGGCTGATGGATGCCTTGCAACGGCGTGATTATCCGGTCGTGCAGGGCGGCGTTCTGCTGGTGGCGTCGCTGATCATACTGGTCAATGTACTGGTGGACCTGCTGTACGGCGTGGTGAATCCGCGTATCCGGCATGGCAAATAGGAGGCCGCAATGACGCAACTGACTCAACCCGCGATGAAGTCGGCGCCGCTGCCGTTGACGCCGCTTCAGGCATTCTGGCACGACTTTCGTCGTAATAAAGGCGCCGTCGTGGGCCTGGTCTACATCATGATCATGCTGTTGATCGCGATCGGGGCGGGAGTGTTGGCCCCGCATTCGCCGTCCGAGCAGTTTCGAGAAGCTTTACTTGCGCCGCCGGTGTGGCAGGACGGCGGCAGTTGGAAATTTCTTCTCGGCACGGATGATGTGGGGCGCGATATGTTGTCCCGCCTGATGTACGGCGCGCGCCTGTCGCTGCTGGTCGGGTGTATGGTCGTGACGATCTCTTTATTGTTCGGAACCGTATTAGGGTTGATCTCCGGCTACTTCGGCGGTCTGGTGGATGCTGCCATCATGCGGCTGGTGGACATCATGCTGGCCTTGCCGAGCCTGCTGTTTGCGCTGGTGCTGGTCGCGATTTTCGGCCCGTCGATCGTGAATGCGGCTATTGCGTTGGTATTCGTCGCGCTGCCGCACTACGTGCGCCTGACGCGCGCCGCGGTGCTGTTGGAGGCCAACCGAGACTACGTCACCGCTTCCCGCGTCGCGGGGGCAGGCGCCATGCGGCAGATGTTCATCAACATCTTTCCCAACTGTCTGGCTCCGTTGATTGTTCAAGCGTCCATGGGGTTCTCCAACGCAATTCTGGACATGGCGGCGTTAGGGTTCCTGGGGATGGGCGCGCAGCCGCCCACACCTGAATGGGGGACCATGCTGTCGGACGTGCTGCAGTATGCGCAAAGCGCGTGGTGGGTCGTAACGTTTCCGGGGCTGCTGATTCTGTTGACGGTGCTGGCATTCAATTTGGTGGGGGACGGCTTGCGCGATGCTCTCGACCCCAAATTTAAGCAGTCGTAGAGGAAGAGCGATGGCCTTACTTAACGTAGAACACCTGTCGGTCAGTTTCGGCGAGGGCACGCAGCCGTTCAAGGCGGTCGACCGTGTCAGCTATCAGGTAGAACGCGGTCAGGTGGTAGGGATTGTCGGCGAATCCGGTTCCGGTAAATCGGTCAGCTCGCTGGCCATTATGGGATTGATTGATTCCGGTCAGGTTGCGGCCGACAGTCTGGCGTTCGACGGTCGTGATTTGATCGCCATGCCGGAGAAAGCGCGCCGTCAGCTGGTAGGCGCGGAAATCGCGATGATCTTTCAGGACCCGATGACCAGCCTCAACCCTTGCTACACCGTGGGATTTCAGATTATGGAGGCCGTCAAGGTGCATCAGGGCGGCAACCGCCGGACCCGACGCCAGCGAGCCATCGACCTGCTGACGATGGTAGGCATCCCCGATCCGGCCTCGCGGCTGGCCGTTTATCCTCATCAGCTATCGGGCGGCATGAGCCAGCGGGTCATGATTGCGATGGCGATTGCCTGCCGTCCGCAGCTGTTGATCGCCGATGAGCCCACAACCGCGCTGGATGTCACGATTCAGGCGCAGATTGTCGAACTGCTGCTATCGCTGCAACGGCAGGAGAATATGGCGCTGATACTGATTACCCACGATCTGGCGCTGGTCGCCGAAGCCGCGCATCAGATCATCGTCATGTATGCCGGGCAGGTGGTGGAGTCTGGGCGTGCCGGCGAAATATTCAAGGCGCCGCGCCATCCCTATACGCAGGCGCTGCTGCGGGCTTTGCCGGAGTTCGCCGTGGATAAATCGCGGCTGGCCTCGCTGCCGGGCGTCGTCCCCGGCAAGTACGACCGTCCCTTGGGCTGCCTGCTGAACCCGCGCTGCCCGTATGTGACGGATCACTGCCGCCAGCGAGAGCCGGAGCTGCAACCCTGGGGCGATCGCCGGGTGAAATGCCATACGCCGTTGGATGACTCGGGGAGGCCCAGTTTATGAGTCACGATAAAGACGTGCGACAGAACGTGCTGCTGGAAGCGCGAGCGTTGAAAAAATATTACCCGGTGAAGTCCGGGATATTTCAGCCTGAGCGGGTGGTGAAAGCACTGGATGGCGTCTCGTTTACCCTCGAAAGAGGCAAAACGCTGGCCGTGGTCGGCGAATCCGGCTGCGGTAAATCCACGCTGGGCCGTCTGTTGACGTTGATTGAAACCCCGTCCTACGGCGAACTGTATTATCAGGGGCAGGATCTGCTGAAGGCGGACCCCGCGGCTGAAAAATTACGTCGGCAGAAAATCCAGATCGTGTTTCAAAATCCGTACGCGTCGTTAAACCCCCGCAAGAAAATTGGTCAGATTCTGGAAGAGCCACTGGTGATCAATACGACGCTAAGTCGCGCAGAGCGTCGGGAAAAGGCGCAGGCGATGATGGCGAAGGTTGGCCTGAGAACGGAGTTTTACGACCGTTACCCGCACATGTTTTCCGGCGGGCAGCGTCAGCGCATCGCCATCGCGCGGGGGTTGATGCTGGACCCGGAGGTGCTGATCGCGGACGAACCGGTTTCAGCGCTGGATGTGTCCGTCAGGGCGCAGGTGCTGAATTTGATGATGGACTTGCAGCAGGAGTTAGGCCTGTCTTACGTCTTTATTTCTCACGATTTATCGGTGGTCGAGCATATCGCCGATGAAGTGATGGTGATGTATCTGGGACGCTGCGTCGAGCAGGGCAGCAAGGCGGCGATTTTTGACCGTCCACGCCATCCCTACACGCAAGCGCTGCTTTCCGCGACGCCGCGCCTGAACCCTGATTTACGCCGGGAGCGCATCAAGCTGAGCGGGGAACTGCCCAGCCCGCTTAATCCGCCGCCGGGGTGCGCGTTCAACACCCGCTGTCGACGCCGGTTCGACGCCTGTGCGGCACGACAGCCGCAGCTTATCGCTTATGGTGGACGGAAGGTGGCGTGCTTTGCCGTCGATGAGGAAGAGGCGCTATCCCCGTCCGTATCGCAATAAGAACCGGTTATAAGCCCGTCAGACAACTATTCAGGCGTTTGGCGGGCTTCCTGTTTCTGTGCTGTAACGCCACGTCTGCCTGCTTATCCCATTGGACAACCGTATTGGTTTCATAGCGAAAAGAGGGAAAAGTCAGAGAGGTAACTTGCTGTTTTTTTGGTAGGAAAGGAAAAGGTTATGAGGACTTTATTGTGTCGGATAAACCTATTTCCCACCGCAACAACGCCCGCGTATTGGTAATTGAATATAACGTTTTTTTATTATAAAAACTTCAATTATTAACACCTGAAAAGAGTGGGGATAATTTTCACTACGCTGTCTTTTAGCGGCGAAAACGATAGAAGCGAAATGCATATCGTTTTAATTATTTGATTTTCACGGCTGCTGCCAATCTATTTTGTAATAATCCGTGAAGATATTTTGATTAAGTGTTCGTTCAATAATGTTATATTGACGGCCATTCATGTGGAGATTAGAGAGTCTTATGAGAAGCTATGACGATCTGAAGCATTTCAAAGAAAAGACCCAGTCGGAAGACATTAATTTCAAGGAAATGTCGGCTCACTCTTTGCATGATGAAGGTTCGCGCTGGGCCATTGTGAAGCAAGTGATTAATGAAGAGAAAGACGGTGCGCAATCTTCACTGGGCGCTGGTGTACAGCCCTCTCTGAGGCCTGTCGCGAAAAATGAATTTGCGGCGCCGGCTTCCGCCGTCAAGTCAGTCAGGTTGGATGATTCGAATACCCGTCCGCGTCATGACGAGTCCGCAGGACAGCGATCGCTTCTTGATTCCGTCGCCGCCGCGTCGAAGACGTCGCGATCGCTGGAGCCTACGACGTCATCACGGCCGCCAGAGCCGGCGTCCTCTTCCCCTGCGGCCCGCCCGGAACCGATCGCTGCCGTGGGCACGGAGCCGCTGGAGCCGCGCTATAAGCAGATGTTCAGCACGCGGGGTCGGCAAACCGCACAGGCGCCGAATAAAGACACGCTGTTGAAACCGCTACTGGAGAAAATTGCCTCATGTCGTTAGTTTGTGTTTGTTCTCCGAAAGGCGGGGTTGGAAAAACCACGATGGTGGCCAATCTGGCCTATGCCTTAGCGCGCGGCGGCAGTAAGGTACTGGCGATCGATTTTGACGTTCAGAACGCGCTGCGCCTGCATTTCGGCATTCCATTATCCGATGAGCGGGGCTATGTGGCGGCCGCCGTCGAGTCTCCGGACTGGAGCCAGTCCATCCTAACCGCTGGCGGTAATATTTTCGTGCTGCCCTACGGCGGCGTGACGGAAACACAGCGTGAAGACTTTGACCGCCATCTGGAGGATCCCGCGTTTTTGGCGCGTGGACTCAGCGCCATGCTGAACTACCCAGGTCTTGTGATCCTGGCCGACTTTCCGCCCGGTCCCAGCTCCGCCTTAAAGGCGATGACCGAGCTGGCCGATCTGCATCTGGTCGTCATGCAGGCGGATACCGCTTCGCTGTCTCTCCTGTCGTCGGTCGAAGACAACCGATTGATTGGCGCGCCGTTGAACCATAAACAGGGATACTACTGGCTGTTGAATCAGACGGATACGCGACGCGCGATCAGCCGGGATGTGGCGGCGTACATGCAGGAAAACAAAGGCGACAAGTTGATTGGCTGCGTCCATCGCGATGAAAGCGTTGTCGAAGCTAACGCCTCACAACGTTCCATTTTCGATTTTAGCCCGTCGTCAGCGGCGGCGTTTGATATTGAATTAATCAGCAAACGTATTGCGGCGCAGCTGGATATTAAAGTGGGTAATGGTGAAGTCCATAAGACATTTATGCCTGCCTCTTATTAATAGGAAAGGCGCAGATAATAAATCTGCGTCAATATCTTTAGGATATTTCCTCTTTTCTGCATTAACCCGCTCATTACTGATCATCAGGGTAGATTTATGAATAAGGCGCTTTTTTATCTGTTGCTACTGGTGCTATTTCCGGTAGCGTTAGTGATTATCATCACCCCGATGGATAGCCAGAAACAATATATCTTTGGCTTAATCAGTATTGGCATGCTGTTTTTATTGGGCCGCGGTGAAAGCCGAAAGGTCACTGTGGTCATGGTTATTCTCACGTTATTAATGTCAACGCGCTATATATACTGGCGCGCGACGGAAACGCTGCATTTTAATTCCGAGATTGAAACTATATTGGGCATTGGCTTATTTATTGCCGAGGTCTATGTCTGGGTTATTTTGATGCTGAGTTTCATGCAGACCCTATGGCCGCTGCAACGCGGCATTGAGGCGCTGCCGGAAGATACCAATCTGTGGCCCACCGTGGATGTGTACGTCCCGACCTACAACGAAAGTCTGGACGTGGTGAGGGATACGGTGCTGGCGGCGCAGTGCATGGATTACCCGCAGGACAAGTTCAAAGTCTACCTTCTCGATGACGGCAAGCGCAGCGAGTTTGCGGTGTTCGCCGCTCAGGCCGGCGTGGGTTATATCACTCGCGACGATAATTCGCACGCTAAGGCAGGCAACCTGAACCACGCGATGCAGCTCACCAGCGGGGAACTGATTTGCGTCTTCGACTGCGACCACGTGGCGAAACGTATTTTCCTGCAGGCGACGGTGGGTGCGTTCCTGAAGGATGACCGGCTGGCGCTGATGCAGACGCCGCACTACTTCTACTCCCCCGATCCGTTCGAACGCAACCTCAAGGCGGCCAGACAGATGCCGAGCGAGGGTGAGTTATTCTACGGGCCGATCCAACAGGGAAATGACTACTGGAACGCCACGTTCTTCTGCGGCAGCTGCGCGGTGATTCGCCGTACGGCGCTAGAAGAAGTGGGCGGCTTCGCCGTAGAAACGGTGACGGAAGATGCGCATACGGCGCTGAAAATGCAGCGTCGCGGCTGGAAATCCGCATTTCTGGCGATCCCGCTTGCTGCGGGGCTGGCGACCGAGCGACTGGTGCTGCATGTCATTCAGCGTACCCGCTGGGCGAGAGGGATGACACAGATTTTCCGTGTGGACAATCCGCTGTTGGGAAGAGGCCTGACCTGGCAGCAGCGACTGTGTTACCTCAGCGCCATGCTGCACTTCCAGTTCGGCCTGCCGCGCGTCATCTTCCTGACCGCGCCTTTGGCCTACCTGCTGTTCAATCTCAACATTATTCATTCGTCGGCGAACCTGATTTTTGCCTACGTGTTGCCGCATCTGGTGATGTCTATCTACCTCAATGCGAGGATGAACGGACGTTTCCGCTACAGCTTTTGGGGTGAGATATATGAAACGGTCATGGCGTTTCATCTCATTATTCCGACGCTGTTAACCCTGATCTCCCCGCGTCACGGCAAATTCAACGTGACGGACAAGGGCGGTCTGCTGGACGTGGGGTTTTTTGACTTCCGCATTGTACGACCGCATATCGTGACCGCCGTCCTGCTATTCGTGGGGATCGTCTTCGGGGTCGTGCGGGCCGTCGGGCACGACTATTACCACGTCGACCCGTATGTCATCGCCCTGAACGTTGCCTGGGCCTGCATCAGCCTGCTGATTTTAATGGCGGCTATCGCGGTGGCGCGGGAAACGAAGCAGACTCGGCAGACCATCCGTATCGACGTCGAACTGCCGGTGATTATTCACTACGCCAGCGGCATCGCCTCGCGTACGGTGACCGTGGATCTGTCGATGGGTGGCGCGCAAATCAAGGCACCGGATCAGCGTCACCAAACGGACCCCATTGAGTGCCTTGAGCTATTGTCTCGCGCGGGTGAAATTGCGCTGCCGGTGAAGTCCGTGAGTTTCGACGACAGCACGATCCGTCTGCAATTCGATGAAATCCCGCTAGCGCAACGCCGTGGTCTGGTGCGCGTCGTGCTATCGCGCGCGGATGCCTGGATTGACCCGCCCTGGCCGCGGGATAATCCACTGCGCTCCTTCGTGACGGTATTCCGAACGGTGTGTGAATTTTTCTGGCTGACCTGGAAGGGAAATAAGAAAGCGGGGTCGACGCCGTCAGCTTTACCCCCAACGACCGAAGGGACGCAGCAAGAGGATAAAACGGCATGATGTACAAATGGCTAAGGACGCCTTCTGTGTTCACGACAGTATTGCTGCTGTGCCTTTGCGGCGGCGCGGCCGCCGAAGAATCCAGCCGCCCGCTGTCGTTAATCGACGCCCCGCTGCCTGGCGAGTTGCCTCGCATTTCCGGCAAGTATGACAGCGCGCAGCCTTCCGCGATGCCGTCTCAGACCGTCCCCTCGTTAAACGCGTCGTCAGGCGTTTACAATCAACCGATCAGCAGCACGATTTCCGTGGCGCAGATGGGCCAAGCGCAGGGCGTCGCTCTAAGCGGCGGTCAGCTGCAAGCCGGTTTGAGATTCACGCTCTCCGCCGATCAGGTGGTGACTGCCGCCCATCTGGCGCTCAAGTTCGCCGTTTCCCCGGCGTTAGCCCAGCGCAACACCGCGCTGCAGCTGATGCTGAATGGTCAGCCGTTAGGCAATGTGCCCTTGACCACGAACGGACAGGAAACCGGGACCTATCAGATAGAGATCCCCGCCGCGCTGGTGGTGTCCGACAACAACCTCAGCTTCCGCATCATCAATTCAGATCGGCTGATGTGCGAGCGCGACAATGATCAACAGTACAGCGTCACTATTCTGCCCAGCACTACGTTGCAGCTGGAAGGCCAACAGCTGAACGTCGGGGCGGACATCGGCAACTTCCCGCGTCCGTTTATCGACGCCATGCAGATGGCGACGGCCTCCGTGCCGATGGTTTTTCCCACCGAGCCGACGGCCGATCAGGTGAGTGCGGCGGCGCTGGTGGCGTCCTGGATGGGGATTCAGACTAACGGGCGAGATATCACTTTCCCCGTAAAGCGAGATAGCGTGCCGGAACAGAACGGTATTTTGTTCGGCTATCCGGGCCAGAAGATCGGCCGCGTGACGCTGCCCCAGGTCGATGCCCCGACGTTGCAGCTGATGGATAATCCCGACAACCCGATCTACAAACTGCTGCTGGTGGTGGGGAAGGATGAGGAACAGCTAAGACAAGCCGCCTATCACCTCGTCAGCCAACCGTTGACGGGGAAACAGACATCTATCACCGTCACGCCGCTGACGCTTCCGCGCCATAAGAGCTACGACGCGCCGCGATGGATCAGCACCGACCGGCGTGTCCGGTTCAGCGAACTGCTGGAGCAAGGGCAGATCATGACGTCCCTCGGTATCTGGCACTCCGCGCAGAACCTTAAGTTTCGGGCGGCGCCCGACCTCTTTCTGTGGGATGGCGAAACGATTCCGGTGCACATCAGTTACCGCTTCCCGGCGGAAAGCTGGATTGACGAGAATCGCTCTGACCTGAACGTGACGCTTAATGGCACGTTTATCAGCAATTTGCCGATGGTGAAAGAGGGTCTGCTGGAGCAACTTTGGCGTCGACTGGGGGGCGACAATCGTCAGGAGGCCTACACGCTGAAGCTCAATCCGTATCTGATCTATGGCTTTAACCAACTACAGCTCTACTTCAACATTCGGCCGAAAGCGGATGCCCCGTGCAGCGTACTGTTGAACAACAACATCAAAAGCCGCATTGAGAACGACTCGTGGATAGACCTGACCCGCACGCGTCACTTCACGATGTTGCCCAACCTGTCGTATTTCATCGGCGCATCGTTCCCTTTCTCCCGGCTGGCGGATTACTCTCAGACGGTAATGTTGCTGCCGGAACGTCCGTCGGATCAGGAGATCAGTACGCTACTCGGCATGGCGGGCCGTTCCGGCGATGCGACCGGCGTCAGCATCAATCATAACCGGGTCGTATTCGGCGTGCCGAAAGACGGCGTTGAGCGGCATCGGCTGCAAAACAGCGATGTGCTGGCGGTCACGACGCTATCGCACGGCGGGTTTAACAAGGCGTTGCTGGCGGAGTCTCCCTACCAGACGGACGGTCATGCGCTGGGTGTTAAAACCCCCAGCCTATTTGAGCAATGGGTCAACTGGCTGACCGGCGACTGGTCCCGTCATCCGATAGACGCCGACCGCTACTTCTCCTCGAATGAGTTCTGGCGCGGCTTTGTCAGCTACCGCTCCCCGTGGAACCCTCAACGCGTGGCAGTGGTCGTGTTGGCGACGAACGATCAGCAGCTACAGCGGCTGCACGGCGACCTGACGTCGGCGCATATCACCGCGGCAGTCCGGGGGGATACCGCCATCATTACCGATGAGAACGGCGTTCGCAGCTTCCGGGTCGGCCCGCAGTTCCCCAGCGGACAAATGCCTTGGTACATGATGATTATCTGGTATGCCAACCAACATGCCGTCATTCTGGCGTTTGTCGCCTTAATCATGGCGTCGTTAGGCGGAGCGGGCTTGTATCACGTGCTGAAACGCCGCGCTCATCGCCGTCTGCATCCGCAGGACGCGCGTGACTCAGGCCAGAAATAATTGAGCGATCTATGAAAAAGAACACACTAACAGCCGGAATGCTTCGGTCATTGTGTCTGGTGGGGGCGGCAACCCTGTCCGCGCCAACGCTGGGGGCAGACAATAACAACCCGGCGTTCCAGGCGCTGTTCGACCAGGCGGATTATTGGCATCAACGCGCCCACGACGATTTGGCCAAAGGCGCGTTGCAGAAGGTGCTGGCGGTTGACGCCGACAACACCCGCGCGATTTACCTGATGGCGCTTTATTCTCAACAACGCGGCGACAACGCCGAGGCGACGAAGTGGCGCGCGCGGCTGGTCAGCATTTCGCCGCAGGACCCCCGGTTGCAAGCGCTGGACAACTCCCGACGTTGGCAGGATATTCCCCCCGCTCAGCTGGCGCTGGCCCGTCAGCAGGCCCGCAGCGGTAATATCGCCGCGTCGCTGCAAACCTGGCGCAACCTGTTCGACGGCGGCCAGCCGCCGGCCAACGTTGCAGTCGAATACTACCTGACCATGGCGGGCGACCGCACGCTGTGGCCGCAGGCGGTGGACGGCCTGCGCCAGTTCACGGCGGCGAATCCGCAGGATACCCAGGCCCGGTTGGCGTTAGGTAAGGCGCTGACCTATCAGGAACCCACCCGGCGGGAAGGACTGCTGCTGCTGGATGCAATGTCCTCGGGTAACCCCGACGTAGACGGCGCCATGCGTCAGGCCCTGCTATGGATGAGTCCTCAGCCGGATGACGCGCCGCTGTACGACCACTACCAACAGCGGCATCCCCAGGATAAAGCGGTCATGGCGCACTACCGCACCCACGTCGGCGGCGAGACTATAGGGAAAGGGTTCGCCGAACTGAACAGCGGAGATTCGGACGGCGCGCAGCGGGCATTTGAACAAGTACTGCGGGCCGCGCCGCAGGATGCGGATGCGCTGGCCGGTCTCGGTTATATCGCTCAGCGTCGAGGCGACTATGCCAGCGCCGCCAACTATCTGGAGCAGTCGGCGAAGCAGGGCGGCGAAAATAGCGTCGAACGTCGCCAGCAGGCGGAAGACGCGCGTTTCTACGCGCAGCTGAGCGTGGCGCAGCAGGCGATGAAAATGGGCAATTCGCCTCAGGCGCTGGCGCTGAGCGAACCGCTGATGCAGGCCGACGGGGAACGCGGCATTGCCGTTCGTCTGTTCCGGGCTGATGTGCAACGGCGCAGCAATCAGCTGACGCAGGCGGAGCAGAGCTATCGCGATGTGCTGACGCTGGATGCGAACAACAGCGCGGCAAAGGAAGGACTTTACTATGTGCTTCAACGGCAGAATCGCACTACCGAAGCCGAGGCCCTGCTGGCTGAGCTGCCGGACAGCGTGCGCCAACGTCTGGCGACGCGCGTGGCGGTGGAGGAAGGCAGCGCGTCGGTGAGACGCGCCGCGGAGCGCGAGCGGGCGGCGGGCCACCCAGCGCAAGCTATCGCGCTGTTGCAGCAAGCGGTACCGCGCTGGCCCGCCGACGGCTGGGTGATATACGATCTGGCGCGGCTCTACAAGCAGCAAGGGGACATGACGACAGCTGCCGATGTGATGCAGCCGCTGTACCGTCCCGGCGCCAGCCCCGAGCAGCTGTTCGCCGGCGCGCTCTTCGCCAGCCAAAACGGCGCCTGGCAGCAAACCGGGGCGCTGTTGGCTCGCGTACCCGAGCGCCAGCAGACGCCTGATATGCGCGCGCTGGCCCGTCGGGCCAACTTCAATCTACAGATGGAGACGGCGCGAGGTTATCTTAAAACCGGTTCCAACGTGGCGGCGGCCAACACCCTGAAGGCGCTGGCGGTGAACCCGCCTGCCGATCCGCAGGATGCCGGACAGCTGGCGCAGGCGTTGGCGGCGGCGGGCGATACCGCCGGTGCCGTCGGCGTCGTGCGCAGCAATATGCAACGCGGGGTTCAGGGCAATGCGGGCGATTATGCGGCGCAGGTGGCCGTATTGAATCAGGCCGGGTTAAGTCAGGAGGCGCAAGCGTGGCTGAGCAATCCGGAGATGCTGTCCCGCAGCACGCCGGAGCAGTTGGCTGCCTTGCGCAATGGTGGCGTAATCCAGGAGGCGGATCGCCTGCGTGAAGCCCGACAGTATGCGGCTGCTTACGACACGCTGATCGGCGCGTTGCAGCACGATCCGCAGAATACGGATTTGATGCTGGCGATGGCGCGGCTCTATCAGTCCGGCAAGATGAATCAGGAAGCGGCAACGGTCTACGACTACCTGACGACGCGCGATACCCCCACGCAGGATGCGCGCGTCGGCGCTATCGACGTGGCATTGGCGCAGAACGACGTTTCGAAAGCCAGCACGCTGGCCGCCGGCCTGAACGACAAACAGACGCCCGAACGCCTGCTGCTGCTGGCGCGCGTGGCGGACGCGAAAGGCGACAAAGCGCAGGCGCTGGCCTATCTGCGTACGGCCCGTGGGAAAATGATTGGGCTGCAGGGCGCGGAGTCCGGCAGCCTGCCGGTGATTGGCGGACTGGCGCTGGCGGACAATCCGTTCATCAACCGGGCAACGGAAAGCACGCGTCGTTCTCCGTCGACCTACGGCAGCGCGATGCCGTGGCAGCAGCGCGACGAGACTACCGACTATCGCGCTGTGAGCGGACAACGCCTCGACGGGTCGCCGGGGGGCACGACGGCCTCTGCGCAGAACGGCACTTTCCGCCAGATTAACCAGATGATGGATACGCTGGAGAGTGACACCGGCACCTGGGTTCAGACCGGGGTGCAGGTGCGTGGTCGGGACGGCGAGTCCGGCCTTAGCAAGTTGACCGAGGCGAAAGCACCGTTGACGTGGTCCAGCGCGCCGTTGGGCGAGGATCGATTCAACTTTACCGTTACCCCCGTGACGCTGAGCGCGGGAAGCGCCGAAGACACCACCAGCCGTCGCTTCGGGTTGGGAGCGATCCAGCAATCTAACAAGGCACAGGCCGAATCTACCTCGGACAGCTTCAACCTCGACGAGATCACGGCGGACTCTCCCGGTGCGCAGAACGCCACCGGCGTGGAGCTCAATCTGGCGTTGACCGGTAAACAGTACAAGGTGGATATCGGTTCGACCCCGCTGGGGCAGGATCTCAGCACGCTGGTGGGGGGCGTTCAGTGGTCGCCGAAACTGACCGACTTCCTGACGCTGGTGCTGACCGGCGAGCGTCGAGCGGTCACCGACAGCCTGCTTTCCTACGTCGGCGCGCGCGACGCCTATAGCGGCGAGAAGTGGGGCCGCGTGACCAAGAACGGCGGAACGGCGCTGCTGAGCTATGACGACGGCGACGCCGGTTTCTATGGCGGCGCAGGCGCCTACAGCTATTTGGGCGAGAACGTGAAGAGCAACAAAAGTCTGGTGGCGAATGCCGGGGCTTACGTGCGTCCCTATCATGATAGCGAGCGTGAACTGAAGACCGGCATCAGCATGTCGTGGATGGACTTCTCCCGCAACCTGAGCTACTACAGCTACGGGCAGGGCGGTTATTTCAGTCCGCAGAACTTCGTCTCGGTTTCTTTCCCTATCGACTACACCCAGAAATACGACGATCTGAGCGTGAAGATCGGCGGCGCGCTGGGCTATCAGTCCTACTCGCAGGATCGCAGCGCCTACTATCCGAACAACCCGGAGTGGCAGCAATTGTTGGAAACGGCGGCGGCGAAAGGCCTGACTCAGGAAGCCTACTACCCCGGCACCAGTAAAAACGGCATCGGCTACAACTTGCACGCCGGGGCTGACTATAAGATCAATCGCAACGTCACCATTGGCGGTCAACTCGGTTACGACACCTTCGGTGACTATAACGAAAGCAACGCGCAACTCTATTTCCGCTACAGGCTTGGAGGCGAATAAGCATGAGTGAATGGCAGCAAACGACCTTGCAGTATTATCGCCAGCAGCAGTGCCCGCCGGGCTGGTTTGATCTTCTGGGGATCATCATTGAAAATATGATGAACAACGTCGGCGAAAGCGAAGGTCAGACCTTCCTCCAGCAAATGGGCGAGGCGCTCGCGAAACGGTATCCCTTACCGGCGGCGTTGACCGTGGCAGACCTTGAGCGGGAGATCAATGCGGTGCTGGCCGTGTTTGACTGGGGCTATGTCGACGTGCTGCCGGGCGAAGCGTCGCTGGAGATCCTCCATCTGGCACTGCCGGCCGGTGAGGGTGCGCTGAGCAAGGCGCGCTGGCTGATGGCGATCAAGGCGGTGTTGCAGGGGATGTATGCTCACTGGCTCAAAGAGCAGGGCGGCGGCCCCCATGTGCCGCTGGTCGGTGAAGCCACCGAGGGTGAGACGGCGCTGAGATTCCGTTATCAACATAATTAGAGAGGAAAGCATGATAAAGCCATTGCGGCACTGGACTATGGTCTTGCTCATGGCGTTATGCAGCACGAGTGCGATAGCGGCAGATCAGGGATGGGATAGCTATAAAAGCCGTTTTTTGACGGTGGACGGGCGAATTCAGGACACCGGCAACAACAACGTCAGCCATACGGAAGGGCAAGGTTTCGCCATGTTGCTAGCGGTGCATTATGATGACCGGAGCACCTTCGACCGCCTATGGTCATGGACGCAGTCCCATCTTAAAAATCAACAGAACGGCCTGTTCTACTGGCGCTATACCCCGACGGCGGCCGACCCGGTAGCCGACAAAAATAATGCCTCCGACGGCGACGTCATGATTGCCTGGGCCTTGTTGAAGGCCGGTGAGAAATGGCGCAACGAGCCATATCTTCAGGCATCGGACCGCCTGCAAAAAGAGATCATCGCGCACAACGTGACGCAATATGCCGGTCACACGGTGATGTTGCCGGGCGCGAACGGTTTCAACAAAGGCACTTACCTCGTCCTTAATCCTTCTTATTTTATCTTCCCCGCATGGGAGGATTTCTCCAAACGAAGCCGCCTGCCGGTATGGCATCAGTTGATTGAAGACGGGATGGTATTGCTGAGTAGAACGCGGTTTGGCGATACCAACCTGCCGTCCGACTGGGTGGCGCTGAACGCCGATGGCACCACCGCCCCGGCCATGAGCTGGCCGTCGCGCTTCAGCTATGACGCTATCCGTATCCCGCTGTACGTTTACTGGTATGACCGTGAAAGTCCGGAGCTGAGTGCGTTCCGTCTCTACTGGCATGGCTTTCCGCGTCTGCGTACGCCAGCGTGGGTCGACGTATTGAATAACCATACCGCGCCCTACATGATGAACGGCGGCCTGCTGGCGGTGCGGGATTTGGCGATGGGCGACAGCCATCAGGTCAATGATGCCATCAGCCCGGAAGAGGACTACTACTCCGCCAGCCTGCATCTTCTGGCCAATTTGGCGCGGGTCACCGCCGACGCCCGTTAACCTCAACAGGCGTAGCCGCATTCCGGTTGCGCCGACATAAGACTGATAAGAGCGCCCTTTTTCTGATGTCTGGCCACTGACGGAACTACTTTCCTCAGAAAAATCCTTAAACCTTTTAACAGACTTCCCTTTGCATCCTATAAACTTGGCGCTCGAGATATACTGTACGGCTGTTTTTCCCCGTACGTCGGGGTTTTGGGAGAATAGGTTTGCACGTTCGTCGTTCACTAACTATCAAACAGATGACGGTGATTTCGGCAGTGTCGGTCACCGCCGTCTGCCTGTTTATCGTGATCCAGCTGTTCCATTTCGTGCATCAGCGACGGGATGATTACGTGCGCCAGCTGGAACATGTTGCCTATTCTGTGCGAACGCCCCTAACCAATGCCGTCTTGCAGGGCGATGTGGTCGAGGCCGACGGCCTGCTAAACAACCTACTCCCGGTCGGCTTCCTGAGCCGGGCCTATCTGGTGCTGCCCGGCGAGCTGCACACGCTGCACGCCAACTTCCCGTCCGAGCGGCCTTTGCCGCGTTGGATCGCACGGACGTTTGACCTGCCGATAGAAGTCTCGATCCCGTTATATTCCTTGCCGCAGGTGCCGGGTTCGACGCCGCTGGCGCATCTGGTGTTGCAGGCGGACTCGTACCGAATGTTTCAGTTCATCGTCAGCACCTTTTCGACCCTGCTGGTCACCTATCTGCTGCTGGCGCTGATCCTCTCGGTGGGCATCACCTGGTGCGTGAAACACCGCGTCGTCAACCCACTGCGATTAATCATCAAGGAAGTGCAGGACGTACCCTGCGAGTCTCTGCCTGACTGTCCGCTGACGATGCCGGAGCGGCACATCGACGATGAGCTGGGCATGCTGGTTCGTAGCTATAACCGAAATTTGCGGCGGTGGAAGTCGCACCGGCGCGTGGGAGAAGGGGGGCTGGCAGACAAAGCGATGTTTATCAATGCTTTATCCCGCCAACGAGAACCGTTCTGTCTGTGCGTGGTGGGGCTGGAAGCGGATACGCCCTTGGGACAAAACGATCTACAGCCCACGCTCGCGGCGCTTCGGTCCGTCATCGGCGAGTCCGGTTTGCTGGCTCGGCTCGATAACGACGAATATGCGATGTTGGGCTCAGTTCCGGCAGGAGCCGATGTTGCTCAGGTGTGGGGACATCAAGCTCTTGCTCGACTGCGTGAAAGCGGATTGCATGAAGGCGTGCATGTCAGTATCGGTCTGCTGGCGGTGCTAGACGAGGCGGCGCAGACGGAGGCTAATGCCGCCGGGCAGTGGCTGGCGCAGGCCCGCCTGGCGATGGAGCAGGCGCGAGGCGCGGGTGGCGATGCCGTCCTCTCTCTCGTCGCCTCCCAGCTTGCTCCCCACTCTTAACAGCGACGCCGCTGCTAAGAGTGGGCGACAATGCTCTAATTTAAATTATTTAATAAATAACAGAGTGTTAGATCGCTCCCCATCCTCTCCCCCGCTGACATTGTTATCGGGCTGTTTCCGCACTATTTTTACTCACAACCTATTGATGCGATTCAGCTCCTAACTCTCACCTTTTAGTCACAAACTTAAGTTATAAAAGATATCTGAACTGTTAATGCGATGTTACTTTTTGCGCAATCGCAGGTGGCGGTGTCATGCCGTTTTCGTCCACGTGTGCACTCCTACCCAAGGACATAATGATGAAAACATCAATCTTCAAAAGTCTGTATTTTCAAGTGATTGTGGCAATTACCATCGGGGTTCTACTGGGGCATTTTTATCCATCTATCGGCGAGCAAATGAAACCGTTTGGTGATGGTTTCGTTAAATTAATTAAGATGATCATCGCGCCGGTGATCTTCTGTACGGTCGTGACGGGCATCGCCGGCATGGAGAGTATGAAAGCGGTGGGCCGGACCGGCGCCGTTGCCCTGCTGTACTTCGAAGTAGTGAGTACGATCGCGTTGCTTATCGGGCTGGTCGTCGTCAATCTGATGCAGCCGGGCGCGGGGATGAACGTCGATCCCACCACGCTCGATGCGTCGTTGGTTTCCAACTACGCCAGCCAGGCCGCGGAACAGGGCGTCATTCCGTTCCTGCTGGACATTATCCCCGCCAGCGTCATCGGCGCGTTCGCCAGCGGCAACATCCTGCAGGTGCTGCTGTTCGCCGTGATGTTTGGCTTTGCGCTGCACCGCTTGGGCGCGAAAGGGAAAATCGTTTTTGATGTGATCGAAAGCTTTTCCAAAGTCATCTTCGGCATCATCAACATGATCATGCGCCTGGCGCCGTTGGGCGCGTTCGGGGCGATGGCGTTTACGATCGGTAAATACGGCGTCGGCTCGCTGGTGCAGTTGGGACAATTGCTGGTCTGCTTTTACGTCACCTGCCTGCTGTTTGTCATTCTGGTGCTGGGGTCCATCGCCCGCGCGACCGGCTTCAGCATCTTCAAGTTCATTCGGTACATTAAGGAAGAGCTGCTGATTGTGTTGGGGACTTCCTCTTCCGAATCGGTTCTGCCGCGGATGCTGGAAAAAATGGAGAAGGCAGGCTGTAAGAAGTCGGTCGTGGGGCTGGTGATCCCGACCGGATACTCCTTCAATCTGGACGGCACCTCTATTTACCTGACGATGGCGGCGGTGTTTATTGCGCAAGCAACCAACAGTCACATGGATATCTGGCATCAAATCACGTTGCTGGTGGTGTTGCTGCTGTCCTCGAAAGGGGCGGCGGGCGTCACCGGCAGCGGATTCATCGTTCTGGCTGCCACCATCTCCGCCGTTGGCCATCTGCCGCTTGCCGGGTTGGCGCTGATTCTTGGGATCGACCGCTTTATGTCGGAAGCCCGCGCGCTGACCAACCTTGTCGGTAACGGCGTCGCGACAATCTTCGTCGCCAAGTGGGTCGGCCAGTTGGATGAAAAGCAGCTGAATGCGGCGCTGGAAAAACATAAACCCGCCAAACCAGAGTCCACTTCCCCGCGTATTTCCTGACGCTATTTGCCTTTCTGCCCTCGGCTCGCAGCGGAGATAAACGCTGCGGGCCGCTGTTTATCTGAAGCGCCAAAATTCAGCATTTTCCACTTTTTTCGGTATTTTTCGCCCTATTGAGTGACATCGACGAAAGCGTGCGGTCCAACCCAATGGTACACTGCGCCTCTGTTTTTTGTGAGGTGAGTATACAGTGTGGTGACCGCACGACCGTCACCATAATCCATAAAATGCACGTCTTCAGAGAGTGATGAAAAAGCAGGGGTTCACATGCAGGGAACCAAAATCAGTCTTTTATTCGGTGGCGTTTTACTGGCGGCCGTCGGCCATTTTGCCCTGGCGGAAGAGCTACAGCCCGATCCCGCCTGGCAGCAGGGTAAGCTGGATAACGGCTTTAACTGGCAGCTTCTGACTACCCCTCAGCGCCCTAACGACCACCTTGAACTTCGTCTGGTGGTGAATACGGGGTCGTTGAGCGAAAACACACAGCAAACGGGATTTTCTCACGTCATTCCCCGTCTGGCGATGATGCCTAATGCATCGTTTGCGCCGGGCCAGCTCGCGGCATTGTGGGCTTCTTCTCCCAACGACGAGAAACCATCGCCGGTTGTCGTCTCCTATGACTTCACCTCTTATAATTTGAGCCTGCCGAATAATCGGCCGGAGCTGTTGAAAGACGCGCTGAGCTGGCTGGCGGAAACTGCAGGTGGGCTGTCAATCGACGATCAAAGCATCGGTACGGCCCTGCAACAGGGAGACGGCGTCGCCACGTTGCCGCCGAATCCGCAGGATCCCGCCTGGCGATATCGTCTTCAAAACTCGATATTGCTGGCGCACAACCCGGGGCAGGCGGTCAAAACGCCGCTGACGGCCGAACCGCTGCAGGCGTTCTACAAAGCGTGGTACACACCGGATGCGATGACGCTGTATGTTGTTGGAAACGTTGACTCCCGCGCCATTGTCGACCAGATCCGGAAGGTTTTTGCCCCGCTAGAAGGTAAACGCGCGACGCCTGCGCCGCTGCCAGTATTGTCTGCGTTGCCCGCTGAACCGACCCGACTGATCGGCGCGATGGGTAGACCGGACTCTATCGCGCTGGTATGGGATACGGTCTGGCAGCCGATTCGAGATTCAAACGCGCTCGCACGCTATTGGCAGCGCGACCTGGCGCGGGAGGCGATGTTCCAACGCGTACAGCAGGCGCTGGAGAAAAGCGCGCTGAAAGAGGCAAATCTGCGTTTCGACTGCAATGTGTTATACGGACGCGCGCAGTGCTCTTTGCATATGGACAACCTGAACGGCGAACAGCTGGTCGAGAGCGTGACGCTGGTGGGCAAAGCGCTCAGCGCCTTGCAGGATGAGGGACTGACGCAGGCGGAATTCGATGCGTTGTTGGCGCGTAAAAACGAAGAGCTGGACAAGCTTTTCGCCACCTATGCGCGCACGGGCACGCAGATTTTGATAGAGCAGCGGCTGCGCTCGCAGCGAAGCGGCGTGGTGGATATCGCGCCCGAGCAGTATCAGCAGCTGCGTAAAAACTATCTTTCCTTCGTAACCCTGGAGTCCCTCAATCAGGCGCTGCGACTGCAACTGGCGCAAGATGCGACGCTGGTGCTGCAACAGCCGCCGGGTGAGCCCGAGGCCAATCTGAAAGAGCTACAAGACAGGTATAACGGGTTGATGAAACCGGCGGAAAGCGCCGTGCCCGCAGCGGATGAAACGGCGCCCGCAACGCCCTAGGCTGAAGGCGCCGCGTCGCTTTTAGCGTGCCGCCGCCCCGGTGGGCTTCATCGTCGCTGGGGCGAGGGGGGGGGGAGAAGCACAGACCGCGGCGCGGCCTGCCATCGAGAGAGGATTGGCGTCCGGCGTATCACCGCCGGTTCTCGCGGGGTCAGGACGACTTGCGCCGTTCTGCCATGCTCTGCCCGCCCACACCCATATTCTCGGGCTCTACCTCATCAATCATCACGATGATTTTGGCCGGGTCCTTCCCCAGCGCTGTCTCCAGCACCTGCGTGATGCCATCAATCACCTGCGCTTTTTGCTCCGCGGTGGTGTCCTCTTTAAGGATGCGAACGGTAACAACCGGCATACATTTCTCCTGTCAGGGTTACGAGGTAGGCGGTGATGCCGCCGACCGTCATCAAGCCACAGCCGGCGGTTCGGCCGGGTCCTCGGGTATATGGTGATGTCTGGGTTTGGCGGTGGCGATCCAGGCGGCGCAAAAGAGCGTGAGCTGCGCGAAGAAGTAGAAAAACGTCATCAGGCCAATCACTGAACCGAATGCCGCGCCCGAGGGCGAAGAGGCGAGTTTGGGCAGCACGACGGTCATGATGAATTTCAAAATCTCGAAACCGACGGCGGCCAGCAAGGTTCCGCGAAACAGCGCTTTACGATTGGGTTTCCTCCGGGGCAGAACGCCCAGTATCCAGAGGAATAACAAATAGTTGGCGAAGATTGAAATCGATAGCGCGATCAGCGTCATGGCGGGCCGCAGCCACTCGATCCCTTCCAGTCCCAGCGCGATGACAATTCTGTTTTGCGCGGTCCCGGCGACGGAGGTCAGGAATAACGTGAACGCCAAGGCGATCAACAGTCCCAGCAGCGACAGAAAGTCCCACAAATATTGAAAATAGATTTTCTCTTCCTCGCGCGGATTGCGTTCCCACTTTGTGCGGAACTGCGCGCGGATGGCGTTTCTCAGGTTGCCGATCCAATTCACCCCGGAGTAAAGCGCGATTAGCAAACCGGTCAGCCCTACGGTGGTACGCTGCTGTATCGCCGTATTCACCGTGTTTTTCAGCGTATTAGCGAGATTGGGATCGCTGATGCTATTGACGATGCGGCTGATCAGTTCCGTGAGCAGATCGGGGTTTGAGGCCAGCACGAACCCGACCGTGGCGAAAGAGACCATCAGTATGGGGATCAGCGACAAAAAGGAAAAGTAGGTGATAGCCGCCCCGAACTGGCTGCCCATGCGGTCATTGAACCGCTCGACGGCGCGAATAAAGTGCGCGACGTAAGGCAGAGACTGAACCCATTTGCTCCAGCGGGTCAGTCGGGCTATAGGGGCTTTCTCCGCCGGAGAAGCGGCGTCCTCCGGGGAAGCGGCATGGGCCAATGTCTGGTCAGGGGGCTGTTTAGGTGTTACGGGCATGTAATAAAACCTCTTACGCGCAGTTATCCATCCGATTGATTATAACCGACATCATCCTAATAACAGTTTTACGCGGGCTTCCGGCAGGAATAAAGGGCGAAATGCGGTGTGATGGTGCAGGTCGGGAAGGCCGTTCAGGGCGGTGTTGATGCCCTGAACGGTGACGGTTAGCTCAGCTTCAGCGTGCGGATGATATTTTCCGCTTCGGTCTGCGCCTGCTGCTGATTGTCCGCGGGGAGGGTGATTTGCAGCGTCATCAGGTGGTCGCCGACAATGCCGAGGACGACGGAGGAGTAAGCTTTCTGACCGCTGCTGGAGATGATGCTGTCCAATTGCTGCAGCTTGTGACCGTCGACATCAATGGTTTTATTGGTGACGACCTGCAGATTGGCGTCGCGGGTGCGCTGCTGATCTTCCAGACGCTGGCTCAGCACCGGCAGATCTTCAGTGGTGCTGTCGCCCAAGATAACGATGACCGCTTTTTGTCCGCTCGTGTTGGCATACACGTGCATGTTATTGGCCTGGTTGCCCAGCTTCCCGCTTTGCTCGCTCAGGTCTGCGGGCAGCGTGAACGCCAGTTTGCCGGAGAGCAACGAGATCGTCTGGCTACTTTGAGCCTGTGCCGCCGCATCCGTGGTGGAAGACGTCTCGTCCTTTTTGTCATCGCAGGCGGCCAGCGTGGCGGCCAGCAATCCGATTCCGATAAATTTTACTACTTTCGACATAGCAGCTCTTTCCTTAATCAGAAAACATAATGCTGCTATGCCACCCGATTCAGGCAGTAAAAACAAGCGTTTTGTTGTCACAAAGCCTGTCTGACGGCCCCTTTCAGGGTAATCTGGCGTTATGCCGTCTGCGGCGTCCTGCCGCTCAAACGCTTAAGCAGCATGTTCAGCATGATGCCGTACATTGGCAGGAACAGAATGCCGCAAATCAGGATTTTGAAGGTGTAATCCACCAGCGCGATTTCGACCCAGTGAGCGGACATAAACGGGTCCGGGCTGCGATAGAACGCGATAAAGAAAAACGCCAGCGTGTCGCAGAGGTTGCCGAGCACCGTGGAGGCCGAGGGCGCGACCCACCAGGCGCTGCGCTGCCGCAGACGGTTGAAGACGTGTACGTCTAAAATTTGCCCCAGCACGTACGCCATAAAGCTGGCGCAGGCGATGCGGGCGACCACGATATTGACCTGACTCAGTGAGGCAAAGCCCTGCCAGGTGCCGTCGTAAAACAGCGCGGAGACCAGATAGGAGATCGCCAGTGCCGGGATCATCACCAGCAGAATAATGCGTCGCGCCAGTGGTGCGCCGAAAATTCGCACCGTCAGGTCCGTCGCCAGAAAAATAAACGGGAAAGTGAAAGCGCCCCAGGTCGTGTGAAAACCGAACACGGAAACTGGAAGCTGCACTAAGTAGTTACTGGAGGTGATGATCAGAATGTGGAATAGCGTCAGCCAGCACAATGCTGTCAGCCGCTGCTGCGGCGTAAAATCAAACATGTTGCGACCTTTTTGGTTTATGGGGTGAGGGAACCCAGTGATAACGTTCTGCTTTCGCGCGGGACGTCAATAAAACCGCATCATACCCATTTCCGTTTTCTTTGAACATGGGGAGGCCGCGGCTTGCACCCTGATATTCGCAGCGTAAACTAAGGCCGCTATTCAACGACAACCCCTTTTGAGACTCGCTATGACCGATATTTTTGCTCACGCCGACCGCACTCTTGATGCGCTGGGATTGCGCTGCCCGGAACCTGTGATGCTGGTGCGCAAGACGGTGCGTGACATGGCCGCGGGTGAAACGCTGCTGATTATTGCAGATGACCCCGCGACGACGCGCGATATTCCCGGCTTCTGCCTGTTTATGGAGCACGAGCTGCTGGGTCAGGCGACGGAAACATTGCCCTACCGCTATCTCCTGCGCAAAGCGGGTAAATAACCCGCTTGTTCTCGTGCTCCGTTGCGTGCTCAGGCATAGATGGAACGCACAATCAGGAAATGGCCGCCAAAATAGCAGATGGCCAAAATCACCTGATGTGCCGGGAATTTAAAGCGGAAGTGATAAATCAGCCAGGATGCATGCCCGATGAAAAGCAGGGCCGCGCCGACCAGCAGCGACAGATTGTAGTCGGTGTTTGCCGCAAAGTAGGGGCCGCCCGCCACCCACGCCATGACGGCGGTCATGGCGATGAATGCGCAGACTGGCAGACGCAGCGTATCCAGTCGGGTCCACAGCATCGCGACCAGCAGCGCCGACACGATGGCGAGCAGCAGCGGCAGCGGCCAGAACAAATTCAGCGTCATCTGGGTGGACAGGAAGCTGATGGTGTAGAGCAAATGCGCGGCGAAGTAAGCGCCGAGGGCGTATAACATTCGCTGCGCGGGCAGCAGCAAGAGGGTATCGCCGGCGAGGGTCGCCAGCAGGCCGAGTACGATCAGGTAGGCCGGGACGTTCAGCATCGGCGCCTGCCAGGCCAGCGCGATCAGCAAGAGCAAGGTGAGAGGCTTGAACAGCCAGCGTTGCCAGGTGGGACCACGATAGCTGGCGTCGACATAAAGCCAGCCGGAAAAAAGAACGGCAATAAATGACCAAAGCATAGAACGTCCTTATATGTGGGAAATTCAGACGGCCAGAAGTCTGGGCGCGACGGGGCGAAACTCGGCTTCTGGTATGAATCTGCACAATGATTGCTCTTTCAGTGTAGGTGATCGACCCTCTGCCGGACAGCGGCTGGATGGCGGATGCGGGTATGGGGGCATCATGCTAAGGTAGCGCCATATAGGCGGCAGTAAGTCATGTTAATCGCTCGAGAGGGAGAATGTTATTGAATGAGTAATGAATCCGCACTCTATCGCATTCAATTCATGAACAACGGCAAGAACTATCAGCTTTATGTGCGAGAGTTGGCGCAAAGCGCGCTGTTCGGCTTTATCGAAATCGCCGATTTCGTGTTTGAAAGTCCGTCGGAGCTGTTGGTCGATCCGAGTACGGAAAAGCTGAAGACCGAATTTACCGGCGTTAATCGCAGCTACATTCCGTTGCAGGCGGTGATTCGTATCGATTCGGTGAAGGAGCGGGAGCGCGGTAGTTCACGGATTGCCGAGCTTGGCGACAATGTGACCCATTTCCCTTATCTGCCCGGCAAGAAGCCCTAATTTCTGTTCTAAGGCATCCGCATCGTGTGAGCGGATGCCCTGCGCCTAGCGCTTGTTCCGCTTGCTGTCCTGCGGCTGATGACGCTGCCACGCCATCAGCTCGAATACCCCGAATAGAAAGATCCTGAGTTGCGTCATCCCGCTGATGGGTGGGGCGTCCTTCGGCTGACTGGCTTTCAGCAGCAGATACTGCATGCCGTGCATTAGCACCATGAACACCATCGCCACCGTCATGAAGATATTTAACGGCCGCGGAAAGGGCTGAATCAGGTTCATGATCAGAAAGGCCCACACGCCCAGCATCACTAATCGTCCAAGATTAATCCAAATAATCATAATGTCCTCTGAGGTTGCCGGTCTGTCAGCCGCGCGCGTAGAGCCGGTAGGCGACCTGGCCTGCGACTTTTTCGCGATGCAGCTGCCAATTGGCCGGAAGGTTCAGGGTGCGGTTTTCCGCCTCTGTTTCAATATAGATCCAGGCGTCGTCCGCCAGCCAGCCTTGCGTTTCCAGCAGGCTGACCGTGTTGTCCAACAATCCCTGTCGAAACGGTGGATCGAGAAAGACCACGTCAAAGGCCTCTCCTGGCTGAGCCAGCCACCGCAGCGCATCAGTATGGATCACGCTGGCGTTTTCCGCCCGCAGCAGCGACAGGTTTTGGCTGAGCTGGCGCGCAATGCCGCGCTCCGCCTCCAGCAGCGTGGCGTGAGCGGCATACCGCGACAGCGCTTCCAGCGCCAAAGCGCCGCTGCCCGCAAAGCAGTCCAGGCAGCGAGCCTGTTGTATCACCGGCGCCAGCCAGTTAAAGAGCGTCTCCCTCACGCGATCGGTGGTGGGGCGCAGGCCGGGGCTGTGGGGAACGGGAAGTTTTCTGCCGCGCCATTGGCCGCCGATGATTCGAATTTGTCCGGGTGCGGATGTCGCGTGTTGTTTTGCCATAGCCTGCCATTCACTGAGGTTCGTTACCGGTTGCAACCGTATAGGGTTGAAAGTAGCGCTATTCTAACGGGGCGAGGCCCATCGAGGAAATGCAAAGATAGTCGCGTGTTGAACGGCGTCGCCGCTTCCGCCTCGCGTCATTTTTCTCCTTGAATAGTGAAACACTTGGTTACGCAGATTGTCGGCGTTCAGGGCCGTACGCCGCGTGTTGCTGCGGTCGGGAAAGTGTTAAACTCTGCTCTTTATCGACTTCATAGATTATTCATCATCTGCACTGGATGGCGAGGAGCGCAATTACAAGATGGCTAAACAGAAGAAGCGCGGATTTTTTTCCTGGCTGGGATTGGGACGTCAGGAAGAAGAAAAGACTGAGCAACCGCAGACCCCACCGGAATCAGGCGAGACGGCGCACTCAGATCCGGATGCGCAGATCGTATCTACTGAAGCCCCGGCGCCGCAAGAGGCTGAACGCCAGCCGTTAAACCCGGATGATGACGCGCCGGCGCCTGTTGAGCGCGAAGAGACCGCCGAGGTCGCGGATGGCACGCCGCTCGGCGAGATGCCGGAAGAGGCGGATGTGGTCGACAAAACGGCTGATGAGCCGGTCACCGCCACCGCGGAAGAAGCGGCGCCGCAATCCGTTGAAGCATTGGACAGCCCGGTGCAAACCGCATCGCCGGAAGAGATCCTATTGAAGGAAGAGGCGCTGGAAGCCGCGCGTCAGGATGTGGAAGACGCGCCGGAAGACGACGCTTCGGAACGCCAGGCGGCGCTGCAGGAGATTGACGAGCTGGAGAGTCTGGCGCCGGGAGTGTCCCCGGAAGAGCTTGCGTCCCAAGCCCAATCGGAAGAAGAACCTGACGCTGCCGCGGAGCCTGAATTGCTCGCGACCATGCAGGGTCAGCCATCGGTGGACCAGTCCGCAGAGGCCATCGATGAAACGGCGATAACACCTGCGCCAATTCAGGAGCAGGAACGTCCTACCAAGGAAGGCTTCTTTAGTCGCCTCAAGCGCAGCCTGGTAAAAACCCGGCAGAATCTGGGTTCTGGATTTGTCTCATTGTTCCGCGGTAAGAAAATTGATGACGATCTGTTTGAAGAACTGGAAGAGCAACTGCTCGTTGCGGATGTGGGCATGGACACGACCCGCAAGATTATCGCCAGCCTGACGGAGCATGCCAGCCGCAAACAGCTGAAAGACGCCGAAGCGCTAATGGCGCTGTTGAAAGAGGAGATGGCCGCCATCCTGGAAAAAGTGGATGAGCCGCTGAACATCGACGGCAAAATGCCGTTCGTTATTCTGATGGTCGGCGTGAACGGGGTGGGTAAAACCACCACCATCGGCAAAATGGCCCGCCAATATCAGGCTCAGGGCAAGTCGGTGATGCTGGCCGCGGGGGATACCTTTCGCGCGGCGGCGGTGGAACAGCTGCAAGTCTGGGGTGAACGTAACAACGTACCGGTCGTGGCGCAGCATACCGGGGCGGACTCCGCTTCCGTTATCTTTGACGCCATTCAGGCGGCGAAAGCGCGCGGCGTGGATGTGCTGATTGCCGATACGGCGGGCCGTCTGCAGAATAAATCCCATCTGATGGAAGAACTGAAAAAAATTGTCCGGGTGATGAAGAAACTGGACGATCAGGCGCCGCATGAGGTGATGCTGACGCTCGACGCCAGCACCGGTCAGAATGCGGTGAGTCAGGCTAAACTGTTTAACGAGGCGGTTGGGCTGAGCGGTATCGCCCTCACCAAGCTGGACGGGACGGCAAAAGGCGGCGTGATTTTCGCCATCGCCGATCAGTTTGGTATTCCTATCCGCTACATCGGGGTAGGTGAGCGCATCGAAGATTTAAGGCCATTCAAGGCTGACGATTTTATTGAGGCACTTTTTGCCCGTGAGGACTAATACGGATGATTCGTTTCGAGCAGGTCAGTAAGGCGTATCGTGGCGGTCGCCAGGCATTGCAAGGCGTTGATTTTCACGTCCGACCCGCGGAGATGGTTTTTCTGACCGGCCACTCCGGCGCCGGGAAGAGCACCCTGTTGAAGTTGATTTGCGGGATAGAACGGCCGAGCGCGGGACAGATTCTGTTCGGCGGTCATGACATCAGCCGTTTGAAGAAAAGCGAGATCCCGTTCCTGCGTCGTCAGGTCGGCATGATTTTCCAGGATCACCATCTGCTGATGGACCGTTCCGTTTATGAAAACGTGGCGATGCCGCTCATCATCGCCGGTGCGTCGGTGGAAGACATCCGCCGTCGCGTGTCGGCGGCGCTGGATAAGGTGGGGCTGCTAGACAAAGCGCGCAGCTATCCTATTCAGCTCTCCGGCGGGGAGCAACAGCGGGTGGGCATTGCCCGCGCGGTGGTGAACAAACCCGTGGTGCTGCTGGCCGATGAACCGACCGGCAACCTCGACGACGAATTGTCCGAAGATATCCTGCGCCTGTTCGAAGAGTTCAACCGTGTGGGCGTCACGGTGCTGATGGCAACCCATGATACGGGGCTGATCGCCAGCCGTCGTTACCGGGTTTTGACGCTGTCTCAAGGTCATATGCTGGGAGATAACGTCAATGGCTAATCATCAGGTCCGTAGAAAAGAGAAACAGAAACGCCCCGTCAGCAAGGCCCGCGCACTCAAGGGCGGCTGGCAGGAACAATGGCGCTATGCCTGGGGGAACACGCTGCGGGATATGCTGCGTCAGCCGCTGGCGACGCTGCTGACCATCATGGTCATCGCCATCTCCCTGACGCTGCCGAGCATCTGTTATTTGGTGTGGAAAAACGTCAGCCAGGCGGCGACGCAGTGGTATCCCACCCCGCAGCTGACGATCTATCTGGATAAGTCGCTTGACGATAACGCGGCAGAGGGCGTGATCGCCAAGATTCAGACGACAGACGGCGTGGACAAGGTTAATTATCTGTCGCGTAATGAGGCGATGGGCGAGTTTCGCAACTGGTCCGGCTTTGGCGGCGCGCTGGACATGCTGGAAGAAAATCCGCTGCCAGCGGTAGCGATTGTGACGCCCAAAATGACGTTCCAGAGTGCGGAGACGATGACGTCCTTGCGGGACCGCATTAGCGCCGTTGAGGGCGTCGATGAAGTGCGAATGGACGATAGCTGGTATTCGCGTCTGGTGGCGATGACCGGACTCGTCGGGCAAATCGCCTTTACGATTGGCGTGCTGATGATTGTGGCGGTTTTCCTGGTGATTGGTAACAGTATTCGTCTGAGTATCTTCAGCCGCAGAGATACCATCAACGTCATGAAACTGATTGGCGCAACCGACGGTTTCATTCTGCGGCCGTTCCTAAACGGCGGGGCGCTGCTGGGTCTGTGCGGCGCGGTGTTGTCGCTGATCTTGTCTCAGGCGCTCGTGTGGAAGCTCTCGGCTGCGACGGCACAGGTTGCCGCCGTCTTCGGGACGACATTCGCGGTGAAGGGGATGGGCTGGGATGAAGGCCTGCTATTGCTGCTGGTTGCCGCGATGATCGGCTGGCTGGCTGCGTGGCTGGCAACGGTTCAACATTTACGCCGCTTTACACCGGAGTAAGGGTTTTCTGATATACTCTTTCCTTGTAAAAAGGATGAAATAGTCAAGGGAAGAGTATGAAAAATATCCCCTTCCGAAGCGCATTTTCTTCCTGATTTATCTCGTTGCGCTGCCATCTTGATATGTAAAAAAAGATGGATAAAATTGTGTGAACTTGTGAGGTAAATCACGCTCAAATAGTGAGCGGATACTAGATTTGAACGTTGATGTGAGTGAGACATTGTATGCAATGTCTGACGACATAAACAAACCATGAGAGGGTTGAATGACCAAAGATATGCAAACTTTCACCTTAGTTCCCCAGGGCAGTCTGGAAGGGTATATTCGTGCCGCCAATGCCTATCCGATGCTGACGGCGGAGGAAGAGCGGGCGCTGGCTGAACGGCTGCATTTCGAGGGAGATCTGGACGCTGCCAAGCAGCTGATCCTGTCTCACCTGCGCTTTGTTGTTCATGTCGCCCGCAACTACTCCGGCTATGGTCTGCCGCAGGCGGATTTGATACAGGAAGGCAACATCGGTCTCATGAAGGCTGTACGTCGATTCAACCCTGATGTCGGCGTTCGACTGGTCTCCTTTGCCGTCCACTGGATCAAGGCGGAAATCCACGAATACGTGCTCCGCAACTGGCGCATCGTCAAAGTGGCCACGACCAAGGCTCAGCGTAAGCTGTTCTTTAACCTGCGTAAAACCAAGCAGCGTCTGGGCTGGTTTAATCAAGACGAAGTCGAGCTGGTCGCGCGCGAACTGGGCGTCACCAGTAAAGACGTGCTTGAGATGGAATCCCGCATGGCGGCGCAGGACATGACCTTCGACCCAACGCCCGAAGATGATACGCAGCCGGGCCATGGCATGGCCCCGATGTTGTACTTGCAGGACAAAACGTCTGACTTTGCCGATGGCATTGAGGAAGACAACTGGGAAAGCCATGCGGCCGACAAACTGGCCCACGCGATGGAAGGCCTGGACGAGCGTAGCCAGCACATCATCCGCGCCCGTTGGCTGGACGACGATAACAAGTCCACCCTACAGGAACTGGCCGATCGCTACGGTGTATCCGCCGAGCGTGTACGTCAGTTGGAAAAGAACGCCATGAAAAAGCTGCGGACGGCGATAGAAGCCTAACGCGGTTAATAACGGAATCATGCCGAAATCAACGGCCGGGCTTGTCCCGGCCGTTGTTGTTTTCAGGCGACAGTTACGGAGAGAAACGGCGCGGCCTGCTTTATGACCGGCTGTATTTCCAACCGCCGGATACTGGATCGAACCCGCAGGAACGCATAAAGGCGTCCATCACACTTTCGCTGACCATGGCGTGGTCGGCCGCGTCCAGCCACCACTCCCTGACATGCGGCAGCGCCCGCAGTACTTCTTCGACGAGATATTTACCCACTCCCCGCCTACGCGTGACGTCCCTTATCTGCAGATCGCAGAGTTCGGCGCTGTCCTGTTTAATTTCCACGATGACGGCCCCCAGTAAGCGATCGTTGAATCGAGCGGCGAACAGCTGGTGGTCAGGGTTTAGGCTCTGCGCCAATTGCGTGAAGTTTTGATGCGGCCATAGCGGGCTTAAATCCAGCTTGTCCTGGTCGGTAAAAGAAGTAAGGCATTCCACGGTTAGTTTCATGCAATGTGCTCCGATTAATGGCGAAGAGGATTGTAGGGAGTCGTCGCCAGAAAGGTTGTGTAATTTTTTATGTACAGTTTACAGGGCAATGTTTTTCAGTTTGGTCATTTTTCGAGTTATTAATTACCTTTCAATATGTCGGTTAGCATAACTGACTAGAAATGAAGCAAACCCTGGGGGATAAGACTAAAATTTTATGCTGTTTACACCGTGACTTACTGCGTGTGTGAGTTGCTATGTAGCATAAAACTCCTGTTTAATGGCATGAAAAATAAAATCTTATTGCTAACTATTGCCAAATATTAAGCCTAACTTGTTATTACTTATAAAAAAAGCGTGAGTGGTCACGGTTGGCGCCGAAAATGAACGCAATAAATGAAAATTAGAATGGGGTAAACGGGATGAAATTAAGCACAGGCACAATGTTGCTGATGGGATGTATGGCGATGACGCTGGGTCACGCTGTTAACGCCGCCGATATCAAAGTGGCCGTCGTTGGGGCCATGTCCGGCCCGGTCGCGCAGTACGGCGATATGGAGTTTAACGGCGCCCGTCAGGCTATTGCGGATATCAACGCCAAGGGCGGCGTCAATGGTAATAAGCTGGTCGGCGTGGAATATGACGACGCCTGCGACCCGAAACAGGCGGTCGCCGTCGCCAACAAAGTGATTAATGACGGCATCCGCTATGTCATCGGTCATTTATGCTCTTCCTCCACCCAGCCCGCGTCGGATATCTACGAAGATGAAGGCGTGATCATGATTACGCCGGCCGCCACTAACGCCAACCTGACGACCCGCGGCTACGAACTGATTCTGCGTACCACCGGGCTGGACTCCGACCAGGGGCCAACCGCCGCCAAATACATTCTTGAAACCGTGAAGCCGCAGCGTATCGCCGTCGTGCATGACAAACAGCAGTATGGTGAAGGTCTGGCGCGCGCCGTTCAGGACAACCTGAAAAAGGACAACGGCAACGTCGTCCTGTTTGAAGGCGTGACCGCTGGAGATAAAGATTTCTCTACGCTGGTGGCGCGTCTGAAGAAAGAGAACGTCGACTTTGTTTACTTCGGCGGATACTACCCTGAGATGGGGCAGATCCTGCGCCAGGCGCGTCAGGCAGGCCTGAAAGCCACGTTCATGGGACCGGAAGGCGTGGGCAACTCGTCGCTGTCCAACATTGCGGGCGAGGCCTCTGAAGGCATGTTGGTGACTCTGCCGAAACGCTACGATCAGGTGCCGGCGAACCAGGCCGTCGTGACGTCGCTGAAGGCGAAGAACCTCGACCCGTCAGGTCCGTTCGTGTGGACGACCTATGCCGCGTTGCAGTCTCTGACCACCGCCATGCAGCGTTCGGGCAGCGTGGAGCCCGCCAAACTGGCCGCCGATCTGAAGGCCAAGCCGGTTGAAACGGTGATGGGTCCGCTGAGCTGGAATGAAAAAGGTGACCTGAAAGGGTTTGAGTTTGGTGTATTTGAGTGGCACGCAGACGGTACTTCCTCTTCCGTGAAGTGATTGACTGGATCCGTATTACTCCCTGAATACCGTTGTCCTTCCGTCTGCCGACGGCGGGGCAACGTCAAAGGCTTAAGGTATGTCCGAGCAATTCCTCTATTTCCTTCAGCAGATGTTCAACGGTCTGACGTTGGGCAGTACCTATGCGCTGATCGCCATTGGTTACACCATGGTTTACGGCATTATCGGCATGATTAACTTCGCTCATGGCGAAGTGTATATGATCGGTAGCTATGTCTCCTTTATCGTGATTGCCGCCCTGATGATGATGGGCATCGACACCGGCTGGCTGCTGATCAGCGTCGCTTTTGTCGCGGCGGTCGTGATTTCCAGCGCCTATGGCTGGAGCATCGAGCGCGTGGCTTACAAGCCGGTGCGTAGCTCCAAACGCCTGATTGCGCTGATTTCCGCCATTGGGATGTCGATTTTCCTGCAAAACTACGTCAGCCTGACTCAAGGGTCGCGCGACGTGGCGCTGCCCAGTCTGATCCACGGTCAGTGGACGCTGGGTGAAAGCAATGGCTTCGCCGCTACTCTCAGCACGATGCAGCTGACCATCTGGGTGGTTACTTTCCTGACCATGCTAGCGCTGACGCTGTTTATTCGCTATTCGCGAATGGGCCGCGCCTGTCGTGCCTGTGCTGAAGATCTGAAAATGGCCAGCCTGTTGGGCATCAGCACGGATCGAGTGATTTCGCTGACGTTTGTGATCGGCGCGGCGATGGCCGCGGTCGCCGGTGTACTGTTGGGGCAATTCTATGGCGTCATCAACCCTTATATCGGCTTTATGGCCGGCATGAAGGCGTTTACCGCCGCCGTGTTGGGGGGGATTGGCAGCATTCCCGGCGCGATGATCGGCGGCCTGATTCTGGGCATTGCGGAAGCGCTGACGTCCGCCTATCTGAGTACCGAATACAAAGACGTGGTGTCGTTCGCCCTGTTGATTGTCGTGTTGCTGGTCATGCCCACCGGTATTTTGGGCCGCCCGGAGGTAGAGAAGGTATGAAACAGCATAACGTCTTCAATGCTTTCTTCTCGGCGTTTGTCCTGTTGGTGCTGGCCTCATTCATGATGGGGATGCAACTGAGCCTGGACGGCACGAAGCTGGTGGTTCACGGCGCGGATAAAGTGCGCTGGTACTGGATTGCCGCAGGTTGCGTCGTGGTCTTTTTGTTCCAACTGCTGCGTCCTCTGCTGGCGCGGGGCGCGCAGAAGTTTTCCGGTAACGGTCTGGTGTTGCCGAGTTTTGACGGCAGTACGCCGCGGCAGAAAGGACTGGCGGTACTGCTGATCGTCGCCGCGGTGGCCTGGCCATTCATCGTGTCCCGCGGCACGGTCGACATCGCCACGCTGACGCTGATCTATATCATGCTGGGTCTGGGCCTGAACGTGGTGGTGGGCTTGTCCGGCCTGCTGGTACTGGGCTACAGCGGTTTCTATGCAATTGGCGCCTATACCTATGCATTACTGAGCAACTATTACGGGCTGGGCTTCTGGCAGTCTCTGCCATTGGCAGGGCTGATGGCGGCGCTGTCCGGCTTTATGCTGGGGTTCCCGGTGCTCAGGCTGCGCGGCGATTATTTAGCGATCGTGACGCTCGGGTTCGGCGAGATTGTTCGTATCCTTCTCCTCAACAACACCGCGTGGACCGGCGGTCCGAACGGCATCAGCCAAATTCCCAAGCCGACGCTGTTTGGACTGGAGTTCAGCCGCACGCCGCGCGAGGGCGGCTGGGATACGTTCCATCATTTCTTCGGGCTCGCTTACGATCCCGGTGACCGTATCATCTTCCTGTACCTGGTCGCGCTGCTGCTGGTGGTACTGACGCTGTTCATCATCAACCGCCTGCTGCGTATGCCGCTGGGCCGGGCATGGGAAGCGCTGCGGGAAGATGAAATCGCCTGTCGTTCGCTGGGGCTCAGCCCGACCAAAATCAAACTGACGGCCTTTACCATCAGCGCCGCGTTTGCGGGCTTTGCCGGCACGCTGTTTGCTGCCCGGCAGGGATTTATCAGTCCTGAGTCGTTTACCTTCGCCGAGTCCGCTTTCGTGCTGGCCATCGTGGTGCTGGGCGGCATGGGGTCGCAGTTCGCGGTGATTCTGGCGGCGGTGCTGCTGGTGGTTTCCCGTGAATTGATGCGCGATCTCAACGAGTACAGCATGCTCTTGCTGGGCGCTCTGATGGTGCTGATGATGATCTGGCGTCCACAGGGACTGTTGCCGATGAAAAGGCCGCAGATGAAGCTGAAGGTTGAGGATAAGGAAGGACAGGCATGAGTACGCAGCCACTATTATCGGTACGGGGCCTGATGATGCGTTTCGGCGGTCTGTTGGCCGTCAACAATGTCGAGCTGGATCTGCATGCCGGTGAAATCGTCTCGTTGATTGGTCCGAACGGCGCGGGCAAGACCACCATATTTAACTGCCTGACCGGATTTTATCGCCCAACCGGCGGCACGATTCTGCTACGCGATCAGCATCTCGAATCGCTGCCAGGACAGCAGATCGCCCGGATGGGCGTCGTACGAACGTTCCAGCATGTGCGGCTGTTCCGTGAGATGACGGTGATTGAAAACTTGCTGGTCGCTCAGCATCAGCATCTGAAAAGCGGCGTCTTTGCCGGGTTGCTGAAAACGCCCGGCTTCCGCCGTGCGGAAGCGGATGCGCAGGCGCGCGCCGTCACCTGGCTGGAGCGTGTCGGGTTGCGGGATCTGGCGAACCGACAGGCCGGCAATTTGGCGTATGGTCAGCAGCGCCGGTTGGAAATCGCCCGCTGTATGGTGACGCGTCCGGAGCTGTTGATGCTGGACGAACCGGCCGCTGGTCTGAACCCAAAAGAAACCGATGAGCTAAATGACCTGATTGTCGATTTGCGCGATAGCCATCAGGTCTCCGTTCTGCTGATTGAACACGATATGAAGCTGGTGATGGGCATTTCAAACCGCATTTACGTGGTGAATCAGGGGACGCCGCTGGCACAGGGCACGCCGGCAGAGATTCGTAATAACCCGGATGTGATCCGTGCCTATCTGGGTGAAGGATAAGGTTATGTTGTCATTGAATCAGGTATCGGCGCACTACGGTAAAATCCAGGCGCTGCATCAGGTCGACCTGCATATTCATCAGGGCGAAATCGTCACCCTGATTGGCGCCAACGGCGCCGGAAAAACCACGCTGCTGGGGACGCTATGCGGCGATCCACGGGCTTCTGCCGGCTCTATCGTGTTCGACGGCAAGGATATCACCGACTGGCCAACGGCGCGGATCATGCGCGAAGCTATCGCGATTGTTCCTGAAGGCCGTCGGGTCTTTTCCCGCATGACGGTGGAAGAAAATCTGGCGATGGGCGGTTTTTTTGCCGAACGCGAGCAGTATGACAAGCGTATCGAACGTGTGTATACGTTGTTTCCGCGCCTGCGAGAACGTCGCTCACAGCGCGCCGGCACCATGTCCGGCGGCGAACAGCAGATGCTGGCGATTGGCCGCGCGTTGATGAGCCAACCGCGTCTGCTATTGCTGGACGAACCCTCGCTCGGGCTGGCGCCTATCGTCATTCAGCAGATTTTCGACACCATTCAGCAGCTGCGCGATGAAGGGATGACCATTTTCCTGGTCGAGCAAAACGCCAATCAGGCGTTGCGTCTTGCCGACCGCGGCTATGTGTTGGAAAACGGCCGCGTGGTGCTGCAAGATACCGGGGCTGCGCTGCTGGCGAACGAAGCGGTGCGTTCCGCCTATCTGGGCGGCTAAACTTTTCTTTGGCCGGGTTCTTCCCGGCCTGTTTCTAATATCCCCTCTTTTTTCATGAGTGAGCATCGTTATGGCAATGGGTAAGTTGGTGGCGAAGCGGATGGAGCGGCTCAAAAGCTCCGCGATTCGCGAATTGCTGGAGCAAAGTAAAATGGGCGGGGTGATTTCGTTGGCAGGCGGCATCCCCTCGGAACAGTTGTTCGACTTCGACGGTCTGCGTCAGGCGACGGAACGGGCGATCGTCGAGCAGCCGGAAGCGGCATTCCAGTATGGTCTGACCGAAGGTAGCCCGGTGCTGCGCGCGCGCATTGCCGAACTGTGCGCCTTACGCGGCGTGCAGACCGTCGCAGACAGTATCGTCGTGACGGCGGGATCGCAGCAGGCGCTGGATTTGGTCATGCGCGCCACGGTCAATCCGCAGGATATCTTCGTTGTTGAGCGACCGACTTATCTGGCGGCGCTGCAGACGCTTGAGCTGGCGGAAGCCCAGATCCGGTCGGTCTCTTCCGACGATCAGGGTATGGTCGTTGATGAGCTGGAAGCGCTGCTGGCGACACAGCGTATCAAAGGGGTATACGTGGTGCCGAACTTCGGCAACCCCAGCGGCGTATCGTTGAGCGACGCGCGGCGCAAGCAACTGGTAGCGCTGGCCGCGCAACATGATTTTCTGATTATCGAAGACGATCCTTACGGCGAGCTGCGGTTTACAGAGACGCGTCACCCTACGTTGTACCAGTTGGCGAAAGCGGCCGGGCATGACGATCACGTCGTGTATCTCTCCTCGTTCTCCAAAGTGCTGGCGCCGGGACTGCGACTGGGCTGGGCCGTACTGCCCGACTGGTTGCTGCACAATGTTGCCATCATCAAACAAGCGGCGGATCTGCACGCCAGCGCGCTGTCTCAGGCGATAGTCGAGACCTATCTGGGGTTGGGCCGCCTGCCTCAGCAGATTGAAACCCTCCGTCACGCTTACCGGCAAAAAGGCGAGCGCCTCTCCGCATTGGTTGAAGAGACACTCGGCGATGTGCTGACCTTCAATCAGCCTGAAGGCGGCATGTTCCTGTGGGCGCGGTTCCGTGAGCCGTTCGACACGACCGAGTGGTTGAAGAAGACGCTGGCAGAGGGCGTAGTGTTTGTGCCGGGCGAGTTCTTCTTCGCCGAGCGGCCGGACCGCTCAACGCTGCGTTTGTCTTTCGCGACGGCGACGGAAGAGCAGATGCATGAAGCCGTGGCGCGACTGCGTCGGGCGTTGTAACCGCAGGATGCGCCTCCGGCAGATATAAACAGCCCCGCTAATTGCGGGGCTGTGGGCGGATGGATCAACGCGTCATGCCTTGTCGGTCAATGGACGGACGGCATGACGCGTGACTTCCGGGCGGCAACTTGCTGGAATGCCGCCTCAGTGCGGCGGTTCCTCGGGAATATCAGAAATGTTCCCAGTCGCCTTCGCTGCCGCGGGCGTTCTTCAACGCCGGTTTAGGCTGTGGCGCAATGGCGGGTCTTTTGACTGGCGCTTTAGCGCCGGGCAGTGCATGCGCGCCTTCCACATTAAACACCTGCATCAGTTCCACCAGATTGGACGCCTGTGAGCTGAGGCTGTCTGCGGCGCTGGCTGACTCTTCCACCAACGCGGCGTTCTGCTGTGTCACCTGATCAAGCTGGTTTACCGCATCATTAATCTGGGTGATCCCATCCTGTTGTTCGTGAGTGGTCACGCCGATTTCGCTAATCAAATCCGCGACGCGGTGAGCCTGTTCGACGATGTCATCCATCGTGGTGCCCGCGTTGCCGACCAGCTTAGAGCCGGTTTCCACTTTCTCCACGCTTTCCGTGATGAGGTCTTTGATCTCTTTGGCCGCGGACGCGGAACGCTGCGCCAGAGAGCGAACTTCACCGGCAACCACCGCAAATCCACGTCCCTGTTCTCCTGCTCGCGCGGCTTCCACGGCGGCGTTCAGCGCAAGGATATTGGTCTGGAACGCGATGCCATCGATGACGCTGATGATGTCGCTGATTTTGTGGGAGCTGGTGGTGATCTCGTTCATGGTGTTGACGACGTCGCTGACCACGGTGTTGCCTTTGGTCGCGGAATCGCTGGCGGATTTCGCCATTTCCGTTGCCATGCGCACGGTGTCCACATTCTGTTTGACGGTCTGGCTGATCTGCTCCATCGACGCTGCCGTCTCCTGGAGATTCGCGGCCTGCTCTTCCGTACGCTGGCTCAGATCGGTGTTGCCCATGGCGATCTGGCTGGAGCCGGTAGCAATAGACTCGCTGCTTTGACGTACCTGGGTGACCATATTGTTCAGGCTGTTGCGCATTTCTTCCATCGCAGCCAGCAAGCTGGACGCGTCGTTGTCGCGCAGTTTAACGCGGACAGCCAGGTCGCCTTTGGCGATAGCGTTGGCGATTTCAGCCGCATAGGCCGGTTCACCCCCCAACTGATTGATGATACGACGGGTAATCAGCCAGGCGGTCATTCCGCCCAATACGGCGACGAGGACGGCTAAAGCCACCATCACCGCACCGGAGCGGTTGGCCTGATGTCCAGACCGTTCGGCGTCGCTGATGGTGGTTTCTTTCTGGAAGTTCAGAATGTTGTCGACAGCCTTGAAGATCTTGTCCTGCTCATCGTGCACATCCGTGAGGATGGTGTCTCTGGCCTCTTCCTGCCGATTCGCCAGCCCTAACGTGAGTGCTTTTCTGACGGCGGCGACATAGCCGGGCTGAACCTGAGACAGTTGGCTGACCAAATTCGACATTTCCTGTGAGGAAATGGAGCGGCTGACTTCATTCAATGTGGCCGTATTGACCGTGATGATGTCCTCGATCTGCTTCTGTCTGGTCAACATTTGATCGCGATCTTTCAGCAGTGCGATATCACGCACGGAGCGGGCAACGATGTTGACGTTGTCTTTGAACTCCTGGAACTGCAGCAGGCGGGTGATGCGGAGCTCGGACAACGTCTGAACGTTGGTGCTGATCTGCTTAAGCTGAAACAGGCCGAACAGGGCGACCAGAAAGCCGATAGCAATGACCATCGAAAAACCACTGCCCAGCATGGTGCTGAGCTTCATGTTTTTTAGCAATTTCATAATGTCCCTTAGGGTTGGCGGACACCTGATTTTTCACGATGAAGTCCGGGTGTCTATAAATTTAAAACGGGGCTGATCGCGGTATGTCATTGGCAATCGCCTTTACTGCCATATGGCGACATACCATTTAGGAACCCTCGGGGGTCTTTATCGGCTGCGTATCGCGAGCCTGTACCATCAATTTTCAAAACATGTTGATAACAGAAAGGTTGCGGTCGGACGGCAATGTTAGGGAGATGACAGAAAGCTTAAAAAACGATGAACGGCGATAACAAGGCCCCTGCAATTATCCGGCAAACGTGCGCCGCGCTTGATATTCGCAGAAATTTCCTCAGGTCAGCGCTAGCGGTGAATGAGTCAACCTCACCCTGTTGCGACCGCCTGTTTTCGCACATTTTTCTGGGCACGCCTCCCCACCAGATTGTCATTTTTTTGTCATTTTAAAGTTATTTATATGTCATCTGCGCATGTCATGTTACCTGCCACATTTATGGCCCCTTTAAGGGGCTGAACAGGTTTTTTGCAGGAGACAGGCATGTTGAAACACGCAATCCGCATCGTCGCCGCCAGCGCCGTCATGGCGATGACCCTCACTTCTCAGGCGCAGGCGGTGACCGACATCCCGTTCTGGCATGCGATGGAAGGGGAGTTGGGAAAAACGGTCAATGCATTGGCAGACCGCTTTAACCACAGCCAGAATGACGTCAAGATCGTGCCTGTCTACAAGGGCAACTACGAACAGACGCTGGCCGCGGGCATTGCCGCCTACCGTAGCGGCAACGCGCCTGCGATCTTGCAGGTCTATGAGGTGGGTACCGCCACCATGATGGCCAGCAAAGCCATCAAACCGGTTTACGAGGTGTTCCAGCAGTCGGGCGTGCCGTTCGATGAGAGCGTGTTCGTGCCGACGATCTCCGGCTATTACACCGATGCCAAAAGTGGCCATCTGTTGTCTCAGCCGTTCAATAGCTCCACGCCGGTGCTTTATTACAACAAGGATGCTTTTAAAAAAGCGGGCTTAGACCCGGAGCAGCCGCCGAAAACCTGGCAGCAGATGGCGGAGTACACGGCCAAGCTGCGCGCCGCTGGCATGAAGTGCGGCTACTCCAGCGGCTGGCAGGGATGGATCCAGCTCGAGAACTTCAGCGCCTGGCATGGTCTGCCGTTCGCCAGTCAAAACAACGGCTTTGACGGTGCCGACGCGGTGCTTGAGTTCAACAAGCCCGCTCAGGTCGAACATATCGCCCTGCTGGAGGCTATGAACAAGAAAGGGGATTTCACCTACTACGGGCGCAAGGACGAATCGACGGAAAAATTCTACAACGGCGACTGCGCCATGATCACGGCCTCCTCCGGATCGCTAGCGGGGGTTCGCCAGTACGCGAAATTTGACTTCGGCGTCGGCATGATGCCCTTTGACGCCGATGCAAAGGAGGCTCCCCAAAACGCTATTATCGGCGGAGCCAGTCTCTGGGTGATGAACGGTAAGGATTCCGCCACCTATCACGGCGTGGCGAAGTTTATGCAGTTCCTGGCGAAGCCGGAAATCGCCGCAGAGTGGCATCAGAAAACCGGCTATCTGCCAATTACCTCCGCCGCCTACGACCTGACGCGTCAGCAGGGTTTCTATGCGCAAAACCCCGGCGCGGATATCGCCACCCGTCAGATGCTCAACAAACCACCGTTGCCGTTCACCAAAGGTCTGCGCCTGGGTAATATGCTGCAAATTCGCACCATCGTGGACGAAGAGCTGGAGAGCGTCTGGACCGGCATGAAAACGCCGCAGCAGGCGCTAGATTCCGCGGTACAGCGGGGAAACATGCAACTGCGTCGCTTCGAACAATCCACCCGGTAAGTGTGTTTTTAGGCCGAAGGGACTCGGCCTGCCCCTATTGAGATTATCCGATGAATGCTTCCCGCCCCGTTTTTGGCCGCAGCTGGCTGCCTTATGCGCTGGTTTTTCCGCAGTTGGCGATCACGGCGATATTCTTCCTCTGGCCCGCCGGGCAAGCACTGTGGTACTCCGTGCAGGATGTCGACCCGTTCGGGCTGTCGAGCCGGTTTGCCGGGCTGAATAACTTTATCCAGCTGTTTCACGATCCTTACTACCTTGAGTCGTTCTACACCACGCTGTGGTTCAGCGGGCTAGTCACGTTTTTCGGGCTGGTGATTTCCCTGTTTCTGGCGGCGTTGGTGAACCATGTGGCGCGCGGTCGGCGAATTTACCAGACGCTGCTGATCCTGCCTTATGCCATCGCGCCGGCGGTGGCAGCGGTGCTGTGGATGTTCTTGTTCAATCCGGGTCTCGGCATCATCGCCTACTGGCTGCATCACCTCGGCTATGACTGGAATCATGCTCAGAACAGTGGCCAGGCGATGCTGTTGGTGGTGGTGGCGTCGGTCTGGAAACAGATTAGCTATAACTTCCTGTTTTTCCTGGCGGCGGTGCAGTCCGTGCCACGATCTCTGATTGAGGCGGCTGCGATTGACGGCGCGGGGCCGGTTCGGCGTTTCTTTTATGTGGTGCTGCCGTTGATCTCGCCGGTGAGCTTCTTCCTGCTGGTGGTCAATCTGGTCTACGCGTTTTTCGACACCTTCCCGGTGATTGACGCCGCGACCGCAGGCGGACCGGTGCAGGCCACCACCACGTTGATTTATAAGGTGTATCGCGAAGGCTTCGCCGGGCTGGATCTTGCCAGTTCGGCCGCGCAGTCGGTGGTGCTGATGGTGTTGGTGATCGTGCTGACGGTCATCCAGTTCCGCTTCGTGGAGCGTAAGGTGAACTATCAATGAATGAGAATCGTCGCGGGCTGGATATTTTCAGCCATGTCATGCTGGCGGTGGCGTTGCTGGTGGTGCTGTTTCCGCTGTATGTCGCGGTGGTGACGGCGACGCTGGATCAGGCGCAGGCCTCGCGGGCGCCCATGACGCTTATCCCCGGTAGCCATTTATGGCAGAACCTTAACGCCATCTGGCTGCACGGGGTGGGTAACAACAACAGCGCGCCGTTCGGCTGGCTGTTGATCAATAGTTTCATCATGGCGCTCGCCATTACGTTGGGGAAAATCGGCGTGTCGATGTTGTCCGCCTACGCGATGGTGTATTTCCGCTTTCCCCTTCGGCAGGTGTTTTTCTGGATGATTTTCACCACGCTGATGCTGCCGGTGGAGGTGCGTATTTTTCCGACGGTGGAAGTCATTTCTCATCTCGGCATGATGAACAGCTACACCGGGCTGACGCTGCCGCTGATGGCCTCGGCCACCGCGACTTTTCTGTTCCGGCAGTGTTTCATGACGCTGCCGAACGCGCTGATGGAAGCGGCGCGTATCGACGGCGCGGGACCGATGCGCTTTTTCTTCGACATGGTGCTGCCGTTATCCAAAACCAATTTGGCGGCCCTGTTCGTGATTATTTTCATTTATGGCTGGAACCAGTATCTGTGGCCGCTGCTGATTGTGAGCGACGCGCGTCTCGGCACCGCCGTGGCGGGTATTCAAAGCATGATCGCCAGCAGTGATAGCCCGACTCGCTGGGAGCACGTGATGGCGGCGATGCTGCTGACTATGCTGCCGCCGATGCTGGTTGTGCTGCTGATGCAGCGCTGGTTTGTCCGTGGACTGGTTGATAGCGAGAAATAAGCCGTTATGACATCTTTAAAACTACAGGCCGTCACTAAGTCTTACGACGGCAAAACGCAGATCATCAAGCCCATCAATCTGGACGTCGCTGATGGGGAATTCGTGGTGCTGGTCGGTCCGTCGGGCTGTGGTAAGTCGACCTTACTGCGCATGGTTGCGGGTCTGGAGCAAACCACCAGCGGCGATATCTATATCGGCGACGAGCGGGTGACGGAGCGGGAGCCCAAAGATCGCGGTATTGCGATGGTATTCCAGAACTACGCGCTCTATCCGCACATGAGTGTCTACCAAAATATGGCCTACGGGCTGAAGATTCGGGGGTTCGGCAAAGAGCAGATCCGCAAACGGGTCGAGGAAGCCGCGCGTATTCTTGAGCTGCTGCCGTTACTGGAGCGTAAGCCGCGTGAGCTGTCCGGCGGCCAGCGCCAGCGGGTAGCGATGGGGCGCGCCATCGTGCGCGAGCCGGCGGTATTTTTGTTCGACGAGCCGTTATCGAATCTGGATGCCCGGCTGCGTGTCCAAATGCGGCTGGAGCTGCGGCAGCTGCACCAAAGGCTGAGAACGACCAGCCTGTATGTTACGCACGATCAGGTGGAGGCGATGACGCTCGCGCAGCGGGTGATTGTCATGAACAATGGCGTGGCTGAACAGATTGGCGCGCCCGCCGAGATCTATCGCCGCCCGGCCACGCTGTTTGTCGCGAGTTTTATCGGGGCGCCCGCCATGAATCTGCTCTCGGGCCGAATCGGCGATGACGGCGACCGGCTTATCTTGTCCCCAACGCTGTCTTTAATGCTTCCGGCGTCGAAACCGACGTGGCAGGGGCGGGAAGTGACGCTAGGCGTCAGGCCGGAACATATTCTTCTGGCGGAAGGCCCGGACAATGCGGTGCCGATGACGGTCGACACGGTGGAATTATTGGGTGCGGATAATCTGGCGTATGGACAGTGGGCAGGGCAGAATGTCGTCGTGCGCCTGTCGCACGAATACTGTCCGGCCGTGGGCGCTACCCTCTGGCTGCATGTGCCGGCCTCGTCGTGGCATATATTTGATTCGCAGAGCGGATTACGGATGGAACGATGACACACTCTTGGCCTTATCCTGCTTATGTCGCCCATCGCGGCGGCGGTTCACTGGCGCCGGAAAATACGTTGGCGGCGATCGACGCCGGCGCGCGTTACGGCCACCGAATGATTGAGATTGACGCCAAACTTTCGTGCGACGGGCAGGTTTTCCTGCTGCACGATGACACGCTGGATCGCACCACTAACGGTTGGGGGATTGCCGGCGAGCAGACCTGGGAGCAGCTGTCCCGTCTGGACGCGGGCAGTTGGTTTGGCCGGACATTCCGCGGCGAACATCTGCCGTCGTTGGCGGACGTGGCGCAGCGCAGCGTCCGTTACGATATGCTGGTGAATCTCGAAATCAAGCCGACCACCGGCGAAGAAGCGGAAACCGGCCGGGTCGTCGCGTTGGCGGCACGGGAACTGTGGCAACATCGGGTCGTTCCGCCGTTGCTGTCTTCCTTCTCGGTTGAGGCATTGGCCGCGGCTCAACAGGCTGCGCCTGAACTACCTCGCGGGCTGCTGCTGGACGCGTGGCGCGAGGACTGGCTGACGTTGACGCAACGGCTGGCGTGCGTGTCGATTCACCTTCATCATGCGCTGCTCGACGAAGCGCGTGTGGCGCAGTTAAAGCAGGCCGGACTGAGGATTCTGGTCTATACCGTCAACCAGCCGGAACGGGCGCAAGACTTATTGCGGTGGGGTGTTGACGCTATCTGCACCGACCGGATAGATTTGATTGGGGCAGCGGAGATCGCCGACTAAACCTGCCCGACGGAGCCTGCATCCGCCATGGCATGTCGGTTAAATTTCGGCGTTTTCCACCCCATCCGCACGTGATATTGGTTTCCGGCAGCCTCGTTTTTACCAGGAAGGTAAGGCGTGGATCTGCCGTCATCAGGCAGCGAGTGGGGTGATGACGCGAACATTAAGGAAGAAGGACGATGTCCGCGTTTATCGTTTCACTCTGGCACCAAATTTATTTGTCGTTACCGCTGTTCGTTCTGATTGCCTTGGGTTACGGCCTCATCCGCATCGGCCATTGGCCGACGGTCGTCCCTGATGCGTTAACCCGCTTCGTTTTCGCCATCGCGCTACCCGCGATGCTATTCCGTATGATGTGTGATTTCGCCGACCGGCCTGCGGTGGATGCTCGCCTGCTGATCGCTTTTTTCGGCAGTTGCCTGGTGGTTTTTGTGCTGGGCCGCGTGGTGGCACGACGGGTGTTCAAGCTGGACGGCGTCTCCGGCTCTGTCTTTGCGCTGAGCGGCATTTTCTCTAACAACGTCATGCTGGGCTTGCCCATCGCCACGATGATGCTGGGACCTGCGGCCATCCCCTCCGTGGCGCTGGTGCTGATCTTCAATGGCCTGATCCTGTGGACGCTGGTCACCGTGTCCGTCGAGTGGGCTCGCAATGGCTCGCTATCCCTTCAGGGATTCACCGCCACCGCGCGGGGCGTGCTCAAAAATCCGCTGATCATCGGGATTCTCTCCGGCACGCTGTTCGGCTTTACCGGCCTGCCGTTGCCGGAGATTGCTGAGCGTTCGGTGAATATGTTGGGCCAGAGCGCCGTTCCGCTGTCGCTGGTGGCGTTGGGGATGGGGTTGGCGGAGTATCAAATCCGCGACGGCTGGCGAATCAGCGCGGCCATCTGCGTCATCAAGCTGTTGGTGCAGCCATTGGTGGTTTGGGTACTGGCGGTGGCGTTGGGCTTACCGGAAATGGAGACGCGGGCCGTCGTTCTGCTGGGCTCGATGGCGGTGGGGGTGAATATCTATCTGATGTCGCGCCAGTTCAACGCACTGGGCGGACCGGTGGCCGCCAGCCTGTTGCTCTCCACATTGCTGGCGGCGGTGACCACGCCGCTCATCCTGACGCTGATGGGCGTGCGGATCTAACCCTGCTTAGCTAAGGCGTGGTGGACGGCATCACGCGCTGTTGCGTTTGTTGCTGTTGTTGCCTGAGTTGCTGCTGCCGGGCGGCGCTGTTTTGCTGGATGCTTTGATTCAAGCGCTGCTGTTGCAACTTCTGGTCTTGCTGCATCTGTTGCTGTAGCCGCTTCTGGCTACTGATGCCGTTTTCAAACTGCTGTTGCTGGGTTGAGGGCAAGGGGGCTGCATTTGCCGCCAGGGTCATCGGCAAGAGTAAAACGCCGAGCATGACTGTCCGAATCACGTTGTGGTGCATACGTCCTCCGCGGGAAAGCCGCTTGTCGCCTAAGTTTAGTCGTTAATCGTTTCGCCGTCGCCCGCAGGCTGGGGTGGTGTGCTGGGATACGATATACTGCCGCCACCTTTTTGACGACAGACGTTATCTGAATGTTCCATATTGCGCTTTACGAACCGCAGATTGCGCCCAATACCGGCAATATCATCCGGCTTGCGGCGAATAACGGGTGCTCCCTGCATCTCATTGAGCCGCTGGGCTTTGACTTCGAAGAGAAGAAATTGCGTCGGGCCGGACTGGATTATCACGATTTGGCCGTGGTCCAGCGTCATGCGAATTACGAAGCCTTTCTGGCGTCGGTGCCCGGCTGTCGCATTTTTGCCTGTACGACCAAAGGCAGTCAGCCCTACGATTGCCCCACCTATCAGCCTGGAGACGTGTTGCTATTCGGTTCGGAAACGGCTGGGTTGCCGGACTCTGTGCGTAACGGCATCGCGCCGGAGTATCGCATCCGCATCCCGATGGAGCCGGACTGCCGTAGTCTGAACCTCTCCAACTCGGTGGCGATTATCAGCTACGAAGCCTGGCGCCAGAATGGCTTCGGCGGTCGAAGCTAACGCGTCAACGCCGTACGCTTGACGGGCGGAGGATTAAGCAGGAAGACGATGGCCCCGCGATAATATGGCGAGGCAGACAGTCGATGCTGCCAGTGCTCGTCCCAGCGACCGTGCTGCACCAGCCCAAGCCGGAACGGAATCCGTAAGGTTAACAGTGCCGGAAGGTATTCTGCGTAATGGCTTACCGTGCGGCGGCCCTGATAGGTCTGTACCACCAGTTCGTCCACCACCTTTTTCAGCCGATTAATCTGCGCAACTTCGCCGGTTTTGGCCCAGTCGAGCAGCCCGGTCACGCTAAGACGGTAGTCCGAGGGCAGGTGCTGCCGCAGTTGCTGTAAAAAAGCGACGTAACCGGAGAGATGATGGCTGGCGGCGTCGAAATCAATTTGAATGCCTTCGACCCGATTGCCGAGCGCGCGCCAGCGTTGGGCGATACTCAGCATCCGCGCCAGCTGTGGTTCGCCGAAGTCCAGTGTGGAAACCCGAAACGACAGCCATAAATGTTTTACGGTCAGCTTGGTGGCCGGCAGCCCCTGACGCAGGAAGACCACCTCGCCCCGTCGCCGAGCAATTTCCCCCTGATGAAGATACAGCGTGTCGGCCTGATGAAGCACCGGCTGAGGCTGTACGGCCGCCCACAGCCAAAAGGCGTTATAGTGAGCGGCGTTGACGGTCGTCGCGCCCGCATTAACGTTGGCGAAGAGCAGGCTGGCGAAGAAAAAGCCACGCGCTACCAGTAGTATTTGAGCTGCTCGGCCCATTGGCTGCCCTTAAACTCTGTTTTGAGCTGTCTGAACCAGGCTTTGCGAGTGGCTTTGCTGATGTCTTGAGAGCCGCAGCTGTTGTAGCCGCTGGGTGAGTAACAGTAGATCGCACGGTAGAGCGCGTAGCTTTTGTCTTCCGGCGGCGCCTGCGGGTTGGCGATAACCTCAATATAGCCGTCCAGCCGATTAAACTCCTGGCCCTGATATTGGGTTTTGGCGTCGGTCAGACCGTTCAGCATGTTGTTTTCCCCCCAGTCGAAACCCACGGTATTGCCGGTACGCAGGAAGAACTCGCCCAGGCAGTTAACGGCGCGCGCGTCCTGCGGGTTTTGGTTCAGACGTACCACCGTTTCCTGCAGGCTCGGGCACTGATAGCCTTCCTCGGTATCGCGGCCGTCCCAGGAGAATGCCGTCAAATCTTCCTCGTCCCAACTCATGTTTTCGGAGCTTTTCAGAGGAGGAATGTCGGCGAGTTTTTCGCTGTCCTTCAGATACCCGGCGTAGTCCCGGTGCGTGATCTCCTTGGTAAGCAGCGTATCCAGCGCGATAGCGCGCTCGGCGGGCGTCTGCTGCGGACCGGTCTGTTGGCGCAGCAGATCGGCGTCGGCGCTGACCTTGAGAATGGCGGAACGAAAGCGCAAATTTTTGATGGGGCTGTTCGCAGCAAACACCTGCTCCGGATGACCGCTGTCGACCAGCGTCTGGGCCAGCGCCAGTTGGAGGAACTGCTGTTGGGTGTAAAGGGTGTGCATCGTCAGCAGATGACGCCAATGCGCTTCGGCATCCTGCCATCGCTGCAACTGCTCCAGCGCCAGTCCGAGCAGCACCTGACTGCTATAGGCGACCGTATCCGTCAGGTCTTGGCCGGTGGCGGCAGGAAGAATGCGAAGCACCGTTTCGTAATCCCGCTGGGAATAGAACTGGAAAGCACCTTGCAGATAGCGCAATTCAGCGTGCATGCCCGCGCGTTCGAACCCGGGTCGCTGCTGTTCAATTTCGGTTTGCGTCAACGCCGGTAAGTTCATCCAGCCGTCCGAACTTCTCAACCGTTTGAGGTCTTGCACCAGATTCAGCAACGGCACGCTGTCGGACGAGACGAAATCGCTGTTCTCCAGCAATTTGTCGTCGATTTCGTTGCTGATACCGAGTAGGGCGGGGACGTTATTGACCGATTCGAGCGCCTGACGATAGAGGTTGGCCAGCGCGATGTGGTCTCCGTTCATCCAGTAGGCGCGGCGATAGAGCCCGCGGGCTGAATCGGCATAGGATCCCTGCGGATAATGCTTCAAATAGTCGCCGATACGTTCGACGGCGCGCTGTCCGGCCGCTTTGTCCGTTTTGCGGATATCGAACATGCCGTATTCATCCAGCGCATGCTGGGTTGCCTGGTTGATCGCGACGCGAATCAGCATATAGCGGACGGTTTCAGCGACCCAGGGCTGTCCGGCGGTCAGCAACGACTGAAAGTCGCTGTCGGCCTGCTCCAGCTCGCCGTTGTAGAAGGCTTGCGCGCTATTGAGGTAGTGGCGGAAATCGGCCGCATGGCCGCTGGCGAGTGTTGATTCTTTATCCAGTGCGGCGCGGGTGGCGGTGTAATCCCCGGAGACCAATGCGATGCGACCCTGCGCCAGTAGGATCCTTTGCGCCTCCGTCAGGTCGGCGTCACTGCTGAGAACGTCGAAAAAATCGCCCAACGTGCTGAGGCCGTTGGAGATCCCACGCCCTTCCATATCCTGTGGCGACAGGGTTTTGAGTTTTTCGATGATGGGCGCAGGCAGATGCAGTCGTTCCGCCTTGGGAAGCAATTCGGCATTTTCCACCTGTATGACTTGAGCATCCGCGATGTCAGAAGAGGGCGAGGGTGTTTCGTCAGGGGATTCCGTGGCGACCAGACCCATCACGCGATAGGCCGTAAAGGGGTCGGTCCGCGACTGTCCCTGGTCGGGTTCTGGCTGCGGAATGGGGAGCGCAATCTTGTTGCGGCTGCTCTGCAACAGCATCAGATTGGTGCGGGTATCGTTATCCGGTAGCAGGTAAGGGAGTGCAGGCATACCGCAGTCGGCGTCGGTGAAACCGCATACGCCGTCGCCGGAGGCGTGAGCAGGAGAAATCAGTAATGTCGTAACCAAACCAGCCAGTAGGGCTAATCCTTTCATGTCCTTTTCCTGTGGGTGAGGTGTCAGGCGATTTCAGGAACGCTGCCCGGATGACGGCTGGCGCCGAAGGCGGCGTTGCAGGCCGCTGATTAGGCGACCTTATGATATTTACACTCTACCCGACGGCGGAAAAAACTCAATGCAAAGGGGAAGTCCGGGGCGGAAGAGCAGAGCGCTCTTCCGCTTTCTGCGAGGTGCGGTCAGCGGTGGTAAAGCGGTAACCAGATCGTCAATTGCAGGCCGCCGAGAGGGCTGGCGTCCGCCTTGACCCAGCCGTGATGCTGCGAGATGGCCGTTTCGACGATCGCTAGTCCGAGGCCGGTTCCGCCGGATTCGCGATCGCGTGCTTCATCGGTACGGTAGAAGGGACGGAAGATCTGTTCCCGGTCTTCCGGGCTGACGCCGGGGCCATCGTCGCCGACGAGAATAGTGACGCCCTGACCGTCCACGGAAAAGGAGACCTCGATATGTGTCCTAGAGTAGCGTAGCGCGTTGCGGACCACGTTCTCCAGTGCGCTGTCGAGCGCTGACGGATTGCCGAACAGCGGCCATGGGCCGGGAGGCGACAGCACGTTCAGCGTTTTGCCCATTTGCTCCGCTTCAAAGCTGGCGTCGTCCAGCACATCGTTCCACAGTTCGTCCGCTTTTAGCGGCTCACGATGTAGTTCGTTTTTGTGTTGATTACGCGATAGCACCAGCAAATCGCCGATCATGCTGTCCAGACGCTGAGTTTCGGTTTCAATGCGGGTCAGTTCGTTGCTCTCGCCCTGCCTACGGCGGAGCAGCGCGCTGGATAACTGCAGTCGGGTCAGCGGCGTGCGCAGTTCGTGAGAGATATCCGACAGCAAACGCTGTTGCACGGTCACCATGCGCTCCAACGCGCTCACCATCTGGTTGAAACTGGCGCCGGTAGCACGAAACTCGTGTGGGCCGGACTCCAGTTCGGGATGCTGACGCAGGTTGCCTCGAGCGACTTCGTCAGCCGCGATTTTCAACTTGCGGGCCGGTTTCGCCAAGCTCCAGGCCAGCCACAGCAGCAGCGGGCTACTGATGAGCATGGTGACGATGAGCAACAGTAACGGGCGGTCGAACAGCAGATTGATGAAGTCGGACTGTGGGCTACTGGCGGGCCGGATCAGGTACAGCAGGTAGTTGTCTTCACTATCCCTGACGGAGAACGGGCCTAGCAGCTCGACGCGCCCGTATTTCTTCTTCTGAGGGAAGTCGGCGTTATCGGACTGGCCGATAAAGTTGCGGACTATCTGCATTTCCTGGCGCTGTGAGCCAATGACGCGTCCTTCGGTGGTCACCAGCAGCAGGCGTTGGCCGGGCGGCGCCCATTTTTCGATGGCGTGAAACAGCCGACGCCACCACAGCAGGTCGTTCGCCGGGTCGTTGGCCAGTTCCGCTTCAATGTGTTGTTCTAGCATTAGCCCCTGGCGCTGCTCGTTTTCGAGCAGCGGGGTCAGTTGGCGGGAGTCCAGCTTGGGCAGCATCAGTACCAGCATCAGCACCAGGACCAGCGTCAGCCAGAATATGGCGAAAATACGGGCAGTCAGGCTGTTGATCATGCCGTGGATACCATCAGATAGCCCCGTCCGCGCAGGGTTTTGAACCACGGTAGGCCGTCTTTGCGGTCAGGTAATTTACGCCGCAGATTGGAGATGTGCATGTCGATGGCGCGGTCAAAGGGCGTGAGCCGTTTACCGAGCACTTCCTGACTCAGGTGTTCGCGGGAGACGACTTGACCCAGGCGCTGAGCCAGCAGATACAGCAAGGTAAACTCGGTACCGGTCAAATCCAGCACGGTGTCGTCGAAGCTGGCTTCCTGACGGCCGGGATTCAGACGCAGCGCGTCCACTTCCAGCGTCGGCGCCGTCGTTTCGCCCACCTGTTGCTGATCCGTCCAGTTGGAGCGACGTAGAATCGCGCGGATTCGCGCTACCAGCTCCCGGTCGTTAAACGGTTTCGGCAGATAATCATCGGCGCCCAGTTCCAGACCCAGCACGCGGTCCAGCTCGCTGCCGCGCGCGGTCAGCATAATGACGGGCGTCTGATGGCGTTGACGCAGTTCCTTCAAGGTATCAAGGCCGTTTTTCTTCGGCATCATGACATCCAACAGCAGCAGATCTATTGAATCGTCCAGCGCGCTCATGGCTTGTTCGCCGTCATAGGCCACCACCACGTTGAACCCTTCCATCTCGAGCAGTTCCTTTAACAAGGAAGTCAGCTCTTTATCATCGTCAACCAATAGGATTTTATTCATGAGTTACCTACCTCCTCGGGCAAAATACGCCATAGATTGCCGCTATTCCATGACTTTACGTAGTTTTACACCGTCTGACGCATGTTTGCAGCGGGGTGTTTAGACTGAGCCCATCAATTCGCTGAGCGGTACAACTTACTGAGGAGTTATTGATGCGGCGCACCACCTTGTTGTCTCTCGCTTCACTGCTGTTGCTGGGATCCGGCATCGCTACGGCAGCCGACGCCGGGGGGCTCGGGATGGAGGAATTGACGCAGAATGACTCCGCCACGAAACGCATTCCTAGTCAGCAAAGGATGTTCGATGGTGTGAAGTTGACGGAACAGCAACGCCAACAGATGCGTGATCTGATGCAGGAAGTGCGGCACGACATGCCTCCTTATTCCGCGCAAGATGTTGAAACGATGTACCAGTTGGTTATAGCTGAAAAATTCGATGAGGCGGCAGTACGGGCGCAAATCAACAAAATGACGCGGGAGCAGATTGCACGTCAGGTGGAAATGGCCCGGGTGCGTAATCAGATGTACAGCCTGCTGACGCCGGAACAGAAAGAAGTGCTGCGTCACAAGCATGAGCAGCATATGGAAGTGATTCGCGAGCAGATATCGGTCGCGAATCAGCAGGAAAAGTATTTCAGCGTGCCTCGGTGAACCGGTTGGTGATGCGTAGGTAACGTAAAGTCGGAATTCCTGAGCAGTACCGTGAGTAGTCGCTAGATAGTCAAACGTTGTGTGTAGAAGATAAACCCTGTTTTCCTTGCCATAGACACCATCCCTGTCTATTTGCCCTCCTTGATGGAGGGCTTTTTTTTATGCTTAACCCATAAAATAACCTTAAAACAGTGGACTAGGGTGGACACTGGTCACAGAGCGTTTTCGCGATATCCACTCATGGCAGAGTGAGCGCCTCTCGCATGATTTCTCTTCTGAGATTCAAGATGTGTTACCAATCATATCAGTTCGGCTCTGTGGCGAGTTAAGCCGATGGTGATGGTATTTCGAAAGGCATTCTGCCTGTGGAGAAAGTCCATAAAATGTGGACCTAGGGATTGATGCTAACGCTAATGAAAATTTTAGGTAAAGGTTTGCCTTTGGCCTGCCGATAAGTTGTTCGGAATTAAAACAAGTTAATTATGGAGTGATTATGTCTGGGATGGTTTTTTGCCGTGGTTGCGGTAAGGAAATTCACGTATCTGCTAATGCCTGTCCGCACTGTGGTGCAACACAGTCTTCGCAGCCTCAGGGAACTAAAAGCCGCATGGCGGCAGCGCTGTTCGCGTTCTTCCTTGGCGGTTTTGGCGCTCACAAGTTTTATTTAGGGAAAATCGGTCAGGGATTGCTTTATCTGATCTTCTGCTGGACATTCATCCCCTCATTAATTGCTTTTGTTGAGTTCGTTCTGTATCTCTGCGAGTCAGATGAAGAATTTGCCAGAAAGTATGGATGACCCATCCATGTAGTAATATGAAAACCCGCGCTTTGACGCGGGTTTTTTTGTGCAGTGATCAAGATGAAATTATAACTAATAACAGAGTATGGCTAATCAACGGGGAGTTGTTCAATCAGTGTCTTCAGAATAATTGCTGAGGCCAATGATAGCTGAAAATTACTCAGCGCATTAAAGTATAGCCTATTGATTAATAAGATGTAGTTTTGAAGTCAGCGCAACTATCTAATCTTTTTAAATATAATCAAAATCAGGATCATGCACACAGGGAAGCCTATTATTGCAGCCCAATATACTACGTTTGTAGCCTCCAGCACCGCATCTAGGCTAGCTCTATGGTATTCAATAGATATAGTTTTATCAGCAAACAGCATACTTTCCTTCTCATGAATATGTCCAAAAGAAAGAGAAGCAATAGCTATCAGTAAATAATAAAAAAAGAGACAATAACTATACTGAACCACCGAATTGCCGTCTTGCTCTTACTTGTTAACATCGTGCATTCCATCAAGTAACCCACCGATAGTACCCCCAGAATAAGGCGAAACCTTACCAATACCAGAGGCAACCTCTGAAGCTCCCCTATTCACAACCATATTAACGGTTATTTCGCTCGTTGGAGTGTAGTTAGCGATGTTCGGGTATTGTTTTTTAAACTCACTTGTCACATCAACAACGAGCATGGAGAACTCTGTACCTTTCTGTTCTAAATATCTTTGCAGTGATAATGGCACGGCAAAATCTTCTTCATAATCAATCCGAATTTGATAACTAAGGGTGTAACTGTCCTCAAAAACTTGTGACCCCGCAATTTTCACCCCTTTTGTTGTATGAGTTGTACAGTTAACTCCCGTAACATCATATTGATCGATTGTGTGGCCGTTTCTTCTAGTGCTGTCCCCCATAAACTGAGACTCTTTTACTTTGCTTCCCGAGCGCCACAGATTTTCAAAGTACATTTTTGCAATTTTCGGATCGGCATCTGTAATGAGAAATGCTTTCGCCTCCATTTTGTACGGTTCTTCTCTGTAATATCCCCTCGCATCTTCAAACTGTAAAAATTTAAGATGCCATCACCCATAACCCCGGCAATCCCAGATCTTCTACCAAAGCGACCATAGGTAAAGACAGTTGCATTATTCCCCTCATGAATGGAAATAAATGCGTGACCGCTCCCCTTAATTTCTGTCCAGATAAAGACACCGTTCTCTAATGGGTTATTTTCTTTTTTGCACTGTTGTATCTGATCGACCCATTTTCCTTTTGCGGGGGTGAGGTAAATGGGGTCATCTTTGAAGTACGTTACGGGTTCTGGCTTAATATTTTCCCGGGGATTCTGCCATAGGCCTAACCCGCGGCCATATTGCATAAATTTATTGTGCTCCACTAAATCCGCTCCATGTGGTTTTTGCGTCAATAAATATGTTATTAATTAATGGTTTACCATAACGCTTGTTACGCACAACGCTTCAGCCGCCCCCCAAAATTTTTCCATGCACTGGAATCGCTTTGTCGCATAGTTATGCATCCGAATTCCCGGCAAATGTTTTACTACACGAACATTCGCTGTGGCGCTGCGGGGTTTTTTTCCCTCTTTCCTCCCTCCCTTTTCTAAACAGTGCCTTAATCACAGACCATGTTTACGGCGTTTCGCGCGAAATTACGGCTATGGTTCATGACGTTTTGTCTGGCGCTATACCGTGCATGGTTTAGCGCAGTTTTGTCTGAGCGCTGAAGCTATTCCGACGGACAGAGCGGTCGGCGGCAAGGACGCATCGTTAAAAAGCATCAACGGAGAGTTAAGATGGAGTATTTGTTGGGCTTGGCGCTTGTCGCGTTGGCAGTACATCACACCGTCGCTGGGGTGTTGCTGGCATTCACGTTAATTTGTGCCTGGCTGCAGGGCGTTATTACACTGCCTGCCGTGGGAACGCTCTGCGTGGCGATGTTGATAGGATATTGGCTGCATCATTATCGGGACAGAAAGTGGATTGCGGTCGGCGGCGAAGGGCTGTTAGTTCTGCTCTGTGTACTGCTGTTTTTGCATCTGGTGCCCGGTTTTCACAACCCCAAAGTGCTTGAGCGTGTTGTGGCGGGTCAGCACAGTGCCCCTTTTTCGCTCTATTACAATCTTGATAAGGCTATTGCGCCGTTCCTGTTGTGGATAGCGATCCCAGATCTGTTTTACAAGGCGACGCCTGTCTCAAGGCCGCGTTGGCAGTGGGGGCTACTGATGCTGACGGTGCCGGCCCTGCTGCTGCTGGCCGTCACCCTCGGTGGTTTACGATTCGAGTTGCACTGGCCTGTATGGCTGGGCCAGTTTGTATTGGCGAATCTCTTATTCGTTTCTCTGGCGGAAGAAGCACTGTTTCGCGGCTATTTGCAAAGACGCCTGACGCAGTTTGCAGGTCCTGTCCCAGCCTTGATCGTGACCGCAACATTATTCGGTCTGGCGCACTTTCAGGCAGGGCCGCTGATGATGATTTTTGCCGGGCTGGCCGGACTTATTTACGGCGCTGCCTGGTGGTGGAGTGGTCGGCTGTGGGTATCGACGGCATTTCATTTCGCGTTGAACCTCATCCATCTGCTGTGCTTTACCTATCCCTTTTTGGCGCGCTGACGCCCTTGGGCGTCTTAATCCGTGAGATGTTTCTGTAGCAGTGAGAGCAAGTTATCGGGGGAGAACGTATCTTCTGTCAGGGCCAGTTCAGCAAAAGACCACCAAGCGTACTGGCTTATAACGCGTTTTTCGTTGTCGCTCCCGCAGCTGGCGTCGATCGCTGCGTGGTCGACGTGAACAATAAAGAAGTGATCTTCGGCGATGACCTCTTCGCCGTTATCCAACCTCATAGAGAATGTCTGCGTGGCGATACAGGGGGAGAGTGATGCCGTCGCGAACCCGGTTTCTTCCCAAAGTCCTCGTCGCGCCGCTTCTTCAACGCTTTCTCCGCTTTCAACGGCACCGCCGGGCGTGGCCCAATAGATTTGCCCCGCCAGAGTATCCCCGTGATGGGAGAACTGAAACAGCAGAACGCGTTGCGCCGGGTCGATGACCAAAAGTCGGGAAGCAGGACGGTGTCTCAAGGGAGGAAGCCTTAGTTACAGCGTAGAGTGATAGCACGATTGTCTGCTGAAGTCGGCGATCTGTCTACGGCGCTCATCGCGGGCGACACTGGTCGGCGACAGGGTGTCTGTGCGCTGTCACGTTACTGTCGGGTGGCTGTCGTGTTGCATAGAGCGTGCGGGGTATACGCTCATCGGCGTGTTTTACCATTATGGGAAAGAGAGATGAATCCGATAAAATCGTTAAGACTCAACCGGGCCTGGTCGCAGGAGCAGCTTGCTGAGCTATCTTCATTGAGCGTCAGGACAATACAGCGCATAGAAAATGGTGAACGCGCCAGTCTGGAAACCCTTGGTGCGATTGCCGCCGCCTTTGAGGTCAAGGTGTCCGCGTTGATGGAAAACGGCGCGACGCCGCAGGGGGCGGGTGAACCGCTGGAGCAGCGTATTCAAGACGCCCGGCGTCAGGTGCGGGAAGAAAGCCGCTTCTGGCGTGGGGTGATGTTGTTCATCGTGGTTAATCTGGCGCTATTTGTCATCAATCGACTTGCCGCTCCCCAAAGCCACTGGTTTCTCTGGCCGCTGCTGATCTGGGGCGGGATCCTGATGCTGAGAGCGATAAAACTGTTCCTGCTGCGTGGGCGGCTGGCGCGATGGGAACAGACGCGACTGCAAAAAATATTGCGGCCTTAGTGCCGGTTTCCAAAGATACGTTGACTGCCAAAAGCGCCTGTTCGGATCCCATCAGCCCGATCCGCTATACTTAACGTCTTGTTTTCATGGGAGGTGAGTATGGATTCACGCTACGGGCGCCTGGTGACGACCGCCGCTATTTTGGCGACCTTAACGGCGCTGTCGCTTTTTGCTCTGAAGGTTTTTGCGTGGTGGTACACCGGGTCAGTCAGTTTGCTGGCATCTTTGGTTGATTCGCTGGTGGATATCGCCGCCTCGTTAATTAACCTGCTGGTGGTGCGCTATTCGCTGCAGCCGGCGGATTCCGAACATACTTTCGGTCACGGCAAGGCCGAGTCTCTCGCCGCGTTAGCTCAGAGCATGTTTATCTCGGGTTCGGCGTTGTTTCTGCTGCTAACCGGCTTCCAACATCTGATCTCTCCTCAAGAGCTTAAGGATCCAGCCGTCGGGGTATGGGTGACGATTGTGGCGCTGGTGGTGACCGGTTTGTTGGTCGCATTCCAGCGCTGGGTGGTCGCTCGTACTCACAGTCAGGCGGTGCGCGCCGATATGCTGCACTATCAATCCGACGTGATGATGAATGGAGCGATCCTGGTCGCGTTGGGACTGAGTTGGAAAGGCGTGACTTGGGCGGACGCCGTTTTCGCGCTGGGTATCGGCGCATATATTTTGTACAGCGCTTTGCGGATGGCGTACGATGCCATTCAAGCCCTCCTTGACAGAGCGCTGCCGGATGAAGAACGGCAGGAAATTACCGATATCGTTGCCGCGTGGCCGGGGATCAGCGGCGCGCATCAACTAAGAACGCGGCGGGCGGGGCCGACACGGTTTATCCAGCTGCATTTGGAAATGGAAGATACCCTGCCGTTGGTGAAATCTCATCAGATTGCGGACGATTTGGAGAAAGCATTGCTGCAACGCTTTCCCGATGCCGATATCATTATCCACCAGGACCCAATATCGGCTGTTCCGGACGCCCAGCGCGGATGGTGGAACATTTGATTCAACCGAGAATGATCACGTAGGCGTTATAATTTTGTAAATATGTGATACTGCACAAGGAAATTATTGGTCTTTAAGCCTGACTTGAATCAATTCAGCCGAGGGTATTTGTTATAAAATGCGTACAAGAAGGTGAGAGGTTTGCGTTGTCGGTGTTGATTGCCGCAAACTTCGCGCACGATATCAAAAATCTGCGAATTAACATCTACAAATCCAGAGGTTGTCATGATTAAGAAAATCGGAGTACTCACAAGCGGTGGCGATGCGCCAGGCATGAACGCCGCTATCCGCGGAGTGGTGCGCGCTGCATTAACGGAAGGACTGGAAGTTTATGGAATTTATGATGGCTATCTGGGTTTGTATGAAGATCGCATGACGCAGCTTGACCGCTATAGCGTGTCAGATGTCATCAACCGCGGCGGTACGTTCCTGGGCTCAGCCCGTTTCCCTGAATTCCGTGAAGAATCCGTGCGCCAGGTCTGCGTAGAAAACATGAAAAAACGCGGTCTGGATGCGCTGGTCGTTATCGGCGGCGACGGCTCCTACATGGGTGCCAAGCGTCTGACCGAAATGGGTTTCCCCTGCATCGGCTTGCCGGGCACGATCGATAACGATGTGGCCGGTACGGACTACACCATCGGTTACTTCACCGCGCTGGACACGGTCGTTGAAGCGATTGACCGTCTGCGCGACACGTCTTCCTCTCATCAGCGTATTTCCATTGTTGAAGTCATGGGCCGTCACTGCGGCGACCTGACCCTGGCGGCGGCTATCGCTGGCGGCTGCGAGTTTATCGTGGTGCCGGAAGTCGACTTCAAAAAAGAAGACCTGGTCGCTGAAATCAAAGGCGGGATTGCCAAAGGGAAAAAACACGCTATCGTTGCCATCACCGAACTGATGTGCGATGTGGGCGAGCTGGCCAGCTACATCCAGCAGGAAACCGGGCGTGAAACGCGTGCGACCGTTCTGGGCCATATCCAGCGCGGCGGTTCTCCGGTCGCTTACGACCGCATTCTGGCTTCCCGCATGGGCGCCTACTCTATCGAACTGCTGCTGCAGGGATACGGCGGCCGTTGCGTTGGGATCCAGAATGAAAAAATGGTTCACCATGATATTATCGACGCTATCGAGAACATGAAACGTCCATTCAAGGGCGACTGGCTGGAAACGGCGAAAAAACTGTTCTGATTGGTAGTCGGCCCGTTGTGCAGGGTGTATGAAATCCCGTCCCTCAGGGGGCGGGATTTCTTTTGGCTGTCATCCGCAGGCACAGGGTGATAGGTTGACCTAAACTTTTATTGGCGCTGATTGAATTCGCCTTTTCCGGCGGTTCAGCAAGAGCATAATCGCAGAAATTATCGAGGTTTCGCATGACAAAAGTGACTGTTGCCGCCACGCAGATGGCCTGCACCTGGGACCTGCCCAGAAATATCGACAATGCGGAAAAACTGGTGCGGCAGGCGCACGCACAGGGCGCGCAAATCATTCTGATCCAGGAACTGTTCGCCGCGCCTTATTTCTGCATCGACCAGAATCCTGAACATTACGCGTTGGCGCAGAGCCTCGACAACAGCCCGCTAATCAAACATTTCTCCGCGCTGGCCGCCGAGCTCGAAGTGGTGTTGCCGCTGAGTTTCTTCGAGCGTGCCAATAACGCCTACTACAATTCGTTGGTCATGATCGATGCGGACGGCAGCGTGCTGGACGTTTATCGTAAAACGCACATCCCCAACGGCCCGGCCTATCAGGAAAAGCAGTTCTTCATTCCCGGCGATACCGGCTTCAAAGTGTGGCAGACCCGATACGCCAAGGTTGGCGTGGGCATCTGCTGGGATCAGTGGTTCCCGGAAACCGCCCGTAGTCTGGCGCTGATGGGCGCAGAGATCATCTTCTACCCGACGGCCATCGGCTCTGAGCCTGCTTTCCCAGACTGGGACAGCCAGCCTCACTGGACGCGTGTACAACAGGGTCATGCCGCCGCCAACCTGGTACCGGTGGTCGCCTCCAACCGTATCGGAACGGAAGCCAGCAAGTATATCGACGGGCTGGAAATGACGTTCTACGGCTCTTCCTTCATCGCCGATCCGACCGGCGCGCTGGTGCAGCAGGCCAGCCGTACCGACGAAGCGGTGCTGGTGCACAGTTTCGACCTGCAGGAGATCGCACAGATGCGTGCAACCTGGGGCCTGTTCCGCGACCGCCGCCCGGAGATGTATGGCGTGATCGGCACTTCCGACGGCAAAACCTGGAGATAAATCATGTCACAGCTGACCACCCCGTTTCAGGACGGTTTCGCTATGCCCGCTGAATGGGCTCCGCAGGAAGCGGTCTGGATGCTGTGGCCGTATCGCCGCGACAACTGGCGCTCGGTAGAGGACATTATCCCTGCGCAGCAGACTTTCTCCACCGTTGCGGCGACGATTGCTCAGACCACGCCGGTCTTCATGGGCGTCCCGGCGGCGGAGATGGCGCGTGCGCGGAGTATCATGCCCGCCAGCGTCACGCTGGTTGAGATTGAGAGCGACGATGCCTGGATGCGCGACACCGGGCCGACGATGGTGCTTAATCCCGCGGGAGAACGCCGCGGCGTCGACTGGCAGTTCAACGCCTGGGGCGGAGAGCTGGGCGGTTTGTATACGGACTGGCGCCAAGATGAACAGGTCGCGCAGCAGGTGCTGGCCCACCACCACGACGCTCGCTATGTCGCGCCACTGGTGCTGGAAGGCGGTTCTATCCATACCGACGGCGAAGGTACGCTACTGACCACGGTGGAGTGTCTGCTCAATCCCAACCGCAATCCGCATTTGGACAAGGCGCAGATCGAGCAATTGCTGACGGATTATTTGGGTGTATCGGCCTTTATCTGGCTGGAGTCCGGCGTTTACAACGATGAGACGGACGGGCATATCGACAACATGTGCTGCTTCGTGCGTCCCGGCGAGGTTGCGCTGCATTGGACCGAAGATGAAAACGATCCCCAATATGCTCGCTCCATGGCGGCGTATCAGGTGCTCTCTAAGGCGCGTGATGCACACGGTCGACATCTGAAAATCTGGAAATTGCCTGCGCCGGGTCCGCTTTTCATGACCCAGGCTGAAGCGGAGGGGGTCGACGTCGACGGGGAAGCGATTGAGCGTATCGCCGGTTCTCGTCTGGCGGGGTCTTACGTCAACTTTCTCATCAGCAATCGTCAGGTGATTTATCCGTTGCTGGATAAACGTACGGACCGTCAGGCGCACGCATTATTGCAGCAAATGTTCCCTGATCACCTGATCAGCGGCGTGCCCGCGCGTGAAATCTTGCTGGGCGGAGGAAATATCCACTGCATCACTCAGCAGATCCCGTCCGCGCGCGCGGAATAATGTCACCCATAAAAAAACGGCTCCAAGAAGGAGCCGTTTTCATACCGATAACAAAAGACCGTTGGGCGTTACGCGCCTTTGGCTTCTGCTGCGGCTTTTACGATCACGGCAAAAGCGTCTGCTTTCAGTGAAGCGCCGCCAACCAGCGCGCCATCGATATCCGGCTGAGTGAAGAGTTCAGCTGCGTTGGACGCGTTAACGGAACCGCCGTACTGGATGATGACCTGTTCTGCTACCGCGGCATCCTGTTTAGCGATGTGGCTACGGATGAATTTGTGGATAGCCTGCGCCTGCGCCGGAGTGGCGGATTTGCCAGTACCGATAGCCCAGATAGGTTCGTAGGCGATAACGGCATTTTCAAAAGCTTTGGCGCCCAGCGTGTTCAGAACGGCATCCAACTGACGAGCACAAACGCTTTCAGTCTGACCCGCTTCGTTTTCTGCTTCAGTTTCGCCGATGCACAGAACCGGAGTCAGACCGGCTTCTTTCAGTACGCCGAATTTTTTAGCAACGAATTCATCGCTTTCTTTGTGATAGGTGCGGCGTTCTGAGTGACCGATGATGATGTATTTAGCGCCGATGTCTTTCAGCATGTCGGCAGAGGTTTCGCCGGTGAATGCGCCGGAAAGGTTTACATCAACGTTCTGCGCGCCCAGGGCAATACGGCTGCCAGACAGTTCGTGTTTAGCCTGACCCAGGTAAACAGCTGGCGGAGCGATTGCTACGTCACAGCCCGCGACTGCGGACAGTTCGTTACGCAGGCCGGCAATCAGTTCGTGAACCATGTGGGTGCTACCGTTCAACTTCCAGTTGCCCATGACTAAGGGGTGTCGCATCTTTTTTCCTCCAGACGGATAGCAAGTTAATCAATACGTCACTGCCGCTCGGCAGTGTAACCTGACGACAGTATAAAGATGAAAAGACCTCGTGGCTCTGTTTTTCGTGCCTAATAACGGCTTTGATCAATATTCTGCCAGCGTGAGCTTAATCGGTTCAACCGCGAACGTTAGCCCTTTTTCGCCCCCATCTGCCACCACATATCGCAGCGCTCCCTCCTCCTGTTGGAAGAAGGGATGACCCTTACCTTGCGCCAGTAGCGTGTCGACTTTTCTCAGGCTTTGTTCACGCGTCAACGAGGGAACAAATACCCGCAGCAGCGCGGCCATGTACTCCTGCGCCTGTTTGCGTCGGCCCGCTTCGTCAGGATCTTTCAAGCCCGGTAGTAAGGTAATTTGCAGCGTTTTGATCTTGCCCGTGCCTTTCTCAAGTGCGGTAGAGGAGTACAGCATATCGCTGATCTTGCTGGCGGCGCGGGTCAGCATGGGGGCGTCCTCATTGGTATCTACGACCCGGTATTCCCCCATTGGCAGCGTCGGATTGCTGAGGTTATAACGAGTGCGAAACTGGACGATAGTCATGTCGAACGTCGGCGAGCCGGCCAGCAGATAGGGCGCAGCAGGACCTTTGTGCTGAAACAGCGCGTCTGCCCTGACGGCGCTGGCCTGATGTATTCCGGCGGTGAGCAAGCAAAGGATAAGTAGAGATTTTTTCATAGCGTGTTCGTTAATGTCGTCGCAGTAGCCGTTATGCCGTAAAGCGGCCTTGTGATTAAAGCGGTATTAGTTAGGGATTGTCAAAATTCGCGTAAAAAATACGAGAGAAATCGTTCATTAAGGTAAACTCGTCGCCAGAAAACAGCTATCAGAATAGGCTTGAGATGACAGTGCAACAGTGGTGTTTTTCTTTTCGTGGCCGTCTTGGGCGGCGGGAATTTTGGCTGTGGATGGTGACCTGGGTGGTGCTGACAATTGCGCTCTTCGCATTGGCGGGGCAGAACTGGTTGCCGACTCAGACTGCCGCCTTCGCGCTAGTGGCGTTGATGTGGCCCACCTCTGCGGTACTGATAAAACGACTGCATGACCGCAACAAGAGCGGGTGGTGGGCATTGTTGCTCGTGTTGGCGTGGCTATTGGGCAGCGGCAACTGGTATATGCTGTCGTCGCTCGGACAATGGGGGCTGGGGAGGTTCATTCCTGCGTTGATTGGCATCATGATGCTGTTGGACTGCGGTTCTTTCGCGGGAACGCCGGGCGCTAACCGATTTGGCTCAGAGCCGGAGCCGTTGCGGCTCCGCTCCTGATCTTTACCAGTAGTTTTCCGCCGTAATGTTACCGGGGCGACGGCGCAGATGTTTGGTCATCTGTCGTTCGTCTTTCAGCAGTTGCTGCGTATCCCGCACCATCTGCGGATTGCCGCACACCATCACATGGCTGGTCGCGGCATCCATCGGCAGGCCGACCGCGGCTTCCAGCGCGCCGCTGGCGATCAACGCCGGAACGCGTCCGGTGAGTGAACCGGCTGACTCTTCACGACTCACGACCGTTTGAATATGCAGCTTGCCGTTGTAGCGCTGTTGCAGCTGTTGCATGAGCGGCAAATAGCTCAGATCGCGGGCGAAGCGCGCGGCATGCACCAACACGATGTTCTGGAAGCGTTCTAGGTCGCGGCCTTCCTCCAAAATGGAGAGATAAGGACCGATAGCCGTGCCGGTCGCCAGCATCCATAGTGTGTCGCAGGGCGGCACTTCTTCCAGTACGAAGAAGCCGGCGGCTTCCTGTGTGATAAGCAGTTCGTCGTTGTCTTTAAGCTGATGCAGACGGGGGCTGAGCTTGCCTTCCGGCACATCCACTAAATAGAACTCCAGCGTATCGTTGCTGGGCGCATTCACGTAAGAGTAGGCGCGTTGCACTCGCTCCCCGTCGACATCCAGCGCCAGCTTGGCGTACTGCCCGGCGGTGAATGTATTGACCGGGGCGCGTACCCGGAGGCTGAACAGACTTTCCGTCCAATTTTCTACCTCAACCACCTTTCCCGTTAGCCATACTGCCATAGATCGAATACTCCTGTTTCAGCCTGCCGCGAGAGGCACGATATCCCGCTCTGAAAATAAATTAACATGGCTGTGCATAGGGTCTTCTCCGATACAGAGCCGATGTATGTCGGCTCCTAAGATACGCGATCTTTTAACAGCTGTGAAACAGTGTGAGTTTAGGTTTTATAACAGAAATTCATGTAGCGCCTGATCTTTGCGATCGAGGTAGTGGGTCGAACGGATCCGGCGAATGGTGCGAGATTTGCCTCGGATCAACAGCGTTTCCGTCGTTGCCATATTGCCGCTACGGGCGATGCCTTCCAGAAGGTCGCCCTTGGTGATACCGGTGGCGGAGAAGATGACGTTGTCGTTGCGGGCCATATCCCCCAGCGCCAGTACGTTGCCGGCCTCGATACCCATTTCGCGGCAGCGTGCCAATTCCTGCTCGCCGATACGGCGGTTTTCTTCGTTATCGCCTTTCACTTCGTGGCGTGCGAGCAGGCGACCCTGCATGTCGCCGTCCAGCGCGCGGATCACCGCCGCGGAGATCACGCCTTCCGGCGCCCCGCCGATGCCGTACAGCACATCGACTTCGCTGTCCGGCATACAGGTGAGGATAGACGCAGCTACATCTCCATCCGGGATGGCGAAGACCTTCACGCCCAGGCGCTGCATGTCGGCAATGATGGCGTCATGACGGGGCTTGGCCAGCGTGGTGACCGTCAATTCATGCAGCGGTTTGTTCAGTTTTTTCGCGACCGCGCGCAGATTTTCTTCCAGCGGACGATTCAGATCGATCGCGCCTTTGGCCTGAGGACCGACAATCAGTTTTTCCATGTACATGTCCGGCGCGTGCAGGAACGCCCCTTTCTCCGCGACGGCTAATACGGCGAGCGCGTTGGCCTGGCCCATCGCCGTCATGCGGGTGCCCTCGATCGGGTCGACGGCGATATCCACTGCATCCCCCTGACCGGTTCCTACCGCTTCGCCGATGTACAGCATGGGAGCTTCGTCGATTTCACCTTCGCCGATGACGATCTGACCGTCAATGTCGACCTGATTCAGCATAATGCGCATGGCTTGAACCGCCGCGTTGTCCGCCGCGTTTTTATCGCCGCGCCCCAGCCATTTGTAACCGGCCAGCGCCGCTGCCTCGGTGACGCGGGAAAACTCGATGGCTAATTCACGTTTCATGGATATCTGTCCGTTATTTCTGGCAAGAATAAGTGCGGCAATATTATCACAGGGGTAGGAACGGGCGATAAAGCGGCGGGGAGAAAATGGGCGCGGCAGATGCGCCCGATCAATATTGCGAAGGATTTAAGCTGCGGACGATTTAGTCATCGTGGTCCTCCCACGCACGTACGCGCGCCACGGCTTTCTGCCAGCCGCGATAGCGATAATTGCGCTCCACGGTTTCAATGCCGGGACGAAATTCCCGTTCGATCGCGGTTTTGGTTTTGACCTCATCCAGATCGTTCCAGAATCCGGTCGCCAAACCGGCGAGGAAGGCGGCCCCCAGCGCGGTGACTTCGCGGATCACGGGGCGCTCTACGCGCGTTCCTAGAATGTCGGATTGGAACTGCATCAGGAAGTTATTGGCGACCGCGCCGCCGTCGACCCGCAGAGAATGCAGATGCGTTCCCGCATCGGCCTGCATGGCATCCAGCACATCACGTGTTTGATAGGCAATAGACTCCAGTGTGGCGCGGATGATGTGGTTGACGTTGACGCCGCGCGTCAGCCCGAAGATGGCGCCGCGGGCGTAGGGGTCCCAGTAGGGCGCGCCCAGCCCGGTAAAAGCGGGGACGACGTAAACACCGTTGGTGTCGTTCACCTTGCCGGCGAAGTATTCGGAGTCCGTCGCGTCGCCGATAATTTTCAGCTCATCGCGCAGCCACTGTATGGACGCGCCGCCCATGAAGACTGCGCCTTCGAGCGCATAGTTAACTTCGCCGCGCGCGCCGCAGGCGATGGTAGTCAGTAGGCCATGTTCGGATTTCACCGCTTCCGTACCGGTATTCATCAGCAGGAAGCAGCCGGTGCCGTAGGTATTTTTCGCCATGCCGGGGCTGACGCACAGCTGACCATACAACGCCGCCTGCTGGTCGCCCGCGATGCCCGCGATGGGGATTCGCGTGCCGCCTTTGCCCCCGATATTGGTTTTTCCGTAGATCTCAGACGACGAATGCACGCTCGGCAGCATGGCGCGGGGAACATCCAGCGCATCAAGCAGCTGGTCGTCCCAGTCCAGCGTGTGGATGTTGAACATCATGGTACGCGAGGCATTGGTGTAGTCCGTAACGTGCACGCGGCCCTGCGTCATTTTCCAGATTAGCCACGTATCGACGGTGCCGAATAACAGTTCACCGCGCCGCGCTCTTTCGCGAGAGCCTTCCACATGGTCCAGAATCCATTTGACCTTGGTGCCGGAGAAATAGGGGTCGATGACCAGACCGGTGAGGTCGCGGATGGTCTCTTCCAGACCGGCCTTTTTCAGCTGCTCGCAGATCTCGGCGGAGCGGCGGCACTGCCACACAATGGCGTTGTAAATCGGTTTGCCGGTGTCTTTTTCCCAGACAATGGCGGTTTCCCGCTGGTTGGTAATGCCGATGCCGGCGACTTCGTCCGTACTGATCCCCGCTTTGGCGAGGGCCTCGACCAGTGTGGCGCTTTGGGACGCCCAGATCTCCATCGGATCGTGTTCCACCCAGCCCGCCTCGGATAAATTTGTGCGAACTCGCGCTGGGAAACGCTGACGATATTGGCATCGTGGTCCAGCACGACGGCGCGGGAGCTGGTGGTCCCCTGGTCAAGGGCAACAATGTATTTCTTTTCCTGAGTCATAGAAGTGGTCCTTTATCGGGAAGACACGTTGCGGGTTTCGCCAGGCGCTGCGCTGGCGTCATCGGTGGGGCAGACATCGCAGGGTAGGTTGCGGCCGATGAGTTTCCGATAGCCGAAGGCGCCTAAACTCGCACCGACAATTGGGCCCAGAATGGGAACCAAGAAGTAGGGAACATCCCGGCCCCCGGTGAAGGCGACTTTGCCCCAGCCCGCGAAGTAGGCAAACAGTTTAGGACCGAAGTCACGCGCCGGATTCAGGGCAAACCCGGTCAGCGGCCCCATTGAGGCGCCTATCACGGCGATGAGGATGCCGATGAGTAAAGGGGCCAGCGGGCCGCGCGGAATGCCGTTGCCGTCGTCGGTAAGCGCCAGGATCAGGCACATCAGTATGGCGGTGATCACCGTTTCCACGAGAAAGGCTTGGGGAACGGAGATCTGCGGATTGGGATACGTCGAAAAAATACTGGCCAGGCTCAGGCTTTCCACGCTGCCGCGCACGATCCCCTGCGCCTGCTCGGTCGCGTAGAACAGATTGTAGTACAGGGCGTAAACCAGTGCGGCGGCGCAGAAGGCGCCAGCGATTTGCGCAAGGATATAGGGGACGGCCTTGCGCCCATCAAAGCAGGCGAATAGCCACAGCGCAATGGTCACTGCGGGGTTGAGGTGAGCGCCGGAAATTGCGGCCGTGAGGTAGATCGCCATGGCGACGCCAAGGCCCCAGATGATGCTGATTTCCCATTGTCCAAAGCTTGCACCGGCCAGCTTCAAGGCGGCGACGCAGCCAACGCCGAAAAAGATCAGCAGGCCCGTGCCCAGAAATTCGGCAATGCACTGCCCCTTTAATGTAGATATTCGCGATTGACTCATACACATTTCCTGTTTTTAACGTAGGGCGTGATAAGTAAATGCAGGATGAGACTCCTGCGGCGTTCGACCTTTCACTGTTTGCTTCACAGTACCGTGGCCAACGACACGCATGTGAAACAAGGGGGATGTGTGCAGGTCAAATGTTCCTTTGATGTTAATTTATCGTTAATGAGCGAAAGAGAAAAATATCGCTAGTGAAATGTGTGTTGTGCGTCAAAAAAATGAGCGTATTCGCTTATTTCCTGTGACCGCGAAACGATTTGCCGCTGAAAACGGTTAAAAAGCGGCATAACGTGATTAACATTTTCCGCTCTCCGGCGGGTTTTTTCGGTTTCTGCCGATAGCCCGATCGGGAAAAAATGACACACTCGCGATTGTGGAGGATGGGCGCTAGACAGTTTCCGGCTGGCTACTTACAATCTTCCGAGCGTGTTGCGCCCTGGGGGCGTAACGGAGTCGGCGCAGACCGGCCGTCCGCATTGCGGCTAGTGCGCCAACGCTATGAATACGCCAGTACGGTGTGAGAATTCGTAATAAATCAGCGTTAACGGCGTATGCCTTGCGTGAAAAAGGGGTTAGAAGTTATGTCATTTGAAGTGTTTGAGAAGCTGGAGTCGAAAGTTCAGCAGGCGATTGACACCATTACGCTGTTGCAGATGGAAATTGAAGAGCTGAAAGAAAAGAATAATGCGCTGTCGCAGGAAGTTCAGAGTGTGGCAGGCAATCGTGATGCGCTGATGCGCGAGAACGAACAATTGCGTGAAGCTCAGAGCTCATGGCAGGAACGTCTGCAGGCGCTGCTGGGCAAGATGGAAGAAGTACAGTAAGAGAGTAAGTGACAAAGAGACGGAAAAGGGCGAGTTCACGCCCTTTTCATCCGGTTACTCCAGGTCCAGCGGATCTTCGGAGAGGATGATACCGGTGTTGTCGGCATACAGGTGGTCGCCGGAGAAGAAGGTGACGCCGCCAAAATTGACGCGGATATCCGTTTCGCCGATGCCTTCGCCTTCAGCGCCAGCCGGCGTGGCCGCCATGGCTTGAATGCCGATATCCAGCTCAGCCAAATCGTCGACCTGACGCACCGCGCCATAGACCACAATGCCTTCCCACTCATTTTGCGTCGCCAATCTTGCCAGTTCGGCATTGATCAGCGCCCGGCGCACCGAGCCACCACCGTCGATCAGCAGTACGCGCCCAATGCCGTTTTCTTCCAGCAGCTCATAAAGCAGCCCGTTGTCTTCAAAGCATTTCACCGTGGTGATTTGACCACCAAATGAACTACGTCCACCAAAATTGGAGAAGAGAGGTTCAACGACGTTGACCTCTTCATGATAGACATCACACAGTTCGGAAGTATCGTATTTCATAGGATTAACGCCTGGTTGCCGCAGGGATCGTGAATTTGAGTATATCCCTTTCTGGCGAAGGTTAGCAAAATCATCGCCTGTCGCCTTGACCGTAATCAGGGAACAGCGATGACATTGAACTCGATGGGGTCAGCTGAGCATCACGCCCGCTGCGAACAAAATATTGGTCAGTAGCGCGCATTTGACCGTTTTTTCGAGCATGGGACGCATGCTGAACGCGGTGGTTTCACGCAGTACGTAGCACCCCTGTTTCACCAGCAACGGCAGCGACAAAATAAACAGCCAGCCGGCCAGACTTTGCAGATAAATGAGTGCGAACAGTCCCAGACACAGCGGCGCAGCATCAACAGCAGCATGTGATAGCGGCGGGCTTTCTGTGCGCCGAGCCGGACGGCCAGCGTGTTTTTTCCGCTCAAGCGATCGTTGTCGATATCGCGCAGGTTGTTGATATTCAGCACCGCGGTGGCTAAGAGACCGCAGGCGGTCGCGGGCAGTATGACGATACTGTCGAAATGACCGGTTTGCAGGACATAGGAGCCTGCTACGCTAAGCCAGCCAAAGAAAATCAGGACCGAAATATCGCCTAAGCCGATGTAGCCGTAGGGGCGGTTGCCCACCGTATACGTGATGGCGGCCAGAATCGCCATCAGACCCAATCCGAGAAAGACGACGATATCCACCGGTTTTTCGCAGGCGAGCGCGACCAGCGAAAGACCGGAAACAATGGTCAGCAGCACCGTGACGATCAGGGCATTGCGCAGTTCGGTTAGGCTGATGGCCCCGGTCTGAATACCGCGCAACGGCCCGATACGCGTCTCGGTATCGCTGCCTTTCACCGCATCGCCGTAGTCGTTGGCCAGGTTGGAAAGAATCTGCAGTAAACCGGCCGTCAGCAGAGCGAGCAAAGCGACTCCCGGTTTGAAACTGCTTTGCCAACCGGCGATTGCCGAGCCGGTCACGATGGAGGCAAAGGCCAACGGCAGCGTCTTGGGACGCAAACTGTCGAGCCAGGCCTGAGTTTTGCTGCTATGTGTCAATGAGGTCATGATCCGCTTCAGTTCTGGGAGATTATGCTTAACGTCGTTGCCGAAAACGCAAGTGGGAGGCGATAGCCTCCCACTTGATATGTTGTCAGGATGATCCGCTGGCACGGATTATAAGATAAATCGGCTCAGATCTTCATCTGCTACTAATTCATCCAGGTGATCACGTACGTAATCCGCATCAATCGTCACATTCTGACCGCCCATTTCACTGGCGTTGTAGGACACTTCCTCGATCAGGCGTTCCAACACGGTATGCAAACGACGCGCGCCGATATTCTCGGTACGTTCGTTGACCTGCCATGCCGCTTCCGCGATCCGCCGGATACCGTCTGGGACGAACTCCACATCTACGCCTTCTGTCGCCATGAGCGCTTTGTACTGCTGCGTCAGGGATGCGCTTGGCTCGGTGAGGATGCGCTCGAAGTCTTCCGTGGTCAACGCCTGGAGCTCAACGCGGATCGGTAGACGACCCTGAAGTTCGGGGATCAGATCCGACGGGCTGGCTACCTGGAAGGCGCCGGAGGCGATAAACAGGATATGGTCGGTTTTCACCATGCCGTGCTTGGTGGATACGGTGCAGCCTTCCACCAGCGGCAACAGGTCGCGCTGCACGCCTTCGCGGGACACATCCGGGCCGGAGGATTCGCCGCGCTTACAGATTTTGTCGATTTCGTCGATGAACACGATGCCGTGCTGCTCAACAGATTCAATGGCGAGCTGTTTTAGCTCTTCCGGGTTCACCAGCTTGGCGGCTTCTTCTTCCACCAGCTGCTTGAACGCATCTTTGATTTTGATCTTGCTGGTTTTCTGCTTCTGTCCGGCCAGGTTCTGGAACATGGACTGAAGCTGATTGGTCATCTCTTCCATACCCGGAGGCGCCATGATTTCAACGCCCACCGGCGCGGCGGCCAGTTCGATCTCGATTTCTTTATCGTCCAGTTGGCCTTCACGCAGTTTTTTACGGAAAGCCTGACGGGCAGGAGACTGTTCCTGATTTTCTTCGGACTGTCCCCAGTTGTTTTTGGCCGGTGGGATCAGCGCGTCCAGAATACGTTCTTCCGCCAGTTCTTCGGCACGAACGCGGTTCTTTTCCAGAGACTGGTGGCGCACCATCTTCAGCGCGGCATCGGTCAGATCGCGGATAATGGAGTCCACTTCTTTCCCGACGTAGCCGACTTCGGTGAATTTAGTCGCTTCTACCTTGATAAACGGCGCATTGGCCAGTTTGGCGAGACGACGGGCAATCTCGGTTTTACCTACGCCGGTCGGGCCAATCATCAGAATGTTTTTTGGCGTAACCTCGTGGCGAAGGTCTTCGTCCAGTTGCATGCGGCGCCAGCGGTTGCGCAGGGCGATTGCCACGGCCCGTTTCGCCTTGTTCTGGCCGATGATATAGCTATCAAGCTCGCTGACTATTTCGCGCGGGGTCATTTCAGACATAGTAGATCCTTACGCCTTGGAGGCTAATTCTTCAATCGTGTGGAACTGATTGGTGTAGATGCAGATATCACCGGCGATACCGAGTGATTTCTCGACGATTTCCTTGGCGCTCAGGTCGGTATTTTCCAACAGTGCGCGTGCGGAGGACTGGGCATATGGGCCGCCGGAACCGATAGCGATCAAATCGTTTTCAGGTTGTACGACGTCGCCGTTGCCGGTGATGATCAGCGAGGCGTTCTCATCCGCCACGGCCAGAAGCGCTTCCAGACGGCGCAGCATGCGGTCGGTTCGCCAGTCTTTGGCTAATTCCACCGCGGCTTTGACCAGGTGTCCCTGGTGCAGCTCCAATTTACGTTCGAACAGTTCAAACAGGGTAAAGGCGTCGGCGGTGCCGCCCGCAAATCCCGCGATGACACGGTCGTTGTAAAGACGGCGTACCTTCCGCACGTTACCTTTCATCACGGTGTTGCCTAAGGTGGCTTGACCATCTCCGCCGATGACGACCTGGCCATTGCGGCGTACGCTTACGATTGTTGTCACGAGCTAATCCCCGTTACTAAAGAAAAAGGCCCCCGCAGCGTGCGGGGCATGTTGAAGTTAGAAATGGGGACGGGGCGGGGGTTTTCAACCCCCGGAGGCTAATGGAATACAGCTGCTGTTGCCCATACCTTTTAGTTTTTGGGACATCTTGTCCGCCGCGGCGCGGCTGCTGTAGGGGCCCAGTATGATGCGATTCCAGCCGCCGCTGCTGGTAATACGGCTTTCCACGCCTGCAAATGCCAGTTGCGCCCGGATGGATTCAGCAGGAGCCATCGTCTTGAATGAGCCGCACTGGATCATCCAGCGTTGCGATTTCTCGGGTTTTTCCACCGGCGCCTTTGCCGTTTCCGTGTTGGCGGGAGCGGTATTTTTCGGTGCCGCGGGAGCCGTTTTCGGCACATTCTGATTCGGTTGCTGCGTCAGCGGCGCGACGGGTGCCTGCGGCTTGATAAACACCTGAGAGCGCGGCACCTGGGTCTGATCGTTGTACGGCACTTCAGACAGCTGTGTTGGCTGACGGCGCATGTCCGACTGCATTTGCTCCAGCAGTTGGCGCTGCTCTTCCGTGAGCTCCCCGGCCGAGCGGACTTCGCCGCCGGCGGAAGGTTCCGTCGGTGTCGTTACGCCAATCTGGCGATTTTCCAGCTCTTTGATGTAACGCCAGCGTTCTTCGGGTTTAGGCGGAAGCCCATTGCCCTTGCCGCCGGCATGATGAGGAAGTACCGGTATCTCCTGCGGCTTGTTGTGGGCAATGAAATACAGCCCGCCTGCGAAGGTCACCAATACGGCAACCGCTAGCGCAATCATGGTCTTGGATGCGCCTGAGGTACCCTTTTTTTTCCGGCTGGATGTCTTTTTCCGGCGTGTGCCTGAACGCCCCCGCCCGACATAGTCTCTTTGTGCCACTATCGTTTCACTACGAAGTAAAAAAAGTAACAGGTTGTCATGTTACTGAACCCTAAAATGTTTGACTAGCACCGTGATTCCGAAAGCCGGTGATGCGCGAAATTCGGTGGAGCGGTACTGTCGCGAATGACCAGTTTACTGGACAGCAGGCGTGAGCTCCGGGTTACGGAATGCCCCTGCAGCTGTTCAAGCAGCAGCAGCGTTGCCTCACGTCCGATTTCGTAGCGGGGTTGAGCCACAGTGGAGAGCGGGGGGAAGCAGTAGCTGGCCTGGATAATATCATCAAATCCCATGAGCGATAGATCCCGCGGCACGTTCAGGCCCATATTATGAGCTTGCGCCAGCGCTCCCATCGCTATGGTATCACTATGACAGAAAATCGCGGTCGGTGGGGTGGGATGTGACATCAAAATGCCCAGCCCGCGAATGCCGGTGTCGTAGCTGAAATCTCCTCGCACGATATAGTGGTTATCCACCGTCAGACCGCCCCGTCGCAGCGCCTGGATATAGCCCTGCAGCCGATACTCGCTGAGAGGCTGTGTCGCCGGGCCCGCAATACAGGCAATGCGCTGATGGCCCAGCTCGTGAAGATAGTGCACGGCGTCGAATGCGGCGGTCAGGTTGTCGATATGCACCGTCGGCATTTCCAGTTTGGGAACGAATTCATTCGCCATGACCATCGGCGGCAGATTGCGCCGTGCCGCCTTACCTGCATCGAACGGTAAGTCGGACCCTAGCAGCACTATACCGTCAACCTGAGCGGTGACGTTGGGATCGGACAACCCTCTGTCTTGTCGCCGCTGGTAGGCGCAGTCGCCGATCAATACCAGATAGCCCCGAGACGCGGCGGTCTCTTCGATCCCATGGATGACCTCGCTGAAAAAAGGATCGCTGATATCCGGGACGATCGCTAACAGCGTTCGGGTTTCGTGTCGTCGGGCGTAGCGAGCGGACGCATACTGTGAATAGCCGACGGCCTTGGCCGCTTCCTCAACCTTCTGCCGGGTCAAGGCAGAGACCTTTTCCGGATCCATCAGGGCTCGGGATACCGTGGCGGTTGAGACGCCCGCCTTATCCGCCACGTCCTTCATTGTTGCAGCAGCCGTGCCTTTATTCTCCAACGCTCATTCTCCTCACGCCAGCTTCCGCTGCTGCGTCTGTTCGGCTCTGATCGCTCAGGACCGCCTCTATGCCGCAGTTAGACTTTTACCGTGTTCAGCATAGCGCCTTGCGGCGCAGGGATTAATAGATCACGCATTATAGTTGTGGATTTATCATACGTTGAACAGCGTCAAGAGCGCATTTTTCGCCTTGGTTCGCAAAATCTTAGTGTAATCAACAGGAAGACAGCGTCATCCGTCCGTCGGGTCGACGTCTAACACCCATTTGACTTTACGCGACTGCGGCAAGGTATCGACGAGGCTCAGGGACGTCCGCAGCAGATGCTGTAGCCGAGCGCGGGAGGGATGTTGAAGCAGCAATTGCCAGCGAAACCGCCCAGCGCGTTTGGGCTGTAAAGCGGGCACCGGACCCAGTACCCAAAGGTTTTCGTCGCGCAACGGGCTGGCTTCCAGCAGATTACGCAGTTGGTAAAGGAATTGGCTGGCTTGCTGGTTGTCATGATCGTCAGCGCGAAACAGCACGTGATTGGTGAACGGCGGCAGCGCCACGCTTTGGCGCTCCTTCAGCGTTTGAGCCGCGAAAGCGTCGTAGCCTTGCTGCAACAGCGTTTGCAACAGCGGATGTTCGGGGTGATGGGTTTGCAGTACCACTTCGCCGGCTTTTCCCGCTCGGCCGGCGCGGCCGGAGACCTGGGTGTAAAGCTGGGCGAACCGTTCCGCGGCTCGGAAGTCGGCGGAAAACAGAGAGCTGTCCACGTCCAGCAACGCCACCAAGGTTACATCGGGAAAATGGTGGCCTTTGGCCAACATCTGGGTCCCGATTAAAATGCGGGCGCCGCCCTGACGCACCTGCGCCAACTGTTGTTCCAGCGCTCCCTTGCGGCTGGTGGTGTCGCGATCGATACGGGTAATCGGTGTGTCGGGAAAGAGGGCCGGCAACGCCTGTTCGAGCTGTTCGGTGCCCAGTCCCACCGGCATCATATTGGTCGAACCACAGTCCGGGCATTGCTGCGGCACCGGCCGCTGGCTGTCGCAGTGGTGGCAACGCAGCATCTGCTGATGCTGATGCAGCGTGTAATAGTGGTCGCAGCGCGGACATTCGGCGATCCAGCCGCATTCATGACACATCACCACCGGCGCAAAGCCGCGTCGATTGAGAAACAGAATGACCTGATTTCCATCCCGAACGTGGTGGCGTATCCGTGCGATCAGCGGTTGCGAGAGACCGGTGTTCAGCGGCAGTCCTTTCAGGTCGAGGATATTTTGCTGTGCGAGCCGGGCGTTACCGGCGCGTTTGCTGAGGCGTAACTGCCGATATTTGCCGATTTGAACGTTATACAGCGTTTCCAGCGCCGGAGTCGCGGAACCCATGACGATAGGGATATTCTCTTCCCGGGCGCGGAACACGGCCAGATCGCGGGCGTTGTAGCGCCAACCCTCCTGCTGTTTATACGAGTTGTCGTGCTCTTCATCGATGACGATGAGGCCCAGTCGAGCGAAAGGCGTGAATAGGGCGGAACGTGTGCCGATTACGATGGCGGCTTCCCCGTTTTTCGCCCTCAGCCATACGGCCAGACGTTCACTGTCGTTCAAGCCGGAATGCAACGCGTCTACCGGCGCGTTGAAGCGATCTCTGAATCGAGCGATGGTTTGCGGTGTGAGTCCGATTTCCGGTACCAGCACCAGTGCCTGTTTTCCCTGCGCCAGGATGTTTTCCAACACGCTGAGATAGACCTCCGTCTTGCCGGAACCGGTAATGCCCGCCAGCAGCCACGCGGAAAAATGCTGGTCTTCGCTGCGTATTGCGCCGACGGCGGTCGCCTGTTCGGTATTGAGCCGCAGGCGCTCGCCGCTGACGCTGAAATCCGTCCGCCAATCGCGCGGCGTTTGCGATAGCGGCCTGAGGTCGCACAACCCTTTGGCGCGTAACGCCTGCAGCGCGGCTTCGGTCAATTGGGCGTCGCTGACCTGATGGCGATAAAGCGGCCCTTGCAGTAAAGCGGCCAGCGCCTGCTGCTGTTTGGGCGCGCGCTTCAGCGTCGGCAGCGGGGTTTCACGCCCTTGTTCGGTGGCGAACCACTGCCACAACGGCGCCGCATGCGCGGGTTTACCCTGACGCAGCAGCGTCGGCAGCGCATGAAACAGCACTTCGCCGATGGGATAGTGGTAATACTCCACGGCCCACATCAGGATTCGCCACAGGCTGGCGGGAAATAAGGGCTCCGGATCCAACACGTCCTGCAGCGGTTTGAGTTGAGTCAGCGGCAGCGCGCTGTTGTCGCTGAGGGCAGTGACAATGCCAATCATTCTGCGGTTGCCGAACGGCACGCGTACCCGCATGCCGGGGGCCGGGGGGAGAGATCCCGAGGGCAGCAGATAATCAAAAGTCCGCGCCAGTGGCACGGGCAGGGCAACCTGAACGACAGGCATGGCATCTCCGTCCGAAACGTAAGGAAAACTCTTTATACAGCATGGATGGCGAGTCGAACCGGACACAATGCGATTGTGCGGAAAACCATCCGGGCGATAGTGTACATGGTGCGGCAGGTTCTGTGTGGGGGTGATTGCAACGGCTGGTTAATTTCTGTATGATTCGCCGCCTTTATACCGCGTGTATAAAGATAAAACGAATTCAACTTCAACCTCGTGTGGTGTCTGGCGGAATAGGGCTGGATAGCGACACGGCCTTAATCAGAGGTTTCCCATGAAAGAAGGTATCCATCCGAATTACAACGAAATTACTGCATCTTGCTCTTGCGGTAACGTCATCAAAACCCGTTCTACTGCGGGTCACGACCTGAGCCTGGACGTATGCTCCGCTTGCCACCCGTTCTACACTGGCAAACAGCGTGTTGTTGACACTGGTGGTCGTGTTGATCGCTTCAACAAGCGTTTCAGCATCCCGGGCAGCAAGAAGTAATTTGCTTCACGGTTTTTGCCGCGGATTTTCTTCCGCGCATAACAAAGGCACCCTCGGGTGCCTTTGTCGTTTCTGGATACCGGTCACGGCATCACTCAGTATTCCCAGGTATCCGGGTTGATACCCATTTCCCGCATGATCTGTTTGGCCACCTCGGGGATTTCATCGCTGCGTTCTTTACGCAAGTCTTCATCATTCGGTAACGGTTGGCCGGTAAAGGCATGGAGAAACGCTTCGCAGAGCAATTCGCTGTTGGTGGCGTGACGCAAGTTGTTTACCTGACGACGGGTGCGTTCATCAGTTAAAATCTTTAATACTTTCAACGGGATGGAAACTGTGATCTTCTTGACCTGTTCACTTTTCTTGCCGTGTTCAGCGTATGGGCTTACGTATTCGCCATTCCACTTAGCCATGAGATACCTTAAAAATTATCGTAATGAGGACAGTCACTGCCATAAATTGCCTTAATTCTAGCGATTATTATAGGGATGCTCAATCTATACGCAAAGAAGTTTAGAAGTCTAGATGTATTGACGTCCATGTTGACTGCGTTTACTCTTGAGTCTCTTCATTCAGCTACCAGTCAGGAATCATCACCGATGACGCGCAAACAGGCCACTATCTCAGTTCGCAGCGGGTTGAATAACGACGAGCAGTACGGTTGCGTCGTTCCCCCCATTCATCTTTCCAGCACTTATAACTTCGCCGGTTTTAATCAGCCTCGTGAACACGACTATTCCCGGCGCGGTAATCCGACACGCGATGTTGTGCAACGTGCGCTTGCCGAGCTGGAAGGCGGAGCGGGAGCGGTGATGACAAACAGCGGAATGTCGGCGATCTTGCTGGTCTGCACCGTTTTTCTGCGTCCGGGCGATCTCCTGGTGGCTCCCCATGACTGCTACGGCGGCAGCTATCGTCTGTTCGACAGCCTGAGCCAACGTGGCGCGTTCCGGGTGAAATTCGTCGATCAGGGCAACGAGGCGGAGCTGAAGACCGCACTGGCGGAGAAACCGCGTTTGGTGCTGGTCGAAAGCCCCAGCAACCCGCTGCTGCGCGTGGTCGATATCGCCGCCATCTGTCAGGCGGCGCGTGAGGCGGGCGCGGTCAGTGTGGTGGACAACACGTTTCTGAGCCCGGCGTTGCAAAATCCACTGAGCCTGGGCGCCGACCTGGTGGTGCACTCCTGCACCAAGTATCTCAATGGTCACTCGGATGTGGTCGCGGGAACGGTCATTGCGCGCGACCCTGAGCTCGTGACTGAATTGGCCTGGTGGGCCAACAACATCGGCGTGACCGGCGCGGCGTTTGACAGCTATCTGCTGCTGCGCGGTCTGCGGACGTTGGGCCCCCGTATGACTGCGGCGCAGAAGAACGCCTTACAGATCGTGGAATTCCTTCAGCAGCAGCCGCTGGTGAAAAAACTGTACCATCCCTCTTTACCGGAAAACGCTGGGCATGACATCGCGCGTCGCCAGCAGTCGGGTTTTGGGGCTATGCTGAGCTTTGAGCTGGACGGTGATGAAGAGACATTGCGCCGTTTCCTGTCCTCGCTGGAGCTATTTACGCTGGCGGAGTCGTTGGGGGGCGTTGAAAGCCTGATTTCCCACGCCGCCACCATGACTCATGCCGGAATGGCCCCGGAAGCACGCGCTGCAGCAGGGATCTCCGAGACGCTGCTGCGAGTTTCCGTCGGCATTGAAGACGGCGACGATCTGGTCGCCGATTTGAAACAGGCATTTCAGGCAGTAGCAAAGAGGTAACGATGAGTGCTTTAGGGATAGCGGGTGCCGCCACAGGCCGGCAACTGCATAAATTTGGCGGCAGCAGTCTGGCTGATGTGAAATGCTATCAGCGCGTCGCCGGTATTATGGCCGAATACAGCCGTCCCGGTGACCTGATGGTCGTGTCGGCGGCGGGTGGCACCACTAACCAGCTGATTAGCTGGCTAAAGCTGAGTCAAACCGACCGTATTTCCGCGCATCAGGTGCAGCAGGCGCTGCGCCGCTATCAAAGCGATCTTATTGCGGGGCTGTTGCCGGAGGCCGCAGCCGAGCGGCTGACTTCAGCGTTTATTCATGACCTTGAGCGTCTGGCGGCGCTGCTCGACGGCAAAATCACTGAAGCGGCGTACGCCGAGGTTGTCGGGCATGGCGAAATCTGGTCTGCGCGACTCATGGCCGCCGTACTCAATCAGTTAGACATCGATGCCTCCTGGCTGGATGCGCGCACGTTTCTCTGCGCGGAGCGCTCCGCGTTGCCGCAGGTTGATGAAGGCCGCTCTTGGCCGCTGTTGCAGCAGCAGCTCACACAGCATGCCAATCAGCGCCTGGTGATCACCGGTTTTATCAGCCGCAACGAAGCGGGTGAAACGGTCTTGCTGGGAAGAAACGGTAGCGACTATTCGGCCACGCAGATTGGCGCGCTGGCGGATGTTGAGCGCGTCACGATCTGGAGTGATGTCGCCGGGGTGTTCAGTGCGGATCCGCGCAAAGTCAAAGATGCCTGCCTGCTGCCGCTGCTGAGGCTGGACGAAGCCAGCGAGCTGGCGCGTTTGGCTGCTCCGGTCCTGCACACTCGCACGTTGCAGCCGGTGTCCGGCAGCGATACCAATCTTGAGCTGCGGTGCAGTTATCAACCCGAGCAAGGTTCGACGCGTATTGAGCGTGTATTGGCCTCCGGAACCGGCGCAAAAATCGTTACCAGTCATGATGATGTTTGTCTGATTGAGGTGACGGTGCGCGATGGACATGATTTCCAACGTGTGCAGCAAGACGCCGGACAGCTGCTTCAGCGCGCGCAGATTAAAGCCTTGGCGACGGGCATCCATCCTGACCGTAACTTGCTGCAGTTTTGTTATACCTCGGAAGTGGTCGACAGCGCCTGGTCGCTGCTGGAACAGTCGGCGCTGCCGATCCAGCTTAAACTGCGCGAGGGTCTGGCGATCGTCGCGGTGGTGGGGGCTGGCGTCGGCAATAACCCGCTTCATAGCCACCGCTTCTATCAGCAGCTAAAAGACCAGCCGGTCGAATTCGTCTGTGAATCGGACGATAGCATCAGTCTGGCGGCAGTGCTGCGCGTCGGACCGACCGAGCATCTGGTTCGTGGTCTGCACCACTCTCTGTTCCGAGCCGAGAAACGCATCGGATTGGTGCTGTTCGGTAAAGGAAACATTGGTTCCCGCTGGCTGGAGCTGTTCGCTCGCGAGCAGGCCCATCTTTCCGCACGTACCGGATTTGAATTTGTTCTGGCTGGCGTCGTCGACAGCCGCCGTAGCTTGCTTAATCACGACGGCCTGGATGCGGGACGTGTGCTGGCGTATTTCGACGACGAAGCGCAAGAGCGTGATGAAGACGAGCTGTTCCTGTGGATGCGCACTAATCCTTATGATGATTTAGTCGTGTTGGATGTGACCGCCAGCGGCGCGGTAGCCGATCTTTATCTGGATTTCGCCAGCTATGGTTTTCATGTCATCAGCGCGAATAAACAGGCGGGGGCTTCCGGCGGCGATAATTATCGTCAAATCCGCGATGCGTTCGCGAAAACTGGCGGCCATTGGTTATATAACGCCACCGTCGGCGCCGGACTGCCGGTGAACTATGCGGTCCGCGACCTGTGTGAAAGCGGGGACAGTATCCTGGCCATCAGCGGTATCTTTTCCGGCACGCTGTCTTGGCTGTTTTTGCAGTTCGACGGCACGGTGCCGTTCACCGAACTGGTGGATCAGGCATGGCAGCAAGGCTTGACTGAACCGGACCCGCGCGATGATCTGTCGGGTCAGGACGTGATGCGTAAGCTCGTGATACTGGCGCGCGAAGCCGGCCATGAGATCGAACCGTCGCAGGTGCGTGTCGAATCGCTGGTGCCCGCAGGCTGTGAACAGGGCTCCGTCGACCAGTTCTTCGAGGATGGCGAGTCACTGAACGATCAAATGCTCCAGCGGCTGGAAGCCGCCAATGAAATGGGATTGGTGCTGCGCTATGTGGCACGCTTCGACGCCAGCGGTAAGGCGCGCGTCGGGGTCGAGGCCGTCCGCCCAGACCATCCTCTGGCCGCATTGCTGCCGTGCGACAATGTCTTCGCTATTGAGAGCCGCTGGTATCGTGATAATCCGCTGGTGATCCGAGGACCGGGTGCCGGTCGTGATGTGACCTCAGGGGCTATCCAATCCGATCTTAACCGGCTGGCGCAACTCCTCTGATTGTGAAGTTATAGGCGATACTGCCGCGAAAAATCGCCTCGTTACAATCCTGCCCGAAGCACGCTGCTTCGGGTTTTTTTATTCCTAGAATCAACACATTGTATCTATATAAAAACAACATGAATCTTGCTCATATTGCATGAATAAACATCAGCTCTCAAAGCGTTGACTCCTCATACCGAATCGGCCATTTTTATATAGACGTCTAAACGTATAGACGTTTGCATGGTGGCAATGACAACGGCTAATTGAGGTAAGGATATGAGTTTTTTCCACGCGAATCATCAGGAGGCGCTGAATCAGAGCCTGGCGGAATTGCAGGGGCACATTAATGTTTCTTTCGAATTTTTCCCCCCTCGCACCAGTGAGATGGAAGAGACGCTGTGGAGTTCAATTGACCGTTTAAGCAGCCTGAAACCTAAGTTCGTGTCGGTGACTTACGGCGCGAACTCTGGAGAGCGCGATCGCACGCATAGCATCATCAAAGCCATCAAGGAACGTATTGGCGTCGATGCCGCACCGCATCTGACCTGCATTGACGCAAGTCGTGATGAATTGAAAGCCATCGCACAGGATTATTGGCAGAGCGGTATCCGCCACATCGTCGCGCTGCGGGGCGATCTCCCCCCTGATGGCGGCAAACCTGAGCTGTATGCTGCGGATTTGGTGACGCTGCTGAAGGAAGTCGGCGACTTCGACATTTCTGTGGCGGCTTATCCCGAAGTGCATCCCGAGGCCAAAAGCGCCCAGGCAGATTTGATTAATTTGAAACGAAAAGTCGATGCTGGCGCTAATCGTGCCATCACCCAGTTCTTTTTCGACGTAGAAAGCTATCTACGTTTTCGCGACCGCTGTGTCTCAACGGGGATCGACGTAGAAATTGTGCCGGGCATTTTACCTGTATCTAACTTCCGACAGCTCCAGCGTTTCGCCACGATGACTAATGTACGCGTACCAAACTGGATGACGGCCATGTTCGACGGATTGGATCACGATCCGGAAACGCGCAAGATGGTAGGGGCTTCCATCGCAATGGATATGGTGAAAATCCTTCGACGAGAAGGGGTCAAAGACTTCCATTTCTATACCCTGAATCGCGCTGAGCTGAGCTATGCCATTTGCCATACGCTGGGCGTGCGTCCCGCCATCGCGGCCTGATTGTCGTCGCGCCATCATGTAGCGACGGCTCCCTTATCGGTTTTCCTACTGACAGGGATGCCGCCACGCTCCTTCTGACTTCAGGTATGCAGCTCCCGACGGTTTCTCTATAGCTCTTATCGAAGGCAAAAAAAAAGGCGGGCCAGAGGCCCGCCAAAATATCGTTGGCTTTCTTTTTACTTGTATGCTTTCAGGATGATATCGGCGTGTTTCTGTACCGTTAGTGAGTATCAGGTGCCGGTAGCCCGCATGAATTAGCCCCGGCCGCCAGAAATTCACTGATCCTGATTGCCACAATCCTGTTGTAGCTTCTCTGCCCTGGTGAAGGCGTTGAATAAGTTCACATTCATGTTCTGTAGCGTACAAACAGAAAGCTGCTTGCTTAAGTTGGATGTATTATTGCTCATAGAGGTTGATAGGGCTAATCGTTCATTGCTATCCTATCTATCGTTATGGGCTATCGTGTTTGAGGAGAATTGAGGCATGAACATCCGGGATTTAGAATATCTTGTGGCGTTAGCGGAGCACCGGCATTTCCGCCGAGCCGCTGATTCTTGCCACGTTAGCCAACCTACTCTAAGCGGGCAGATTCGCAAGCTCGAAGACGAGCTGGGCGTGATGTTGTTGGAGCGCACCAGCCGCAAAGTGCTGTTTACACAGGCAGGTTTGCTGTTAGTCGAGCAGGCTAGAACGGTGCTGCGCGAAGTCAAAGTGCTGAAAGAGATGGCTAGCCAGCAGGGTGAAAGCATGTCTGGTCCACTGCATATCGGACTGATTCCGACCGTCGGCCCTTATCTCCTTCCTCACATCATCCCTATGCTACACAAAACGTTTCCCAAATTGGAAATGTATTTGCACGAAGCGCAGACCCATCAGCTGCTCGCTCAGTTGGATAGCGGCAAGCTGGACTGCGCCATCCTTGCGATGGTGAAAGAATCAGAAGCCTTTATCGAAGTGCCCCTGTTCGATGAACCGATGAAGCTGGCGATTTATCAGGATCATCCATGGGCCAACCGCGAGCGGGTCGCAATGTCGGATCTGTCCGGAGAGAAGCTGCTGATGCTGGAAGACGGCCACTGTCTGCGCGATCAGGCGATGGGCTTCTGCTTCCAGGCCGGGGCGGATGAAGACACGCATTTTCGGGCGACCAGTCTTGAGACGCTGAGAAACATGGTGGCGGCGGGTAGCGGAATTACGCTGTTGCCTTCTCTGTCGGTTCCCAAAGAAAGAACGCGTGACGGCGTATCCTACCTTCAGTGTTACAAACCGGAGCCTAAGCGCACGGTCGCATTGGTTTACCGCCCAGGATCGCCGCTGCGCAGCCGGTACGAGCAGCTGGCCGATGCCATTCGCGAGCACATGCAGCTGTATTTGGACAACCAAGCCAAGCAGGCGGTGTAAGTGTTCAGTTGCGGAGAGGTCGGTGTCGCTTCAACGTGCGCCGTGGCCATCTGAGAGGCGCGAAATTCTTGCGGGTCGAGGTTCGCGCCTGAGTAAGTACAACATCGAACGGTGTTTTAGAAATGATTGAGCATGCGAGGCGTTAACGCATTGTCAACTCAGTCGATGTTGAGGCGTTGAAAGGGGCGATTTTGTCAGTCTACTGACTCTAAATTGTCGCCTGCTTGCCGACATTGGCATCTTTATCACCAACGACGTTTTTCTGAAGAAAGCGCTATTGTCACTTTTTATACGGACAAACTTTGACGCACTTTGTAGTGAGTAAAGTTTGTTATAGTGCCTCCCTAAGTAAGGAGAGCAAATCACTTTGAGCAAGACTACGGGTGTTAGAGCACAACAAAAAGAACGGACGCGTCGTTCTCTTATTGAAGCTGCATTCAGCCAACTAAGCGCCGAGCGCAGTTTTGCCAGCCTTAGCCTGCGCGAGGTTGCCCGCGAGGCTGGAATAGCCCCCACCTCTTTCTATCGTCATTTCCGTGATGTTGATGAACTCGGTCTGACAATGGTGGATGAGAGCGGTCTGATGCTCCGCCAACTGATGCGACAGGCCCGCCAGCGTATCGTCAAGAGCGGCGGCAGCGTTATCAGGACGTCGGTATCCACCTTTATGGAATTCATTGGCAATAATCCGAACGCTTTTCGTCTTCTATTGCGTGAACGCTCCGGTACTTCCGCTGCATTTCGTGCCGCCGTTGTTCGAGAAATTCAGCATTTTATTGCCGAATTGGCGGATTATCTTGAAGTCGAAAATCATATCCCCCGCAGTTTCGCCGAGGCGCAGTCGGAAGCGATGGTGACGATTGTTTTCAGCGCGGGCGCAGAAGCGCTGGATATCGGCGCTGAACAACGGAGCCAACTGGAAGAACGGCTGGTGCTGCAACTGCGGATGATTGCGAAAGGGGCGTATTACTGGTATCGAAGAGAGCTGAGTAAGGGGTTTACTCCGCCGTAGTCTTCCATAGTCGCAGAGGAACATCATGGCAAAACAGAAAAATGCAGAGAAAGGGACTTTGGTGCTGTCGGTGATTGCCGGTTTGTCGGTCAATGGCACGTTCGCTGCCTTGTTTAGCGCGGTTGTTCCGTTTTCCATTTTTCCGCTTATCACGTTGGCGCTGTCGGTTTACTGTCTACGCCAACGTCATCGGCGCCTGGATATGTCGCTTGGGTTGCCAAAGTTGGTTGCAGGCTGCTTCCTCTTGGGCCTGCTGCTCTACACTGCGATCATTCGGGTGGAGTATCCACAGATTGGCTCCAATTTCTTGCCATCTATCCTCTGCATGGCACTGGCTTTGTGGTTGGTTATCAAGCTGCGTAGCCGTCAGTCGTCCGAAGACAGTGCCTCTTAATGAGCGAGCAGTCAGCCGGAAGAACCGGCTGGCGGATGCGTTAGGCTAACTTTTCCAGTAAAACGCCGCACTCCATGTGATGGGTGTAGGGGAACTGATCGAACAGCGCGAGTTGAGTGATTTTGTGTGTCTGGCTCAGGGTTTCCAGATTGGCGCACAAGGTTTCCGGGTTGCAGGATATGTACATAATGCGTGGGTATTCCTGCACCAGGCGTACCGTATCGTCATCCAAACCGCTGCGCGGCGGGTCTACAAAAATGGTTTCGCAGCGATAGCTGCTAAGATCGATACCCTTGAGCCGATTGAATTGGCGAACTCCGCGCATGGCCTGGGTGAACTCTTCTGCCGCCATGCGAATAATCTGCACATTATCAATCTGGTTAGCGGTAATGTTGTATTGCGCGGCAGCCACTGATGGCTTGGCTATCTCGGTCGCCAATACGTTGTCGAAGTTACGCGCCAACGCTAACGAGAAGTTGCCATTGCCGCAGTAAAGCTCCAGCAAGTCCCCTTTCGAACCGGCCGTTACGTTCAGCGCCCATTCCAACATCTGTACATTCGTCGCGGCGTTGGGCTGGGTGAAACTGTTTTCCACTTGGCGATAAATGATGTCTTTACCCCCAATAGGCAGGACTTCATCCACATAATCCCGATCGAGACAGATTTTAGTTTTGGTCGCTCGCCCTATGAGTTGCAGATTAAAGCCTTGAGCCCGTAGTTGATCGCGCAGTTCGCGAGCCAGTTGCTGCCACTCCTCATCCAACGGACGATGGTACAGCAGCGAGACGACGATCTCACCGCTCACGGTGGAAAGATAATCAATCTGGAATAGCTTGCGGCGTAACACGGGCTGCGGACGGATGGCTGCCAACAATAGCGGCATGAGTGCGTTAATCAGCTCGCTAGCGGCGGGAAACTTGTCGACCCGAATGCGCTGTTTTGTCTGTTGATCGAACATGATGTGGTAAAGGTCGTCACCTTCGTGCCAGATGCGGAACTCGGCCCGCATACGGTAGTGGCTAACCGGAGAACGGAATACCGCGGGTTTCGGAGCGGAAAATGGTGCCATCATCGCCTCTAGACGTGTGCGCTTTTCTTCTAGCTGAGCGTCGTAGTTTTCGATGGGTAGGATTTCTGGCGTCATAGTGTTCTCGTTTAAAAGCTTTGGGGTGACTTTACTGGCGGCGATTGTAGGGGATTCAGAAGGGATGTCCAACCTTGTCATAGAGAGGCGGCCTGTTTGTCGCGATATGCCCTGGCGACAGATTACCTCCTCTCGAACAACCCGGTTCATGGTAAAATCGCGGTCTGTTTATTTAGCTGAAGAGGGGATTATGGCTACCGATTGGCAGAGCGAGAGTTCGATCTCGCCGGAAGCGGTTCCTTCTATTTCCGAACGCCCTACCGTACTTATTCTTGACTCCGGCGTGGGCGGTTTGTCGGTTTATGATGAAGTTCGCAAGTTGTTACCGGATTTGCACTATATCTACGCTTTCGATAATGAAGCATTCCCCTATGGCGAGAAACCTGAACAATTTGTGATTCAACGGGTACTCGCTATCGTCGAAGCGGTCCAGCAGCGGCACCCACTTTCTATGGTTATTGTTGCCTGCAACACAGCGAGTACTATTTCCCTTCCTGCCCTACGTGCACGCTTCTCCTTTCCTGTTGTGGGTGTCGTGCCTGCCGTTAAGCCGGCAGCAAAGCTCACTCGCAACGGCGTGGTTGGGCTACTGGCGACTCGTGGCACGGTGCAACGCACTTACACGCATGAACTTATTGCGCGCTTTGCTAATGATTGCAAAATCTTGCTATTGGGATCATCGGAGCTGGTGGAGCTGGGTGAAGCTAAGTTGCGAGGAGAGAGTGTTTCGACTGAAGCGTTGCTGCGCATATTAAAACCCTGGCTAGAATTATCAGAACCGCCAGACACCGTTGTATTGGGATGCACTCATTTTCCTTTACTGTCGAACGAACTGCTGCAGGTACTGCCGGACGGGACTAGACTGGTGGATTCCGGGGCGGCGATTGCGCGAAGAGCGTTGTGGCTTAATCAACATATGGAACAGCCGGCGTTGTCTATTCAGAAAAATGTAGTCTTTTGCCTCAACATCACGCCGCAGGTCGTCATGCTGCAGCCAGTATTAGCTCGCTTTGGCTTCGATTCGCTGGAAAAATTACCACTCTATTCGGTTTTTGAGTGAATTGTGAACGGTTGAAAATGTTTTTGTATTTAGCACTTGTCAGCCCGAAATAACTCCCTATAATGCGCTCCCACTGACCCGGCAACAGCAACACAACGTTGTCGAGACTAAAAGAAAATCAAGCTGATAAGTCTTGACTTTCAAGCGGAAATGCATAGTATA